>JAGWVU010000032.1 GCA_018970725.1 Verrucomicrobiota bacterium
GGTGATGACGGCATCGGGGGGCGGGAGTTTCCGGGGGGAGACGCGTCGATCCGGCCAGAACGGTTCGCTCAGCGGCAGCGGGGTGAGATACCCTTCGTCGTGAAGAAATCTGGCGCGGCGGAGGATGGTCGATGGATCCGACGTTCCGAAGGAAAGCGGATTCTCCGGAGGAAAAATCCTGCAGAGGTGGAGGGCCACGCGGGCTCTGAGGCGGCTCTCGTATTGGTTCTGGAGCGTGGCGGTTCCCCGCACCCAGAGAGTCGCCTGGGTGCCGAGAAGGAGCAGGAGCAGAGCGGCGGAGAGCAGTCTAGCCCTCGGGCGTCTTTGAGGACGGCCTGGGAGAAAGAGGGGGACGACGGCACCGAGAAGGACGGGGATCGCTGCAGGTTCCGGGATCATCGAGCCGCCGTCTGGGGGGGCGAAGTTGCCTCCGGCGGAGAGCCGGGCGACCGCGACCAGGGCAATGCCCAGAAGACCGCCTCCCCCTAGGGCGAGCCAGGGGGCCCGGCGCGCTCCAGGGCAAGGTGGACGGCGGGCGATCGTGGTGAAGAGCGTCCAAGAGGCGAGACCGAGCAGCGTGGTGGCGAGCGCCGCCCCGACCCAGATTTTGATCTTCGGAGGGGTGGACCGGGGATCGGTCAAGGGGGACGAGAGAACCTCGAAAACCATGGCCAAGCCCTGTTTCCAAGGTGGCATCCATTTTCCGCCATGGGAAGGCGGGCCGAAGTCTTGGAAATAGATGCGGAGGGCGAGAAGGGTGAAGAGGCCCCAGGTGCTGGCGATGATCCAAGGGCGGACCCGGCAGGGAATGCCGATGGCGCAGGTGGCGAGTACCGGGATGGTGAGAAGAAGCGAGAGACCATAAATCCCGGTGGCGGAGGCGGTGACGGCGAGCAGGGCGCAGGTCAGCAGCTTGAGGACCGTGGAGCCGGGAACCGAGGCGGCCAGATTGGCCCAGACGAGGCAAGCCACCGGCAGGATCACGGCGGATTCGCGCATGGCGAACCAATCCTGGGTCGGAGAAAAGAGGGCTAGGTTGGCGATCAAGAAAAGGATGGCAGACCCGGGGCCGCTGCCGAGGGTGCGCAGGAGCAACCAAAGAACCCCGAAGGAAGTCGCAGCAAGCCAGGTGAAGTTCATCCAGGCGTCGGTCCGGACATCGCCACCGGTGAGGCGGAGCGCGGACAAGTGAAGGATTTGGGGCAGGGGGATGCGTTCGCCGTCCACCGGGCGGCAGAGCTCGCTCCAGGAGAATTGGGAGAGGTGAAGTTTTTCGAGCTGGTCCACCAGTCGCCAATCATCGCCAAACGGGGTATTGACGGCGTGGGTGGAGATCAGCTTGGCGGTCACCCAGACGGGAGAGAGCGCGAGCGTGAAGAGGACGATCCGGCAGCAAAAGATCCGGAGAGCCTTCCCCCAATCGGATCCAAGGGCGTTTCGAGGCGAGCCGTTGCCCATGAAGCCCGGGGCGCCCTAGTTCAGGTTGTGAAGCAAAGCTTGTTCGAAGTCCGGGGGGACGAAGACTTCCCCCGTCTGCTTGGCTCGTTGGAGGAGGTCCATGGCGTAAGCGGAATTCCCCACGATATCGGCTTGGTATTCCGCATACGAGAGAAGGGCCCGGGCGTTCCGCGGATCCTCCTTGAGCACTTGCTCGAGGACGGTCCGGGCTTCGCCGTTCTGCTCGATATGCAACAGGGCCGTGCCGAAGCGCGCCCGCCGCTCGGCGGAGACGGGACGCCGGGATCCGGAGAGATGCCGCCGGTAGAGTTCGACCGCCTCCCGTTCCCTCTTCTGGAGAAAGCGGATGTCCGCGAGCCGGGCGAGGGACCGTTGGTCACCGGGATGCTTCAGGAGCCGGCTCTCGAGGTGGACGCTTTCCCGGGCCAAGGTTTCCGAGGTTTCCGCCGGAGGGGATTGCAACGGATCATACCCCGCCCAAGCCCGGTTCACCGTGGTGGACGAGCACTGGCAGAGACAGGGGACGGCAGCCGTGAGGCCAAGCAGCCGAATCCAGACCTTGAGCATGTTCACCACGGTGGGAATTGAATTCTCGGGAAACCCGGACTCACTCGTTCCTTGGACGCCAATACCGGGCCGAAGGTTCAACCTTCTTGATGGCGGCTTCCATGGTTTCCATCGTGATGGGCTCGATCTGCTTCTTGCGCATGGCGATTCGGATCGCGTCTTCCGCGGCCACTTCGAAGACTTGGGCGATGTCTGCGCCGGAATAATCCTCGAGCATCGTCGAGAGCTGCTCGTAGTCGAGTCCGGACACCGGGCGGTTGCGGGCCTGCATCCTCAGGATGGCGGCGCGGGAGGCCAGGCACGGCAGGGGAACGAGAATTCTCCGGTCAAATCGACCGGGGCGCAGGAAGGCGGAGTCGACGTTCGCGATGGCGCTGGTGGCGGCGATGATGAGTACTCCCTCGTTGCTGCCGTCGTGTCCGTCCAACTCGATCAGGAGCTGGTTCACCACGCTCCGGGCCGGGTTCTGTTTGGTTTCCCCGCGGTGCCCGGCCAAGGCATCGAGTTCATCGATGAAGATGATCGAGGGAGCGTTTTCCCGGGCCATCTGAAACAGGCTGTTCAGGTTTTTCTCGCTGCAGCCGATATACATTTCGAGCACCTGATGAAGGCGCAGGGAATAGAACGCCGCCTTGGTTTCCCCTGCCAGAGAGCGGCAGACGAGCGACTTCCCGCAGCCGGGCGGGCCGTAGAGGAGAACGCCACCGCCGGCCTTCTTGCCGTAGGCGCGGAACAAATCGGTGTATTGATACGGATAGACGAGCCGCATCAGGAGCTCCTGTTTCACGTCTTCCAAGCCGGCCACATCGGCGAACGAACCCTTCGGACGCTCGAACTCATCGATGTTGAACCCGAGATCGTCCTCCTCGAAGAGATCGAAATCGTCTTGTCCGATGGAGTGGGTCTCGCGGCCGGCCAACTCGTTTTCCGCCTGCTCCGCCCACTCAAAGTCCTCGGCGTCCATGCTGAATCCGGCGGCGAGCCGGAGCCGGTCGTCCGCATCGCCGCGCTCGCCCCCCGGAGGGCGTGACCGTCCGTGACGAAGAATTTCCCGCTCCAGTTGGCCGTCCGCCAGTTCCTTGCTAATGGAACGGGCCGTCACGTAGTGCTCGTTCGCCTTGACCGCATCGTTCTCGGCCAGGTAGATCCGGGACATCAGAAGGTGGGCGGGAGCGAAGGTCGCGTCTGTTTTGAGGATGCACTGGGCGCGCACCGCGGCTTCGGAAAGGTTGCCCTCCCGGTAGAGCACTTGGGCGATCCCGAGCCGGGCTTCGAGGTCCGTGGGAGCGAGCTGGAGGGCCTGATTGAAGGCTCTGCGGGCTTCCGACAGTTCGCCTTGGCTGACCAGTGTCTGACCGAACAGAAGCCATAAGCGAACATTGGTGGGCGCTTCTTCGATGGCTTGGCGGAGCGTGGATAAACTCTGCATGAGTAGCTGCTTTAAAAGGGGCGGCGAGTCTCTGCAATCTCAAACTGCGACCGATTTCTAATATGGAATTTCTAAAAAGCGAATCAAAAGCCATCTCAATCTCAAAAAAGCCGAAAACTGGGAAAGTTTTGAATTGCTGACCTTGATACTACAGGTTAGGCAAGGAACGGGCTCAGGTCGAGATCGTTCGGTAGGAACCTGATTGAGCTGGTCCGGGACACCCCGGAGGGGTCATTTGCCCTTGATCAAGGAACGGAGACGGACCACCTCGGGGGTCTCGCGGGTCTTGGAGGCCGCCGGCTTGTGGACGTTCCTGCCGGTGACCGGAATCAAGGGCTTGATCATCGCCGCCGGGTTCTCGGCAAAGCCGCCCAGCAGATCCCGGATACGGACCATTTGAGGGCTCCCGTTCTCTTTCGCTACGGGGGCCGCGAACTCCTCCACGGGACGCGGAGCGGACTCCCACTCAAAGGGCGGCAACGGCTCCTCCGGTTCCGGGTGGGAACGTGAGGCGGGCCTTTTCCTGACTGGCGGGGCCGAGACCACCGGAAAATCCTCCGGCTCCGCTTCCCCAGCGGGGGGCGCGACCATGGCGGGTCCCGGTTTGGCGACTTCCGTCGGCGTGGCAATCGCGATGGATTCCGGCGTGGGGAGGGCTGGGGGCGGCGGGGGAACCGGGGACGGCTCCGGTTCCAACGACGCTTCCTGCACCGAAGAGGGAACCTCGATCGTGACCGGAAGCGGACGTTTCGGCGGGATGACCGGGACTGAAGTCACGGTGGCGGGGGTGGGGGTGGGGGTGGGCGACAAGCGGACGGGACCGAGCCAAGAGGCGCAAACATAAACCATGGTGCCGTCCTCGATGAGGTCGAAAACGGTCTTCATGGCCGGTCGGGGAAAGCGGATGCAGCCGCTGGCGGCGGAAAAGCGGCGGATGTCGTCCGAGTGAAGTCCGAACGGGGTGGTGCCGAGCCTCAGGAAATACGAAGGCTTGACGTCTTCGGTCGACGAGAGGGCGGATCCGCGCGAGCGCCCGCTGACGGGAAGCCAGCCGAGAGGCACCGAATCCCCTTTCCCGACCACGCTCACCGGGGTTTCGAGGACCATGACGCCGTCAATCATGAGGTAAGCTTTTTTGCGGGACACCTCCACAACGAGAGCGGTCCGGTCCGCCCCGCCGGTGGCGTTATCGATCAGGTCGCGGCAGGCGAAAACCGTGCCCGGAGTGCCCTCGGCGAGGGGGAAGTCCTCGGTGGGGCCTTCGTGGATCGCGCCGATCCGGGTCAGCGAATATTGTTCGCCAAGGGTCAGGGGCCGGAGACGCTGATCCATGGAGGCCGCGGCATGGGCCTCACTGGCGGGGATCTCGACCACTTCGACGGGCGCGGAAGCGGAGAGCCGCCCCGGGCCGAGAACGAGCAGAGGCAGCAAGACGTGCGGGAAGACGCGTGTCAGGATGGCACTCATGGGCTCCTGCCCCTTCGGCCATCCTGACAGATGCGTCAAACGAGAATTCTGCCGCTCCTGACCTTTTGGCGTTTTTAGATTTGAATCCGGCTGAAGGTCTGGCCCAGGTTGTCGACAGGCACGGGACGGGTGGGCACGGGTTCCCGGCGCGGGGTCGGCGGGCTGTTCGGAACGGGGTTGGACGCGACCGGTTGGGCCAGGAGGGACGGTCTCCAATTACCGACGATGCGCACCCGGGTTCCCGGGCGGGTCTCGTTGAAGATGGACTGGGCCGCCTCGGCGGGGAGGCGGATGCAACCGGCGGAGGCCGGGTAGCCGGGAAGGAAGCCGGCATGGACGCCGAACTCGCTGTTGTTCAGGCGCATCCAAAACGGCATCTCCACGTCGTAGAGATTGGAGATCTTCCCGCTGCGGATTCTTTCCGTCATCACGAAGGTTCCGGTCGGCGTGTATTTCCCGGATCGGGCCGTGGAGACCGGCGTTTCCAAGCCCACCGCTCCGTTGACGAGGAGAAAGGCTTTCTGGCGACCGATATCGATGATGAGTTCGGTGTTTCGCGAGTTGGAACGCTGCATCACCTCCGGAACGCGGTAGGTGATGATGCGGTTCGAGGGGGACGAACCTTTTGGGGCGGTCTTTTTCAAGTGGGCCTTGCCTTCCCGGCTGGCGGCGTAACGTTCACTGGGGATCGCGGAGTTGAAACCCGGTTCCGGCCGGAAAAAGAAACCGCGGCGGGCCGGAGTCGGGTTCAGCGGGACGTCGATGTTCTCCCTGTGAACCGCGGCGCCGGCCGCGGAGTGAAGAAGCAGAACAAAAGCGGTGAAAACCGCGATGGATGTGGTGCGCATGGGGACAAAACTTAAAGGTTTCGGACCGAGACCTAAACCAAACAAGGGAATTTGAAAAATGGCAATCGAACGAAGGGTTGAAATTGCTTGCTTTTTTAAAGTAACGCGGATCTGCGGCCTCTGGTGGGCGGGGATCGCGGGCGTTTTTAGCATCGGCTGTTTGTGGGCTCATCAGATCTCCGCCGTGGCGGCGCACGCTGGGTTCGGGCGGGACGGTTCCTATCAATTCGAGTTGAGCCTTGACGTCACTGGATCGCCGGACCCGGTGATGAACGAAAAGGTTTCCCCGGAGGAAGCCGCCCTGGCGTATCTGCGTGACGCCTTGGAATTCCGGTTCGACGACACGGTGTTCGCCCCTTCGTTCGGCCCGCTGCGGGTGGTGCCGCGGAAAGATCCCTTGGAGCCGGGCGCGGAGGTGATGCGATTGGAAACGACTGCCTCCGGCCGGATTCCGCAAGGGGCGAAGGCCTTTCAGGTGCGGTTGTCCCCGGAAACCGAGGTCGCTCTGGTGATGATGGTCTCAAAGGATGGGATTGCCCAGCGAAGGGCGCAGACCTTGTTCGCCGGGGAGGTGAGCCGGCCGATCGATCTGGGTTTTGTGGGGGAATCGGTCCGTCCGGGGGATCCCTTTGCCAAGGAGGCGGCGGCCGAGGAACCGGGGCCGACGCCGCGGGATGCGTTCCGGGCGGGAGCGGGGCGGATGCTGGCCCCGGGCGGGCGCTGCGTCTTGCTCCTGGTTCTCATTTTTCTCTGGTCCGGCGCATGGAGACAAACCCTGGCGCAATGGGGTTCGTTGTGCGGCGGCGTTCTGGCCGGGCATCTGATGGTTTGGGGGGCGGGCGTGGCGTTGGGGCCGGCCTTGGGGGAATGGCTGCTCCTGGTGGCGCTGGCGGGGGTGGCGTTGCACAACGTGCTCCGTTTCCGGGGGGAGGGGGGACGGCTGCGAGGAGCCCGCCTGACCTGGGTGGGATTGGCTGGCTTGTTGCTCGGGCTGGGAGCGGGGACTCCGGACGGGGTGCGCGGATGGACGGGCTTGGCGAGCTATCAGGCCGGTGTCTGGCTGGTGGGGGCGTTTTGCGCCCTCTTTGTCCGGCTGGTGCTCGGTTCTTTTGAGGCGAGGGATTGGTATCGGCAACGCCTGGTGGTGCCGCTGAGTTTCGCAGGGTTGGGTTTGGCGCTTTTCTGGGCGGTCCTCTGGGTTCTCTTGCGGCGGGCCACATGATCTTCCGCTGGCGTGGAGCGCCCGACCGTGTAGACTCCAGCCCCGTTCAACCGAATCGAACCCCAACCTGACCCATCCATGCCATTTCAATTCACCGGATTCGCCGACGAGGCGGAGAAGAGTCTCGAAGGACAGATCGCCACGCTCAAGGAGGCCGGGTGGTCGGCCGTGGAACTCCGCCTGATCGGGGGGAAAAACGTCTGTGACCTGACCGATGACGAATGGTCCCGCGTTTGGGAACGCCTCGGGACGGAGGGCATCCGGATCGTGGGATTCGGCGGGCAGATCGCGAATTGGGCGCGTCCCATCACCCACGATTTCGCAGTGGATGTGGCCGAACTGAAGCGGGTCGCTCCGCGCCTTCGCCAGGTCGGCGCGAAGTTCCTCCGGATCATGTCCTACCCCAACAACAAGGAGAATCCCTTGGACCGGGCGGCTTGGAGAGCGGAAGCGGTGCGCCGGATCCGTGAGCTGGCCCGGATCGCCGAGGGGGAGGGGGTCATCCTGGGGCATGAGAACTGCAACGGCTACGGCGCGGATCCGCAGGGATTCCTTGAATTGGCCGACGCGGTGGCCAGCCCGGCGTTCCGGCTGATTTTCGATACCGGGAACAACAGCCTCCACGATCACTCGCTGGAATCGACCTGGGATTATTACCAGACCTGTCGCGACCACATTGCCCACGTCCATGTGAAATGCGCCAAGCCCGGGCCTGACGGCGCCTTCGTCACCTGCCATGTGGACGAGGATCCGACCCAGTTGCGGATTTTCGCCGACCTCGAGCGCACCGGTTATGACGGGTGGTTGTCGATCGAGCCTCACCTCAAGGCGGCGATTCACGCCGGTCAGGATGTGGATGACAGTGGGGAGGCCCGTCTGGTGTGGGTGGAATTCGCCCGCCGTCTGGAGCGTTTGATCGCCGGTCTGCCCCGGGCTTCTTGAGCCGCCGGGAGTCAACGAATCGCTTGACGATAGCACCGATCTTGGTGATGTGTCAGGGTGGTCCTGACACGACCGCCTTTTGTCATGCTGGATTCCGTCGACTCTTCTCCTGCGGTTCGCGACACTCTGCGAGGATTTCCATGGCGCACTGATTTCAGCGAGATCACGATCCAACGGGGGCGGGCCTATGCGGCTCGCGAGCGCGCGTTGGTCACTTCCGTCAGTGTGACGGACGAGGGCTGGGAGGTCGCGGGACGGGTCCGGGGCAGCCGTTCCACTCCCTACCTGACCACCCTGTATGTCCCCTTCGGCGGGAGAGGTGAGGATCTGGCGACGAGCTGTTCCTGCCCAATGGGCGCGGGCTGCAAGCACGCGGTCGCTCTCATCGAAACCCTTTTGGCGGAGACCGGTCCGGCGGTGGGGAAGCCCGGCCCGGTGCCATCGAAAGGGGGAGAGGCAGCCGCGGCCTCGGTGCCATCCTCGTTGCCGACGGATCTTCGGCACTGGATCGATGTTTCGCTGGGGGAAGGCGAGGGTGGGCGGAGCGGCGTTCCCCATGCCGATGGCGACCGGAGGGTGCGCTATTCCTTTCACCTCGGGGCCAGCGCGGTGAAAGAGCGGGGCGGAGTGGCGCGTCTCACCCTTCTGGCCTTCCCCGTTTCTGGCAAGGACCGGACGACCGGGCAGCGGGCTTTGGAGCGTGGCGTGGGACGCGGGTCTTATCCGGCCTGGCTTTCTGAGGTTGACGTCCGTTTGGTGCAGGAAATGGAGAGCCTCTCCAATACCAAGCTGGAAGGCACCTTCGGTGCCGCTGGGATGGTGCCGCGGGGACGGTTTTGGTCGCTCCTGACCGATGACATTCTGGCCACCGGCCGGGCGATTTGGGGAGGGGACGCAGAGGCGCTTCTCCAAAACGGACCCCCGCGTGAGCTGGAACCCCATTGGATCGCGGAATCCGCCGGAGGCAGGCTCCTGACGGCGGTTCGCTTTCTCGATTCCCAAAAACCGGCCGTGGTTTTGGGGACCACGCCTCTGCGGTATCTGGATCCGGAGTCGCTCACGGTGGGGGCGGCGGTTTGGCAGCAGAAGGTGGATGCGGTGCAATGGATGTCCGCCCCCGCGGTTGAACCGGCCCAAATGGGGAGGGTCAGCGAGCGGATGGCGTCGGTGGGATGGACCCCTGCGCTCCGTCCGGTCGAACTGAAAATCCGGGACCTGGATGTGGAGGAGGCTCCGCTCGTGCTGCGCCTCGTGCTGACCCGGCTCAAGGTGAAGCTGCGGAGCCATCCGGGGTATTTTGGAGCATGGCCGACCACTTCCGTCACGCGGGAGCTTCCCGTGGCCCTCTTTCAAGCGCGTTACGGATCCCTGATGGTCTCCAATCCCGTGGATGATGCGGGGGCAATTTTGACCGAGGTGACCGCGTCCGAGATTCTCCGGGTCACAAGGAACTTGGAGCGGGAGTCGGGGTATGCGTCGCTTTTCCAAGCGGCTGGCTTAAAACCGGTGACGGAGGTGGTCCATCTTGACCCCCGGGACCACCGGGTTCCGGGGAACGCCTTCACTCTGGCGCAGCAGGCGTCATTGCCCGAGCGGGACGCGGACGCATGGTATGCTTTCCAAGGGGTGGTCCCGAAGTTACGGGAGATGGGGTGGGAGGTCGAGGTCCGACCGGACTTCGGCATGGAACTGACCGAGGTGGATGATCTGTGGACCGATCTCGAGGCGGAGGGGCAGGAGGATTGGTTCCGTTTTGACGTCGGGATCCAGGTGGCAGGCCAGCGGATCAGTTTGTTACCGGTCTTGCGGGAGATCGCCGGGTTGTATGATTTTCAGAAAGACCTGGCGAAGCTGCTGGAGGCACGTGAAGAGGACACGGTGCCGATCAAACTTCCGGACCACGGCATGGTGGTCGGGTTTCCGGCGAAGCGGCTCGGGCAGTTGTTGCTCTCGCTGTTGCAGTTGTTTGAGCCGACCTCCGGAGAGGGGGCGACGGTGCACAAGCTCGGGGCGGCCCGTTTGGCTTGGCTTCTTCCCGATCTTGAGGGGGAAACCGCGAAGAGGCTGCGTCAGCTCGGGGAGCGATTGGCGGATTTCAAGGGCGTGACCCGGGTCAAGGCACCGCGGTCGCTCAAGGCGGCTTTGCGAGGCTATCAGGTGGACGGCTTGAGCTGGTTGCAGTTCCTCCGGACGCACGGGCTGGGCGGCATTCTGGCGGATGACATGGGCCTGGGGAAAACGGTGCAGACCCTGGCCCATCTTCTGGTGGAGAAAAAGGAGGGCCGTCTGGACCGTCCCTGTCTCATCGTTGCGCCGACCAGTGTGGTGGGCAACTGGGCGGCGGAGGCGGCTCGTTTTGCGCCGGGGTTGCGCGTTTTGGTCTCCCAGGGGGCGGACCGTCAGGCCGGGTTCGAGCGGATTCCGCAGCATGACCTCGTGATCACCAGTTACGCCCTGTTGCCCCGGGATGAGGAAGTGATCGGCTCCCACCAGTATCACTATGTGATCCTCGACGAGGCGCAATACATCAAGAATCCGGTCTCCAAGATGGCGCAGGCGGCACGGGCGTTGCAGACCCGGCACCGTCTTTGTTTGACCGGAACCCCGATGGAAAATCATCTGGGGGAGCTTTGGAGTCTCTTCGCCTTTCTCATGCCTGGATTTCTCGGGGACCAGGATTCCTTCCGGAAGAACTGGAGGAAGCCGATCGAGTCCGGGGAAGACGGGCAACGGCGGGAAGTCCTCGCCAAACGGGTGGCGCCGTTGATGTTGCGCCGCACCCGTGGCCAGGTCCTGGAGGAATTGCCGCCGCGGACGGACATTGTCCGGAGCGTGGCCCTGAGCCGGCCGCAGACGGAACTCTACGAGGTGGTGCGGGCCGCGATGGACAAGCGGGTTCGTGAGGCCATCCGGGCCAAGGGCTTGGCCCAGTCCCAAATCGTGGTGCTGGACGCGCTGCTCAAGTTGCGCCAGATCTGCTGTGATCCCCGGCTCTTGAAGTTGCCGGCGGCCCGCAAGGTCAAGGAATCCGCCAAACTTGAATCATTCCGTGAGCTGGTCACCGGTCTGGTGGCGGAGGGGCGCCGGATTCTGGTCTTTTCCCAGTTCACCTCGATGCTGGAACTGTTGGAAGCCTGTCTGGCCAAGGAAAAGATCCCCAGCATCAAGCTGACCGGGGACACTCCGGGGAATGAACGGACCGAGCTGGTCGATGCCTTTCAAGCCGGCAAAGCTCCGGTGTTCTTCATCAGCCTGAAGGCGGGCGGTTCGGGTTTGAACCTCACCACGGCTGACACGGTGATCCATTACGATCCGTGGTGGAACCCGGCGGTCGAGGAGCAGGCGACGGGTCGGGCCCACCGGATGGGGCAAATGAATCCGGTTTTCGTCTACCGGCTGATCACCGAGGGGACGATCGAGGAACGGATACTCCAATTGCAAACCCGCAAGGCGGCCATCGCCGCGGCGATCTTGGAAGGGCAATCCGGGGAGCCGGGGCAAGGTCTGGCGATTGAACGCGCTGATTTGGAAATGCTGCTGGCACCGCTCTGAAGACTCGGAAAACTCCGGTTGCATGAAAGCCGGACGGCTGATCCCCGTGTGACAATGGAGTGTTTTTTTGCTGATGAAGTCCCTTCCGGTCACCTTCGCCCTTCTATCCGCCCTCTCCGTCGCCCACGGGGCGGAGCCGGTGCGCTTCAACCGGGACGTCCGCCCGATTCTGGCGGAGAATTGTTTCGCGTGCCACGGTTTCGATCAGAAGGGGCGGAAAGCCGACCTCCGGTTGGATGTCAGGGAAGGAGCACTGTCCGTTCTGTCGGCGGAGCATCCGGAGGAAAGCGAATTGCTGGCCCGGATCTTCGCGGAGGATGGCGAGGAGTTGATGCCCCCCGGGAAAACCGGCAAGCGGCTCACTGCCGCGCAGAAAGAGACATTGCGGAGATGGATTGCGGAGGGAGCGGTTTACGAGAAACATTGGGCTTTCGAGCCTCCGAAGACTGCGCCCGGGCTTGAGAGAGAAGGCGGGGCGGTGATTGACGCCCTGGTCCGGAAGAGGCTGGAAGTCGAAGGGCTGACTCCCTCTCCGGAGGCGGATCCGGAGACCTTGATCCGACGGGTATCCTTGGATCTCACCGGTCTGCCTCCCTCTCCCGAGGAGATCGATGCCTTCCTCCATGCCCGGAAGAGCGATCCTGAGAAGGCCTACGGTGAGTTGGTCGAACGCTTGCTGCAGAGCCCGCATCATGGGGAGCGGTGGGCGCGTTGGTGGCTCGATCAGGCGCGCTATGCGGACAGCAACGGATACTCCATCGACGCGCCCCGCCAGATTTGGAAGTATCGGGACTGGGTCATCGGTGCGTTGAATGAGGGGATGCCGTTCGACCGGTTCACCATCGAACAGTTGGCTGGGGACCTGCTGCCGGGAGCGACGGAAAGCCAGAGGATCGCCACCGGCTTTCACCGGAACACGCAGATCAATCAGGAGGGTGGGATCGACAAGGAGCAATTCCGGATCGACAGCGTGTTTGATCGGGTGGCTACAACGGGGACGGTATGGCTCGGGCTGACCATCGGGTGTGCCCAGTGTCATGATCACAAGTTTGATCCGATCGAGCAGCGGGAGTATTATCGGCTCTTCGCCTTTCTCAACAGCCAGGAGGAACCATTCCTCAAGGTATCCAGTCCCGGCGTGGACTTCAGCGCGATGACGGCGGAATCGAAGGCGTTGGAAAAGCAGATCACGGAATACATGGAGAAACACGCCGCCGATCTGGCGGCTTGGGAAGCGGCCTCGACTCCGGAAAGCCGGAAGGTGCTGCCCTCGTCGACCACGGCGATTCTCAAGGTTCCGGCCGCGAAGCGCTCGTTCGCCCAGAAGCGGACCTTGTTTGCGGCGAGCCTCGGGGGAGTGGGGCCCTTCCGGGTGTTGAATGACCGGTATACGGAGCTGGATACCGTTTTGAATGGCGGGGTGACCACCTTGGTGCTCGCGGAGTCGGCCGCGCCGCGCAAAACCCATCTTCTCATCAAGGGGGATTTCACCCGGCCCGCGGAGGAAGTCCAGCCGGGGACTCCGGCGGTGCTGCATCCATTCGCGGCGTCTGCGGACCGGAGACCGAACCGGCTCGATCTGGCCCGCTGGATCATGAACACGGAAAATCCGCTCACGGCGCGGGTCATCGTGAACCGGGTCTGGCAGCAATACTTTGGCCGGGGGCTGGTGGAGACGGAGAATGATTTCGGCATGCAGGGAACCGCTCCTTCCCACCCCGAGCTTTTGGACTGGCTGGCGATACGGTTCCGGGATGGAGGGTGGAACCTCAAGGAGCTGCATCGGATGATCACGACGTCGCAGACCTATCGGCAGAGTTCGGTGCAGCGGGTGGATTCACGGGAGAAAGATCCGGGAAACCATCTGTTGGCGCGGCAGCAGCGCCTGAGGCTTGATGCGGAGATCGTCCGGGACGTCGCTCTGGCGGCGAGCGGCTTGTTTGCGCCGAAGATCGGTGGGCCGCCCGTGTATCCGCCGATTCCGGACGGGGTGATGGGTCAAGGGCAGGTGAAGCGCACGTGGACGCTCAGCAAGGGGGAGGACCGGTATCGGCGGGGGCTTTACACGTTTGTTTACCGGGCTTCGCCGCCGCCTTCGTTGACGGTGTTCGATGCTCCTGACGGATACAGCACCTGCACCCGGCGGATCCGGAGCAATACCCCGCTGCAGGCGCTCACCTTGTTGAACGACGCCGCGTTCCACGAGTGTGCCAATGCCTTGGGCGGCTTGATCCAGCGCGAGGGCGCGGAGCAGGCCTTCCGCCGTTGCACCTCGCGGAGACCGGGCGGGGAGGAATTGGCCGTTATCTCCAGGCTTCCACCCCCGGATGCCGCCCGGGTGCTGCTGAATCTTGATGAAACTGTGACCCGCGAATGAACCCGCACGATCTCTCTTCCCAAAGGCTGCGTGATCTGACCCGACGGCATTTTTTCAGCCGATGCTCGATTGGAGTGGGTTCGATGGCGCTGGGCTCTCTCCTGGCCGGGAACCCCAGGACGCATTTTCCGGCCCGGGCCAAGCACGTGATTTTTCTCTTCATGGCGGGTGGACCGTCCCAATTGGAGACCTTCTCCTACCGGCCGAAGCTCACGGAATTGAATGGAAAGCCGATCCCCGAGAGCTATGTGAAGGGAAAGCGGTTTGCCTTCATGGACAGCAGCCACCGGAGTGAATTGCTGGGGCCGACGGTGGGATTCAAGCAGCATGGCCAGAGCGGGGCGTGGGTGAGCGATTATCTGCCGCACCTCGCCGGAATCGTGGACGAGTTGGCCATCGTGAAGACCTGCAAGACGGAACTCTTCAACCACGCACCGGCCAAGTTGTTCATGAATACCGGGAGCGGTCTTTTCGGCCGTCCGAGCATGGGGGCCTGGGTGACCTATGGATTGGGAAGTGAATGCGATGATCTTCCCGGGTTCGTGGTTTTGCAGAGCGGGCCCCGTGGTCCGCGCGGCGGAGCGGTGCTATGGGGCAGCGGGATGTTGCCCACGACCTATCAAGGCGTGCCTTTGCGGAATCAGGGAGACCCCATCGTCAATCTTTCCACTCCTTCCGGGATCACTCCGGAGCGTCAGCGCCGGGTGGTGGATGCCGTCCGCGAACTGAACCTGAAGCGCATGGTGGAGACCGGGGATGATGAGATCTCCACCCGGATCAATGCCTATGAGATGGCTTATCGCATGCAGACGAGCGCGCCTGAACTCATGGACATCAGCGGGGAGGGACAGGCGACCCTCGATCTCTACGGGGTCAAGGATCCCAAGGAGCCGAGTTACGCCCGAAACTGCTTGCTTGCCCGCCGGCTCGTGGAGCGTGGCGTCCGCTTTGTGCAGCTCTACGACACGAATTGGGACCACCACGGCGGCGCCACGGAGAATCTTCAGAAGCACATGCCGGAGAAGTGCCGGGACATCGATCAGGCTTCAGCCGCTTTGGTGCTGGATTTGAAGCAGCGCGGGTTGCTCGAAGATACCGTGGTCATTTGGGGTGGGGAATTCGGACGCACCCCGATGGGAGAAGTGCGCGAGGCGACCGGCCGGAACCATCACATCGACGCCTTCACCATGTGGCTGGCCGGCGGTGGGTTCCGGGGCGGGGTGACCTACGGTGAAACCGATGAATTTGGCTTCGGAGCGGTGGAAAATCCGGTCCATGTCCATGATCTCCACGCCACCATTCTCCATCAATTGGGGTTGGATCACGAGCGGTTGAGTGTCCGGTCGCAAGGCTTGGATTTCCGCCTCACGGGGGTCGATCCCGCTCACGTGGTCCGGGATCTGCTCGCCTGAGACCGGCGGTGATGGCCGGAAGACGGTTGCGGGGTTATTTGCCGATGCAAAAGCGGCTGAAGACGACGTCGAGGATCTCCTCGATATCCGTCCTGCCCACGATTTCCGCGAGTTGGTGCAGAGCCGAACGAAGATCGACGGCGGCCAGTTCCGGAGGGGAGGAAGCGGCAAGTTGGTCCAAGGCATCGCGCAGATGGTCCCGGGCCTTGTTGATCGCCTGAAGATGACGGGCGTTGACGGCGAGGTTCCAAGCGTCGGGAGAGCCGGCGTGATCGCTGGTCAATCTGGCGACCACGGTGGCCTTGAGGTGCGCCAGTCCCTCACCGGTGAGGCAGGAAAGCGGGAGGATGTCCGGGGCTTGATTCCATCCCGGATCAAGGCCGAGATCCATCTTGTTGAGAATCCTCAGATGCAGGGCGCCGGGCGGCACCTCGACGGCGGACGGGCGGGGCGGGAGGTGGCCGTCACAAACCTCGAGGACCAATTCCGCCTCCTCAAGGCTTTTGCCGGTGCGGGCCATCCCTTGCAATTCGACGAGATCGGCGCTGTCCCGCAGACCGGCGGTGTCAATCAGGCGCAAGGGGATGCCCTCCAAATCGAGGACTTCTTCGAGGGTATCCCGGGTGGTCCCGGCGATTTCACTGACGATGGCCCGTTCAAAGCCCAAAAGAAGATTCAGGAGGCTTGATTTGCCGACGTTGGGAGAACCGCAAATCACGGTGGCCACCCCCTCGCGGAGGATCCGGCCTTGGCGGGCGGTGGCGCGGAGTTGCTCGAGGCCGGACAAGACCGGGAGGATCCGGGCGTTGAGTTGCTCCCCTGTTTCCGGATCGATATCTTCTTCCGGGAAGTCGATCCATGCCTCGAGGTGGGCCAGCACCGCAATGAGAGCCTGGCGGAGGTGCTCGACGCGTTCACCGAGGTGCCCTTGGAGCTGGCGTTGGGCGCAGCGCAAGGCCAGATCGGTCTGTGCCGAGATGACGTCCATGACCGCCTCCGCCTGGGTGAGATCGAGTTTCCCATTGAGAAAAGCCCGTTGAGTGAACTCGCCGCCTTGCGCCGCCCGCGCTCCGGCGTGAAGCAAGCGGTCCAGAATGGCCCGGCTGACGAGGCGCCCACCATGGCAGGTGATTTCGACGGTGTCCTCCCCGGTGAAGCTCTTCGGGCCGGTGAACCGGGTGAGCAGCACTTCGTCGATCAGGGAACCATCCTCCCGCACGATGCGCCCGAAGATCTGGGTCCGGGGAGGGCCGGAGGGACCTCGGAAAACTTCGGT
Organism: Verrucomicrobiota bacterium; assembly: GCA_018970725.1. GTDB lineage: Bacteria > Verrucomicrobiota > Verrucomicrobiia > Verrucomicrobiales > DEV007 > V1-115. The sequence goes on from JAGWVU010000032.1 coordinate 16,551, forward strand.
GGCGATGGGGAAGGCCCGGGGCCCGGAGAGACGCAGGATGGCCAGACCACCTTGACCGGCGGGCGTGGCGAGGGCCGCGATGGTGTCCCGCTCCGGGTTCAATGGGACGCGGCGAGAACCTCGCGGAGGGCGCTGATGCAGCGCTGATTCTGATCGGGCGTGCCGATGGAAATGCGCACCCAATCGGGCAGCTTGTAGCTTCGCATGGCCCGGAGGATGATGCCGCGCTGCATCATCCCGGCGAAGACACGGTCACCGTCGCCGGTCCGGACGAGAATGAAGTTGGCGTGGCTGGGGACGAATTCCAAGCCCATCTCCCGGAACGCGTCCTCGTAGAAACGCAAGCCCTCCCAAGTCAGTTCGCGGGTGCGCTGCTGGTGTTCCTCGTCCTCCAGCCCGGCGAGTGCACCGGCTTGCGCGATGGAGTTGACGTTGAACGGTTGGCGGCATTTCTGCAGGATGGCGGCCAATTCTTTCGGCGCAAGGCCGTAACCGACCCGGGTGCCCGCCAGTCCCTGGATCTTCGAAAACGTGCGCAGAATGACGATGTTCCGGCCCTCGCGAAGGTATTTCAGGGTATCCGGGGGATTCCGCAGGAATTCGTGGTAGGCTTCGTCGAAGACCACCACCACATGATCCGGGACCTGATCCATGAATCGGTCCAAGGCATCCTGATCGACCAAGGTGCCGGTGGGATTGTTCGGGTTGGCAATGAAGACCTCCTTGGTCCGGGCGTTGATGGCGGCGGCCATCGCGGGCAAATCGTGGATGAAATCCGGATCCGGAACCTCGATCGTCTCCGCCCCGAAAAGGGTTGCCATCAGTTTGTAAACCACGAAAGCGTGCCGGGCGGCGATGACATTGTCTCCGGGGCGAAGGAAGGCGTGCCCGCAAAGTTCGATGATTTCATTGGACCCGTTGCCGAGGATGACGTTCTCCCGTTCCAGACCGAATTTGGCGGCGATGGCGTTGCGCAGTTTCCAGCCCCCGCCGTCCGGGTAAAGGTGGACGGACTTGGCCACTTCCTGCATGGCCAGAATCGCTTTCGGCGAAGGGCCGAGGGGATTCTCGTTGGAAGCCAGTTTGATGATGCTTTCCGGAGCAAGCCCGAGTTCCCGGGCAACATCCTCGATCGGCTTGCCCGGTTCGTAGGAAACGAGGTCGCGGAGTTGCGGGTTGGCGAACTCCCAGATGGAAGGCTCGGTGGCCAGGTTCATGCAGTGGTTTGGGTTTGATTCAGGTCGTGAACGATTCCGGGGTCGCGAACGTCAGCCCATTCCCCTTGCAACTCAACGCCGCGGACGGAGAGCCCATCGTAAGCCATTTCCCGGATGGCATCGGTGAGTTCATACTCGCCGCGGGGCGAGAGTCGGAGACGGCTGACATAATCGTGGATCACCGGGCTGAAGGTGTAGATCCCGGCGTTGTAATACGGGCTGGTGGGCTGCCCGGGAGCACCTTTTTCGATCAGGTCTGTCATGAGACCTTCCTCATTGAGAAAGACGGCGCCTCCCTTGCTGACGTCCTGGTTCACCTTCACGGCGATCCGCGCGTCGTCCCCTTCCAAGCGGACCAGGGGCGCGTAGCTTGAGGCGGGGACAAGGATGTCGCCATAGCTGAGCACAAAGGGATGGTCACCGGTGAACGGGCGACCCAATTCCACCACCTTGCCGGTCCCGTTCTGCACTTCCTGGACCACGTAGGAGATGTCGAGTCCGAAGTCCCGGCCATCGCCAAAATGATCCATGATGACTTCCTTGCGATAGCCGACCACCACGAGGACGTGGCGGACCCCGTTCTCCTGCAGACCGCGGATGATGGTCTCGAGGATGGGACGGCCGCGGACGGCAATCATCGGCTTGGGGAGATCCTCGGTGAGATGCAGCATCCGGGTGCCACGACCCGCGGCCAGAATCATGGCATGGGTGACTTCGTGAGCGAAAGACGACATCCCGGAGTTTAGTTGGAGATCCGGGCTGGAGCAAACGTCAACCCGCATTTCTCAGGGATCGGCGTCGCAAGGCGCGCGGGAGATGGCACGGAGCGCGGGTGGAAATGGCGCTCAAACACAGGTTGCGGCGGTCCCCCGGACGGATGAGAGTGAAACCGGGGAGTTTGGTGCCGTGTTCCCCGACCTCTTCCAGACCATGGATGCTTCAGTGACCCCGCCCGTGCCGCCTGAAGAGGAGATCCCGGAGGGAGCGGAGCCGCATCTTTTGTCGGACCAGATCGACCAATTGATTCGGAAATTCGAGCGGGACGATGTCAAGATCGGGGAAGTGGTCACCTTGTTGAAAGGGCGGGCGTTTCTCGGCCTGCTTTGTTTGTTCAGCATCCCCTTCTGCACTCCGGTGGCGATTCCGGGGATGTCCACTCCGTTCGGGGTGGTCATCAGCCTGATCGGCTTGCGGCTGGCCTTCCGCCGAAAACCTTGGTTACCCCGCAAGCTGCTCGATCTCAGGCTTTCCCAGCGTCTTTTTCCAAAGCTTCTGGAGGGGGCGAACCGCATCATCCGGAGCTTGGAAAAGGTTTCGAAGCCGAGGCACGAATTTCTGGTGGAAGCCCCTCTGACGCAGCACTTCACAGGGTTCTGTATTTTTGTCTGCGGGGCTTTTTTGTTGCTTCCCCTTCCCATTCCGATGACCAACCTGCTGCCGGCAGCCACGGTGACCTTGTTGGCGATCGCCGCGATTGGCCGGGACGGTGTTCTGACCCTTGCGGGTTACGCTCTTTTCCTGGTCACCGTCTCCTTCTTCATCTTTCTTCTGATGGGAGGAGCCGCGGCGGCCGCTTGGATGTCGGAAACGTTCCGTGGTTGGTTTGAGCCGGGGCCGGAACATCTTCCGTGACGTCCGCCCCCCGGCCGTCCAATCAGTTTAGCGCAAGGTCCCGACGGGCGGAGGGATCAGGAGGAACTCGACGCCGTAGGCCCCGGCCGGGAACCAAACCCCTTGGTTGGGAGAGGGACGGACGCTGGCCCGACCCAGTTGGATCCAGAGGGTGGGATCGGTCTCCAGACTCACCGGCTGCCCGAAAGTTCCCCCGGTCTGCACGGGCGTGGCCGAAACCTTGCCCCACTGGCTCGCGAGGAGAAGTCCCCCGCGGGTCACAAGTTCATAGGTCGCGTGGGGAAGATTGACCGTGGCGGTCACCCGGAAGCGACCGGCCACGGAGTCGAAGCCGAGGGCGGAGATTGGCTGGCTGGCTGCGGTGGTGCGGGCGACGAAGAGCTGCGCTCCCTCGCCCCGGGTGAAGGCGCTGACTTCGGATGGGCTGGTCCAGCTATCCATTTGGAACGCGCTCGATCCGTCGTAGGCGCAAGCCCGGAAGGTGCTTCTTCCGGGATCGACGGTGAACAGGAGAGCCCCGCGGGCTTCCACATCGGACACGGCGACGAGTTCACCGGGGAGGGAAACGCGGTCCCGCACCACCGGGTCGCTGCCATTGCGGAAGTCGAGCACCTGGAGCCAGGCGCGCGATTGCACGGAGCGGACGCCATTCGTGGCGATCGATTCTGTCGCGTCTTCGAGATAGGAGAGGAAGAGGAAGCCGCCGGACGCTTGGGGCAGACCGGCTTCGATCCGCACCGGGGCGCCGTTGGGACCTTTGATGGTCAGCGGAGCGATGGCGGACGGCGCCGTGGGATCGGAGACCCGGACCGGACAGACGACCGAGGCCACATCATTCGAGCCGCCGCGCCAGATATTGGCGGAGAGGCGCGACTGCGAAGGCGCGGAGGAGAGGGAGATGCTTCCGGTGGGAGGATCCACCGCGATGGCGTTCGAAGCGACGGTGAGGGATTTTGCCACCGGAGCGGAAGAATCGACGGCAACCGGCAGGGCGACGACCGGGTCATCGATGAAAATCGGACCACCAAAATAAAAGGCATAGGAAGGAATGTGCCAGACGAGGGTGGAGCCATCCGCCCAGAGACCTTGGGTTTGATCCAAGTTGAGCCGTGAGGCACCTTCCGCCAGTGGGGAATCCGCATGGGCGATTTCCTTGAGTTCCGGGGCTTCGGAGGTATCAAAAACCCAGGTCCGCACCACATCCCCGGGATCGGCGGCGGTGCCCTTCACGAATTGACCGAGGTAGAGATAACCGTCGCGCTCCAAGGTGCCGACGACCCGGCCGGGACCGAGATCGATCTCCTCGATGAGGTCGTCCGGGGAATCGGCCCGGGAGATCCGGAGCATCGTCTGCCTGCGCTGGGCGGGAGACCAGCATCTCAAGAAGCCCCAGCCCCAGAAGCCATTGTCAGCCTCGCCATCCTCGATCTGGATGAGGTGGTTCGGGCCGAAGGGGAGGACGCGGTCGACTTGCCAAGCCAGCGAGAGTTGCGCCTCCGGCGTCACGCTCGAGAGATCCCTCGCGTCGGCCACAATCAGCTCCTGACCCGAGATGGAGAGGATATGGCTCCCGGTGAATGCCGCCCGGCGCGCGGTGAAGTCATGGCGGATGGAGCCTTTCCAGCTCAAACCATCGGCATCCAGTTGCACCACGGCCGTGGCGTTTTGCCAACCCTCGCTGTTCCAGCTCTGGTAGGGAACGAGGAGAACCCCTTGGTCGGGGAAAAAGCCGGCGGCCCGCTCGTCGTAATGGGCCTCACTCCAACTGTTTCCTTCCCCCAGGGCCACCCGGGAAGCGAGCGAAGGCTGCGCCGGATCGGTCACGTCGAAGACCGAAACGGTCACCTTCCCGTCTTCGACGCCGACGGCGAGGAGGCGGTTGCCATGGGGTTCAAGGTAAGTCGACCATCCCGGGATTTCAATGTGGCCCAGCACGCTCGGGGCTGCCGGATCCGAGAGGTCCACCACGAAGAGCGGATCGACCGTCTCGAAGGTGACCACGTAGAGTTTGTTCCCATCGAACCGGGTGGCATGGAGCGATTCGCCCCGGGCCTCCTCCAGTTCCAATTGCGCGAGAGACTCGGTCCCGTCCCCGACGGCAGAGAAGTTCTCCACCCAGTTGGAGCGGCCCGGTCCCGAGGCATCCCAGGACCAGCTGTGGCTGACCGCGGTCATGACGCCTTGGGAGACGCGCATCTTGAATTTGTCGGCCACCACGCCCTTGGTCTTCACGGTCTTGACCAGCCGGGGTTCTCCGGAAGGGGTGGCGATGTCCACCACATGGATCGAGGAACGCGACCAATCAGAGGGCGTGGCCGTGGCAATCAAGAGGGTCTGGCTGTCTCCCTGGAGCGTCGGCCAATACCCATCGAGCGGAAGGGAGGGCAGCGCAACGGGTTGGGCGGGGTTCGAGAGGTCGTATCCGGACACCGTGATGCGGGGAGAGAAGGAGGAAAAACTTCCAAGCTGCCAGCCCCAATCGAAGGTGGTCACATAGAGGCGCGACCCGGAGAGCCGGCTGTCGATCACCTCGCCGCTCAAGGTCAGTTTCCGGTTCAGGGTGGGCACCCCGTTATTCACGGAGACCAGGTAGACCACTCCGTTGGAGGAACCTGCATCGGAGAATTCCCGGCCGAGCAGGGCCAGATTCGAACCGGCGGAGTCGAGCAGGTAAAACTCTTCGCCGCGGGCGGGCATTCGCAAGCCGCCGGTGCGGACTGGATTGGCCGGATCCGAAAGGTCGAAGAGTTGCAAACCCCGGTATTGATTGAAGAAAAAGAGGCGGTTCCCCGATAGTTTCCAGATGTCCGGCTCCGTCAACGCGACGGGTGCGCCCGGTGCCGAGGAGGAATCGGCGGCGGTTTGCATGGCGGAGGCCGAAACCCCGAGATTCGTTCTGGCCGAAGGATTCAGGGCTTTGTTGACCGGGACCCGGGCCCCGGAGAAACTCTTCGGGCCGCGAAGCCGGGACGCCGGGAACTTGGCCGGACTGGCGGTGATCCGCAATTGGTCGGAGGTGTATCCGGCGGGGATGACAAAGGAGACCGTGCCTTGGCCGGACCGGGCGGTGCGGCTGTTCCACGTGACGATGCCCCTGCCGCCGTATTGGACGGAAAGGGGCTTCCACCCGTTGCCGCTCCTCGCTTCGAGAACCAGCTGTTGGGTGGTGAGCCCCTGAAAGGTGGCGGTGACGTTTTTGCCGACCTTCCGCAGGGGGAGAATGGCGGGAGCGGGCGTGGCCGAAGGCGCGGCCGGGGCGTTTCCAAGAAGGAGAACACCGAGCCACAGGGACAGGAGTTTTACTGGGCGCATGGTGGGGGGGAGGAGTGTTTGGGGGATGTTGTCCCGGTCGCTCTGCCTGTGACAAGAAAAATCTCAGGGGCGGTTGGTGTAGAACTGGGGCAGGGACCGTTTGTCGAAGGGCACGTGATGGGTTTGTTCCATCCATTCGACCCGGTCCACCGCCGCGTTCGCGACTTCCTCGAAATCAATTTGCGGGATCCGTTGGTTCTTGTGTTCGCGCAGGGCGGCGAGGTAGGCGGAGCCGTAATAGGTGGATTCATCCGTGGCCCCGCATCCGAAACTGGTCCGGTCATGGCGTGAGGCCGCGAGCACGCAGAGGTTGGGAACATTGCGCAAGGTTCGCGAGCGATACGGTTCCACCCTGGCTTCGACGAAGCCGCCGGCGTGACAACCCTGGAGAACCAGCGTTTTGGAAGTGGCCGCCGGGAGACGGTTCAGTGCGTTGCGCAACTCCGCGGGGCGGATGAAGGAGTGGACCTTGGTCCCGAATTCGAGCGGGTCGGCATCGTAGACCAAGGCGTAGTCATCGAGCTCTTCGGAAGGCGCGACCCCGTGGGAAGTGGTGTAGAGATAGAAGTGCGGGGGCGCTTCGGCGGCCAGCTGGGAGAGATGGGCGTAAAGCTGCTCGGGATTGGCCTGATAAAAACCGCGGACGTGAGGGGCGAGATCATCGAATTGCTCCTTGTCCTCCAGATAATGCCGGGCATCCGGGCGGACGTAGTAACAGGCGATTTCGGAAGGACGGTAGCCGGAGCGGATCCAAAAGCTGCGTTGGTCGAGCACCTCCTGGAGGAAATTCGCCAAGGTGGAGCCTCCGGCCAAGAGAAGGATCTTGGTTTTCGGCGGAAGCGCCCCGGTCTCGTAGGGCGGAAACGGCCCGTTGCGCACCGTGGCGGTGAGCGACTCCGGTTGGTTGGGCGGGGCGGGGGTGGAGCAGGCTCCCGTCAGCAGGGTCAGGGCAAGGAGGAGCAGCGGACCGGGTTTGAAGGAAAAAAAGCGCACGGCAAGCCTCAGGTCATAGCATTGATCCGCAAAAAGTCTTCGATTTTTCTTAGCGAGTCGAAGTATTTTATTTCCTCGAGGGCGGTGGCAATCAGGGTCTCGCTCGCCGTCATGCCGCTGATTTTTTGCAACAGGCAATCCCGGATCGTCTCCAGTTTGCGGGCTTGAAGTTCCAGAAAGACCGCCGGGACGACCGGGGTCTCCGGGAACCGCCCTTCCGCGCGCCCCTCGCCCAGCACCTCCACGAAGGATCGTCCCTGGATCCGCGCCTCTTCCTTGGCCTGATTGACCGCGCCAATCCAATCCGGGTGGACGATGCGGTAGTAATCGCGCATCGATTGTTTGTTGCAGTGCACCGCCACCTTCCGCCCCTGCCACTCGAGGGAGAGGGTGGCGCGGATCGAGTCGGTATCAATGGTATCGACGAACACCAGACGCCCGCCTTCCCGGGCGAATTCCCATTTCAAATCCCAGAGCAGGAGACCGGTGGGTTCCAGCAGGTGGCGGACGGCCCAGGCTCCGAGCGCGGCGGATTCGAGGGCGCGGGCGAATTCCCCGCCGGTCAGTCCGCTGATGGTGAGGGCTTCCTGAAGGCTGACCGCGCGGTCCTCGGGTTCGTGCTTGGTGGTGCAGTCGGTCACGGGCCGGGGCAGCATCCGCCAGGCTCGGAGCGGTCCCTCCACCCCGAGTTCGCTCTCGTAGGCACGGCGGGCGGATTCCGGGAGGGCCAGGTATTTCCGGAGGACGGAAGAGGCGGAGGTCATTCCGAAGCGGACGATGAATTCCAGGGGGACGACGTAGCCGTCCTGACCATTCATGAGGGAGTAATCATAGCAGAGGCGGTCGAGCACCCGGACGGGCAGTGGCTTGAGGATCCGGTAGCGCCGCACCACGTTCACCGCGCTCGGGTGCGGGGGGACGCCCTTCTGGAAAATCTCGCCCGAAACCGCGTCGATCATTCCGGCGTGATGCGTGGCCGCCCCTTCCCGGCAGAAGCGGTCGAGGGTCTCTCCCAGCAGCATGGACCGGCAGTTCGGTTCCAGTCCCGGAGCGTGGCGGATCGACTCCCGCACGGCGTTCCAGAGGGCGGGGTCGGCCATCCGGGAATAAAGGACATGGCGGAAGACGGCGCGGGAGACATCGCTCCCGGGAATTTCAAAAATGGAGCCGACGTCGAAGACGCTGCCACGACTGGTCGTTTCCGTGGCCATGTGGCGGTCATCGCCGGGGATCGGGTAAAGACGTTGGACGGAACCGACGTAAAACGGCTCGCCGAGGCGGTCGAGTGGCAGGCTGAGAGGCAACGGCATGGGAGGCCAACCACTTCCGGCTGGCAAGGTTTGCAAGCGTTTTTGGTTGGCAGCGGGGCGAAATGTCCGTTGATGAGAGTATGTGGGAGGGTGCATACAGGCTGACCCGTGGAGGGCTGTTCCGTCTCGATGCGGAGCAAGCGCACCATTTGACGTTGGCGGGCTTGTGTTGGGCGGAGCGGGCCGGATGGCTGCGGTCACCCGCCTGGAGCGGCGGGGAGGTCACGGTGATGGGGCTTCGTTTTCCCAATCGTCTGGGGTTGGCAGCCGGCATGGATAAGACCGGGGAGGCGGTGGACGGTTTTGGAGCCCTCGGATTCGGCCACATCGAGGTGGGAACGGTCACGCCCCGTCCGCAACCCGGGAACCCCGCCCCGCGCCTCTTCCGTTTGATCCGGCGGGAGGCGATCATCAACCGGATGGGATTCAACAACCCTGGATTGGAGGCGGTCGTGCGCAACCTGCAACGGCGGCGCAGTTTCCGCGGGATTCTGGGAGTGAATCTGGGGAAGAATTTCGATACCCCGAACGAGGTGGCGGTGCGGGATTACCTGACCGGTTTGCGGGCGGTGTATTCGGTGGCGGATTACGTCGCGATCAATCTCTCCTCCCCAAACACGAAGGGGCTGAGGGAGTTGCAGGGGGTCGATGCGTTTGTGGCGCTTTTCGAGCCGTTGCTCGAGGAACGCGAATCACTCCGCCGGGAACACGGCGTTTATCGCCCCCTCGCCGTCAAGGTGGCTCCCGATCTCACGATGGAGCAGACCGGGGCGCTGGCGGAGGCCGTGAACCGTTTGCAGTTGGACGCCGTGATCGCGACCAACACGACGATCGATCGCGCCGCGGTGGCCGGGGAGGCGCTGGCCGGTGAAGAGGGCGGTCTGAGTGGGAAGCCCCTGGCTCCAAGGGCGCTGGAGTGTTTGCGGATTTGGCACGGGCTTCTCGGGCGCGGAATTCCCTTGATCGGAGTGGGGGGAATCATGAGCGGTGCCGAAGCGAGGGAGCGACTTGCGGCCGGGGCCGCGCTCGTGCAAATTTACACCGGGCTGGTTTACCGCGGACCCGGCTTGGTGCGCGAGATTCTCCGGGCGACCCGGGACCTGTCTCCGGAGCGGGATGGTCCGTCCGTGGAGGGTCCCCCGCTGCCCGGATCGTCCGGGAGGATGTGACCGTAGCCACGCGCGAAGTGGGGATTGAGCCGATCCCGCTCGACATCGAGCCGGTCTTCCCGGTTGCGGGCCTTGATTTTGTGATCGCGTTTGCGGATGCGCTCGATGGTCATCCGGCGCTTTTTTTGTTTGCGTTTCAGTTCGGCGATCTCGTCCTCAAGCCGGAGAAACCCCTCGAATCTGGCCGGGTCGAGTTCCCCCGAGGCCAGAGCCGTGCGCAGGGCGCAACCGGTGTCGCTGCCGTGTTTGCAGTCGCGGAAGCGGCAGTGGTCCGTCAGAGCGGAGATGTCGGCGAAGGATTCTCTCAAGGTGCATTCGTCGGTCCACATCTGGACTTCCTTGATGCCGGGGTTGTCGACGAGCATGCCGCCCTTGGGGAGGAGGATCAATTCGCGGGCGGTGGTGGTGTGGCGCCCCTTGCCCGTGACTTCGTTGACTTCGCCGACCTCCTGCCATTCCTCCCCGAGGATTTCGTTGACGATGGCCGATTTTCCGACGCCGCTGGATCCGATCAGGGCGACCGTGACGCCTTTTCTGAAGCAGCGCCGCAGTTCCTTGAGACCGAATCCCTCCACGGCGCTGGTGATGAGGATGACGGTTTCCGCATGGAGCGCCCGGATTTGTTCCGCGGCCGCGTGGCAGACGGATTCCGGGTGGAGATCCGCTTTGTTGAGGACCACGGCGGGTTTGGCTCCGCTGCGCTGGATCAGGGCGAGGTAACGTTCCAAGCGCCGCAAGCTGAAATCCTCGCCCGGTTCGGTGATCACCATCACCATGTCAGCGTTCGCCACCAGCACCTGCTCCTGGACGCTTTCGCCGGAAGCCTTGCGGGAAAAACAGGTGAGTCGCGGCAGGCGCGCCCGGATCACCGCCTCCGCCGCGGTCAAGTCCAGCGCCACCCAGTCCCCGACGGCGGGCAGGTCGGCATCCGTTGCCGCCTCGTGATAGACTTTTCCGCTGAGCACGCAATCGAGTTCATCGAAGTCACGCTCTCCGAACGCCAGACATCCATAACTGATTTTGTTGTCGCGCAGCAACCTCGCCGGTGTCCAACCCCGCTCCGCGTGGGGAGCGAAGCTGGTGGCAAGGCGATCGTTCCAGCCAAGGTCTTCACGGGTGATTTTGCGGGCCATGCCTGGGAATCGGGGTCGGAGGACAAGTTGCCCCGGAACGGTCAGGGCGCAAGCCGGGGACTGCGTGGTTCGCCCGGGAGGTCTAGCCGCATCCAATGATCGTCCATGACAAACCCGCCGCCGATGTCGCTCAGCAGATCGCGCTCGATGCGGAACCCGTTGCGCAGGTAACACCTGAGGGCCGGAAGGTTGCGGCGGTTCACCCGCAAGGTCACGAAGGAAGCCCCCTCCAGGCCGGCCCGCCGGATGACCTCCCGGAGCGCGGCGGAGCCGAGTCCCCGGCCGTGAAAGCGCTTCGCCAGATAAAGCTTGGCCAGATGCTGCTCCCCGGGAGCCTCGCCCGGATGCCGGGAGGTGAACCCGGCCGCCTGTCCGTCCACCCGGAGGAAATCATAGCGCACCCTGCCGGCGGCGAGGTCCGAACGGAGGGTGGCCGGGGCATACATCCAGTCCAACATGAACCGGATCTGGTCTGCGGACAGGATTTCGGGGTAGACATCCCACCAAATCGATTCGGCGAGGGCCCGGAGTTCACCGGCTGCGTCCGGTCCCGCTTCCACCAGTTGGATCGGGTCCCGGTTCACGCTTCGAAGGAGGCCAGGGCGCGGGCCAATCGCTCCATGGGGAGTCCGACGACATTGCTCCAGGAACCCTCGAGATTCTCGATGATCATCTCCCCATGCTCCTGGGCTGCATAGGAACCCGCCTTGTCGAGCGGATTGATCAGGCTAAGGTATCGGCGGATCTCCGCCTCCTCCAGAGGGCGGAAGGTCACCCGCGTCTCCTCAACGAAAATTTGTTCGCGGCCGTCGGCCAGGCGCAGGAGGCACACCCCGGTCAGCACCGAATGCGTGCGACCGGAAAGGCGGGAGAGCATGGCGAATCCTTCGTCCAGATTCCCGGGCTTGCCGAGGGCGGTCCGGTCGAGGGCCACCAGCGTGTCCGAGCCGATGACGATCGAGTCCGGAAAGCGCCCGGCGACGGACCGAGCCTTGAGCACGGCGTTCTGGCGGACCAACTCCTCCACCCGAAGCGCGGAATCGTCGATCTCGGCCACGTCGGAGGCAATCACTTGGAAACGGTAACCCGCCGCGTTGAGGAGTTCCCGCCGGCGCGGCGAGGCCGAGGCCAGGATGAGGTCGGCACCGTGTTCCATCTCCATGAGAAACCGACGCGCATCTCCGGGCGGGAGTCAACCCGGGAGCACGGGCTCCGCCAAATTTCACGTGCGCCGGGCCCGGCCGATGCCAAGGTGCGGGAACCGCCGCCGTATGAATGAACCGATCGCCCGGCTTCGCCAGATCATGCACACCCTGAGATCCCCCGGCGGCTGTCCGTGGGATCAGGAGCAGACGCACCTCTCGCTGTTGCCCCATCTCATCGAGGAGGCTTACGAGACGGTCTCCGCGATCCGTTCGGGGGACGTGCGCCACATGGAGGAGGAACTGGGCGACCTGCTTCTGCAAGTCGTCTTCCATGCCGAATTGGGAACGGAAACCGGGGCGTTTGACTTCGACTCGATCTGCGAGGCCATTTCCGGAAAACTGATACGCCGCCATCCCCATGTCTTCGCCGACGCGATCGCGGGGACCAGTGAGGAGGTGTTGCGGCAATGGGACCGGATCAAGGCCGCCGAGAAAGGGGCATCAGATCCGGCTCGAGGATTCCTCGACGGGGTGGGACGCGGCTTTCCCGCTTTGTTGCAGGCCCGGGAATTGCAGAAAAAGGCGGCCAAGGTGGGATTCGATTGGCCTTCGGCCGCACCGGTTCTGGCGAAAGTCCGCGAGGAGGTGGAAGAGGTGGCCGCGGAAATGGTCCCGGGTTCCGGGGGGCGGGTGGCGGAGGAAATCGGCGATCTGCTTTTCTCCGTGGTCAATTTGGCACGGCATCATGGGCTGGACGCGGAGACGCTGCTGGGAGCGACCAACGAAAAGTTCACGGATCGTTTCCACCAGATGGAGGCTTTGCTCGAAGGGCAGGGAAAAAAGCTGGGGGAGGCGACGCTCGAGGAAATGGACGCCGCTTGGGAGAGGGTCAAACGCGCCTGATGAAGAACGGCTTGGCGAATCGAGAATCATCGGTCATTGTCGTGGCCAGCCGAGTTCCGTCCTCATCCCGCCACGCCTTGAATCAACCGCCGCTGCTTGCCAACATCCTCATTGCCGCCGGTCTGGCCTTTTCCGCCGGGTGCGCCACCTCCTCTCCGGATTCCTTCGCGGACGCCGATTTTTCGAAGCGGTATGCCGGGTTCGACTACTGCGAGGTGCCCCTGACCAAGCAGACTTCCCAGAAGTCCTGCGGGGCGGCGGCCCTGGCCAGTGTGATCCGGTATTGGGATCCCGGGAGCACGGTGACGGAACCCGGTCTGCTCCAAGGCCATCCGCCCTCTTCGAAGCAGGGATATCCTCTCCTCCAGCTCAAGGAAGTGGCGGAGTCGCAAGGGTTGTTGGCCTTTGCCCTGGGCATGGAGCGGGAACCCTTGAAACAGGTGCTGGAGCACTTGGCCGCCGGGCGGCCGGTGATCGCGGCTTTGGAGTTGCCGAAAGGGCGATACTTCGGGGAGAGCGTGCCGGTGATCGAGACGGTGGACCGGCGGACGGTGACCGGTCTTGGGGAGAAGACCAAGGCGCACTATGTGGTGGTGATGGGTTCCTCCGCTTCCCGGGTCTTGCTCATGGATCCACAATACGGTTACGTGGACATCGACCGGGGGGAGTTCGTCCAGTTTTGGAAAGCCATGGGCTACCCAGCCCTTGTCTGTTCGGAGCGCCCGGCCGGTTTGCAACGCCCTTGATTCCGGGCGGTCCGGGGGAAAGAACTGGACAACCGCGGTGGAAAAGGCGATTCCAAAGCAGGCTTTCGAGATCATGAAAATCCTCTTCCCGCTCGTCTGGCTGGTTTTGAGTTTGGGGATGGCACCCGGCCAAAGCGTCGAACGGGTGCCCACCGGGGAGATCGACTCCGGGGTCTATCGATACTCCGGTATTTTATGGAATGCGCTCTCCCAGGGCAGCGCCACCGTGGTGCGACATCCGCGGATCGCGGTTTCGGCCGCGCATGTCGTCTACGACGACTTTGCGTTCGATCCGGGTGCGGCTTGGCTCAGTGGGAATTTTTTCCTGGCGCGGCACCATGATTCCCAAGACCCGGCGGATTCCGCTGACGCCAAGCCCTTGCGTGGCTTCTGGAATCTTTCGAGTTACGGAGGGACGGCCTCGGAGGTCGATTTCCATCGGGACGTGGTGGTGCACTACGCTTACGAGGAACTGGCCGGGGGGGGATTTGCCGGATGGGTCGCGAAGAACAGCAACGTCACCCATCCGTTGAATCTCACGCACTCGAAAATTCTCGTGGGCTATGCGTCCACTGACAGCTTTTTCATGAACCGGACCGGTCCCTTCACCAGTCGCTTCCGGCGCTCCTACGGGATGCACTTGTGGAACCCCTCGGTTGCGGTGATCAGCGGGATGAGCGGAGGTGGGGCCTTTTTGCGGAGGGGGGCGTCCGGTGACTACGTTTTGGGGGGCGTGATTGTGTCCGGGAATCCGAAGGACGGAGCCCCCGGGGCCGGCATCCGTGCGTTCGACTCCAATTCCAACCGGCTCATGTCCCTCGCCGTGCAATCCGCTGCCCGCACCAGTGCCACCACGGTCACCGTGAACCGGACCGAGCCGGTGGAGGTGCCGGACAACGCTCGGACTTGGACGATCGTGAAACTTCCCGTTTCCGGCCTTCCTCCGACCGTGGAGGAGGTGCAGGTGTCGCTTTCGATCACGCATCCCTGGGTCAGTGACCTCGAGGTGGTGCTCCGGTCGCCCTCGCGCCGGACCCGGATCATGTTCCAGAGGGAGGGACAAGGTCTGGAAAATTTGCAGCTCCGCGGGGTGGTGGCGTCCGAATCCTTCCGCGGCACCTTGGCCAATGGAGATTGGGAGTTGCTGGTGAGGGATTTAGAGGATTTGGACACCGGAACCATCGACTCCGTCGAATTGAAAATCACCGGTCGTTGAACGAGGACCGTGGGCGACCCCTCGCAGAGGATGCGGAAACGGCTGTTCTGGCTGGGAATCGGAGGCATCGCCGCCCTGCTCTTCCTCCATTTTTTCCGTTCGACCGATCCGGGGCTGGGGTTGCCGACCGCTCCGGTGCCCGGGCCCGGCGTGGCGCCGTTGCTTTCCCCGGCGTCCTCCGGGCGGCAGGCTCCGCCCGCTCCGGGCGGTGGGGAGGAGGAAGTGCTGTGGATCGTGAGCCGGGCGGGAGAGAAGATCCGTGCATTGACGGCCCGGCTTTCGCCGCGGCGCGACTTGGAACGTGATGCCGGATGGATGGCCGGGATTCGGGAGGTACTGGAGGAATTGGCGGCCCGGTTGAGGGCGCTGCCCAATGAAGTGGTTGCCGAGGCGATCCGCGCCTATCTGGAATCAGGCGAGGATGTCACCACGGGGCTCGGATTCAAGGTGGGGGAAGGCGGTCTCCTGCGGGACGCGCCATCGATGAGGATGTTTCTGCTCGATCTCCTCGCCGATGTCGATGCCCCGGCTTCGGTGACGGAATCGATGGCCTTGCTCGAGGGAAGCGCTTCCCCGGGGGAGTGGGCTTTGGCCTTACGCAACATCGCTTGGCAGGATGGGCAGGGAAAGCACCGCGAATTCCTCCGGATGAAGCTGACTGAATTGTTGGATCGGCAGGAATGGCTGAGCCACCCGGATCAAGGGTTTCTCGAGGCTTTCGACCTCGCGGTGCACCTGGGGGACGAGGAGGCCTTGCGGGAAATGGGGAGCGTGTTGGGACTGCGGAATCAGCAAGGCGGGTTGGCAGACAACGGGATCACCCATGCGGCGTTTCTTGCGATGGATCGTCTCACGGCGCTGGATCCCGCCCAAACGGTCGGATTGATCCAATCCGAGCCTGATTTCCTCGGATGGGCACCACGGCATCGGGGCGCTTTGATGTCCCGGGCGGATGTCAGGGACCCGCAACAGGCGGTCGACGTGGCCGGCTATTTGCTGCGACCGGACGTGGCTCCGGAGGAGCGCCGTGTCTTCCTGGAGCTTTTTCCCCAGGCGAACGGCGTCCTCGCGGATTCCCTGATTTCAGCTCCAGGCACGCCCTTGGAATTTTCCTCCGGGTTGGCGAGGGATCGGGCGGCCTTGGAATGGGTGCGGGGGCGGCTCGCGGAGGCCCGGTTTCAAGGCATCCGGGGGGAACTGCTGGCCGCCGAGGCCAGGTTGCGCGGATTTGTGGAGAGATGAGCGAGAAATTTTCTTTGTCCCTTGCCGATCCTTTTTGGCGGCGCGAGACTGTTGAATCGGGCAGTCATCATGGATTTCATCACGGTTCCGGAACTCTTTCTCTCCCTTGGGGCCGTGGCTTCGGTTTTTGTGGCGGTGGCCGGTTTGATGATCTTGATCGCGACCGAGTTGACCGAGGAGGGGCGCTGGTTTTTTCCCGGGGTGGTGGTGCCCTTGGTCCTTCTCACGGCGGGCTTGTTTTTTCCCGGATGGCCCCGTTTGCTTTGCCAGTGCGGAGCGGGCCTTGTCGCCCTGGGGGTTCCGGGGTGCATGGCTTGGAGAAGGCCCGGGGATTGCCTGCGCGCGGTGGCCACGGGCACCGGTCTCCTGATGGGTGGAGGCGCGGCCCTGTCAGGGTTGTTGTGGATTCACTTCGCGCACTTTGCCCGCTGAAATGATCCGTTACGCCCACACCAATCTGATCGCGAACGACTGGCACCGGTTGGTCGGCTTTTACACCCGGGTTTTCGATTGTGTCGCGGTGAGCAGTGAACGGGACCATCACGGAGCCTTGTTCGAGGCTTTGACAGGGATTCCCGGCGCACGGGCCAAGGGATGTCATCTCCGTCTGCCCGGGCACGGGGAGCAAGGACCCACCCTGGAAATTTTCCAGTATACCGGGCAGGAGCCGTCCCTACCCCCCTCCCTGGTGCGGCCCGGCTTCGCGCACCTGGCCTTCGAGGTGCCGGATGTGGAGGCAAAGCGGGCCGAGGTGATCCGGGAGGGAGGCCGTGATCTTGGCAATTTGGTCACTCTGGACATCCCCGGTGCGGGACGCCTCACGCTGATCTACATGTGCGATCCCGAGGGCAACATCGTCGAGTTGCAGCGATGGCATTGAGGGGGGGTCAGGAGGCGCGTCCCTCGTCCACATCGATGTAGTGCGGGAGCGTCAGGATATCGGTGCGATTAGCCAAGCCGCTCTCCTCCTTGCGGCGGCTCAGAATGGCGGCGAGATGGTCGTTCCAGCCCAGTTTGGTCACGAAGGCATTCCAGACCAAACGGTCCGTGTCATTGAGAGGACGCCCCTGACTCTGGCACCAATCGAGGATTTCCTCGTCGCTTCCGCCTTGGAGGACTCTGGATTTCAGGCCCTCGTAACCCGTCGGCAGATGTAGGAATTCGACGCACCACGCGTCCTGACCTTTGCCCAGATTGGCCTGCAGTTCCTCCCACAGGTTTCCTTGTTCCGCGAGACGGATCTTGGCTAGCATCCTCGGGAAGTAGGCAAAACCGTTGACTTGCTGCAGCGGACTGCAGGGGAGAAGGGCCGGATCGGGTTTGGATGACATGCTTCACGACTACACTGGCCGGTGCCGGAAGAAAAGTGTCGACCCCGGGGCGTTGGAGGGAATGTAGGGAAAAAATGATGAAAGCTTTCCTCGCATCCTGTCTCCTCGTCTTCGTTCCGTTCGTGGCGGGGGCCGCGGAGCCGTCGTTGTCCGCCAAACTGCAGGCAGCCGACGATCTCCGGGTCCGCGTCACCAAGGCGGCGGATGCGGAGGGATTGCGCCACATCCTTTCCGGCGATTTGCGCTATGCGCACTCCAACGGTTTGGTGGATACCCGGGATTCGTTCATTGAGTTGGTCACGTCAGGAAAGGTGAAGTATGAGACGGTCGAGTATGAGGAGCGGAGCTTCAGCTTCCCGGCCCCGAAGATCGCGCTGATGAGCGGACGGGCCCACGTCGTGGCCCAGACCGCGACCGGGGTCATGGACAATGTGCTCAGCTTCCTCTCGGTTTGGAGGGAAGAAGAGGACGGGACCTGGAGATTCCTTGCTTGGCAATCCTGCCGCTTGCCGCCGAAATCCTGAAAGGCGTTGGCCTCAAGGTGGGGACGCACTCCGGGTTTGCATCCCGGGGGATTGCGGGAGATAGGAAGGTGACCATGTCCCCGGCGCCCTCGCGACTCCCCGTTTCGGTGCGGATTGCCGCCACCGGCCGCTACTTGCCGCCCGGGGTCGTGCTCTCGGAGGAGATCGATGCCCTCACGGGGATGCCGTGCGGTTGGACGCACGCCCACACGGGGATCAGGGAACGCCGCCACGCGAAGGGAACCACGGCGGCGGAGATGGGGAAGCAGGCTTTGTTGGAGGCTTTGCCAGAGAGCGGGTGGGGCGGGGCCCGGCCCGATCTGCTGATTTCGGGGGCGGGAACGCCGCAACAACCGATTCCGTGCAACGCGGCGCTGTTGGCGGCGGAGATGGGTTGGGACGGAGTGGCTTGTTTTGATGTCAACGCGACATGTCTGGGCTTTGTTGCGGCTCTGCAGGTCGCCGCGGGATTTCTTGGCTGCGGGCTCTACCAGCGGATTGCCATCGTTTGTTCCGAGATCGCTTCGGCCGGCTTGAACTGGAAGGAACCGGAATCCGCCGGGTTGATGGGGGACGGAGCCGCGGCGGTGTTGCTCGAGCCATGCGCCGACGGATCTTCCGCCTTTCTTGGAGCCAGATTGGAAAATGCCCCCGAAGGAGTCGGATTCACGGAGATTCGCGGGGGAGGCACCGCCTTGCATGCCACCGCACACTGTCCGGGAAGCAACACGGAGCAGTTTCTCTTCCACATGAACGGCCCCGCGGTGTTCCGGTTGGCGTCGGCCAGAATCGAGCCCTTCCTGGCCAAATTGATTGGCACGGGGGAGGGGCGGTGGGAGGCGATTGATTGGGTGGTGCCGCATCAGGCGAGCCTGCCCGCCCTGACGCACATTCGGCGCCGGTTGCGGGTTCCGGTCTCGAAGTTCGTAGAGGACATTGAACGAACGGGGAATGTGATCGCGGCTTCGATCCCACTGACCTTGCACGGGTTGATTCGGTCCGGACGGTTGCGGCGCGGGCAAACGGTCTTGTTTCTGGGCAGTTCAGCCGGATTTTCGTTGGGAGCGGCCTTGGTCCGGTATTGAGGAGGAAGGATGGGCCCTGTTCTTGTCACCGGTGCCACCGGGTTCTTGGGAGGAGCCGCCGCGCGGGCGTTGGTTCGCGCGGGCGTTGCCGTGCGGGCCACGGGCCGGAGCCTTGCCGCCGGATCCGTTTTGCAACGGGAGGGCATTGCCTTCGTCCCCTGTGATTTGCCTGCGGAGGAAGCCGCCCTAGACCGTTTGGTGGAGGGATGTGAGGGGGTCATTCATGCCGCCGCCTTGTCCGCTCCGTGGGGACGCCGCCGGGATTTTGAGCGCATCAATGTGCGGGGCACGGAAAAGGTGATCGCTGCCTGCCGGCGCGCGGGGGTCGGCAGGCTCGTGCATGTGTCTTCCCCCTCGGTGAACTTCGCGTTTCGCCACCAGTCGGGCTTGCGCGAGGAGACGCGATGGACGGAAGCTCCGGCGAACCCTTACATCGCCACCAAGCGCGAGGCGGAGCGTCTGGCACTCGAGGCCGGGGCGGTCGTGCTGCGCCCGCGCGCACTGTTTGGCCCCGGAGATACCACGCTGTTGCCCCGGTTGATCCGGGTGGCGCGCCGTGGCGTTTTTCCCTTGTTTGGGCCGGGAGACCCGCTCTTGGAATTAACTTGGATCGGGGACGCGGTGCGTGCGATCGTGCTGGCCATGGAGGCACCGGGGCATGGCGTTGGCAGGGTCTATCAGATCACGAGCGGGCAGCCTTTGCCCACGAGCCTGGTGCTCGGGACCTTGCTGCGGGCCTGCGGGCTCGAGGTCCGCTTCGTCAGGGTGCCGCTCCAGCCGGCGCTCGCCCTTGCCGGTGGGTTGGAGTGGATCTCCAACCTGGGCACCGCGGGAAGGTGGGAACCACCGCTGACGCGCTACGCCGTGGGCGCCCTGGGTTTCGAGCAGACCCATGATTTGACGGCGGCCCGGAGGGATCTCGGATACGCTCCGGAAACCGAGATCCTCGACGCCCTGGTCCGCTGCGGGAAAGAATGGCGCGAGCAACAGGGGAGGGCACGTTGAGCGGCTGGCGCTGGACCGTGTTGTCCGACGGCTGGACCCAGGCCCGTGAAGCCCTGCTGATCCGGGGCGGTTCCTGGCGGAAAATCGTGCGATGCGCCGCCACCGCGGTTCTTTTGGAAAGCGACAGGTTCGGCCCGGTCCTCTTTGATTGTGGCTATTCATCCCGCTTTGCCAGCGAGACGGCCCAATGGCCGGGCCGGCTTTACCGTCACCTCGCTCCCGCCACCCTGACGGAGCCGGATGGCATCGCCGGACTCTTACAGAAGCGCGGGCTCGATCCCGGGAAACTTCCCCGCCTGATCGTCTCCCACTGGCATGCGGATCACGTCGGCGGGCTCCGTGATTTCCCGAACGCGATCGTCCATGCGAGCCGGGAAGGATGGCAGGCGGTGTCCGGCCTACGGGGGATGGCAGCGCTGCGGCACGGGGTCCTTCCCGGGCTCCTGCCGGAGGATTTGCCAGACCGGCTGCGTTGGGTCGGTGAGGGAAGCGATCTTTTCGGGGATGGATCGATGGTCGTTCTCTCGCTGCCGGGGCATGCGGTCGGCCAGATCGGGATTCGCTTCCAAGCCGGGGATGGAAGCCCGGTGTTGCTGGCGGCCGACGCCTGTTGGTTGAGTGAAGGCTATCGTCTCAATCGGTCGCCGCACCCCATCACCGGCCTGCTCCAGGATCTGCGGGCCTGTCAGGCCACCGTGGAACGGTTGCACCGGCTCCACCTTGCCGAGCCTTCCTTGCGCATCCTCCCCTGTCATTGTCCCGAAACGCTCGCCCTCGTCCCGGTCTGAAAAGATGGAACGGATCGTCATCCTCCGGCACTATCTCGAGGCCAGAAGAAGGTTCACCGGCTGGTCCGACCGTTGCGCCTTGGAGCGTTGGCAGGAAAACCGGGTCCGCCGTCACCTCCGCAGAATCGCCGGAGGATCGCCTTATTTTGCGCGCAGGGTCCGGGACTTCGGAGTCGCGGCGTGGCGGGACTGGCCGGTCACCCACAAGGCGGAGATGATGGCGCATTTCGATGACTGGAATACCGCCGGGATCCAGCTGCAGGAGGCCTTCGCGTTCGCGGAGCGGGCGGAACGCTCGAGGGATTTCTCGGGAACTTTTCGCGGCCTGACCGTGGGGTTGTCATCCGGCACCTCCGGGAGCCGCGGACTTTTTTTGGCCAGCGCGTCCGAGCGCCGCCGGTGGGCCGGCGTCTTGTTGGCTCGGGTCCTTCGGGGAACCCTGTGGTCGCACCGCCACCGGGTGGCGCTTTTTCTCCGGGCGGACAGCCCGTTGTATCACACCATCGGTTCGCGGCGCCTGCGTTTCGCGTTCTTCGATCTCCTGATGCCCTTGGAGGAACACTGGCCCCGGTTGCGGACCTTCTCCCCGACGGTGCTGGCCGGCCCGCCATCGGTTCTGACGGAGCTGGCGGCATCCGGCCGGGTCTTGGATCTGCTTCGCCCGCCGGCGATCCTCCTCGGCGTTGCCGATGTGCTCGATCCGGTCGACGGGGAACGGATCCGGAGCGGCTTCGGAGTGGATCCCGGGCAGATTTATCAGGCCACGGAAGGGTTTCTCGCCGCCACCTGCCCGCAAGGCCGCTTTCACTGGAACGAGGATGTCATCGTGGTCCAGAAAGAGTGGGTCGATGCGGGGCGGACCCGTTACGTGCCCGTGTTGACTGACTTCCGGAGGTCCGTCCAGCCGATCGTCCGTTACCGGTTGGACGATGTCATTGTCCGGGGCGATCCTTCGCCGTGTCCCTGTGGAAGCCGATTCGAGGCGTTCGAGGGGATCGAGGGGCGGTGCGACGACTTGTTGCGAATCCCGGGGACCGATGGGCGGGGAGAGGTCACCATCTACCCGGACTTTGTGCGGCGCGCCTTCCTGCTGTCCGTTCCGCTCGGGACAGACTTCGCAGTCACCCAGATTTCCGCGGAGGAATGGGAGATTTCCGTGCGGCCTGCCGTTGACCTTGACGGGGTGAGGCAGCAAATCGGGGAACTCTGCCGGTTGCAGGGGGCGCGGTCTCCGAAACTGACCGAGGTTCCTTGGGAGCCGCCGCCTCTCCACGCCAAAAGGCGCCGGATCCGCCGCCGTATCGCACCATGATCCGGACGATCCTTCTGACGGGAACAAGGGCTCCGGTGGCGCTCGATCTGGCTCGCCGCCTCCAGAACGACGGCATCCGGGTCATCGGAGCCGATTCGTGCCGGTTCCCGTTGGGGCGATTCTCCAAGGCATTCGCCGCACATTTCCGGGTTCCTCCGGCGCGCTGGGATCGGGAGGCGTTCGTCGGGGCATTGGCCGGCATCGTCTCCAGTCAGGCGGTCGATCTGGTTTGGCCGACTTGCGAGGAGGTTTTTTCGGTCGCGTCCCTGCGCGGGCGAATTCCCTGTCCGGTTTTTCTGCCTCCCGCCGAAGTGTTGCTTCGGTTGCACCACAAGCTGCGTTTCGCGGAGTGGACGCGGGAATTGGGGGGCGGGGTGACCGCTCCGCCATCCTGGGAGGCGAGGGACGCCCCACCGGGAGAGCATTTGATCTGGAAACGGAAGTATTCCCGTTTTGGTTGCCAAGTTCGGACCACGCGTCCGGAGGGCGAACTGGAGCCGTGGATGGCGCAGGTCCGTCTCGAGGGACCGGAATTTTGTGCCTGGGCACTCTGTCGCTCCGGAACGGTCCAAGCCTTGACCCAATACCGGTGTCCCGTTCGATCGGAGAGGGGGGCGGGTTGTTGTTTCGAGCCGGTAGGGTCCGAGCCGGTGGCGGAATTCATGAGGCGGATCGCCAGGATCACCGAATATACGGGGAGCATCGCCTGTGATTTTCTGGGCCCCGCGCGAGACGGAAAGACTTACGTGCTCGAGTGTAACCCAAGGATGACCAGCGGGTTGCACCTGCTTGACCCGGGGTTCTCCGTGGGGGCGGCGCTTGCCGGTGATGTCGTGCCCGGGGCTCCGGGGCGGCTTGGGGCGCAGCTGCTGGTTCCCACCCTGTTGCGGGCGCCGCGGCTCGCCGATCCCGCCCGTGACGTGGTGGGAGCCCGGGGAGACCTTCGACCGGTTCTGGGGCAGTTTCTCTCCCTGGCGGAGTTCGCGGGGATCGCCTGCCGGCAAGGCATCTCCTTGAGCGAAGCCACCACTTGGGACCTGGAATACAATGGAGACTGAAGCGCGGATTGCGGATGAGCCGGTCGATCAAGCGCTCCGCGGTTGGTTCGGGCCGCTGCTGCGGCACGGCACCTTGTGGTGTGCGCCGAATCTCGAGACACGGTGCGCCTTCCTGCGCGTGGGAGACAGGGAATTTCCCCTCACCGTCAATGACCGGGAGTGGGAGAATTCCTGGGTCTGTTCCCCTTACACGCATTACGTCAGTTATGCCCGGGAGGAAGTCACCCGTGCCATGCCGGGCGCGATCGGGATTCCCTTCGCTCTGCTGCTGTCCGGTCTCGGCGCATGGTTCCGGGCGGCGCGTCTCAATCAAGTCGTCATGGTGAACAATTGGTTGATGTCGACCAATCCCTGGCCGGACGAGGAACCCGTCTGGCTGAAGAAGGGGATCGAGGCGTTGCAGCGGCGTTGGCCGGATCATGCCCTCGTCTTCCGTTCTCTCAACGGGAAGGAAAACCCGGCCTTGCTCGAGGCGCTGCGCAGGTCGGGGGCCCGCCTCATTCCGAGCCGCCAAATCTGGTGGTTCGACCCGCGGTCCGACCGGGTCCTCCATTCCCGTGATTTGCGCAAGGACGCACGGTTGTTGCAACGGAACGATCTCCAGCGGATCAGGCACGAAGAATTCCGGGAATCGGATTTTCCGCGTCTCGCCTTCTTGTATGAGGACCTTTATGGAAACAAATATTCCCGGCACAATCCGCGTTATACCGCAGAGTGGTTGCACCATCTCTGGGAGGGGAACCATCTCCGGTTCACCGCATTGCGGGAGGAAACGGGCCGGATCGCGGGGGTCGAAGCCTGCGGCTTGATCCACGGCGTCATGGTTTCTCCGATCGTCGGTTATGACCTTCAGGTTTCGCGGGACGCGGGTCTCTATCGGCGGCTCGCCGCGATCCCCGTTTTGGAGGCCAGGAAACTCGGCGTTCCGCTCAATCTGAGCGCCGGAGTGGGCCGCTTCAAGGCGCTGCGCGGGGGGGAACCGATCATGGAATCCATCGCGGTGATCGACTCCCATTTGCCGATTGGGAGACGGGTGCCATGGCGCTTCATCGAGGGCTTGAGCCGGGGACTGCTCGCGCCGGTGGTCCGGCGGCTCAAACTCTGAGAGGACGTTCAAAGAGCGCCGGGCAGACGCAATGGGCCTGCCTGGAAGATTTCGAGGTGCAGAACCCGGGAAATGGTTTACAATTGCTTGTTATCAGGATTCCTTAACTACCGCTCATGGACGCGCCCAGCCAATTCATCTATGCCATCACCACCGGGCGCAGCGGAACCGCGTTTCTTGCCCGGTTGCTGCATCTCAATCTGGCCGGAGCTGAGGTCCATCACGAGTTCAAGGGATTCCCCCACTTCGGCCGCCGGACCCCCGACGCCTCGCAATTGACCACGTTCAACCACGTGGGGAATGTTCCCGAGGTGCGTTCCTTCTGGCGCAAGAAGTTCAACGAGGACCAGAAATCACGGGCCAGGGTTTATGCGGAGACGGCCCATGTCCACGCGAAGGCCGGGCTGGTGGAGAATCTCGATCTCTTGCCGGCGTCCGCGCGGATCGATCTGATTCGTCTTGAGCGGAATCCCTTTGAGACCTACTGGGCTCATTTGAGCCGGTTCGACTTCATTCAACCGCAGTTCACTTGGTTGTTCACCTTGGATGCCCGCTACCCAAATGTGATCGTCGATCCGTTACCCTACGCGGCGCATCGGCTCTTCGGGCAGGCACTTTGGTATGTTCACGAGATGGAGGCCCGGGGCGCCTACTACCAACGCCTGCTGGCCGCCGATCCCCGGGTTCACGTCCACAAGGTCCGTTTCGAGGACCTGGTCAATCCGTTCGGGGCGGCCACGTTGCTTCGCGCGTTGGGTCATGGCTGTGATCCGGCGGAAGTCGAACTTCCCCGGCCTTCCGCTTCGGTGAAACGCTCGTCGTTGGGGGATGCGGATCGGGATCTGGCGGAGACGATTTTTGCCGAGTTGCCTTGTGATACGGAGGAGGTTGGTTCGCGCTATCACGATGAAGGTCTGCGGCTGGGGGCTCCCGTGCACCTGTTTTTCCACGAATCCGGGGCCCTGCAACCGGAGTCTCTCTCCGTGCTCCCGGGACAGAGCAAGAAGGGGGCGGCCCCGGCCCGGGCGGGCGGCTTGAAGACACGTGGATTGTCCGGAGGGGCAGGGGATGTGGGGCTCTCCAGCTGACCGTCCCCGGGCGCGGAGGCAGTAGCTTTGCGCCATGTCTGGGTTCACGCCTTTTCCGCGGCCTCGCGGAGTTGGGCGATGAAACCCGGGATGGCCTCGCGCGGATTCTCTTCCTCGTATTCCAAGACCAGGTAACCTCTGTAGTTCGCCGCTTTGAGGAGCGATACGACGCGGGGAAGGTCCGTGGGGACTTTTCCCGCGGGCGTCTTTAGCGTCGTCTTGATCTGGGCGGTGATCGCATACGGGGCGATCCGCTCCATCTGCCCGTATGGATCGGGATCGGGCTCGAGATTGCCGGAATCGAAAGTGCCCCCGAGCCAGGGAGAATCGATCGACTGCATGATCCGGAGGAAGCGATCAATCCGGGTGGTGAAGTCGTGGTTCTCCAACCCAAGCAGAACGCCGCGGGCTTCGGCATGGGCCAAGGCCGCACCCAGATTCGCGATGATGTTGGCAATCGCCTGGTCCTCCGGGATTCCCTTGGCCGGGCCGCCTGCAAAGACGCGGATCGTCGGGATGCCCATCTCCGCATAAAAATCGATCCAGCGGCGGGTCTCGGCCAGTTCCTGCTTCGAACGGTCGCTGTCCGGGGGAAAGCTGAAATTGTTTCCGATGGCGCCTCCGGTGAGATCGATCCCTAGGAGATGGGCTTGGCGCTTGATCTTGCGGCAGTAGGCGGAGTCGATGTCCTCCGGGAAGAAATAGGAGGTCAATTCGGCGCCACTCAGTCCGATCGAGGCGCAGTAGTCGAGAAAACCGGGCATCTGCAGCTTGCCATCCGTCGCTTTCCCCCGCATCACGGCGAACTCCGAGCGGAGGGAATAGGCGGCCAGGCTGATCCCGCTGATATGGAAGCCCTTCCGGTTCAACGGACCTGCCGCCAGCGGGTCAAGGCCGGTCAACCAAGCGAGACCCGGAAGACCAGCGAGAAAACGGCGGCGGGGGAGGCGGGAGAAAGCAAGGGGGCGGGACATGGATCGGACGGCTCGTGAGGAAACTGCGCATTTCCCCGCCGGGTGTCAACGGTGAAGCGAAGGGCCGGGGAGCCCGCGGAAATTTGCGGGGCCCCGTCTTTCCTGCTTGCCCGGAACCCGGTGTTTCGGTGATACTACTCCCGGTTGTTTGTTTCGGTTTCCACCCTGAGTTCTCCTATGTTTTGCGCTTCCAAACGGTTCGTCACGTCCTTGTGCGTGGTCCTGTTCGCCGCCCTCGGCCTGCCCCGCCTTGAGGCGCGGGTTTGGACCAGTTCCGACGGCCGGCCTCTCGCGGCCGAGTTCGTCGCGCTCCAAGGTGAAAACGTTCTCCTGAAAATCGCCGGGGGACGCACCGTTCCCGTGCCGCTTGCCCGGTTGAGCAAGGCCGATCAGGAAGCCGCCGGGCGCTTTGCGATCCTGGGGGACGACACCAACACCATGAAGGCGGCCAAGATGATCGATGCCCTGCTGGCGAAAAATCTCGTCAAGGGCGGGATCCGGTCCTTCAACCAGCCGTTGCCGGATGATTTGTTCGCTCGTCGCGTTTACCTCGATATTCTCGGACGGATCCCGACCCGGGAAGAGTTCCAGGCCTTTGCGGAGAATTCCCGCCCCGACAAGCGCGAAGCCTTGATCGATGAACTCCTGACCGAACCGGGCCGGGCCTCGCACCTTTTCAATTACTTCGCGGACATGTTCCGCTTGAACGGGAACGCCGACTTCGCGCCCGGTCAGCGGGCCGAGCCCTACATCCAGTGGTGGAAAGAGCAGATCGCCAAGAACACTCCCTACGACGTGATGTTCCGCGAGATGTTGACGGCCAACGGGAACATCGGGCAGAACGCCGCTTCGGGTTTCCTCCTGCGCGACGCAGGGATGGAATTCGATGCCTTCTCGAATTTCGGCCAGATCGCGCTCGGCGTGGATATTTCCTGCGCCCAGTGCCACGACCATCCGTTCGCCGACTGGGTGATGTCGGACTTTTACGAGATGGCCGCCTACTTCGGGAACACCCAACGGACGATGGGGCAATACGCCGTGGCTGATTCCATGAGCATGAAGAGGGCTTCCATGCCCAATGCCCCGGAAGGCTGGGTCGAATCCTTCCGGAAGTTCGCCCAAGACAAAGGCTTGAATCTGGAAGATCCAGATGCTGCCAGACCCTTCAACTTCTATGTGAACAACGCGCTCGGGTGGAACATTGCCGACAATCTGGCCATGGATCACCCGGTGCCAACCACCGTCGGGGAAATCGGTGGTCAGGTTTTCAAGCCACGCCCCATTGTGGGGGACAAGCCCGGAACCGGTGGAAAGACGCGGCGCGAGGCTCTCGCGGTGTGGTTGACCGCCAAGGACAATCCCCGCTTCGCCCTGGTCATCGCCAACCGGATGTGGTCCCGCGCCTTCGGTCGGGCCCTCCTCGAACCGGTGAAGGATTTTCCGCTGGATTGGGCCAAGACCGCCGGTCAACCGGAGGTGGCGGCGTTTGTCGCGGAGCAGATGAAACGCGTGAACTACGACCTCCGCGAGTTCATGCGCATTCTTTACAATACGAAGGCTTACCAGACCTACGCGACGGCGAAGGAGCCTTCCCTCACAGAAAATTATCTTTTTCCCGGTCCGGTGCTGCGCCGGATGCGGGCCGAACAGGCTTGGGATTCCTTCATGCTTCTCGCCCATGGCGAGCAAATCGATGAAATCAAGGGGCGCGACGGTTCGTTCTACAAAGCGCTCCTCAACGTCGACTTCGCCAAGGACAGTTTCGAGGCGATTTGGGCCAAGTACGAGGCTTTCAAACAGAATCGTGGCCGGGGTTATGGCACCACGCTTGTTCTGGCCTCCGAGTCCGGAGCGCTTTCCGGCGTGGAACCGGACGTGCCAAAACTGGGGAACCTCGAACTCATCCGGGCCTCGGAAATGGTGCAACCGGCTCCGGGGGCCTCGTTGGTCGATACCTTCGGCCAGTCCGACCGCCTCATCACGGATCAGCACACCTATGACGGTTCCGTTCCACAAGTGTTGGCCCTCATGAATGGAGGCATCACCGAACGGCTCACCGGGCCGGCTTCCAAGGTGGTCGAGGATCTCAAGTCCCTCGATGCCGAGGAGGACAAGGTGCGCGGTGTCTTTTTCACCATCTTGTCCCGGTTCCCCACGGACGAGGAACAGGTCATGGGCGTGGAGCTGCTCGGGTCCTACGGGGACGACGGGATTCGCGATCTGGCCTGGGCCTTGATCAACAGCCCCGAGTTCCTCTTCATCCAGTAAACCGTTCCGACTCCCCCCTTTCACCCGTCATCATCATGCACCTTGTCGAACTTGCCTCCCGGGATGCCTCCAGCCGCCGCCATTTCATGCGGCACGCGGCCCTGTTTTCACTCGGGGTGGGTCTTTCCTACACGCCCTTGGCCCAAGCCCAAGCTTCTCCGAAAAAGGCGAAGGCCCTGATCTATATCTTCAACCGCGGAGGCATGAGCCATCTGGATTCCTTTGATCCCAAGGACGGGGAATCGCTGATGGGCAAGACCACGGCCATCTCCACCAACGTGGCGGGCATCCGTTTCGGCGACAAGTTCACGGGGTTGGCCAAGCACGCCGACAAGCTCGCCGTCATCAACGGTATGAGTTCCTTCAACGCGGAGCACGAGCGGGGTGCGTATCAGATGCGCACCGGTTACAATCGGCTCGGCACCATCCAACACCCCACCGTGGGACCGTTCGCGGAGCGCCTTCTCGGCAAGCCGGGTGATCAGATCCTCCCGGCTTCCGTGCTGGTTGGCGAGAGCACTTCAAATGCCGGGTATCTCGATCCGAAATTCAGCCCCCTGCCCATCGCCGATCCATCCGGCGGTGTCCCCAACACCGCGTTGTTGACCGAGACCGACCGTTTCGACAAGCGGATGTCGATCGCCAGCAAGCTCGGCCAGCAATTCCTCGCCAAATACAATTACGGGGGCCCGAAATCGTATGTCGAATACTACGATCAGGCCACCAAGCTCCTCCGCAGCGACGAACTCTCCGCGTTCGACCTCACCTCCGAAACCAACCGGGAGACCTACGGCATGACCAGGGTTGGGCAGGGCTGTCTGCTGGCACGGCGACTCGTCGAAAATGGCGTCCGGGTCATCGAGATCATCAATGACGGTTGGGATATGCATACGAATGTCGATCAGGGCTTCGGTGAGAAAGGTCCTCAACTCGACCAAGCGGTCGCCGCCCTCTTGGACGATCTCAAGGCCAAGGGGCTTTTGGACTCGACTCTGGTGGCCGTGGCTTCCGAGTTCGGGCGCACCCCGGAAATCAATTTCAACGGCGGGCGCGATCACCATTCCATTGCCTTTTCCACGCTCCTGGCGGGAGGCGGAATCAAAGGCGGACAGGTCTGGGGAAAAACGGACAAACAGGGCAAAAAAGTCGTCGAAGGCAAGGTCATGCCCGAGGACTGGGTTGCGACCATCGGCTATGGCCTCGGGATCAACCTCGAGGAAACGATCTTCGCGCCCAACGGCCGACCCTTCACCTTCTCCGACAAGGGCAAGCCCGTCACCCAGCTCTTCGCCTGAGGCTCACCGGACGGGCGCGCCCGCTCCCGCGCGAAGAAGTCCGTCCAGCCGCTTGCGTTCCTTCAGGGATGGTTTAGGATCCTCCCTCTTTCTCGAGAGGGGGTCAAAGCGCGGTTAGCTCAGCGGTAGAGCACTTCGTTCACACCGAAGGGGTCACTGGTTCGAACCCAGTATCGCGCATCCTCAAATCCCGGAAGCCTTCATGGTCCGAGCCGCTAGGGGCGGCAAAGTCTTGCCGCGATTGCTATCGTTGGCTCGGGCGCACCGCCGTCCAAGGATCGATTCTTCGGCCCTTCGTCCAGCCTAGGCCCTGCCCCGCAGTCCGCGCACCGGGCCTAAGTGAGCAATCGTTAATAAATATTGACAATCCTGAAATCAAAATTATCCAGTAAATGGGTATTTCGCCCCCTCCGTCTCTCCCTTCAGGGGTGGTTGTCGGCGGGGAAGCAGGGCCCAACTCACTCATGGAAGATTTCAGTGATCATTCTCCGCTTGGGCATCGGATGCTGCATCTTTCGCAGGAACCGTCGGTCAGTGACTTCTATGTCACGCCTTGGGAGCCTCTTTGCTACAAAAGCAACGGTCGTCTCGTTTTTGATTCCTTTGTCTATCAACCTCGGTCTCAGTTGACCTTCGGTCCGGGGTGTGAGGATTATGCCATGTCGGTCGGAGGGCGTCGTTTCCGGGTGAGTCGGATGATGACCCAGGGGCGTGCGCGCTGGGTGATGCGTCTGCTGCCGGAGTCGATCCCCGATATCGAGAAGATCATGGTGCCTCCGGCGGCGGTGAAGGCGTTTCTCGAGGCGAAGAATGGTCTGTTTCTCGTCTGTGGGGCCACTGGAAGCGGAAAGTCTACGACGATTGCCTCTCTGGTGAAGGCCCGTGCCTCGCGTCGGCAGGAGCACGTGATTACCTTCGAGAACCCGATCGAATATATCTATCCGGGCGGGATGCCGTCGTTGGTGTCGCAGCGGGAGATGGGTTCGGATGAATTTGACTTTGTGTCGTCATTGCGAGCTGCGTTGCGGCAGGCTCCTGATGTCATTGTGGTGGGTGAAATTCGCGATGGGCAGACGGCGGAAATTGCCCTTCAGGCGGCGGAGACTGGGCACGTGGTTGTGGCTACATTGCACACCTCTTCAGCGGCTCAGACGGTGCAGCGTTTCTTGAAGTTGATTCCCTCGGAGCGCGTCGAGACTGCCATGATGTCGTTCGCTGACTCCCTCAGGGCGATCTTGTGTCAGCGGTTGCTTCTTGATGAGTCCAAGGGGAAGCGGTTTCCGATTCACGAGTTGCTTCTGCAGTATGACTCGGTGTGTGCCATGATTCGTCGCGGGGAGTTCAAGAAGCTTGATCAGGAGTTGGAGGTCGGGCAGGCCCGGGGCATGTTCAGTTTTGATCATAGTATAGAGGGGCGTGTGGCTCAAGGGTGGCGTCCTCCTCTTGGGTCGCGTGCTACCGGTTTCTCCGCTCTCGAGGTTCGTGATTATCTGGAGCGTGAGTCCATTCTGGCGGGTTAAGGTGGTATGAATAGCGATGCATTGAGGCAAGTTCTGACCTTTCAGGCGTTTCGGCCGGAGCCGGACGATCCGTCCACTGTGCTGCCGCAGCGGATGGCTGGAAAAAGGTTTCTTTGTTTGAGTATCAGTAAAAACCGGGTCACGTGGCGGGGGGTGGATCGGAAGGGGCGGCTGGTCTCGGTGGGGCAGGCGGAGGGGGAGTTTCAGGAAATTCTAACGCAGAATGCGGAGGACTGGATGGGGCTGTGTGAGGCCGGGTGGGTGAATGTTTCCATCAACAATCGTTTTGTGATAACGCTTGAGTCCAATCTTTCGAGGAAGCCGGGTAGTGAAGCCTTGCTCCGGACGAATCCGAGGGCTGTCGTGGGGGCGAAGTATGATCGCTCCAAGCGCTATGCGGTCTATCACAATCCGGAGACAAGTGCGAGTCTCCTGCTTTCGTGTGAGGATTCGCTGATTCGTTCCGTTGAGGATGCCCTAGCTGCTTCTGGGTTCAGGGTGCTGCGTGTAACCTGTGGTCTTTTTGCGATGGTTGAGGATTACCTTCGCCGCCAGCATCAGGTCGGGGGGACGAAGCGCGATTTCGTGCTCATTGCATGCTGTGAAGGGTCCGCCTGTGTGTTGTCTCAGAAAAAGGGGCAGTGGAGCGAGTTGCGTGCCCGGGGCGGCTTTTTCACGGGCGCGGACACCGAGCCGGTGATGGCCATTTCGGCTCCTCTCATCAACGGTTCCGGCCCCGGTGTTCCCATTGTGCTCCTGCATGAGCATTCCGGCACTGCGCTGGCAAGCGCCCTGTATACAAGGCTTGAGCCCCACGGGGCGGTCGATGTCACCCAGTCTGATCATCTTTGGATGGTGTTAACCCAGAATTAGAATGGCTGCCGAACTTTACGTTTGTCATGATCTGAAGAGTCCCCGGGGTGAGGTTTCCCAGGGGCTTCCGCCTGTCTATCGTCTTGTGCCGATCGGCTTTTATCTCGCCCTAGTTGGAAGTACATTCGCCATGTGCTGGTTCGAGATGGAGCGCAGGAAGGCTGTGCTCGAGGCCTTGTCTTATTCCACACAGGCAGCGACCTATCAGGCTGAGACGGCGCGGATCGGCGGGGATCGGGGGAGGATTGATGCTCTGGTCATCCGGGCTACGGGCGTGGCCAAGTGGCTCGAGGGGGCTGTCGGTCTTCAGCCGATTTGCGTGGCGGTGAGTCGTGGTGCCGGAAAGCATGCGAATATCATTGACCTTTCCCTGACCAGGAACTCGGAGTTGCCCGAGCAGGTCAAGTTGGAGCTCAGGATGAGCAACGCAAACAGCGAGGTCATGGATGCCACGCTGCAGGGGATCCGCGATCTCGGGGTGAGGGCTTACTCGGCCCAGCAGAGCACGGAGCTCGATCAGTTGGACTACAAGGCCACTCTCGTTTGGCAGAAGTCTAGCGGGCAAGGGCGCCAGAGTGGGGAGAATTAACGTGTCTGTGTCATGAAAGATCAGCAATTGGCTTGTGTTATTCTTCTCCTCATCATCGGGGGCTTTCTCTATGGGGCGCAGACTTTCCAGCAGAGGGCCGCGGCGCAGCGGAGGGAGGCGGATACGGCCAGGGAGACAATGGATGCCGCCCAGATGAGCTTTGTGGCCGCCAAGCGGGGGCTTGACCAGCTCAAGACTTCCACCGGTGGGCTTCGCGAGTTCCTGGAGAAGTGGGAACCCTTCCTGCGCTCCACCCAGAGCGCCCAAGCCACGGAGCAGCGTGTCGTGGATCTGGTCAAGCAGTCGGATATTTTCACGGAGTCACAAAGGTTTGAATTGATGGAACGCCGGGGTGATGCTGTGCTCACCGGGTGCCTTCGTGCGCACATCGTCGTCAAGGATGAATACGTCAAGGTGATCAACTGGCTCGGCAACCTCGAGGAGTCGATTCCCACATCGCGGTTGACCAGCTGTGTTTTGCGTCGGGCCGAGTCCGGTAGCGACGTCCACCTCGAACTGGTTGTTGATCTGCCAATCCTTCCCTCCATCTGACCCATCCGGATGCACCCTTCCCCCGCCAGCCCGATCTCACTTGCCGCCTTGGCAGTGGTTGCCGCCTTGATTCTTCCTGTCCGGTCCGAGGAAGCGGGCCAGACGGCGGCTGATGTCGGCATTCTCCCGACCTACAAGAAGGGGGTTCTCGTCGAGCAGGATGAAAGGAATCCCTATGCTGTGCTCGCGGCCCCGAAGCAGCAGGTCGTTGCCACCGGTGTGGAGGGGGCCAAGCTGACCGCCATCCTCGAAGCGCTTCCTGTTTCAGGTGTGGCCAAGGGCGCGGAGGGGAAGGTAAGCGCCATCCTGCTTGGGGATCTCCGGTTGGAAGAGGGGCAGGCGGTTCCGCATTTGCTTGAGGGCCAGACCGACGAACTTGTGGTCCAGATGATTTCCCCGGATGAAGTGGTCATCGCCTGGCGTTTGGAGGCGGGTCGGTCTGTGTCCCAGCCCCGGGTTTTGCGGAAAAAGATCGACTTGAGCCCAAGGGTCCAGGCCTATCTCCCCGGTCAGATCGGGCTCGAAGCCACGAAGAATGCCGGGACTAGAAAGTCGACCGTCATTATCAAAGGCAAGTCGGTGGTTCCCGAAAAGATCGTCCCAACCTCCGGTTTGCCCGCGCCCAGCCCATAGGCACTCCGTAGCGCTCTGCCATCATGCTCAAGAAAGTCAAGCTCACCAATATCCAGAATCGGCAGAAAGCCGAGGTAGTCGTCGACACAGTGGCGGACGATCGCGCCTTGGTTGGTGCTGGCCAGATGGCTAACGAGCTGGCGGAGGTTTCTAGTATCAGCGGGCTTGATGAGACTATCCAGCGGCTGACGATGGGTGGCCCTTCGATGAATGACCGCGTGGGCTTCTTCAATGGCCTCGCCAAGTGCTTCGAGAGGAACGTGCCGACCATCAAGGCTTTCCAGCTGCAGGTGAATCGGGTCAAGTCCCCACGCTACCGGGGAGCCATCGCGGACATTTGCAGTGACTTGAAGTCCGGGGACCGGATCAGTGACGCGATGGGGAAGAATCCGGACCTTTTTACTCCGGACATGATCGCGCTCATCAGGGCGGGTGAGGAGGCGGGTCAGCTCCCGGTGGTGCTTCGGCGGGTCGGGAACAGCCAGAAGAAGGCGTTGACCATCATGCGCAAGTTGAAAGCGGGGATGATTTACCCGGCGATCGTTCTCGTGATCGGCGTGGCGGTGGTCATCACCATGAGCTTCACGCTGATTCCCGCCATGGTGAAGCTTTATTCTTCCCTAGGCTCCAAGTTGCCCTTCGCCACTACAATGCTCATGAAGCTGTCCGACACCTTGGTAAAGTATCCTTGGACGGCACTGATTCCTTTCGCCGCCCTCTTTTATTTATTCAAGAAGTGGGGCAAGATCATGGCGGTGCCGTCGGTGCAGCGCTTCATGATTGGAATTCCGGTGGTGGGTGACCTGATCAGGAAGTCCGCTGCGGCCACCAGTTTCCGGTGTTTAGCCCTGCTGGTGGATGCCAACGTGCGGATCAAGACGGCGCTTGAAATCACCGCAGATAGTTCCAAGCATGTTTTCTACAAGGAGTTCTTCACCCGCGTGAACAGTCACCTCACGGTCGGAAGGACCATGGCCGAAAGCTTTCTTCTGGAGTCCCATTGGCTGGGCCAGGACGGGCGGACGATCTGCGGGGTGATGGACCTGGCAGGTGAGACCGGTTCAGGCGCGGAGCCATTGAACGAGATCGCGGACGATTACGAGGAGGAGTTGGATCTGATGGCCAGTCAGATCGACAAGCTGATTGAGCCGGTGACCATTCTTGTCTTGGGTACACTGGTTGGTTTTCTCATTTATGCGATTTATTCTCCCATATTTTCTCTCGGAGACGCGCTGCTCACCAAGAAGTAATTTTTTAAGCTCGTTGTCTAATATCTGTTGAAGAGGTTGTTTCTTTGATTTACCTTGTGCCAGATGAAAGCTCAGGTTCGCACAAATAGCGCGCTATCAAACTCGAAGTGCAATAATAACAGCCGCATATTCGTTGGTTTCAATTGTGGTGCAAGAGAAATCCGCTGCGCGTCGCCTGGCGCGAGGCGAGGACACA
>JAGWVU010000106.1 GCA_018970725.1 Verrucomicrobiota bacterium
CCGCCGGGGGTGACTCGGGCGCTTTCCTTCGGTATGACGTGGGGATGTCGACCTCATCCGGCAACCCTTGGTGTATCATCCTGAATCCCGCCGCCAAGGGCGATCAGGCCCGCAAAACGATCGACCGGATCGGCAAAATGGCCGCCGAGGCGAAAATTCTGCTGACGGAAAATGCCGGGGACGGGGAGCGGCGGGCCAAGGAGGCGGTGGCGATGGGGTTCAAGACCATTGTGGCGGCGGGTGGCGACGGCACAGTCAACGAGGTTCTCAATGGAATCGACCCAGCCACATGCGCGCTCGGCATCCTGCCGGTGGGCACGATGAACGTCTTGGCGCTGGAGTTGGGAATTTCACCCGACATCGAGAGGGCGCTCGCAGTGATCCGAAAGAACCACCGGCGTCGGGTGGACCTGGGCTATGCCAACCAAAGACGCTTCATCCAGCTGGCGGGCGTGGGGCTGGACGCGGAGGTGGTGAGAAAGACCCATCCGGAGGCCAAGCGGGCGTGGGGACCCTGGAGTTATCTACTCACGGTGGCGCAGGTGACGGTGGCCCCGGCGCCGCATCTACGGGTGAAGGCGGAGGGGCAGGAGTTTCCCGGGGCGATGGTGTTGATTGGAAACGGCCGGCATTACGGGGGTCCGTTCCGCTTCTTTCCCAAGGCCGACATGGCCGACGGGAAACTGGATGTGTGTATTTTCCCGAAGTCCGGACCGCTGGACCTGCTCTGGTATCTGCAAGGTGTGTTGATCGGTGGGCCGGAGTCGCTCCCCGAGGTGAAGTATCTGCAGACCCCGGCACTGACGGTGGAGGCGGATGAGAAGGTGGCGCTGGAGGTGGACGGAGAGTACGGCGGGGAGACGCCGGTGACGTTCCGGCTGGAGAAGAAGGGGGTGGAGGTCATCGTCCCGTGAGGAAGGCCGGGGAGGTGTTCCGGCTGGAGAAAACAGACGGCAAGGCGCGGGCGGGGGTGCTGAAGACGGCGCATGGGGAGGTGCCGACGCCGGTGTTCATGCCGGTGGGGACGCAGGCTTCGGTGAAGGGAGTAAGTCCCGACGAGCTGATCGAGATGAAGGCCCCCATCATTTTGGGCA
Source organism: Verrucomicrobiota bacterium (assembly GCA_018970725.1). GTDB lineage: Bacteria > Verrucomicrobiota > Verrucomicrobiia > Verrucomicrobiales > DEV007 > V1-115. The sequence goes on from JAGWVU010000106.1 coordinate 1,095, forward strand.
ACACCTACCATCTGGTGGTGCGGCCGGGGCTGGAGGTGATCCAGCAGATGGGCGGGCTGCATAAGTTCATGGGTTGGAACGGGCCGATCCTGACCGACAGCGGGGGATTCCAGGTGTTCAGCCTGGCCAAGATCCGGGAGATGACGGAGGAGGGGGTGATGTTTTCGAGCCACGTGGACGGGAAGAAGTTCTTCCTGGGGCCGAAGGAGGCGATCCGGGCGCAGGACACGCTGGGTTCGGACGTGATGATGGCGTTCGACGAGTGTCCGCCGTGGCCGTGCGACCAGGAAAAGATGGCGGCAAGCCTGGAGCGGACCCACCGCTGGGCACGGATCTGCCGGGAGGAGCAGGACCGGATTGGCCACCGCAACCTGCTTTTTGGAATCGGGCAGGGTGGGGATTACGACGACTTGAGGGCGAAGAGCTTCGAGGAACTGCAAAAGATCGGTTTCGACGGATACGCGGTGGGTGGGGTGAGCGTGGGGGAGCCGGAGGAGCTGATGATGAAGGCGATCGATGCGAGCGAGCCGCACCTGCCGGCCGACCGGCCGCGGTATGTGATGGGGCTGGGGCATCCGGACCAGATCGTGCGGATGATCGGTAAGGGGATGGACATGTTCGATTGCGTGTTGCCGACCCGGGTGGCGCGGAACGGGACGGCCTGCACGGAGACGGGGCCGGTTTCCGCCCGGAAACCGACGTGGACGCGGGACGAGAATCCGATTGTAAAGGGTTGTGCCTGTTATGCTTGTTCGCGGT
>JAGWVU010000079.1 GCA_018970725.1 Verrucomicrobiota bacterium
GCGGTCTGCGCGACCTGCGCCGCAACGTGATCGGCACGCCTCGCTGACCGCCGATCCCGCGGCCGGCCGGTCGGCCAATCCGTGAGGCAGCGGGCCTCCGACAAGACACCGCCGGCAAATTCACAAGAACACCGCGCTCCTTCAAGCGCGGAGCCAAGAGGCATGGGCACGCCTGCCGATTCTCCTTTGCATACCGGCTGCGCTTGCCCATCACGAATCGACTCAGCCCGAAAGGTGGGTGGCTGGGAGACGGCGCAAAGCCTCCGGTGCCTCTCCAGGCGATTGCAGCGTCAAACAGTTTGGCAGGATGACTATTTTGGCCTTGCGAAACAGTTCCGCTCTCAACAGCCAAGCAGGATAACTGTCAGTTCTCTCAACAGCCAAGCAGGATGACTGTCAGTTCTTCCGGTGTCTGCGATTAAACTATCATCCCGCTTAACTATTTTCACTTAACTGTTTTCAATCCCGCTTGTAGGGTCCAGCTGATTGAGATGCTTGGGGTGCCGGGATGGCGTGGCGGCGTTGCTCCCCGGCGGGTCGTCCGTCGCATGCCTCGCTTGCTTTGGGCGGGCTTTTCATATCCAGTCACGCCGTGACCCGATCCCTGCTTTTCCTTTTCTTCGCCACCATTGTTTGCGGCGAGGTGCCGCCGCGAGTGCTGATCGAGCAATATGGCGCGGATGCGAGCCTGCTCGGGCGCCATTGGGCGATCACGGGCGATACCGTCAGGTCTCTGGACCGCGAACAACAGATGCTGGCGGGCTGGCTCGAAACGTTGACTGCGCTCGATTTCTCCAAACTCCCGCCGGAGGGGCGGATCGACTTTCTTTTGATGCGCAATGACCTCGAAGCCTCGCTGAGGCATGTCGGCGACCGGCGCGCTGATTTGCAGGAACTCTCCGCGTGGATGCCCTTTCGTGCGGTCATCGACGGACTCACCGAGCAGCGCGTGCACGGGGCCCCTTTGAACCCGGAAAAAGCCGCCAGCGCCCTCGCGCCGTTGGCGAAACGGATCGCCGGTCTCCAGGAGAAGTTGAAGGCGGCCAAGGAAAAGAAGCCGGAGGCGAAAAAGGGCGGCGGAACGCCCGCGGCGGACGCCGGGAAGGACCAAACGATCCCCCTCCCCACGGCGCACCAGGCACTGCGAGTGGCAGAGAGGACCGAGGCGCTGCGTGAGTCGCTGAAAACATGGTTTGGCAATTATGAGGGCTTTTTGCCCGACTTCAGCTGGTGGATGAAGCAGCCCTACGGCGACACGCAGAAGGCGCTGGAAGACTATGCGAAGGTTCTGCGCGAGGAATTGGCGGGCATCAAAGAGAAGGAGGACGCACCGCTGCTTGGCAAAGCGCAGGGCGCGAGCTATTTGCAGGCGCAACTCGCGCATGAGTTCATCCCTTACACGCCGGAGGAACTCATCGGCATTGCGGAGCGTGAGTTCGCGTGGTGCGAGTCGGAAATGAAAAGAGCCGCGCAGGAAATGAAGCTGGGTGAGGATTGGAAGAAAGCTCTGCTGCGCGTCAAGCTGCAACATGTGCGCCCCGGCGAGCAAGAGACGTTTGTGCGCTCCGAAGGCAGACGTGCGATGGATTTTGTCACCAAGCGCGGACTGGTCACCGTGCCCGCCGAATGCGCCGAGTGGTGGGGCACCACGATGCTCGGCCCGCAGGCTCAAAAGCAGATGCCGTATGCCGCCTACAGCGGGCACGACATCCTCATCGCCTATGCGAACGAGGCGATGAAACACGAAGACAAGCTTATGGCGATGCGGGGCAACAACCGTCCCTTCATGCGCAATGTGGTGCCGCACGAGCTCATCCCCGGCCATCACTTGCAACGCTTCATGGCGGATCGTCATCTGCCCTACCGCCGCAGTTTCAGCACGCCCTTCTTTGTCGAGGGCTGGGCGCTCTACTGGGAGATGCGCCTTTGGGAGATGGGCTATCAAACAACGCCGGAGGACCGCATCGGCGCCCTGTTCTGGCGGATGCACCGCTGTGCGCGTATCATCGTGACGCTGAAATTTCACCTCGGTGAGATGAAGCCGGAGGAGATGGTGCAGTTCCTCACCGGGCGCGTCGGTCATGAGAAGCTCGGGGCCACCAGCGAGGTGCGCCGCTTCATCAAGGGCGACTACTCCCCGCTCTATCAATGCGGCTACATGCTCGGCGGCCTTCAATTCATCGCGTTGCATCGCGAGCTGGTCGGCGGTCACCAACTGACCGAGAAGGAGTTCCACGATGGCATTCTCCAGCTCGGTCCGATCCCGGTCGAACTCCTCCGCGCCAGCCTGATCAATCAACCGCTTGAGCCTGACTTCAAAACCACGTGGAAGTTTGACGCGCCCACGAAGCCCTGACATGGATCCCGCTCCTTGCTTATTCCAACCCCTTCGCCATGCTCCGAACACTCGCTTTTCTCGCCCTCTCCGCCGCGGCCGACGCACAAAACGCCGATCAAGCGCTGCGCGAGTTTTACGAGGAATACCTCGAAGCCTCGCTGCCGTTGAGTCCCACCGGGGCGACGCGGCTGGGCGATCATCGCTTCGATGCCCTTCTCGATGATCTCTCGCCAGCGGGCCTCGAAAAGCGTCTCGAGCTGGCGAAACGCAAGCTCGAGGAACTGCCGAAGCGCGTGGCGTATGATCAGCTCACGCGGGATGGACAGGTGGACTATGAGATGCTGCGCGACGGGCTGAAGCTCGATATCTGGACCGAGGAGCACGAACGGCCCTGGCAGCGCGATCCGCGTGGTTACACAAGCATCGCCACCGATGGCGCCTATGCCTTGCTCACGCAATCCACCCTGCCGAAAGAGCAAAACATCGCGAATGTCATCGCCCGCTTGGAACAGGTGCCGGCGATGATCGCGCAGGCAAGGCTTTCGCTGAAACATCCAACCCGGGTGCACACCACCACCGCCATCGCCCAAACCCGCGGCGCGGTGAGGTTTTATGAGCACGACCTGCCCGACCTCGCCGGCGACACACCGCGCAAAGCGGAGCTGGAAACCGCTGCGAAAGCTGCCGCGGAAGCGATGCGCGCGCATCTCAACTATCTGGAACAGGAGTTGCTGCCCACGGCGACGGATGACTGGCGTGCGGGCAGGGAACGCTTCGCCGCCAAGCTCGGGCAGGTGCTCCAGGCGGACATGAGCGCCGATGACGTGCTCGCGCGGGCCGGGATGGCGTTTGCCCAAACAAAGCGCGACATGCTGCTCGTATCGCGTCAGCTCTGGTCGAACGCGTTTCCCGGCGAACCCATGCCGCCCGATGATGAAGACGGGCGCCGCGAGACCATCGGGCGCGTCATCGAATGGGTGGGCGGAGATCACGGTGCGCCGGACGGCCTCGTGGGGGACGCGCGGGCCACCGTGCGGGAAATCCGTGAGTTCATCACGAAGAACGACATCCTCCGGATGCCAGAGCCGGACAACTGCCAGATTCTCGAGATGCCGGAGTTTCAGCGGGGCAACAGCATGGCCTTCCTCAATGCCGCGCCCGCGCTCGATCCGAAGGCGGACACGATTTACGCCATCAGCCCGCCGCCCGCCGACTGGCCAGTGGAACGCGTGAAGAGCTTCCTCAGCGAATACAATCAGCGCATGCTCAAGATCCTCACCATCCATGAAGCCTACCCGGGGCACTATGTGCAACTGGTGTATGCAAATCGCCATCCCTCCATGATCCGCCGCGTGCAGGGCTCCGGCGTGTATATCGAGGGCTGGGCCGTTTACACCGAGCAGATGATGCTCGATCAGGGTTACGGCGGCGGCGACCTCGCCCTGCGCCTCATGCAGCTGAAGTTTTTCCTCCGGGCCATCGCGAACACGATCCTCGATCACAAGATGCATTGCACCGACATGACGGACGACGAGGCATTCGCCTTCCTTACGAAGGAAGCCTTCCAGACCGAAGGCGAGGCGCGTCCGAAGATCACCCGGGCCAAGCTGAGCTTCACCCAACTCTCCACTTACTTCGCCGGCCGCGAGGCCCACCTGCAAGTGCGCCACGAGGTCCAACGCGAACTTGGCGAAGCTTTCCATCTCGGGCGTTACCACGAAGCCGTCCTCTCCACCGGTTCCATCCCGGTGCGGCATCTGAAGGAGCTGGTCGTGGCGCGGCTCAAGGCACCGCGCTGAATGCGGCGCGGAGCAGAAACTCCCGCCGCTCGCTTCAAGGAACGGACGGCCGACGCATCGCTTCCATCGCGGCAGCACGGGCGTTCCATTCCTTCTCGAGGTCGGCGGCGATCTCCGGATGCAGGTCCACCAGATTGACCGACTCCGCCCGGTCCTTGGACAGGTCGTAAAGCTCCCAGGGCCCGCCCCGGGTGGCCACCAGTTTCCAATCCCCGGAACGGATGGCCCGATTGCCCTCGTGCAACCACCACAGGGCCTCGCGCCGGATCGGCATGTCCCGGGCAAAAGCTGGGACCAAGCTGCAACCCGGAGCCGGCGGGATCGGGCTCCCCGCCCAAACCACCGGTTTGGAAAGGTCCGCAGCCTCGAGAACGGTCGGGACGATGTCGATTAGGTGCGCCGGAGTATGGCGCAACTCCCCTCGGGCGGCGATCCCTGCGGGCCAATGGACGATCAGGGGCGTGGCGATCCCGCCCTCGTGAACCCAGGTCTTGTGACGTCGGAAAGGGGTGTTGGCCGCGCTGGAAAAACCGGGCCCCAGGCAGAGATAGGTCGCGGCGCTGCCGGGCTCGGCCCGGGGATCATGCCCGCCGTGACGGACCATGATTTCCGCGCTGGCCCCGTTGTCCGAGGCGAACAAGATCAGCGTGTTGTCGAGGCGTCCGGTGGCGCGAAGGTGTTCCAACAACCGCCCGATCTCGCGGTCCATCCGATCCACCATGGCGGCGTGAATCGCCATCTTGGTGGCTTGGAAGCGACGCTGCTCCTCCGTCAGTTCCGCCCAAGGCAAGGGACGATCGACCTCGCCGGACCCCAGCTTGGCGATCGCCTCGGGAAACGCATAGGGAGGCCCAACGTTTCTTTCGAGCGCGGACAACGGGGTCGTCACCACGCCGAGAGCCAGCTGACGGGCATGGCGCTCCGCACGCAAGGCATCCCAACCCGCCAAATACCGGTCCCGGTATCGCGCGATGTCTTCCGGGAGCGCTTGCAGCGGGAAGTGGGGGGCGATGAAGGCGATGTAGTGGAAGAACGGTTTTCCGGCATGATTCACCTCGTGGTCCCGCAAACACTCCAGGGCGTGGTCGATGGTCGCCGTGGTCGCGTAATATCCGGTCTCGTCCTCCGGCACCCGCACCGGGACGTCGTCGATCAAATTCCCCTTGGCGGAGAAGAAACTCCCCTGGTTCTCCATGTCCAGGGAGCGGTCAAACCCACCGTCGAGGACTTTGCCGTCGATGTGCCACTTGCCGCTGTGGTAGGCCCGATACCCGTGCGGCTTGAGAAAATCCGGCAGAAGCCGCGCCCACTCGGGCCGCCGGTTCTTGCCTCCGCCTCCGCCATTCGCACCGGGAAGGGCGTCGCGGTTCACCGCTTGCGCGTAATATCCGGTAAGCAACGCGGCCCGGCTCGGCCAACACCGGGCGGTGTTGTAGAACTGGGTGAACCGCAACCCTCCCGCCGCCAACCGGTCCAGATGCGGCGTGGCGATCTCCCCTCCGTAACAACCGAGGTCCGAGTAACCCAGATCATCGGCCATGAAAATCAGCACGTTGGGGCGGGGCGCGGCCCATGCCGCAGCGGCAAAGAGGAGCGGACCAAGGAGAACGATGGCGGCACGGAAGATCACCGGGCGTGCAGGCTACCGCACTTTCCGCCCGCGGGCCAACCAGAGATTTCCGGCAGAAAGAAAACGATTGCCAGAAAAACGCTCAAGCGATATGACTGGGTGCTCATTCGGTTTCACCCCTCCAAACCATGCCGACTCCAAAGCCATCCCCCGGTCTGCTTCTCTCCTTGGGCCTGCTGCTCCTTCCCGCCACCAGCCCCGCCCAGACCAACGCCAAGGGGGAAAACTTCCCCGCGTTGAACCTCCCCAGAAGAGCCCAGGGCGCGGCCATCCCGCTGGCCATGGGAGGCAATCTGAAGCGGATCGCCGCTTGGTATGGCCGGACCGACGTCGAGTTGCACGCCCTTTGCAATCGGGACCGCTCCCTTCACGCGGATCGCCAGGGTCGCCTCCAATATGTCTGCGCCGGCACCGCCGCCAACGCGCCGACGGCCTCCGGGACCACCGTTGCCGCGGGTCCCTTCCCGGCGGCGGACACCTTCTTCCTTCACAGCAAGGCCGGGGCCTCCAAGGTCATTTACCTCGACTTCGATGGCAACGTGACCAGTGGCACCGCTTGGAACACCAACTTCACCGCCGGCGCGAACATCGTGACCCCAGCCTACAGCACCGATGCCGATACCACGACTTTTACCGCCACCGAGCTGGACAACATCCAACTGATCTGGCAGCGCGTCGCCGAGGATTTCGCTCCGTTTGACGTGGACGTGACCACGCAAGACCCCGGCCTTGAAGCGCTTCGGAAGTCCACCAGCACGGACACCGCCTTCGGGGTGCGGGTTTGCATCGGAGGCAGCAGCTACGATTGGTATGGGGCAGGGGCCGGTGGCGTCGCCTATCTTGGATCGTTTTCGTGGAACTCGGACACCCCCTGCTTCGTCTTCCCCGCCCAGCTGGGCAATGGCAACGTCAAATACACCGCCGAAGCCGCCAGCCACGAGGCAGGACACACTTTCAACCTCAGCCACGACGGCCAGACCACCGGAGTGGAATATTACGAGGGTCACGCCAATTGGGCTCCCATTATGGGCGTCGGGTATTACAAGGAGGTGGTCCAGTGGAGCAAAGGGGAATACACCTCCGCCAACAACACCCAGGATGACACCCTTCTGATCTCCAACATCACCGGATACCGCACCGACGCGCACGGAGATTCCATCGTCAACGCCACGTCCCTCAGCGGCACCGCGCCATCCGCTTCCGGGATCATCGAGCGCCGCGCGGATGCGGATCTCTTCGGATTCACCACCGGGGCGGGTCCCATTTCCTTCTCCGTCACCCCCGCCACGCCTTCCCCGAATCTCGATATCCTGCTCGGGCTCTACGACGGCGTCGGCAATTTGGTGACCTCTGCATCGCCCGCCACCCTGGGTGCCACCCTGTCCACCTCCGTCTCCCAAGGCACCTACTACCTCTCCGTCGAAGGCACCGGGACCGGTGATGCCATCACCGCCTACAACGATTACGGCAGCCTCGGCCAGTTCTCCCTCACCGGAAGCGTCATCCCCTTGAACGGCCAGGCGCCGGTGGCGGTCGCGGACAGCTCCGCACCCCTCTCCGGTCCGGCTCCCTTGACGGTGAACTTCTCCAGCGCGGGCAGCAGTGACCCGGATGGAACCATCGTCTCCTACAGTTGGGACTTCGGCAACGGCGGAACGTCCACCGCGCCCAACCCCGTCTACACCTACTCCGCTCCGGGCACTTACCTCGCCTCTCTCGTCGTCAAGGACAACAGCGGTCTCTCCTCCGCCGCCGATACCCTCACGGTGGTGGTCCAGGACAACACCGTGGTCTATGTGGCGAACATCGCCATGTCCCTCACCAATTCCAGGCAGGGTTACCAAGCCACCGCGACGGTCACCGTCAGGGACCAGACCGGCGCCGCCAAATCCGGAGCCGCCGTGACCGGGAACTGGTCCGGGGTCGTCGGCGGAACGGTCTCCAGAACCACGGACCGCCGGGGCAACGCCGCCCTGACCTCCCCGCGGACCCGGAGCACCGGGACCTTCACCTTCACGGTCACCGGGATCACCTTGAGCGGTTTCACCTACGCTCCGACACGGAACACGGAGACGTCCGACTCCATCACGGCCCCTTGATTCTCAGGCGGGACGCAGCCCCATCGCCCTCTTCTCAAGGCGGGTGATCCGGTCATGCAGCTCCCGCTCGCGGTCCTCGGAACGGCGGAGGCGCTCGGCTGCCCGATCCCTGAGCGCCACCACGCGTTCGCAGTCCGCCATTGCCTCGCTCAGGTCCCGGTTCCGGGACTGCAGAAGGTCCAGCTTCGCGGAGGTTTCATCAAGAACCGCCAGCTTGGCGGCCAGCTCGTCCTCGGCCTTGATCCGGGCGAATTGCAGTTCCTCCATCCGCCCTTGGTAGGACGCTTCCAGATTCCGATATTGCTCCTCGAGACCACCGAGGAATTCCCGATGACGGGCGATCCCCGCCTCCAACCCCGTCAACTCCCGGCCCCGTTCCGCGATCTCCTCCTGCAATCCCTCCCGAATCGTCTCAAGGGCCGACACCTCAAGGCGCCGATCCTCTTCCAAGGCCTCACCCCGCGCCCGTTCAGAGGTCATCCGGTCACGGATATCCTCCAGCGCCGCGTTGGCTTCCGATACCTTGAAGACCAAAGATTCGAGTTGGGACCGATGCGCCCGGACCACTTCCTCCTGCGCCACTTTGACTTCCCTCAGCCGGGTCTCGGCCACCCTCAAGTCCTCCCGGCGCTTCTCCGCCATGATTTGCACGCTGCGGAAGCTCTCCTGCAGCCCGGCCAGGGACGCGCGCCGCCCCTCCAATTCTTCCCGGCAAATGGCGCATTGGCTGACCAGCCGGACCCGCTCCTCCGCGGCGTCTTCGATCTCTTCCTTCAGTTTTTCCAACTGATCCCGCATCGCCTCCACCTCGGCGGTCTGGCGCCCGAGCATCGCCTCAGTTTGCGCCACTTTCCCCTCCAACTCCTCCAGACGCCGCCCCTCTTCCCCGGCCGTCTCCCTGGCGCGGCACTCCTGTTCCCCATGGCGCGCGATCTCCGCCTGCAGACCCGCCAACTCCTCCCGGCTTCGCGCCGCGTCGCCCTCAAGGGATGCCAGCTCTTCGTGACCGATCCGCCGGATCTCCTCCAATTCCTCCACGCAACCCCGCAGCGAAGCGAGATCCGCAGCCAATCGCTCGACCTCCAATCGGGCCGCTTCCAAATCCGCAAGGGTTCGGCTCTCCGCCGCCACCCGGTCCAACACCTCCCGCAACTCGGTCCGGGCCTGCTCCTCCATCAGCCGCGCCTCCGCCTGTTCCTTGGTCCGCTGGGCAATCGATTGGGTCAACTCCTCAAGCCTTCGGGATTCCGCCGACCGCTTCGCCTCCACCTCTCGCACAGCCGCACTGAGGCGGTCACCTTGATCCCGAAGCGCATCCCTTTCGGCCTCCGCACGCCGGTTCTCTTCCAAGAGCGTCGTGCGCGCCTCCCGCAATTCCCGAACCTCCAGAGTCAGGGCGGCAAAATCGGCACGCTCCGCCACCAACTCGCCCCGCAACCCTTCCAACTCCAGACGCACCGCTTCCGCTTCAGTCGCTTCCGATTCCCTTCGACCCCGAAGACTTTCCAATTCCCCGCGCATTTCCGCCAACGCCGTCCGCCCGCTCTCCAATTCCGCCACCACCTCGTCCCGCTCGCGCCGGGAGACAGCCAGCTTCTCCATCTCCATCGGAATCACCGCCTCGTATCCGTCCACATCACGCTGCAGCCGCCGCATCCACCCTTGCAGCTTGTCGACCGATTCCCGCAAGGCCCCCTCCTCCTCCCTGAGCCGCGTCAATTTCCGGGCCCGGTCCGCGAAGCTGTTCTCCGCGTCCTCCAGTTCCGCAATCCGCTCCTCCAAACCCGCACGGATCTCCTCGAGCCGGCAGACTTCAGCCTCAGTCACCCGCAGCCCCCGGGCCACCTCCTGCACCGAGGAAACCTCAAGGCGCAGCTGTTTCAACTCCCGCGTCTTCTCCGCGATGGCCGCTTCCAACGCCGGCAACCTGCGCACCGGGTTCATGCCGAGTAGGGACAGACCCAGCCATGCCGGAGCCTCCCCGGCGGAGGTTCTCACCTCGTTCAATTCGGCGCGCGTCGCGTCCAGCTCGCGCTTCAGACGCGCCACCTCCGCCTCCGCGTCGGGCGGGGTCCGCGGCCCGTCCAACACGCCGGTCTCCGCCTCCGCGACAAGCTCCAGAAGACCATCGATCTCTCCAAAGTGGAGCGGATCGGCGCCCGGTGCCACGCCTCCCGGATCGAGCGCGCCGGCACGCGGGGTCATGGCTCCGAAGATGGAGTCGGCATCGGACGAGGTGTCGGGAGGACTATTCTTGAACATAGCTTTAATATCTATATTTATAGACAATAAAGTCTAATATCCATAAAAATCCTTGCAGTCAACTGAAATTTTCGTAGCGAGAGAAGCACGCCGGATACGCCACAATTGGTCGGACCGCGCAAAGTCAGGGGAAATCCACCGAAGCCAACTCCACAACCACCCGCTCTCTCGACCCCACCGGCCCTTGCACCACCGCAGAGGCTTTCCACCAGCTGGCATCCCGCGTTCCGGGAGCAAAAGCGGGCCGGCACGTCGCTCCACAGGGATTCAAGGCGGAGCTCAGCGTCGCCCTGAAATCGGCCCCAGACGCCGTCCACCCGAATTTCCCCCGGAGCCGGAGGAGCTGATGCTACTTCCGAAGTTGTAGCCCACAATGAACCAGCCCTCGAAGTCGGGCGAATACTGGGTACAACCTGCCAAAGTGACGAAGTTGATGAACATGTTGTCGATCGGACGCCACTGCATCTGGGGGCCGATAATGACCTTGGTTTCCGGCTCGCCCCGCGCCCCGTCGATGGTCTCCCCTTTGATTGCCATCTCCACGCCCAGCGACAGCGCTTCGGAAATCGTCTTGCTTACGGCGTTGGTAACCGCGATTTCCTGGGCCTTCTCCCCGCTGAGCTCGCGTTCGAAAATGAGGTTCATCCCCCAATGCCAACCCTCGCCAAAATCCTCGCCCAGCAAAATCTTCGGTTCGATGACATCCCCGCCCCGGCTTGGATCGGTCACCTTGTATTCAAGATAGAGCGCCGGATTCAACCAGAGCGCGCCCCAGTCGGCCGGTGCCCACCGGATCTCACCCGCGAAATCCTGGTGCTCCGCCTTCCCCTCTTCCACCGTCCAATCATAGTAGCCATCCAGCTGGATGCGCCCCGGCAAACCGATTTCGATCTCCTCCTGCATCCTGAACTTGAACTCCCCATCAGTTTCGCGCGCCCGGACCCAGTGCTCGACCCCAACCTCCCCGGGATTTCGCTGAATGTGCACCCGCGTCATCGCGAACGGCCTGCGCTGCACCCATCCCGGTTGATTGTAGGCCCCGGTGTTCGCATCGATCGTGGTATACCCGCCCTTCACCACCACGGGTTCCAGGACGTCAGAAATGGGCGGCTGGGTATCCATACTCTGACCGAAGACGCTTCCGCAGGCCAACAGCCCGGGGAGAATCATTTCCCATGACGAAAAGCCGGGGCGGCGGTTCTGAAAAATCTGAAGGCGTGGCATGCCGCAAGACGGAGCACAGGGCCCGCCAAACTGCACGTTTTTTTCAAGAACCCGGCCTTGAAACGCGATTCTGGTCAAAATTCGCCCACTGAAATGAACAAGTTTTGTTCGTTCCGGAAATCCCCGAAATCCGGGGCGCAAAAAAGCCCCAGGAAAAAATCACGCATTCATTCAAAAATGCAGTTGCGCTTCTGAACATGCAGTGTATGAAGATACATAGATGTTCAAGGCAACATGCCTGCGAACACCACACTGAAACACAAACCAACCTACACAAAAGCAAAAATGAAATCGTCATCCATCCTCACCCTCCTCACCCTC
>JAGWVU010000033.1 GCA_018970725.1 Verrucomicrobiota bacterium
CATCCGGGAGACTCCCCTGCCGTTCTCGCTAATGCCGGAACAACTGCTCCATGGCCTCGCCCCGCAGGAAGTCGCGGACCTGCTGGCCTTCCTCAGCTCTCTCCGCAACGCTCCCTAAGAGAACCGCTGGCCACGCCTCGCGACGCGATCTTTGAGAAAGGCGGGTTAAAGGATCAGGCTAAAGAATCAACATGCAGTCTCCGTAACTGTAAAACCGATACTCTTCCCGGATCGCCTCATGGTAAGCCTCGAGAATGAGGTCCCGACCGGCCAAGGCGCTGACCAGCATCAGGAGGGTCGATTTGGGCAGGTGGAAATTCGTCAACAACCCATTCACCCGGCGGAAGGCGTAGGGGGGATAAATGAAAATCGAGGTCTCCCCGGCCCCGCCCCGGATTCCTCCGCCCGCGGCCAAATGCTCCAACACCCGAACCACCGTGGTTCCCACCGCGATGACCCGTTCCGCCCCCGCGATCGCGCTGGCGTCGGCATTGGAAACCTCGAAGCGCTCGACGTGCATCTTGTGCTCGCTGACCTCCGTCGCCTTGACGGGGAGAAACGTTCCCGCCCCCACGTGCAGGGTGACAAACCGATGGTTCACCCGCTCCAGAATCTCCGGAGTGAAGTGCAGTCCCGCCGTCGGAGCGGCGATCGCTCCTTCCCGGCTCGCGTAAACCGTCTGGTAACGTTCGCGGTCCACGGTGTCCTCCCCCCGTTTCATGTAGGGCGGCAAGGCCAAATGCCCGTCCCGGCCGGGATCGAGCGGAGGCTCAAAACGCAGCCACCGGGTCCCGTCCGCACAAACCTCGCAGACCGTGGCCGTTGATCCTCCGATGCTGACCCGGTCCCCCTGACGGAACCGTTTCCCGGGCTTGACCATGCAGCGCCACGTCTCGTCCGGTCCGGGCTCGAGACGCAAAATCTCCAGTCGGCCATCTGGAGAAAAAAACCGGGCGGGCACCACCCGGGTGTTGTTCAGAACCACCAAGTCCGCGCCAGAGAAAAAGGTGGGAAAATCCCGGAAATTCCGGTGCTCCAGCTTCCCGGTCGCCCGGTGGACCACCAACATCCGGGAGGCGTCGCGCCGCTCCGCCGGATGGCTCGCGATGAGCCGGTCCGGCAAGGTGTAATCAAAATCGTCCGTTTTCACCGAGCCTCGGAATCCCCTTCCTCGAGCCGGGCCAACAGCCAGAAGAGATCGGAGAGCCGGTTGACCCAACGCAAAAGCAACGGATTGGGCAATTTGCCCGACTCCGAAAGAGCGACAATGGCACGTTCCCCATGGCGAACCACGGTCCGGGCCATATCCAAGGCCGCCCCCGCCCGGTTGCCCGCCGCCCCTGGCACCGCCCACCGGGCAAAACTGATGCCGCGCTCTTCTTCCAGCAGGCGAACCAGCTCATCCAGCTCCCCAAGCATGGATTCCCCCACCACGCCCCCTCCCTTCCCGCGATAGGTCGCCCAATCATCCTCGTGGGTGGCCAATTCGCCCATCACGAGCACCAGATCCGTTTGGATCTTGGCGATGCTGGACCGCACCAACGGCTCCCCTGCATCGACCCGGGCCAAGCCCAGGATCGAGTTGACCTCGTCGAGAATCCCATAGGTGTTGACCCGGGGATCAGACTTGGAGACCCGCCGACCGAACATCAGATCGGTCTGGCCTTCATCCCCTTTCCGGGTGCTGATTGACATCGCCATGACGCTTGAAAGTGGGAACCACAGGGGCGGCGAACCACCCCCGTGGCCTCAAAGGCAGGGAATCCCGGAAAACCGGATCTCACTCGGCATCCGCGTATTGATCCTCCTCCACGGTCTCCTCCGGCATTTCCATCGGAATGGCCTCGGCAGTCGGTTGGATGCGGATATCGCGGGCGGTCTTGAACCCGGTCCCGGCCGGAATGAGATGCCCCATGATGACGTTCTCCTTGAACCCGCGGAGTTGATCGACCTTGCCGAGGGTGGCGGCATCGGTCAGCACACGGGTCGTGTCTTGGAACGAGGCGGCGGAGATGAAGCTATCGGTTTCCAAGGACGCCTTGGTGATGCCGAGCAACACCGGTTCCCCTTCCGCAGGCTTGCCCCCTTGCTCCTCGATCTGGCGGTTGACCTGATCGAACTCCACCCGCTCCACCTGATCTCCCCAGAGGAAGCTGGTATCGCCCGGATCAATCACCTTCACCTTCCGCAGCATCTGCCGGATGATGATTTCGATGTGCTTGTCGTTGATCTCAACCCCTTGGAGACGGTAGACCTCCTGGACCTCGTTGACGAGGTGCTCCTGAAGTTTCTGCGGTCCGCAAATCTCCAGAATCTCATGGGGCACCACCGGTCCCTCGGTGAGCTGCTGGCCTTTTTCGACCGTGTCCCCCTTGATCACGATGATGTGCTTGTTGAGCGGAATGAGGTGCTCCTCTTCCTCGCCGGATTCGGGATCGGTGATCACCAGTTTGCGCTTGCCGCGCACGATACCGGCGATGTCCACGAGTCCATCAATCTTGGCGATCTCGGCGGAATCCTTCGGCTTGCGGGCTTCGAAAAGCTCCGCCACCCGGGGCAGACCGCCGGTGATATCCTTGGTTTTCGCCTGCTTCCGGGGCGTCTTGGCCACCATGGTTCCCGCGGTGATCTTCTTGCCCTCCTGCACGCTGAGGAAGGCTCCTGCCGGCACCGAGTAGGTGGCGATCACGTCCTTGGTCTTGGGATCGGTGATCACGATCTGCGGGTGCAGATCCTCCTTGTGCTCCACCACCACCAGGCTCGAACCACCCGACGCCTCGTCCTTCTTCTTGGCGATAGTGATGCCCAGGATCATGTCGCGGAATCCAATCACCCCGGCCCGTTCCGAAATGATCGGGATGTTGTGTTGGTCCCACTTCACGATGATCTCGCCCGCTTCCACCACCGCGTTGTCCGGCTTGAAGATTTCCGCCCCGAGGACCAGGCTATGGCTCTCGAGTTCACGACCATCCGCGTCGTGCACGCTGATCGTGCCACTCTTGCTCAAGACCACCCAACGACCCTCGGAGGTTTCCACCGTCCGCACCGAGTTGTAGTGGATCCGCCCCGCGTTCTTCACCTTGATGACCGGCTGCTTGGCCGAGGTCGAAGCCACCCCACCGACGTGGAACGTCCGCATGGTGAGCTGCGTTCCGGGTTCACCGATCGATTGCGCCGCCACGATTCCGACGGCATCGCCCTCGCGCGCCATTTTCTGCGTGGCGAGGCTCATCCCGTAACAACGAGCGCAACAGCCGCGCTCGGATTCACAGGTCAAAACCGAACGGATCTTGAGCTGCTCCCGGCCCAAACGACCGAGCGCGTCCGCCTGCGATTCCTCGATCAGATCGTTGATCTCGATCACCACCTTGCTGGTCACCGGATCGGTCACCCGCTCGGCGCTGACCCGGCCGTAAACCCGGGTCTTGAGATCAACCACCTCCTCGTCGCCTTCGTAAATCGGAGACACGGTGATCCCGTTGACGGTGCCGCAATCCAGTTGCGTGATGATCACGTCCTGGGCCACGTCCACCAGCTTCCGGGTCAAATACCCGGAGTCCGCCGTCTTCAGGGCGGTATCTGCGAGCCCCTTCCGCGCACCGTGCGTCGAAATGAAGTATTCCAACACTGACAACCCCTCGCGGAAGTTGGAGATGATGGGACGCTCGATGATTTCACCCGAGGGCTTGGCCATCAATCCACGCATCCCGGAGAGCTGCTTGATCTGGGCCCGGTTCCCCCGCGCGCCCGAGTCCACCATCATGAAGAGCGGGTTCGGGAAGCTCCGCCCGTCGTTGTGCTCGATGGAACGGAAGAGGGCCTTCTGGATCCGGTCGGAAGCCTCCGTCCAGATGTCGATCACCTTGTTGTAACGCTCCCCGTTGGTGATGACCCCGCGGGTGTAGTGGGCCGTGACCTCGCGGAGTTTCTCGTAGGCTTCGTCGATCACGTTGATCTTCTCGTCCGGAATCACCATGTCGCTGATCCCGATCGACGCCCCGGAGCGCGTGGCTTCGCGGAACCCGAGGTCCTTGAGACGATCCAGAGCTTCCACCGTTTGCGACTGGCCGGACACCTGGTAACAGCGCCAGATGATGTCACCGAGCACCTTTTTGTTGACCAGCGTGTTGATGAAACCGAGCCGCTCGGGCCAAATCTCGTTGAAACGAACCCGGCCCGGCGTCGTCACGATCACCCGGCTCTCCTTGTCGCCGTAAACCGTGTCCTTCCCGAAGTCGGGGTTCCGCAGCCTGATCGCGTCGTGGATGTGGACCTTGTGCGCCGCCAGAGCGAACTCCACCTCCCCCATGTCGGCGAAGAGCGACAGGGTCGGCACCTTCTCCTTGTCCCGGATCGGCAATTGCTTCGACCAAGTCAAATGGTAACAACCCAAGGTGATGTCCTGGGAAGGGGTCGTGACCGGACGACCCGAGGACGGCGAGAAGATGTTGTTCGGCGCCAGCATCAACATGCGGGCTTCCATCTGCGCTTCCACCGAAAGCGGCACGTGAACCGCCATCTGGTCTCCGTCGAAGTCGGCGTTGTAGGCCCCGCACGTCAGCGGATGGAGACGGATCGCGGACCCCTCGATCAACACCGGTTCAAAGGCTTGAATCGAAAGCCGGTGCAACGTCGGCGCCCGGTTCAGCAAGACCGGGTGGCCCTTGGTCACCTCCTCGAGAATGTCCCAGACCTCCGTGGTGCGCCGCTCGATCATCTTCTTCGCGCTGCGCACCGTGTGCACATAGCCCAGCTCCTTGAGCCGGCGGATGATGAAGGGTTCGAACAGGACCAAAGCCATCTTCTTGGGAAGACCGCACTGTCCAAGTTTCAACTCGGGTCCGATCACGATGACCGAACGGCCGGAGTAATCGACCCGCTTCCCGAGAAGGTTCTGCCGGAAACGACCGCTCTTGCCCTTGAGCATGTCGGACAAAGACTTGAGCGCCCGGTTCCCGGCTCCGGTCACGGCCCGCCCGTGGCGACCGTTGTCGAAGAGAGCGTCCACCGCCTCCTGCAGCATCCGCTTTTCGTTGCGGATGATGACGTCCGGCGTCTTCAACTGGAGCAGATTTTTCAATCGGTTGTTCCGGTTGATCACGCGCCGGTAAAGGTCGTTCAGGTCCGATGTGGCAAAGCGCCCACCCTCCAACGGCACCAGCGGCCGCAAATCCGGAGGAATCACCGGCAACACATCCAACACCATCCACTCCGGACGGGTGCGCGACGAAAGAAAGCCCTGCGCCAGCTTGAGCCGTTTGGCCAGTTTCTTGCGCACCTGCTTGGACCGGGTCTTGCCCATGGCCTCTTCGAGATCGATGACCGTCTGCGGGAGGTTGAGATTGGCGAGCAGCTCCTTCACCGCCTCCGCCCCCATGCCAACCCGGAAACTGCGCTCTCCGTATTCCTCCTCCGCCTCGCGCCACTCCACTTCGGTCAGTAGTTGCCCCGCCTCGAGAGGAGTGTTTCCCGGATCGATGACAATGCAGTCCTCATAGTAAATGACACGCTCCAACTGCCGGGCGCTCATGTCCAGCATGAGGCCGATCCGCGAAGGCATGCACTTGTAAAACCAGATGTGGCTCACCGGAACGGCCAACTCGATGTGGCCCATCCGCTCCCGCCGCACCCGGCTCAACGTCACCTCCACACCGCACCGGTCACAGACCACGCCCTTGTGCTTGATCCGCTTGTATTTTCCGCAGGCGCACTCCCAATCCTTCGTCGGTCCGAAAATGCGCTCGCAGAAAAGGCCGCCCTTCTCGGGTTTGAAGGTCCGGTAGTTGATCGTCTCCGGATTCTTCACTTCCCCCTGGCTCCACGAACGAATGACGTCAGGAGAGGCCACGGTGATGTTGACTTGGTCAAAGCCCTTCCCCTTGGATTCACCGCCCCAGAGTTCCTTCAAATGGCTCTCAACGCTGTTTTCCATAATGTTGCTACGGTTGATGTTGCTGCTCTGCGGTTCTGGTTCAGGCGGTCATGCTCTCAAGGACATCGGCATCGGTCTGATCCCGCGGTCCGACCTTCACGTTCAATCCCAAGCTCTGCATTTCCTTGATCAAGACGTTGAATGACTCCGGCGTCCCGGCTTCGAGGTTGTTGTCGCCCTTGACGATCGCCTCGTAGATCCGGGTCCGGCCCTGCACGTCGTCCGACTTCACCGTCAGCAACTCCTGCAGGGTGTAAGCCGCGCCATAGGCTTCGAGCGCCCAGACTTCCATCTCCCCGAAACGCTGCCCGCCATACTGGGCCTTGCCCCCGAGGGGTTGCTGCGTGACCAGGGAGTAGGGGCCAACGGCCCGCGCATGGATCTTGTCTTCCACGAGGTGGCCCAGCTTCAACATGTAGATGATGCCCACCACCACCTGCTGGTGAAAAGCGTCCCCGGTCCGTCCGTCGTAAAGCGTCGACTTCCCGTTTTCGCCCACCCAGGAGAATCCATCCGCCTCGCGGGCCTGTTTCAGGAAGTTCATCACCTCCTTCTCCGAAATCCCGTCGAACACCGGGGTCGCCACCTTGAATCCCAGCGCCTTGGCCGCAATCCCCAGGTGGGTCTCCAAAACCTGACCCACGTTCATCCGGCTCGGCACCCCGAGCGGATTCAGGCAGATGTCGACCGGCGTGCCATCCGAAAGGAAGGGCATGTCCTGCTCGGGAACGATGTTCGCCACCACCCCCTTGTTCCCGTGACGACCGGCCATTTTGTCCCCGACCGAAAGCTTCCGCTTCTTCGCGACGTAGACCTTGACCTGCTTAATGATCCCGGGATCAACTTCATCCCCCGCCTCCAAGGCGTCCAAACGGCCTTCCCGTTCTTCGTTGACGTCGGAAAACTTCTGTTCGAACTGCCCGACGATCTCCACGATCTTGACCCGGATCGGGCTGTGCTCGATCTCGATCGATTCGTAGGACTCAGCCAGCTTCCGCAGCAACGTCTTGGTGATCTTTTTGTTGGCAGGGATCAGGATCTCCCCGGTGCTTCCGTCGACCACATCGAGCGGAATCTTCTCCCCGAGCAGGACGTCGGACAACTTCTCGGTCAACTGATCGGTCAACTCCTCGATCTTGCGTTTCCACTCGTCGTCGATCTCGGCCGATTGCTTGTCTTTCTCCGCCTTCGAGAGCTTCTGGCGGACCGGGGTGTTGCGCGACGAGACCCGGACGTCCATCACGATCCCTCGGCAACCCGAAGGAACCCGCAGTGAGGTATCCTTCACGTCCGCCGCCTTCTCCCCGAAAATGGCGCGCAACAAACGCTCCTCGGGAGCCAGTTCGGTTTCGCTCTTCGGCGTGATCTTCCCGACCAGGATATCCCCGGGCTTCACCTCCGCCCCGATCCGGATGACCCCGTCCGGCCCGAGATGTTTCAGCGCCTCATCGCCCACATTCGGAATGTCCCGGGTGATTTCCTCCGGCCCCAGCTTGGTGTCCCGGGCCCCGATCTCGAACTCGTCGATGTGGATCGAGGTGTAGATGTCCTCCTTCACCACCCGCTCGTTGATGGTGATCGCATCCTCGAAATTGTAGCCATTCCAAGGCATGAACGCCACCAGCACGTTCCGTCCCAGCGCAAGCTCCCCGTTCTCGGTATTCGGTCCGTCCGCGAGGATATCCCCCTCCTTGACGGCATCCCCCCGACGGACGATCGGCCTCTGGTTCAAGCAGGTGCCGGCGTTCGAGCGCATGAACTTCCGCAGGGGATACACATGAATCCCCTTGTTCGCGTTGGGCTTGACGCATTCGACGTTCGCGAGAAACTCACGGTCCGAGACCGGCAGCTTCCCGTCCTTCGTCACCACGATCATTTCCGCGGTAGCCGCCGCCACGATGCCATCCCCTTCGGATACCACCACGGCACGGGAATCCCGGGCCACTTTTTCTTCCATCCCGGTGCCGATGTAAGGCGAATCCGAAACCAGAAGCGGCACCCCTTGCCGCTGCATGTTGGAGCCCATCAACGCGCGGTTGGCGTCGTCGTGCTCAAGGAAGGGAATCAAACTCGCGGCCACCGAGACCAACTGCTTCGGACTCACGTCCATGTAGTCGGCCGTTTTCGGATCCACGTCCTTGAAATCCCCCTTGTCCCGCACCGTGATCTTCGGAGCGAGGAAGTTCCCTTTCGCGTCGATCTCGTTGTTCGCCTGCGCGATCATGTGCCGCTCCTCCTCGTCCGCCGTAAGGTAAACGATCTCGGCCTGAACCACTCCGTTGACGATCCGCCGGTAAGGCGTCTCGATAAATCCGAACTCGTTGATTCCCGCGAAGGTCGACATCGAGTTGATGAGACCAATGTTCGGACCTTCCGGCGTCTCGATCGGACAGATCCGGCCGTAGTGCGACGGGTGAACGTCGCGGACTTCGAAACCAGCGCGATCCCGGTTGAGCCCGCCAGGCCCGAGAGCCGACAGACGCCGCTTGTGCGTCAACTCGGAAAGCGGATTCGTCTGGTCCATGAACTGACTCAGCTGGGAACGCCCGAAGAAATCCCGGACCACCGCGGACAAAGCTTTCGGATTGATCAGCTTGCCCGGCGTCATCGCCTCGATGTTCACATCGTAGAGCGTCATGCGCTCCTTCACGAGCCGCTCCGTCCGCGCCAACCCCACCCGGCACTGGTTGCCCAGAAGCTCCCCGACGGCCCGCACCCGGCGGCTGCCCAAGTGATCGATGTCGTCCAGAACGCCTTGGTTGCGCTTCAGCTTGAGAAGATACTTCAGGGAGGCCACGAAGTCTTCCTTCGTCATGACCCGAACGTCCGTGTCGGTCTTCAGCCCCAGCTTCTGATTGATCTTGTAACGACCCACCCGGGTCAGGTCATACTTTTTAGGATCAAAAAAGAGCCGCTTCAACAGTGCCTTGGCGTTCGGGATCGTCGGAGGATCCCCGGGACGGAGGCGACGATAAATATCCTTGAGCGCCTCCTCCTCATCGTGCGCCGGATCCTTTTTCAACGACTTGATGAGGATGTCGTCCTGGGCGGTATCCACCACCGGAACCGTCTTGTGCCCCAACGCCAGCAACTGCTTCACCACGCCGATGGTCATCGGTTCGTAGGCCTTGCAAAGCACCACGTCCCCGTCCATCAAGTCGGTAAAGGGAATCCGGGAGCTCAACTCCTCCTCGTCGATGTCCGCCCGCAACTCGAGGTTCTCCACGTCGTAAAACTCGCGGATGATCTGCTCGTCGGTGCCGTATCCAATCGCCCGCAGGAACGTCGAAGCAAGGAACTTCCGGCGGCGGCGGCGACGATCGAGATAGACGTAAAGCAGATCGTTGGTGTCGAACTGAACCTCCAGCCAGGAACCGCGGTCCGGAATGATCCGGAACCCGTGCAATTCCTTGCCGTTGAGGTGATAACTCCGCTCAAAACAGACGCCCGGGGAACGGTGCAGCTGGCTCACCACCACCCGCTCGGCCCCATTGATGACGAAGGTACCCCGACGCGTCATCAATGGCAATTCCCCCATGTAAACCTTCTCTTCCTTCGTGCCGCTCTCGTCCTTCAACGAAAACGTGACATAGAGCGGGGCGCTGAAGGATTCCCCCTCGCGCAGCGCCTGCAAGGCCGACAGCTTCGGATCACCAACGTCGTAGGAAACAAAGTCCAGCGTGAACTTTTCGTCGTAGCTGTCGATCGGGAAGACTTCACGGAAAACCGCTTGCAGCCCCGTGACCTTCCTCTTAGAAGGGGGAATATCCTTTTGCAGGAAATCCTCGTAGGATTCAAGCTGCACCTCGATGAGGTTGGGAGGGGTGATGGGCTCCTTGATCTTGCCGAAGTAGCGTCTTTCCAGTTTTTCCATAGCGGGTGATCGGAGGGTAGTCAGGCTTTCGTCAGACGATGATTGAACCCAACGCCGTCAGTGGTTTTCCGCTCCGCGTGTCCGACACTTTCGTGTTCCCGGATACACCGCAGGGAAGAACCAACGTCAGCATTGGGTGATTTCCTTGAATGTGGTTTTCGGAAGGCAGGTTTCACCCTCCCTTCCGTTTCAGTTCCGCAGCCTCAGTATCGAGCGCTCCGGTCGGGGCCGCCCGGCACAATCAACCGCCGGGCGTATGTAAACAGACAAATGCAGGCGCTCTACGAGATCCGGACGGCTCTTGGATGCTGCCGGACATCGCAAACAACGGGCAGGGTGGCGTTCCCTCTGCGCGAACGGGGAACGAATCCAACAAACAGGCCCCCAAACCCACCCACCAACGAAGCGATCGCGGCGGTGCGAACGCTTGACAGACTCGGCTTTTCGAACATCAGATTCTGCAAGGAACACTCTTGGTTGAACCTGATCCGGGTCGGGTGAATCATGAGGCGACGCGTGGGAGCAAGCGAACGGTGAGGCCTTCCATCGGGCGCGACCAAACCGGCCCGCAACAAAGACCGCAACGTCGGCAATGTCAACAAAAAAACCATCGCCCGAAATACGAGCGATGGCATTTTCGAAAACAATCGGAAAATTCCGGTTACTTGAGGGTGACTTTCGCCCCCGCGGCTTCCAGCTTCTTCTTGATTTCCTCGGCCTCGGCCTTCGGCACGCCTTCGCGGACCACGGATGGAGCGCTCTCCACCAGCGTCTTGGCTTCCCCGAGTCCGAGCCCGGGGACTACGCCGCGGACTTCCTTGATGACGGCGATCTTATTGTCACCGAACGAGGTCAGCTCCACGGTGAACTCGGTCTTCTCTTCCACCGGTTCCGCCGCGGCACCGCCACCGCCGGGCATCGCCATAGCCACGCCAACCGGCGCAGCGGCGCTGACGCCCCACTCTTCTTCAAGCGCTTTTACCAACTCAGCAACCTCAAGAATAGTGAGCTTGTTGAGTTCCTCTTTGATTTTGTTTAGGTCTGCCATGTTCGTTGTGGTATTGCCGTGACGGGAAGCGACCCGCCGTTTCAGGACCGCCGCCGCGGACCCGACAAGGAACCAGTTGTCTGTTTTTCTTCAGTCAGCCACCAAGGCTGTCATCCATTCAAATTCGTTTGGTCTTTCCGCATGGGAATTCTCCCCGGGCGGGGGAATCCGCCAAATCAGGCGGCCTCCTTCTCCGCCTTCGCCTTCAGCACCCGCGCCAGCGCGGTTCCGGGTTCGTTGATGGTCCGGACCAACTTCGAACCAGGCGCCTGAAGCACCCCCAAGAACTGGGCAAGCAACACAGGGCGCGGCGGGAGGTCCGCCAGCCCGCGAACCTCGTCCGCACTCAGGAAGACACCATCAAGCAAACCAGAGCGCACGGCGCCCTTGGAAAACTCCTTGGCGAAGTCGCGCAACACCTTGGCTGCCGCGCAGATGTCACTGTCTCCAGTGACAATCGCGTTCTGTCCCTTGAGCGTCGCATCGATCTCCGATGGAGCGTTCACGGCATGTAGCGCCCGCTTCACGAAGCTGTTCTTCGCCACCTCGCAACGGGCCCCGGTATCCCCGAGACGCCTGCGCAATTCCGAAAACTGCTTCACGGTGATCCCCGCATACTCCGTCACAATCACGAAAGGAGAGGCGTTCAGCCGCTCGAGAATCCCATCAATGATCAATTGTTTGTCAGCGTTCATCGTTTCTTGATCGTTCGTTTTTCTCAGCCCACCGTCCGCATCAAAGGAGCGGCATCGACACTCACTCCGGGACTCATCGTCCCCGCGATGGTGATCGACCGGATGTAAACACCACGGGCCGAGGCCGGCTTCGCTCCTTGAACCGCGTCCACCGCGGCACGGGTGTTTTCCGCCAACTGCTCGGGTGTGAAGGAAGCCTTGCCGACCGTCATCGAAACGTTCGCGTTCTTGTCAAGCTTGAAGTCAACCCGGCCCGCCTTGACCTCGAGCACCGCCCGGGCCGTGTCATCCGTCACCGTCCCGGTCTTCGGATTCGGCATGAGCCCGCGGGGACCCAGCACCCGGCCAAGTTTGCGCAGCTCGGTCATCGCAGCCGGTGTGGCCACGGCCACATCGAAATCAAGGAAGTTTTCGTCTCGGACACGCTTGATGAGATCATCCATCCCGACAAACTCGGCCCCCGCCTTGCGCGCGGCTTCGGCCGCCTCCCCCTCAGCGAAGACCGCGACCCGGACATCCTTGCCGCTCCCGTGCGGGAGCGAACAGGTACCCCGGACCATCTGGTCGGATTGCTTGGGATCCACCCCCAACCGGACGGAAACGGTCACCGTCTGGTCAAACTTCGGCGAAGGAAACTTCTTCACCACTTTCACGGCCTCATCCAACGGATAGGCCTTGGTGGAATCCACCAGCTTGGCGGCTTCCATGTATCGCTTGCTACGCTTCTTTGCCATGTTCGGATTGCAGTGCAAACGAGCCGTGGGCTCTCCTGCGGTTTGTTCTTAAAAAATCAGATCAGCTGTTCCAATCAATCTCGATGCCCATCTGACGGGCGGTTCCTGCCAACGTCCTCGCCGCAGCCTCCTCGTCCGTGGTGTTCATGTCGCGCATCTTGATTTTCACGACGTCCATCAACTGCGCCTTGGTCAACTTGCCCACCTTCTTCTTGTGCGGCTCGTTGGACCCGGAGGCAATGTTGGCCGCCTTCTTCAAAAGGTTCCCGGCAGGAGGCTGCTTGGTGACGAACGTGAAGCTCTTGTCCTTGTAGACGGTGATCACCACCGGCAGCACATCCCCGGCCTGAGCTTGGGTCTGGGCGTTGAATTCCTTGCAGAACATCATGATGTTGACGCCAGCCTGACCGAGCGCCGGCCCAACTGGAGGCGAGGGGTTTGCCGCACCCGCCTTAATCTGCAATTTGATGAGTTTAATAATCTCCTTGGCCATCTTCTCTACTCGCTACATTTACTAGGTTTACGCCCGCTCAACTTGCCAGAACTCCAAATCAACGGGAGTCGGCCTTCCAAACATGTTCACGGTCACCCGCAACTTCCCTTTCGCCAGATCTACCTCCTCGACCACCCCGTTCTGACTTTCAAACGGACCGTCCGCCACCTTGATGGTCTCACCCACCTCGAACTGGACAGCGTAGTTCGTCCCTTCCTGCCCCTGCTTGATCTGCGCCAGCAAACTCTGGATTTCCGAGGGCTTCATCGGCATCGGCTTGGTCTTGGAACCGGCGAAATTGATCACGCCAGGCGTCTCTTGAATGAAATACCAAGCCCGGTCCACCAAACTGCCGTCGTCATTCATGAGGTGCATGTTGACGATCACATACCCGGGAAAGAACTTCCGTTTCGTCTCCCGCTTCTCCCCACGCTTCACCTCGGAAACATTCTCCATCGGAAGCAGAACCTCAAAAATTACATCGGAAACTTCTTCAGTCTCGATCCGGCGAAGCATGTTGTCGTGAACCTTCTGCTCCTGTCCGGAGAGAACTTGGACCACAAACCACTGGTCGCGCGGTGACGGTACGATGGGCATCGGGTTACGTGGTGAATGGTTTCTCAGAGCCCGTTGATCAGATCCATGAGATTCATGAAGACCAGATCCCAAACTGCCACAAAGCCCCCCAAAAGGATCATGGCAATGAGCACGACGATAGTTGAATCAATCAATTCCTTGTAACGCTTCACCCCCTTTTCACGAGGATCCCACGGCCAAGTCGCCTTGTGCAACTCGGTCTTCACCTCTTGAGCGAACTTTCCAGGATGAAATGCCATGGCTGTGAAAACTTGAATCAATTACAACTTTGCCCGAACTGCAGACCGAATCCCTCGACGCAGGCCAGGACAGCTCCACCGGGTCACAGGGTAGGCGGGACTCGAACCCACAACCAACGGTTTTGGAGACCGCTACTCTACCGATTGAGCTACTACCCTAAACCCGGAGGGCAGGTATCGTAACACGACTCCTTGAGTTGACAAATTTCTCTTTCAGGATTCTGCCGGGAATCCCGCCAGAAACCCCCAGGCCAACCCGGATTCAAAAATCTCCAGCCCGGTCCGAGGCCACCCCTAAAAAAAACGCGGCGGTCCGAGAACCGCCGCGCTGGAAACCTGATGGACGGGACGGACGGCCCTCGCGAGCCATCCGCACCCCTGAGGATCAGGCGAGAATTTCACCCACCCGGCCGGCTCCCACGGTCCGACCCCCTTCGCGGATGGCGAAGCGGATGGTCTTCTCCATGGCGATCGGGGTGATCAATTCCACTTCGATCTCCACGTCGTCGCCAGGCATGACCATCTCGACTCCATCAGGAAGCTTGATGCTGCCGGTCACGTCGGTGGTCCGGAAGTAGAACTGGGGGCGATAGTTGCTGAAGAACGGGGTGTGACGACCGCCTTCGTCTTTGCTCAGGACGTAGATCTGGGCCTTGAACTTCTTGTGCGGCTTGATCGAACCCGGCTTGGCAATCACCTGGCCACGCTCGATGTTCTCCTTCTTAATGCCGCGAAGCAGGAGACCGACGTTGTCCCCGGCGCGACCTTCGTCGAGCAGCTTGCGGAACATTTCAATGTCGGTGACGGTGGTCTTCACGGTGTCGCGAATTCCCACGATCTCGACTTCCTCCATCTTCTTGACGATCCCGCGCTCGATCCGGCCGGTGGCCACAGTGCCACGACCTTCAATCGAGAACACGTCTTCGATCGGAAGAAGGAACGGCTGGTCAACCGGACGCTCCGGCTGCGGAATGTAGTCGTCCACCGCCTTCATCAGCTTCAGGATGTTTTCCTTGTGCTCGGGGTCGTTTTCCATGGCCTTGAGAGCCGAACCCTTGACCACCGGGATGTCGTCGCCGGGGAATTCGTATTGGCTGAGAAGGTCCCGGACCTCGATCTCGACGAGTTCGAGAAGTTCCGCATCATCCACCTGGTCGACTTTGTTGAGGAAAACCACAATGGCCGGAACGCCGACCTGACGAGCGAGAAGGATGTGCTCGCGGGTCTGCGGCATCGGACCGTCGGCAGCGCTGACCACGAGGATGGCGCCATCCATCTGGGCGGCACCGGTGATCATGTTCTTGACGTAGTCGGCGTGACCGGGGCAGTCAACGTGGGCGTAGTGACGGTTCTCGGTCTCGTATTCGACGTGCGCCGTGGAGATCGTGATCCCGCGCTCGCGCTCCTCAGGAGCGGCATCGATTTCATCGTATGCCTTCTTCTGAGCCAAGCCTTTTTCGGCGAGGGTGTTGGTGATCGCAGCCGTGAGGGTCGTCTTGCCGTGGTCAACGTGGCCGATGGTCCCGACGTTCACGTGCGGTTTGTTCCGTTGAAATGATTCCTTAGCCATTTGCCTTTGGTTCCCTGAATGTTGTAAGTCTGTCGGTTGTTCGATTCAATGCCGTTTCCAGCAGCCTCTTCCTGAGATAACCTCCTCCCCGGGAAAACTTCCCCGCGAGGAGAGGGATTCACCATCCCGGAACTTCCAACCGACCACAAAAAGAGCCGGCGCGATTTCCCGGGAAAACTTCTCCCACTGCTAATTCAAAGCTCTTGATGGGAATTGAACCCATGACCTCTTCCTTACCAAGGAAGCGCTCTACCCCTGAGCTACAAGAGCCTTGTTCTGATCAGAGGCCACGTTTGGCGCCACCCCTGCGACTTCCCGGATCCGTCATGGTTGACGAGCTTGGTAAACTTTGGCGACCCTCTTGACGAAGCCCAACCAAAACACCTCGGCAAACCACCGTCGACCCGGGAGCGTCGGAGATTGTAGCCAGTTGCTCACCGCTGTCAAAAACAAAGGTGATCTTTCGTCAAGGCGCCGCGTCCAAGGCCACGCGTTCCACCACCCGTTCCACGTGGATCGCCCGCCCCGTCCCCTCCTCAACGTCCACCAAAACCCCGCGCAACTCCACCTCTCCCTTGGCCAGATAAAAACGGGTCGGCATGGCCCGGGTGTATTTTTCCAGAACCGCCGCAATGTCCGAGCCAATCACGGACTCTTTCACCCCGCACATCCCCGCATCGCACAAAAAGGCGGTGCCCCCAGGCAGAATGCATTCGTCCGCGGTTTGGACATGGGTGTGCGTTCCCACCACCAGCGAAACCTGGCCATCGAGCAAGCGACCAATCGCCTGTTTCTCGCTCGTCGCCTCCGCATGAAAGTCGACCACAATGACCGGGGTCTCCTGCCGGAGACGCGCCACTTCCGCCTTGAGCGCCAGAAACGGGTTCTCCAATTCCTGCTTCATGAAGGTCCGCCCCTGGGCATTGACCACCGCCACCGGCCCTTTTGCGGTCTCGAGCACGACGCTTCCCGCTCCCGGCACCCCCTCCGGATAGTTCAAGGGGCGCAAAAGACGAGGCTCGGTCGGCAAGAAGGGAATGATGTCCGGCTGATCCCAGATATGGTCGCCCGAAGTCACGACCGCCGCGCCGGATCTCAGGAGATCGATGGTGATTTTCGGGGTGATGCCACGACCTCCGGCGGAATTCTCCCCGTTGACGATCGCAAAATCAATTTCCCGCTCCTTCTTCAATCCAGGCAAACGCGCCATCACCGCCTTGCGGCCGGGCTCGCCCACCACATCACCCAAAAAAAGAATTCTCAACATGACGCCTGATTCCACCTCATTGTGGAGACGTTCCCTTCGCCGACAAACCCGGCTTTTCAACATGAAGCGACTTCTGATCCCCGCGGTTCTTGCCGCCCCGCTGGTGGCGCCGACCGCGGCCGGCGACACCACCACGGGTTCCATCGCCCACCTCTCTCCCCTTGGCGAGACGCCGGACTGGTCCCGTCTTGATCCCTACCAACGCGGGATCACAAAGCCCGACTTTCTCCACCAGTGGCAGTCGAACTACGACGGCAGTCAGGGAACGCCCCCTTCACCGCTGGTCACCATCCTCGAAGACAGGGTCCGCATCGTGAAATGCTTCAAGCGACCCGACGATGTCTACGAACTATTCTTCGCCACCTCCCCCGGCTCAGCCCGTCCCTCCCGTTTCTGGCGCAGTGTCCAGGAACTTCCCCCCGCCAGATCCCCGGACCAGCCGCTCGACGGTCTGCGGATCGCCATCGACCCCGGTCATATCGGCGGCGACTGGGCGAAAATGGAGCACCGCTGGTTCCATATCCTGTCCGGAGTCACCGGGGATCCCAAGGAACCCGCGCCCGCCACCCTGCCGGTCAAAGAGGGCGACGTCGTGCTCCAGGTGGCGAGGCGGCTGGAGGCGAAACTTGTGCGCTTGGGCGCCAAGGTGGTTCTGGTGCGATCGCAGGCCACGCCGGTGACCTCGAAGCGCCCTCCGGATTTCCTCGAGACGGCCCGGATCGCGGGCAACTTTCCGTCCGACGCCACCTTCGAAAACAGCCCGGCTCTGGCGAGCACTGCGGAACGACTTTTTTACCTGAGCGAGGAGATCCGGGCGCGCTCACGGAAAATCAATCAAACCCTGAGACCGGATCTGGTGCTCTGCCTGCACGTGAACGCGGAGCCTTGGGGGGATCCCGAGCATGCGGCCTTTGTCCCTTCCAACCATTTCCATCTACTGATCAACGGGAACTACAGCGCCGGGGAGATCGCCTTCGACGACCAACGACTCGAGCTTTTGCTCCGGCTTTTGCAGGGGATCCACCCGGAGGAGCTGGCCATGTCCGCCACCGTGGCGGGGGTCATGGCGGAATCGATCGCGCTTCCTCCCTACACCTACACGACCCCCAATGCCCGACGCACGCCCTTGAGCGAATATGTCTGGTCCCGCAATCTGCTGGCCACCCGTCTCTACGCCTGCCCCGTCCTTTTTTTCGAGCCTTACGTGATGAACCATGAACTGACCTACACCCGGGTCCAGGCCGGCGCCTACGAGGGGAAACGGGAGATTCTCGGCGAAGCCCGCGTCAATCTTTTCGAGGAATACGCGAACGCCGTCGCGGAGGGACTGGAAGCGTATTTCCGCAACCACCGGAGACAGTTTTCCGGCGGCCCCCCGGGCTCCCAACCGTAACCTTGAGGTATGCAAAGCCCCCTGCTTCCCTCCCCGGTTTGGATCGCCGGCTGCGGCTTCATCGGCCGGCATCTCGCCGCCTCCCTCCACGCCGATGGGGTCCGGGTGCTTGGACTCACCCACTCGACCTCCTCCGCGGAAGTTCTTGCCGCCGAGGTCCCGTTCGAAGTCCGCGCCTGCGATCTCAGCTCTGCCGAAGCGGTGGCCGCCCTTGCTGCCGTGGTCCCGCCGCCGGAGGCGGTCGTCCACTGCGCCAGTTCAGGGCGCGGGGGGGCCGACGCCTACGAGGCGGTTTATCGCCACGGATGCCTCAATCTGCTCGAATCGGCCCCGGGCGCCACCCTGCTCTTCACCTCGAGCACCAGCGTCTACCCGCAAACCGACGGCGAGGCGGTCGATGAAACTTCCCCGGCCGAGCCGGATCGGGACACGGGCCGGATCTTGCGACTGACGGAAGATCTGGTGATCCGGAGGCACGGCATCGTGGCCCGGCTCGCAGGTCTCTACGGTCCCGGTCGGTCGGTCCTCCTGCAGCGGTTTCTCGCTGGCACCGCACTGATCGAGGAAGGTGAAAGCCGTTTCCTCAACCAAGTGCACCGGGACGACGCCGTCTCCGCGTTGCGAACCCTCCTGCGCCATCGCGCTCAGGCTGGCGGCCAGATCTACAACGTCGCGGACGGAGAGGCCCTGACCCAGCGACAATGCTACGAACAGCTCGCCGCGCATTTCGGGACCCCCGTTCCTCCCGAGGGCCCCCGGGATCTGAACCGCAAGCGCGGCTGGACCCACAAACGGATCGTCACGGACAAACTCAAGGCGCTCGGCTGGCAGCCATGTTACCCCGGCTTCCTCGAGGCCGTGCGGCACGATCCGGAATTGATCGCTTCAGTCCAGGCGGAACGCCCCGCCCTCCCCTGATCAACTAGCGCCGGTTTTCATACCACACCACGTTCCGACTCAGTTGGCCGGCCACCAACAGATCGGCATCGCCATCCCCGTCCATATCTGGTGAGCGGATGTCGTAAGCTGCCTGGGCGGGGTCGATGTCGTGGACCTTGAACGCTCCCTTCCCGTCGTTCTCATACCAGACTGCAAGGAAGTCGTCTTTGCCAACCGTCGCCGCATCGAGATCATGATCCCGGTCGAAGTCCGCCAAGGTGAGGCAATGAGGCCCCGAGAGCAAGGGATCCATCTCGTGCGGAACGAAAAGCCCCGCGCCCCGGTTTTCAAACCAGAGAACCCCGGTGCCGTGGCCGCAGGAGGCGATGAGGTCCAGGTCCTTGTCACCATCAAGATCTCCCGGCAAGATGCAGGTGGCCCCGACCCGCCCCTCAGCGATCACGTGTTTTTTCCATGGGTGGGATCCCACGTTTTCCCACCAGGCAAACCAATTTCCTCCAGAGAACGGTTTGCCTTTGGCCCCGCAGGCGAGGTCGTTGTCCCCATCTCCGTCGAGATCGCCCAGTCCCATGTAATGATTCCCGCCTCTGGCGTCTCCGGCGGCAATGACGTGGCGTTCCCATGGCTTGCCGCCCCTTCCCGGCGCTTTGAACCAAAGCAGGGAATCGGCAAGAGGGCCGGACGGATTGAACTCGTTCGTGATCAAATCCGCGGTGCCATCCGCATCTACATCCCCGCGGAGAACACAATGAACGCCCGTGATCCGGTCCTCCACCAAGTGAAACGGCCATTTTCCCCGGGCCAACGCCTCCACCCCGGGATTCTCCAGCCAATAGACCAGCCGGGCGCCGCCAATGAAATCGAGATCGCCGTCGGCATCCACGTCCATCACTTCACTGTGAATGCAGCCCCGGGTCCGGTCTTTTCCCTCGTGGAGTTCGATCAGCTGCCAGTCCGGAGCCAGCGCCAACCAATCCTTCCCGCCGGCACTGAAAAAGACATCCGGTCGGCGGTCCCCGTTCGCGTCCGCCGCCACCGCGGTGGCACACGCCTCCCCTCTCCAGATCTCGTGCTTTTTCCAGCCCCGGTCGAAGGCCCTCGCCACCGGGGCCCCGGACCGGTTCCAATAAATCTTCACATTCTTCGTCGCCCGTCCGGCCGCGATGATGTCCGGTTTGCCATCCCCGTTGAGATCGGAGACTTTCAAATCCTCGGCCGCCATGCCGTTGTCATCCACCGTGTGGGTCGCCCATTTGCCGGTCGCTTCCTCCCAAACATAAAGTCGAACGCCCACTTTCCCGGCGGCGTCGGGTTTTCTCCAGCCCGCCACAATTTGTTCCCGGCCCGTCCCGAGCAAATCCCCGCACGCCAGCGCGTGCCCCTCGGCCAAGGTATCGTCGATCAACTCACGCTGCCAGACGGGCCGATGGTCCTCCGGCGTTTCGGAGGATACGGAATAGACCACAAGCTCGTTTCCGTGCATCGGTTCAATGGCGGTGAAGTGCGCCACTGACCGCCCCCGGTCGATCCGGCTCGGCCCGCGCCGGACTTCCCCGATCCCGGTCTTCCCGGCAAAGGTGGGGATCGTCAGCTCCGCCTTGCCATCCGCCCCGATGCTGACCATGCCCTCCGCCCCGCCAATGAACAGCGGTTCAGGGCCGGACCCGGCGCGGGTGGTATCGAAGTTATGGGCGAGGTGGAGACTCGCGTCGAGCACGCGGGTTTTCCAGTTCTCCGCCTTGGAAGGATCCGCCGGGAACTCATAACCGATGACACGAACCGGCTCCCCTTTTCCTTGCACGTTGCCTTTCCCGTGAAGCGGCAACATGACCAGTTCCCATTTTCCCTTCTCCTGACGGCGCCAGTGCATCCGGTGAACCGTCGGCTCGTGAGGCAGGGTGACCGCCGTCCAAAGTTGCGTGCGATCCGCCGGAGCCACGAGGTAATGGACCGACCCCGAGGCCGCTTCGTCCTTGGTTTCCCCGGGATTCCAATTGGCCCCGACCGCCACCTCGCATTTTCCATCTCCGTTCAAATCGCGGGCCGCGAGGCACACGTGGTCGCGCAAGGTGAGATTGCGGGCGATGACGTGCTTCTCCCACCCGGGGTTTCCATACCAGACGATCTCCCGTTTGTCCGCGAGGAGGACATCCTCCCTGCCGTCTCCGTCGACATCGGCCACCGCGAGGCCATAGCCGATTTCGATCGCGGGATCGATGGTCTGTTCCTCAAAGCGCGGCGTGGCGGCGACCGACACGGAAACAAGAAACAAGAGCAGGATGACGGGGTTCATGCCGACAACCTAGCGGCAGACCGGACGGAACCGCAAGCAGTCACCGTCGGGCGCCAAACTTTCCGCTTCCCAAGGCTGCCGATCGGGTCGAGGATCAATTTCGCCAAATTCCATGCTCACGCCTTCAGATATTGTCACGGCGATCCCCGTCATCATTTCCCTGGTGATCATTGAGGGCCTTCTTTCGGTGGACAACGCCCTTGCCATCGCGGCCATGGCCAATCACCTGCCCGGCCGCCAAAAGGTCCTCGCCCTCCGCCTCGGGATCGTCGGGGCCTACCTGTTCCGAGGCATCGCCCTCGCCGTGGTGACTTGGATCGCCGCGAACCAATGGCTCAACATCCTCGGCGCCGCCTACCTCATCTACCTGATGTGCTCCCACCTCACCCAGCCCGAAGAGGATGGGGAGGGCGGTTCCCTTCGCAAGAAACCGGGCCTCCTCATGACGATCGTCCAGATCGAGATCATGGACCTCAGCCTCTCCTTGGACAATGTCGTCGCCGCCGTGGCCCTCGCCCCGAAGGATCCGGTGAGCGGTGACCGCGAAATGTGGGTGGTCTACGCCGGTGTTTTCATCGGAATTCTCGCCCTCCGCTTTCTGGCGGGCTACTGCATCACGCTGCTGCAGAAGTTCCCCATCCTCGCCAAAGCCGCGTTTTTGCTCGTGGGCTACGTCGGTTTTCTCCTCCTGGCGGAACTCCTTTTCCACATGGAGGTCCATCCCTGGCAGAAGTTCATCGGCATCGCCGCGATCGCCGCGCTCTCCATCCTTTACGAGAAGGGTGGTCACACCCGCCGGTTTCTCTTCCCGCTCATCCAACTGGTGGTCCCGGTCATGCGGGGTTTCGCGGCGCTCCTTGATGGCGTCTTCTGGCCTCTGCGCAAACTTCACGAAGCAGTGACCCGGATGTTGCGACGCCAGGAACCGACCGAGCCGGGCGATGGTTCTCCCCCGTCGGAAGCCCCCGGCATCGGGTGAAGACAGGGCAGGATTACTTCGCGGGGAGTTCCGGCTTCGGCCAAGGCTTGCCACCTTGTTCGATCCAGGCTTTCTCGACCTGGGCGGGAAGAAAGTTCCCCGCGTAATGCGCGATCTGGCGGTTCTTCTTCAGCGAAGCCATGATCGCGGGGACAGCCGCTTGGATTTCCTCAACGGATTTTCCGGCGAACAGGAGGACCTCGGCCTGCAACGCCTTGAAATAGGCCTGCTGGTTTTCAAGTAACTCCGGTCCTCCGCGCGGTCCATGACCGGGGCAGATGATGCGGGCCCCCAGTTTCTTGACGGCTTCGAGCGTCTTGATCCACTCGCTGATATCTCCATCGCCGGTGAAGTTGTAGGGACCGTTGACACAGGCGTCCCCGGTAAAGAGGATTTTCTCCTGAGGCAACCATGCCCATCCGTCTCCGTGGGTGTGGGCCGTGCCGAAGTGAAGCAACTCCACGCGATGCTTCCCGTCATCGAAAATCAGTTCATGGCGGTAAAGCAACGTGGGCGCCTTGAGTTTGCTGCCCTGAAGATCCTTGCGGGTCTTGGCCGCATCTTCCCAGCGCCCCGGCGCGCCTCCTGACAAACCGGTCTCCACCCTCTTCATCTCCGCAAGGGCTCCCTCGTGTGCCACCGGAGTGGCTCCCTTCTCCAGCCAGACCTGATTGCCGTAGGCGTGATCACCATGGTGATGGGTATCAAAGGCAAAACGCACCGGCTTGTCCGTCAGGGCTTCGATCTTCGGCATGATCACCCGGGCGCCGGAGGGAAAGTTCGCGTCGATCACGAGAACGTAGTCCTCGAACACGATCCACCCATTGTTGCAATGCCCCGAGGGACGGACTTCACCTTCGTGGAAATAGACGTCATCGGCCAACGTTTCCACCACGTTGACTTCCGCGTGGCAGGCCAAGGACGTCAAACCGAGGACGGCGATCCGGAGAAACAGGGAAGCAGATTTCATTCGGGGGATACTGGGGAAAAAAGTCTCTCCAGGCAAGCCCGATTGCGGGCCTTCGCTCCGCCCCTCCTCTCGCCTCACATCCTCGAGGTCTCCGCCGGGGCTTGAACCACCTCGGTCAATCTGGCCAGCTGCAACATGGCCTGCTCCGCCCTGAGACTGTCTTCCCGGGCCCGCTCACGGAATTGCTCGACCAACCGGCTGTGATGTTTCTTGTCGCGCGCATAGCAGCGTTTTACCGACTCCAGCAACGTCTCGGCGGCTTCCTTGCCCTGGCGCAGCTTCATGATTTCGTAGCGCGCCTCGCGCAGGTCGTTCTCCTGCTTGGCGGATTGGCGGCGGAAGGCGGAAATCGTCTCGTGCCCGCGCTGGACGCGCTTGCGGGCGCTTTCGTCGAGCTCGGCAAGCCTCCGCTCCGTATCTTCGAGGCGCGCCTGCAAATCTGCCGCACCGGCGGCAAGAGTTTCCCGCTGGCTATGAGCCTCCTTCAGTTCCGAGTTCAGCCCGTTGCAGTGGTTCCGCCAGTTCGTCTCCGTCTGGGCATGATCCTGCTGCGACTGCGCCAGAGCCACGCGGGTCTGCTGCAGATCGGTCTGAAGCTGGGCGATCTCCCCGTTGCGAAGCGCCAGCTCCCGGGAAACATCGCCGAGGTGGTTCTCCCGCGACTTGAGCTGTGCCTCCAGTTCCGCGATGCGCACGATGGCTTTCTGGACCGCGTCCCGCTCTTCCGCCACGGGAGCCATCGGAGAGGGCTCATCGGTCAGAACGGCATCAACCGATCCGAACCGGATCCGGTCGCCCGGCTCGAGGATGGCGGAGCGGATCCGCTGCCCGTTCACAAAGGTCCCCAAAATGGACTCCAAGGCCTCGATCCGATAGGCGTCCCCAGTCTCCGTAAGGGTGAGACGCGCATGGTTGGGAGCCACTCCCATGGATTCGATGACCACATCGTTCACCGTCGTCCGTCCCACGGTGATCATGGGACGCGTGAGCCAATACTCGGTTCCTTCGGACTCGGAACGATGGACCGTGAGATGCAACATTTGAAAATGTTTAGGACATCAAACCTTTATCCGCAACGGGAATCCAAAAAGTTCCCGGCGTTTTCCGAAGGGAATTTGAGCGGAAGACTTCGCCTCAGAGCCGCAACTCTTCCTCGATCCGGCGGCAGACTTCCCGGGCATTCTCCCGGCTGTTGAATGCGGAAATCCGGAAGTAGCCTTCGCCCGCCGCGCCAAACCCCGCGCCGGGAGTAATGACGACGTTGATCTCCTGCAACATCCGGTCGAAAAATTCCCAACTGCCCACCCCCGACGGACAAGCGACCCAGATGTAAGGGGCATTGACCCCACCGTAAACGGAGAGGCCCCGCTTCTGGCAGGCTTCGCGGAGCAACTTCGCGTTGCCGAGGTAGTGCTCGACCAAGGCCGCGACCTGGTTGCGTCCGGATTCGCTGAAAACCGCCTCCGCGCCCTTCTGGACAATGTAACTGACCCCGTTGAACTTCGTCGTCTGGCGTCGGGCCCAGAGGGGGTGGATCAACTGTTCCGCCCCGGACGCGGTCCGCCCTTTGAGCCCCCTCGGGACGACCGTATAGGCACAACGAACGCCGGTGAATCCCGCCGTTTTGGAGAAGCTCCGGAACTCGATGGCGCATTCCCTCGCCCCATCGACTTCAAAGATCGATCGGGGCACTTCAGGATCGACGATGTAGGCGTCATAGGCAGCATCATAGAGAATGATGGCGTCGTTGGCCCGGGCGTAGGCTACCCAATCCTTCAGTTGCTCCAAGGTCGCCGTCGCGCCAGTCGGATTGTTCGGGTAACACAGGTAGATCAGGTCGGCCTTTTCCGACGGGATGGCGGGCACGAAACCGTTTTGCGGCGTGCAGGGCATGTAAATGAGGCCCGCATAGGCTCCGGAATCACCGGCGTCCCCGGTGTTGCCGATCATCACATTGGTATCCACGTAAACCGGGTAGACCGGATCGGTGATTGCAATCCGGTTGCCTGGGCCGAAGATGTCGAGAATGTTCCCGGTGTCGCACTTCGATCCATCGGAGACGAAGATCTCATCCGCCCCGATATCGATGCCACGGTCGGTATAATCGTGCTTGGCAACCGCCTCGCGCAGAAAGGCATAGCCCTGCTCCGGACCATACCCCTTGAACGTGGACCGGTCCCCGAGCTCGTCGACCGCGCGATGCATCGCATCCCGGCAGGCTTCGGGCAGCGCCTCGGTGACATCGCCGATCCCGCACCGGATGAGCCGCCGGGCGCCCTCGGGGTTGGCTTGATTGAACGAGGCCACCCGTCGGCCAATCTCGGGGAAAAGGTAACCTGCCTTGAGCTTCAGATAATTGTCGTTGATGCGAGCCATGGTGAATCAATCGTGTCGGACCGGACCGATGCGGCAGTTCCATCACTTCGCCAGCACAAAAGGCGGAATCTTCGCGAAGTAATCGACCGGACGGTCATTCTCCAACCAATCTCCGGGCGTGGTCCGCCCCGAGGCAATCAGGGTGTCGATCTGCTCGAGCAACGCGGAAACGTCTTCGGGCTGCGCTGGCGCGAGGTTGTCCTTCTCGGCCGGGTCACGGGTCAGGTTGTAGAGTTGCACGAACTGCGGCAGCCCCAGTTCCGACAACGTGGGCGGACGGCCGAAGGCGGTCACGGCAGCCTGCCAGGCGGTCTGGTCCGCGGGCTCGTTCCCCCACTGTCCGCCGCAACCCGCCCCCGGGCTGAGGATCAACTTGAGCGGCCCCCGGCGGATGGAAAACGCGGTGTCTGACGTCATGACCAGCGTGCGGCGGGGCCCCTCGGCCGTCGGATTTTCCAACAACGGCAGGAAACTGACGGAGTCCGCCCCCTCCCCATCCATCATCCGGGCCTTGGCCGCCCCGGCGAATGTGGCCATGAGGTCGACCAACCCGACTAGGCGGGGACAGACTTTCCCGGCCGCGGCTTTTCCCGGCCATCGGACCAAGAAGGGAACCCGGTGAGCCCCCTCGTAGATATCGAACTTGAACCCCCGGAAGCGCCCACTGGAAAAGTGCCCCGCCGCTTGCAGGACCTTGAATTGGCCCGCGGTCTCCGGTCCGTTCCCGGCATAGGGGGCCGCCCCATGGTCCGAGGTGGCCACGACGAGGGTCTTGCCGGCCACACCTGCGCGGTCAAGCGCATCCAGAATCCGGCCCAGGCAGGCGTCCGTCTCCATCACCAGATCGCCATAAGGACCGAGCGCGCTTTTGCCACGGAAGGCCTGGCCCGGACTGATCGGAGAATGGGGCGCGGTCAGACCGACACAGAGAAAAAACGGGACTCCCTGGTCCGCCGCCGCCCCGGCGATGAAGGACTCCGCCTCCTTCCCCAGGAGGTCGAGCACGAGGTCATCGCGAAACCCGGAAGCAGCAGGCCCGGAACGTTGAAAGCCGCTGAATGCCTTGGTGGTATCGACCGGTCCCTCCCAGACTCCATCGCGCAAAAACGCGTAGGGAAACATATCGAGGGAGCCGGGCAGGATGAAACTGGTGGCAAACCCATACTCCGCGGGGCCGACCCGGAGGGGGGTGGAGTAATCGACATTGCGCGGACCCTGCGGCTTGGAATCCCGAGTGCTCATCAAGGTCCCGAGGTGCCACTTGCCGAGATACCCGCTCCGATAGCCCGCGCGCTGGAGGACGGTCGCCAGAGTCGGCGTTCCCGGTTCCAGCCGGGGCACCAGATAGCCCCATGGCCCGTCGAGCGCCGGGTCCGGTTCAGCAAAGCGCCAGGCGTAGCGACCGGTCATCATGGCCATGCGCGAAGGCACACAGGTGGAGGCCGTGGCATGCGCGTCCGTAAACCGAACCCCCTCTCGAGCCAAACGGTCGAAGTTCGGTGTCTCGACCCGGCAGGTCTCCCCTCCATAAACCTTGACGTCGCCAATCCCCAGATCATCCGCCACCACCAGGACGATGTTGGGACGATCCTGGGCGGGCAGGGAGGGGCAGCAAAGCAGGACAACTCCCAAAACAAAAGGGGCTCGGGCGCTCATGGCAGGGTGTTCAGACCTCTCCTTCGACGCAACAGACAGCGCCGCCAAGGAAAAACCGAGACGGGCGGCAAGTTCCCTCCGCCCTGACCGGTGTCAGATGGCGGACAGACGTCCACCAAGTTCCAAAATCCTGCATTCGATACTCGACCTTCCGCCGGATTTGCGGTTGATTGAAGCGTTGTCGCAACCACCCGCGTTATGAAAAACTCTTTTGCCTCCGTTCTTCGTGCCATCGCGGCCCCGCTAGTCCTTTTCGGTCCGGGCACCCTCCCGGCTGCCAGCCCGCTGCTCGATTCCCCCCGGACCGGAGGGTTGAGCCTCAAGTCCATCAGCTCCCTTTCCTTCGCCAAGGATGGCGTTCTTCTGGTCGCCGATCCCTCCTCCCAGA
Source organism: Verrucomicrobiota bacterium (assembly GCA_018970725.1). GTDB lineage: Bacteria > Verrucomicrobiota > Verrucomicrobiia > Verrucomicrobiales > DEV007 > V1-115. The sequence goes on from JAGWVU010000033.1 coordinate 27,405, forward strand.
GCGTCATCGCCATCGATACCAAAGACACCGGGCCGCTCACCCTGCCGCCCAAGGTAGCCGATGTGACCGGGACGATCGCCCCGGGTCTCGGCACCACGGCCGAGAATCTTCTGGTCCGGGACATGGCGGTGAATCCGGCCAGCGGCAAGGTCTACCTCGCGGTGCAACGTCGCCCGGACAACGCGACCCTAATCCTCACGGTGAATGGTTCGGGAAAAATCGAACCGTTTATGACGGACACCGTGGCCTGGGCTTCCGTCACCCTTCCGGGCGGCACCGCCAGCAAAGTCACGAACATCACGGATGTCGCCTTCGACGGGGACAAAATCTATGCGACCGGCACCTGCAACGAGGAGTTCGCGAGCCGGATCTTCATCGTCCCGCTTCCCCTGAAACATGGTTCCACCGCCAATGTGGTCAGCGCGGAAACCTTCCACGTGGCTCATGGCAAATGGGAGACCAAGGCGCCGATCCAAGGCTTCATCCCCTATCATGCGGCCGACGGCGCCAAATACATCGTCGGGGCCTTCGCCTGCACGCCGGTCGCCAAATTCCGGGTCGATGACATCTCCAACGGGGCCCAGGTGAAGGGCGTGAGCATGGTGGAATTGGGAAGTGGAAACCGTCCCCTCGATCTCTTGGATTACACGGATAAAGCCGGCAAGCGCTGGCTGGTTGTCCACACCAACCGTTTCCACCCCAATCTTTTCGGCCCGAGCAAGTTCTGGGGGGTCCGCATCAACGCCGCCCTGCTTGACGCCCCGCTGGAAAAGGCCAACGAAAAGGCGGTCCGCCGGGACGTGAAGGCCAAGGCCGACCCGCAGGGAATCGAAATTGTCGACGCCTTGTTCGGGGCCGAGCAGCTTGACAAACTCGACAACGGACGTGCCGTGGTCCTGCGGGGCGACTCCGGCAAGCTGTCGATGGAAGTGATTTCCCTGCCGTGAACCCGCTCGTCTGGGTGATCGCCGCGGGGCTCGGCGGTTCGGTTTCCTCCTTGGACCCGACCCGTCTCGTGGTTCCGGCGGACGGCTCGCAGGTCCATCTGCTCGGGATCACCCACCCCTCGGCCGGTCTGATCGTTCGCCCGGTCCGCGGGCCGGAATTACTCGGCAAAGTCGAGGTTCTCCGGGACCGGATGGTCTTCCGCCCCCTGCTGCCCTTCCTGCCCGGCCAACGATACCGGGCGGAGTGGCGGGCCCCCGACGGCAGCCGTTGCCTCGCCGAGTTCGAGAGCCCGGCGCGGAACCGGGAACGCCCCACGGTGCGATTGACTCCCCAAAGCCCGCTCCCGGCCAACGCGATCAAGGTTTACCTGCACTTCTCCAAGCCGATGGAGCAGGGAGTCTTTCTGCATTGCCTGCGGCTCCTCGACGCCTCGGGCAACGAAATTGCCGGTCCCTTCCGGGAAACGGAACTCTGGTCTCCGGATGGCAAGCGCCTCACGGTCTGGTTTCATCCGGGACGCCAGAAGACCGGGGTGAATTTGAACTTGGAGGAGGGTCCGGTGCTTCGTCCGGGACAACGGCATACCCTGATCCTCGCCAAGGATTGGCGCGACACCAACGGGATTGCCCTGGGCGAAGAGATTCGACTGCCTTTCACCGTGGGTCCGGAGGATCACCAGTCACCGGACATGGGCACCTGGAAGCTGACCCCACCCCGCGTCGGCTCCCTCCATCCATTGGTCGTGCGTTTCCCCGAACCGCTTGATCCGGCCATGCTCGCCCATTCGCTCTCCGTGATCTCCGGGACCGGCGCCAGCCTCCCTCTGGCCGTGGAAACGGAGCCCGATGGGAAAACTTGGAAGGCCTTTTCCCCGGAGCCTTGGAAAACGGGAGCCTACAAGCTCCTTGCCGATCCCCTGTTGGAGGACCTCGCTGGCAACAGTTTGGACCGCCCGTTTACCATCAACCTGAGGACGAGGAGTGACGAGATTCCCGGCGCCAAGCCGGTTTTGGCGCTTGACTGGCAAATTGAGCCCTGAGCAAGGCCACGGCGCTCCGGATCATCAGCGATTCGGACATGTCACTTTCCGAACAAACCCTTGAGCAGCTTGTCGGCCTGCTGGCTGAGGTCTTCGAGGGTCTTGTCCGGGACTTTGAGCAGGCTGCCGACATCACCAAACGGAGTCAGCGCCGCCACCTCGGGATTGCCCAGGTCTCCCTTGGAACTGAAACGCAAAACGAGGAAATCGTCCTGTTTGACCGACCGGAAGAGGGCCGTCTTGATGGGCCCGACTGGAATACTGTTGCCGACCTGAGCCGCGAGAAATTTCTCCACCTCAGTCTCGGCCCGGCGCGTCAACCGCTCGGAAGCGATGAACGTGACGAAGAATTCATGATCGTTCTTTCCCGCGTTCAGCCAACTGCCCTCTTGGAGGACGATGAAATTCTCATCCACCGGAATCATGAAATCGGACGTCATTTTGAGAAAACGCCGCCCCGCGTTGAAACTTGCCGTAGTATCCTCGGAGAAATCCCCGCGAAGCCGGACGGAGTCGAGATTCACGCCGAAGTTCTCAAGTTGCTTGATGAGCTCCTCCATGTCATCCAACAACGGGAGGGTATCGATCCAAGAATCCTTGCGCACCGTCACTTGGGCGGAGAGGCTGGGATCGAGTTCCCCGGTCTCCATGTTGAACGGTTGGATGGCACCGGATCCATCCATCGAGAGATCGAGGTAACGGGTGTTCTTTTCCACGCTATCCACGCCGATCCAAGCGGACATCTCGAGGTTGGCCGAGTTGTGGTCCATCAAGGCTTTGGGATCAATGTCCACATCCGTGAGGTGGACAATGCAGCGGCTGATCTGCACCGTGGTATTGGACTTGGCCACCTTGGTGACAATGTTCGCATCTTCGACCGACAAAGTCCCAAGGATGGTCGGCAAGGGAAGCTCGCCTGCCTTGACCACGCCGAGGGCGCCCTCGCCATCAGCCTTTTCCTCCTTCTTCGTGCCGGACGGCGGCCGGGATTTCGATGCGGGAGCGGGCTTGATCAACTCGTCAAAGGTGGTGGTGCCATCCGCGAACACCTCCATTTCGATGGAAGGCCGCTCGATGGAAATGTTCTCGATGACAAACTTTCTCGCCAGCAACGGGAAGGTCCGCAGATCGATGGCAATGAAGTCGAATGAGGCGACCGACTGCATCGGCGGGCGGTCCGACGGGGCGATCCCCTGGTCCACGGATTCATCCCGCGGCGCGAGTGTCAGCCCGGAGATCTCCAGTCGGGTGGGGAAGCCGAGCGAGACGTGGGACTCCGTGACTTCAGCACGAAGGTTGAACTGATCCTCAAGCTGCCGAACCAGATTGTCCGCGTTGGCCAGCCGCTGCAACGCGAAGAAGCCGAGAACCACCCCCACGAGAGGAAGGACGAGGACAGCGGCCGCTGCGGTGAGCACTACGCGCTTCATTGTTTATCTCAATACCCTGTTAGGCGGCGATGCAAGACCATTTCCGGTCCAATTCCGAGTCAAAATCGTTCCGGCCCACCCCTGATTCACACGATGGGGCGCGAAAACCCATCAAACACACTGCATTCCCCGCAAAAGTCCAGCGGAATGATGGAAAGCCGGGAGGTACCGGCGCGAGGGAGGTTCCGTCAGGGTTTCGCCTCACCGCCTTCCGCCTTCCCGGACCCCGCAACCAGCCGAATCTCGAGGGGCGCGGTGCGCGCGGTCACATTGACCACCAAGGTAAAAGGCGACGAAGCTGCCGGGCCATCCTTGAGCGGAACCGTGACCGATCCCGATGCTGGCAACGCAACCGGCTCGCTCCCGGCGAACAGGGTGACTTGGGAAGCGTCGTTCAGCCGCAAACCCCGGCCCGTTCCCGTCGGAACCTCAAACCGCAAGACCCCCAGCCGATCCCTCCCGCGGCCGATTTGTTGGGGCAACTCGGTCACCGGAATCAAGCCGCTGACCTGGCTGTAGAATGGGAGCCATTGGTAATCTGAAACCGGCTCCGTGAAGATGGCCGGTCCGTAGTGCCCGATCTCGTCCCGGACCCTCTGGTGCGGAAGGAGCACGCTGAACGAACGCAAGTGATCGCTCGGCTGGGTCTTGTAGGGCCCTTCCTTGCCCAGCTCGGAAAGAAAACGGACAAGGTCCACGAACTCATCCTCCCGCAAACTGGCCGTCAACCCGGCCGGCATCAGCGAAATCGGGCTGATCTGCCGAGACGCGATTTCCACCTTGGGAACCCGGTGCAAAGCGCCCAGCGCGTCCCGCATGACCAGCACATCGCCCGTTTCGGAATCGACCCCCCCCGTGAAAGAAGCGCCGGACTTGGTAGTCACAAAGGTCGTGTGATACCCCTCTTTGATCTTCGCGGTCGGGTTGAGCAACGATTCGATGAGGTAGTCCACCGGTGCGCTGGCCCCGATGCTGATGAGATCTGGACCGATCTTTCCGCCCTGGGCTCCGATGGCGTGACAGACGGCGCACTGGAGTTCCGTGCGCCGGTAGATTGATTCCCCGTTGGCCGCATTTCCCTTGACCGCCACCCGCTCCACCAACGCCCCCATTTGCTCGGCGGTCAACGCCTGGGTCATCGGCTTCAACTGCCCCGCGGCTTGCAGAGCCTTGATCAGCCCCTGCGGTGCATTGCCCGACGTGCTCGCCCGCTGCACGCCGGTCACCGCGATCCCCTGGGGCAGGGATTTACCGGCCAGCGCCTTTTCCAGGGCCGCCGGTCCGCCCGGTTGCCGGAGGAAGGTTTCAAAGATCCCCATCGGATCAGTTCCATCCTCGCGCTGTTGCAACAAAGTCACAGCCACCGCCGCGGCTTCCGCGGGCGAAATTCTCATCAACTCGCCGACCGCGATCGACCGATGCTCCGCCGTGGAACCGGAGGCCGCGATCTCGCGGAGGATGGCCAAACTCCCGGCACCGCCCAACATCCGCAAAGCCTCGGCCGCGGCGCGCCAATCCCCGGCCGGGGTCAGCCCGCCTCTGAAGCGACTTTCCAGCGTTTGGCGGGCCATCGCGACTTTCCACAGCCCGCACAACTGCGCCGCGGGAGCGAAGACCCCCGGCACCGGGGAAGTCAGCATCGCGTTCAGGGCCTTCACGTCCGCCGGCGGAGTCAACTTGCGGATTCTAACCGCTTCCGAGAGCGCGCTGAGCACCGGGATGGCCAGTTTCTCCCGGTTCCCGAGAGCCAACAGACCGGCAACCTGCTCCGTCCCACCGGTCTGGGCGACCAACTGGACCGCCTCACCCACAAGCCCCTCCGGCAGCGTGCCCTCCGCGAGGCCCTTGAGAAACCGGTCCACACCGAGGCCACGCCCGAGGGCGCGGGCCGCAAAAAGGATCCGCTCCGGATTCCGGTCGAGGTTCATCTCCCCCTTCTCAAAAGCGGGCAGCCATTGTGCCTGACGATCACGAACGAGCGTCCACAAGGCAAAATCGATGTTCGCCTCCATCGGATGATCCAACACCTCCAGGGCCAGGCCGACCGAGCGCACCGAGGCGAGTTGGGCGAGTCCGCTGACCGCCCAGAGCCGGACCAGCGGATCCGGATCGTGAACCCCGTTCCCCAGCAGCGCCTCGGCATCGGAAAACGCCCCGGGGCTCTGGTAAATCACACGAAGCCCCGCCGCCCGGGCCATTGGATCCGGGGAAGTGAGCAGCACCCGCACCGCATCGCCCGGCACGTGATTGAGCGCCTGGGCGGCCCAAATCCCTTCCAACCGGGTCCGGTCGTCCTTGGCTCCGTCCGCCCACGCGATCACCTCCTTTCCCACCTTGGCCAACCCACGCCGGCGCAACTCCTGCCGGGCAAAGTCGCGGGCCCAGGGCTCGTGCCCTGAAAGCAGGGCGAACAACTCCGGCCCGGTGCAGGCCGCCAAATCAGGGCGCGCGGGAACGGGACGGTTCTCGAAGGAAATCCGCCAGATCCGGCCATGGACATGATCCCGGCGCGGATCACGGAAATCGACCTCCCCGTGCTGGATGATCGGGTTATACCAATCCGCAATGTAGACCGCTCCATCCGGCCCAACGCTCAAATCGATCGGCCGGAAAGCCCGGTGCGTGGAACTGACCAGATCGGGCTGTTGGATCGACTTGTAGGTGCTGCCGTTCCGTTCCAGCCTGAAGATATTGACCCGGGAGCCCCGGAAATCCGCGGTGGCGAGGCACCCGCGCAAGGCATCCGGCAAATGCTTCCCGTCGAGCCGCACCAACCCGCAATGTTTCGGAGAACCGGGATTCAGCCCGCTGATGACGCGGGAGGCTCCGGGGGAGGACACGAACACGGCGCCCGGGAAGACGAAATTGATTCCTTCCCCACCGGCCCCGTCCGTCGCGAAACTCTGCCCCCATTCGTCGAAAATCAGCCCCCAGGGGTTGACCAATCCCTTGGCATAGACCTCGAGCCTCCGGGTTTCCGGACGGAATTGCCAGACGCCGCCCCCCAACAGCCTGCGGACTCCCCACGGGGTTTCCACGTGGCTGTGGATGTAGATCGACTGGTTGAAGTAGAGCATCCCCTCCGGTCCGTGCCGCAAGGTGTGAATCAGGTGATGGGTGTCCTCCGTCCCGAATCCACTGAGCATCACATCGCGGCGGTCCGCCCGCAGATCCCCGTCCGCATCCGGCAGGAAGAGCAACTCCTCCGAGTTCGCCACATAGGCCCCGCCGTCGCCGGGGATCACCGCGGTCGGGATATGCAAGCCCTCGGCGTAGGTCGATACCTTGTCCGCCGCCCCGTCCCGGTCGAGATCCTCCAGAACCAAGACCCGGTCCTGCTCCTCCTGGAACGGTTCGATGTGCGGATACAACCCGCTGCTCACCAGCCATAAACGACCGCGGGAATCCCAATTCATCTGGACCGGCTTCGAGATCATCGGGTCCGAAGCGAAGAGGTTGATCCTGGCCCCGGCCGGCAATTTGAAACCCGCGGCCTGAACCTTCGGATCGGGACTGGGAATGTCCCGCATCGCCTTCTGCGCCCGGACCAGTCCGGGAACGCCGACGAGACAGAGAAGCAGAGGAACGGAAAAAAAGGATTTCATTGGGCGATTTGCTTGGGCTGGGCGACTTGGCGAAGGACTTCGATTTCCATCTCCTTCGCTTTCACAAGCGGTTCGAAGAGGGGCAACTCGGCGGCATTGTTCCCCTGTTCATGCTTGCGAAACAGGTGGAGGTAGGTCTCGTTGGCCGGACGCCACTGGTGAAAGTAGAGCCGGTTCTTCGCATTGATGGTCTCCCTGAGCCGGTCTCCGTGCATCGGCCGCGGCTCCACCGCCGCCAAGCCGAGGCCGCCCACGATTTTGGACGCCATCAGGGCATAGCCGTCCGGGGTGTAATGAATCCCGTTGTCCGTCAACGGACGGTCCCGCTTCTCACCGGCCCCGAGCGCGGCGAAGAGATCGAGAAACCGCGCCTTCCTCGCCGCCGCCAAATCGCGAATCACGTCCCGGTAAAGTGCCAGGTTCCGGTTGTGCGCGGTCAGATCCGGAAGAGGAGCTCCCGGATTTTCCGCCGGGGGCGGGCTGATGAGCACGATCTCCCGGGGCGAGGCGGCGGTGCCAATCCGGTCGAGCAAACGCTCATACCCCTGCCGGAATGCTGGAATCCCCTCCGGCCCGCCGAAAGCCGCCGACCCGCCGTAGCCGAGAAAAACCACTGAAGGCTGTAACTCGGAAAGCGCGGCGGTCAATCGTTCGAAACCCTCTTTGGCCCCGTTGAAATAGCCGCGCGCCTCGCACTCCACGGTATCCCCGCTCCAGCCCAGATTGCGGAACCGGAGATTGGCGATGCCGCCCGACATCAAGAGAGCGGTTTCAATGTGACCATCGCGTTGCTCCCGCTCCACCCAGGTATCACCCAGGAAGAGGACCAGGTCATTCTCTTGAAAACGAAACGCCTCAGCTGCGGGCAGGAGGGCGGTGCCGAGACTCCAGCACGCCAGAAGGGAAAGAATTTTCAACATACAGGATCGACTCATCGGTTTACGGCGAATTGAAGGATTGGGATGCGGTGCCCTTGGCTGGCGGTGTTGGCGGTCTCGGAAACCCGGAGAACGAGCGTATGCGGTCCATCGCTCAATCCCTGATGCAGCATCACGGTGCGCGGGTAATTCAAACCGGCACTGTGACGATGGAAGAGATCATGGTTCACGAAAGCCCCCTCATCAAGACTGCTCTCGATGATTCCCGCGTCCGGGCCCGCGAGGACAAAAACTCCACACGCGGTCCCGGAAAACTGAAACGTCAGGGCGGCTCCGGGCTCGGAAGCCACGGTCAGGGGTTGATCCCGGAACGTCCCGCGAATGGCCCCGACCGGCAGCAACCCGGGCCCGCACGGACCCGATGACCATCCTCCCATCCACGAAGCCGAGTCCGGATTCACCAGGGTCCCATCGGCAAACGAATGCGGGTCGAGCGCGGGGGGCATCTCATGCTCCCCTCCCTTCCCCGGTTCCTCCCACGCCCGCGACAGCATCCCGATGAGGAGATCGGAAACAAAGCGATACCCCGCCGGATTGGGATGCGTGCCCCCGTAATCACGTTCCCAAGTCTTCCGGCCCGCAGCGATTTCCAAAGCCAGCGCCAGCCCCACGTTCACCGACGGAACCGCATAATGCTCCGCGACCGCCTCATGAGCCGCGACACTCACCGGAACTTCCCCCTTTTGAAACACCGCCAGCATCTCCGGATTCACGAAGTCGATCATTACGATATCTGTGTTCGGACTGGAGCGGCGGACATGCCGGACAATCCCCTCCATCCCCCGGATCGCCTGCTGCCGGTCATAGGCGGCGTCCTGATCGTCATTCACCGCGAACTCGATGAAAAGAAGATCGACCGGTCCGTCGGCAAGAACGTCCCGCTCCAAACGGAACGCTCCGGTGTGGGAACAAGTCGACGAAATGCCCGCGTTCACGACCGAAAAATCCGTCGTGGGGAACTGTTCGCGCAACCAAGCCGGGATCATCGCGCAATGCCCGCCCTTGTTCTCCGTGATCGAACCTCCAAGAAACACCACCCTGCCCTTCCCGGTGGTCTCGAAAGCGTTCCGGGAATTCGTCAGATGGCCGCGGGGGACCACGGGCTTCAGGTCGGACGCCGACAAGGACGTGACCAGCAAAAGAAGCGCGAAGGGAAAGGGCGAGCTCACCCGCGAATCACGTTGCCGGGAGCTTCTTCTTTCAATCTTTCCCGGGCCAAGGCTGTCCCGCCGGGAAAATTTCGCGACTCCCAGAGAAACAACCACCCGCCGTAGTCTTGATATAACCACCATAACTCAAAGCCAATTTTCACCTCGAAAGCATTTTGTTTATCGTTTTATAAATAAATCTTCGAAATGAAGGCTTTTTTTCCCTTACTTGACGTTTTAGTAAAGTTAAGTTGGCACTTTATTATGGTAGTGTTAAGAATGAACCGGGGATGAATACTACCGCACTGCCACACATGCTATGGGCCCTCCTGATTTTGACCTTGTCAGGAGTTCACGGTCAGGTCGCCGACTACGCAATGCTCCCGAACTCACCGGCCTACGAAGCGGCGGCGGACCGGCTCCGGCAGGCCCCTTCGGGTGAGTACAAGTTCTCCGAAGCGCGTCTCGGTGATGTCCTGCAACTTCTGGCGGACGAGGCAGGTCTTTCCTTTTTCTCTCTGCCGAGCGACTCCGAGGTCGCCCAGCGGATGGTGACCTTCACAATCCACTCCAGCCCGTTCCTTGCCTTGGAGACCCTCGCCAAGGCGAACGGTATCGCGCTGATTCTCGAGAATAGCATCTGGTATCTGCGTCCGGAGAACGACACCAACCTGATCGGGCGGGTCTACCAGATCCAATACAATTCTAGGGAGGAGATCAAAACCAACTCAACCGGTGGGAACACTGGTACGGTAGCTTCGAACTCGACGGGAACGTCGACGACGTCCTCCTCGAGCATTGATCTCCAGGGGGCCACGGCCTCGTTCGAGGTGGAACCGAGCCGCCTTCTTGAGGACGTCAAGGAGCTCCTCGGGATCAAGGCTTCCGTAACCCCGATCCTTGCCGGATCCACCAGCGTGGATGCCTTGGCGGGCGGGTCGACCTCGGCGAGCAACATGCTCCTGCCCCAATCCATCACCAACCCGCTCGCTCCCGGACTGAAACAGGAGGTGGACGACGCGCGGGAATCCGCCAAGGTCATCTGGAATTCGGACTCGAACAGCCTCTACGTGGTCGCCACCCGGCAGCAGCACTCTTGGATCGAGGGATATCTGGCGTCGTCTGACAAGGCTCAGGATCAGATTGCCATTGAGGTGAAGTTCATTGAGATGAACCGCGATCCGCAGATCGAGTTCGGGCTCGATTGGTCCGGCACCCTCAGTAACGGCTATGACGTGAACACCCGGGTGGATCCGGTCACCTTCGATCCGTCAAATCCCTCGGGATTCCAGCTACCGAGCACGGCCATCGTTTCCTTCGAGAGCCTCAACCTGAAGTTGCGGGCCCTGGCCCAAGATAAGAACACCAAGAGCCTCTCCTACCCCAGGATGGTCACCACCAACAATCGTGAGGTCATCCTCCGCAGCGTCGTGAACCAGCCCGTTTTGGCCGGCACGGCAAGCACATCGGTCGGCGGGGGGGCCACCGCCACTCAGGCGATCAGCTATTTGCCTATCGGCACCGTGCTCAACATCCTCCCGAAGCGTTTGGGGGATGGCAAGATCCAGTTGAACATCGCTTTGACTGTTTCCCGGGTGATCGGCCAGGAGGTCATCACGGGGAACCCGTATCCGATCGCTTCCTCCCGGGTCTACAGGGCTCCAGTCGAGGTCGATGACGGCTACACCGTGGCGATCGGGGGCTTGGATGAAGCCAACTGGTCCCAAGGCGAGGAGGGGGTCCCCGTCTTGCGCAAGGTTCCCGTCATTGGCTACGCATTCAAGTCCCGTTCCGCCCGGCGCACCCGGCAGAGCCTCATGATCATGATCACGCCACGGGTCATCAACACGCAAAACGGCGGTCTCCCGGACCGGCCGGAATCGCTGGTCCGCCTCAAGCCCGGTGATCCTCCCCCTCCGGCCATTTTGCCCGATGGCACCTTGGTCCAGCAACTTGACGGGATGGATGAGACGCTAACGCGCCTCAGCCACGAAGTCGTCCGCCTTGAAGCGGCAGTCGACACCATGAGTGTCGAGCGGGAGGAGAAGGAGCAATTATTCGCCCTCTTCACCAGTGTCCGCTCCACCCGGGCGAAGCTCAAGGAATGGACCAAGAGCTACCCCGGGATGGCCGAACAGATCGGCCCCCGCGACCATGAGTTCGCCCTGCTTGAACAGCGTCTCGAACAGGTGCAGCGGAGGGCGAGATGGATGCTTTATTGAGCCGCCACCCCGAACTGGTAGACCGTGGTCTGGCGATAGGTTTCACCGGGGTTGAGCCGGGCCGAAGTATACCCGGGAATTTTCCCATGCAGATTGGGTGAGTCTGGGAACACCTGAGCCTCGAGGCAAAGTCCCGAACGATGGTTGTAAGGCTTCCCGCTTTTCCCTTTGACCGTTCCGTCCAAGTAGTTGCCGATGTAAAACTGCACCCCCTGTTCCGTGGTGAGCACTTTGAGCGTGCGACCCGACTTCGGCTCCAAAACCTCCGCCACCAGTTTCGGTTCGGTGCCACGGGAATCCGCGACGACAAAGGTATGGTCGTAACCCTTGCCCGCCGTCAGCTGTTCGTGAGATTGACCGAGGCGCTCACCGATCGCGGTCGGCTTGCGAAAGTCCAGCGGAGTGCCCTCCACCGGAGCCAGGGCAGTGGGAATGCCGCCCGCGTCGGTCGGGCAGTAGCGTTCGGCATCGATCCGGATCACATGATCCAAAATGGTTTCGCTCCCCTCGCCAGCCAGATTGAAGTAAGCATGGTTCGTCAGGTTCAGAACCGTCGGCTGGTCGGTGGTCGCCTCGTAACGCATTTCGATCCCGTTATCGGCTGTCAGGGTGTAAGTGACGGTCATCGCCAGATTCCCCGGGTAGCCCTCGGTTCCGTCCGGACTGGTGTGCCGGAGCACCAGGCTGGGACCGGAAGGCGTCGTTTTGGCCTCGGCCTTCCAGATTTGCTTGTCAAGCCCCTTTAGCCCGCCATGGAGGTGGTTGGTCTCATTGTTTTTGGCCAGCGTGTAGCTCTTCCCGTCCAACTGAAAGGAACCCCCGGCAATCCGGTTCGCGTAACGGCCGGTGATCGCCCCGAAATAAGGATGCCCCGCCGCGTAATCTTCGGCTTTGGTGAAGCCCAGGGTGACATCGGCCATCTTCCCCGCGCGGTCGGGCACGATGATTTCCGTGATGATGCCCCCGTAATTGGTGATCGACACGCGCATCCCGTGATCATTGGTCAGTGTGTAGACCTGCACGGTTTGCCCATCGACTTGGCCAAAATCCTTGGAGGTGATGGTGGCTCCGGAGGCGGATGACAAAATCATGAGGAATGGAAGATAAATGGCGGATATTGGTTTCATGTGCGGCGACCCTACACATCCGGGCCACCGCTTCGCAAGATTCTTTCAAGCCACGGCCTTCACGCCCTCCCGGTGGAACCACCGTCCACCACGAGAGTTTGACCGGTGATCATCGCCGCCGGGACCGAGCAAAGAAAGACGACCGCCGCCGCCACCTCAGCCGGGGAGGCAAGCCGGCCGGCCGGAATTTTCGCGATGACCGTCTCCAGCGCCCCGGGGTCCGGATAGAGTTCCCGGAGCCGCTCTGTGTCGGTTGCACCCGGGGCCACATTGTTGACCGTGATCCCATCCGCGGCCACCTCGGCACCCAGCGTTTTGGAAAAGGCGGTCACTGCCGGACGCAAGGCATTGGAGAGCACCAGGTTCGGAATCGGCACGAGAACCGAGGTGCTCGTCACGTTCACGATGCGCCCCCACTTCCTCTCGCGCATCGCCGGGATGCAGGCCCGGGCCAAACGGATCGCGCTCATCAGGGTCAATTGCGCTGCCGCTTCCCAAGCGGAATCATCGGGAGCCAGCGCCGCTCCGGGCGATGGTCCCCCGGCATTGACGATCACGATGTCCGGCCAGCCGACCCGGACGGTGGTTTCCCGAAGGAGGCTTTCAATCTCTTCCGCCCGGCTCAAGTCCGCGGGAATGGCCACGGCCTGCAGTTTGGTCGCTTCTTCCCGGAGCCGGGCCTCCCCCCGCGCGGCCATCACCAGCCGGACGCCCTCGGCGGCCAATCCCTTGGCAATGGCCAGCCCGATTCCCTTCGACGATCCCGTCACCAATGCGATTTTTCCAGATAATCCGGTCTCCATGAGGTCGGTTTGAATTGAGCAAGCTACTTCCGTTCCCACCCGGCTCCATCGGGCTTAGAGCCATCGGTGCGTGATCATCGGCGCGATGTCGAGTCCAATTCCCCACTCCTCCGACGAATTCCGGCCCGGCCCTCGAGCCGTGATGCGGGCCGACGTTTCACGAGTGCTTTGATGCGATGGGTTGTCAGTTGGCAAATCTGCGCTAGGATGACGGTCCACCGACCCCGAATCCAAGCTTTTTATGGGAAGAGCCTTCGAATACCGCCGTGCCGCCAAGGAAAAACGCTGGGACAAAATGTCCAAGGTGTTTCCGAAACTGATCCGTTCCATCACCCTCGCCGTGCGCGAGGCCGGACCTGACCCGGCGACCAATGCGAAACTCCGCATCGCCATTCTCAACGCGAAGGCGGAGAACATGCCCAAGGACAACATCGACGGCGCGATCAAGCGAGCCAGCGCCAAGGATGCCGAGGACATCAGTGAAGTCAGCTACGAGGGCAAGGGCCCGCACGGCGTCCTGTTGTTTGTCGACTGCACCACGAACAACACGAACCGGACCGTTGCCAACCTGAAAACGATTTTCTCAAAGGGCGGAGGAAGGCTCGTGGAGAGCGGTTCCCTTGAGTTTATGTTCCAGAGGAAATCCCTCATCGAGTTCGAGGTGCCCTCCGGCCGGAACGTCGATGAGATTGAGCTCGACCTCATCGATCACGGTTTGGAGGAATTGGAGGTGAACGAGGGCCGCGCCTACGCCTACGCGGCCTTCGCCGATTACGGAAAGCTCAGCCATGGCATCGAGTCTCTCGGGATCGAGGCCGCCAAATCGAGCATCGTCCGGGTCCCCACCTCCCCGGTCGAGTTCACGGAAGCCGAACAAGAGGACATCGAGAAACTCATCGATCGCATCGAGGACGACGATGATGTCCAAGCCGTGTTCACTAACATCGCCTGACCGCCGGCCATGAATCCCGAGGAACTGGACCTTTTGCTTCGCCAGACCGCCCCGGCTTCTTCGTCTCGGCCGGGCCCGGCTGTGGATTTGGTTTCCTCCGTGATGCGACGCCTCGGGCGCCGGGAACGCTGGCAGGATGTCTGCCTTGTGCTCGGAGGAGCCACCGTGGTCGCCTTCACCCTCGCCCTCGCGATCGCCTGCCTCGGCAGCCCGGCCAGCGGGTCGCGCCCCGCCCTCCGCCTCTTCCAAGAGCAACCGGCCTCGCACCCCTTCGCCGTTCCGTGAATGTGGCCCCGCGAACTCTCATTTGGAGTGCGGTCACCATCCTCGTTGCGGTGGCCGCTTCTTGGCGTGTGGTCCGGCAGAGCGGTCCCCTGCCGTCCGAGTCCAGTTTTCACGACTGGTTGCACGCCAATCTGGCGATGAGCCCTTCCCAGCATCTCGCCCTCAAACCCTATGAGACCAGTTATGAGGCCGAGCGTTCGCGGCTCCGCCATGAGATCCACGAGGCGGCCGCCCTCCTTGCGAATTCCATCGGTAAGGAGGAGGCGGGGGTCGAGTCCGTTGAGCTGGCCTTGCGGCGGCTTCAGGAGGCCCAGGGGGAGTTACAACGGGCCACTCTCCGGCATTTCTTCCTGATGAGGGATCATCTCGATCCCACCCAAGCCCAGAAACTGGTCCGGTGGACCCATGACAGCTTGCTCGATGGATCTTCCAATTGACCTTCACACGGCCCATCTCTCCGCTTTTGCGAGGGATGCCGAAATTCCAGCGGCGGAAGTTTCCTCCTCTACCGGGGAAGACCTCATCCGCTCCGCCCAGGCCGGAAATCCCGAAGCGTTCCGGACCTTGGTCGAATGGCATCAGGGGCTGATTCTTCGTTTTTGCCTCCACTGGCTGCATGATTCCGAGGACGCCCGGGAAGCGGTCCAGGATACCTTCATCCGAGCTTGGCAAGCCTTGGACCGTTACGAGCATCGGGGACTCTTCACCCACTGGCTCTACCGGATCGCCCTCAATGTTTGCCGGGATCGCCAGAAATCCAAGGCCTCCAGGCAGCGCCGCGCCACGAGCCCGCTCGGTCAGGGGGAATCCCCGTTCGCCTGTCAGCGGCCCACCCCGGATGAAACCTTGGCCCGGTCCGGTGACTTGGAAAAATTACAGCGCGGCATGGATCTCCTCCCGGAACGTCTCCGCGTCGTCCTCATCCTCTGCGGTCGGGAAGGATTGTCCCAGGAAGAAGCCGGGGCGATCCTGAATTGCTCGGCGCGGGCCGTCGAGGGACGTCTCTACCGCGCCCGGAAGGAATTGCTCGCCTGGTGGAACCGCATCGGCTGATTTTTTAAAAACTTCATGGGTTGTCGCGGGGCGCTTCGTTAATTCCGGAGTGAACGCCCGATTCTTCCTCCCCCTTTGCTTTCCCCTCCTGCTCGGGGCCCAGGAGGCCTCGCAACTTGAGTCCCTCGTGGTCAAGGGCAAGGCGGAGAACCTTCTCGGCAAGGCTCAAACCTCTTCCCAAGGCCAGTCGAGCGCGAGGGAACTTCAGGAGCGTCCGTTCGTCCGACGCGGGGAACTGCTCGAAGTCGTTCCGGGACTGATCGTGACCCAGCACAGCGGAGGGGGGAAGGCGAACCAATACTTCCTCCGCGGGTTCAACCTCGATCACGGCACGGATTTCGGCATCTTCGTCGATGGCATGCCGGTGAACATGCGGTCCCATGGTCACGGACAGGGCTATGCCGATGTCAACTTCATCATTCCCGAGTTGGTGGAACAACTCGACTACGCCAAGGGACCCTACTACGCCGAACTGGGCGATTTCACCACCGCGGGCGCTGCCCGTTTCAACCTATTCCGGGTTCTGCCGCAAGGCTTGGCCAGCCTCACCATTGGGGAGAACGATTTCTATCGATCGCTCATCGCGGACTCGATCCTCACGGATCAGGGAGCGCTCACCCTTGCCGTGGAGTATGGTTATTTTGACGGTCCGTGGGCCCGGCCGGATCAGTTGCAGCGTTGGAACGGACTGGTCCGCTACGTCACGGGGGATGAATTTGATTTCACCTCGGTCACGTTCATGGGGTATGACGCCAGCTGGAACGCCACCGATCAGGTTCCCCGACGAGCCATCAAGCGCGGCTTGATCGATCGCTTCGGAAATCTGGATTCCACGGTCGGCGGCAGCTCGCACCGTTACAGCCTCTCGGTTGATCACCGCAACGAAGACGCCTCCGGCGTGACCACGGCTTCGGCTTACGTCGGCACCTACCACCTCGACCTCTTCTCCAACTTCACCCTGTTTCTCGACGATCCCGTCCGCGGGGACCAGTTCAACCAATTCGACGACCGCTGGTTTTCCGGGGCCAACGTGGAGCGCAAACAACAGGACCTGAGCCTCTTCGACCGGCCCGTGGAACTGGCCTACGGCGCCCAAACCCGTCAGGATCTCATCGACGGTCTGGCCCTGCGCAAGACCAGCCGGCGGGAGACGCTCTCCACGGTCCGCCAGGATGACGTTTTTGAATCGAGCCTCGGGGCCTACGGACAAGCCGAAATCCGCTGGACGGATTGGATGCGCACCCAGACCGGTCTTCGGGGCGATCTTTACCATTTTGATGTGAAGAGCAGTCTTGCCGCCAACTCCGGCACGGCTTGGGACACCATCGTCAGTCCCAAGCTCGGCTTGGTTCTCGGCCCTTGGAACGAGACCGAGTTTTACCTCAACGGAGGCACCGGTTTCCACAGCAACGATGCCCGGGGCGTCACCACCACCATGGACCCCGCGAGCGGGGACCGGGTCGATCCGGTAACCCCGTTGGTGCGCACTTACGGGGCCGAAGCCGGGATCCGGTCCCAGCGGATCCAGAATCTCACGAGCACCTTTTCCCTCTGGTATCTCCAGAGCGATTCCGAACTCGTTTACGTGGGTGACGCCGGCACCAATGAACCGGGAGATGCCAGCGAGCGGTATGGCATCGAGTGGTCCAACTACTGGAGGCCGGGTGACCTCCTCGCGCTCGACACCGAGTTCTCCTTGAGCGACGCCTACTTCATTCCCACGGGGGAACTGGTCCCGAATTCCGTTCCGGTGACCTTTTCAGGCGGTGTCACGCTCGGCGGTGCCAGCGGCCCGTTCGGAACCTTGCGGGCCCGCTACTTCTCACCGAGACCTCTGACCCCGGACGGGAACTTTGAATCCAAGGATGCCTTCCAGCTCAGCGCCCGCACCGGGTATCGCAAGGGCCAATGGGAAATGGCCCTCGAAGCCCTGAACCTCCTCGACGCCCGGGACAATGACATCGAATACTTCTACACCTCAAGATTGAACGGGGAACCCGCCGCCGGGGTGGATGATTTTCACGTGCATGCGGTTGAACCCCGCCAATTGCGTCTAAGTTTCATCTACAAATGGTGAAACAGCTCTTCCTTGCCCTTTTTCTTCTTGTCGCGGTCCGGCCGGTCTGCGCCAAGCCGGTGGTTCAGGCGTCCAACTACCCGCTCGCGTATTTTGCCCAACGCATTGCCGGAGAGCGGATCGATGTTCAATTCCTCCCACCGCCCGACGGGGACCCCGCGTTCTGGGAGCCTTCCGACGCGGACATTGGCAAGCTCCAGTCTGCGGACAGGATCCTGCTGAACGGGGCCACCTATGAGAAGTGGCTCGCCCACGTGTCGTTGCCCGACTCGCTGCTCTGGGATACCTCGGAAGCCTTCGCCCCGCGGTTCTTCACCATCAAGGACACCACCACCCACAGCCACGGCAAGGAAGGGGCGCATTCCCATGCCGGAACCGCGTTCACCACCTGGATCGATTTCTCGCAAGCCCGTCTGCAGGCGGAAAGCGTCCTCCTCGGCCTGGTGCGCCTTCTGCCCGATGCCCGGAAAGACCTCGAAGCCCGGGCGGCCACCCTCACCACCGATCTCGATGAACTCGACCGCGAGATGCTCTCCCTGGCCAGGGCGATCGGTGACCAACCCTTGGTGGCCTCCCACCCCGTCTACCATTACCTCGCCCGGCGTTACGGATTGAAGATCGAGTCCGTCCTCTGGGAACCGGAGACCGTCCCGGATGAGGCCGCTCTGCAGACGCTCCGGGGCGTCCTCACCAAGCACCCCGCCAAATGGATGATCTGGGAGGGAACTCCAGCCCCTGAATCGGTCGCCAAGCTCCGGACGCTCGGTCTCGGCAGCCTCGTCTTCGCCCCCTGCGGCAACCGCCCGGAAACCGGAGATTGGTTGACCGTGATGCGTCAAAACCTCGGGAACCTCAGGGCCATCCCGGGGCCGCGTTAGGAGCGTTCCGGAAGCCGTTCCCGATCCCCCTCAAGGCTCCCAGCCCCCTCCCAACGCTTTCACCAGAATCACCACGGCAGCAAACCGCTGGCCTTGGATCCGGGTCAAATCCTGCTCGGAGCGGAGGTGCGAACGCAGCGCGTCCAGCACTTCGAAATAGGAAACCAACCCGGCATCGTATCGTTTCTGTGCGAGATCGACCGTGCGTCCCGCCGCCTCCACCGTGCGCCGGAGGGCGTCGCTTTGCCGTTCCATGACCTCCAAAGCGCTCAATGCGTCTTCCACCTCGACCATCGCTTGCAACACCGTGGCCCGGTATTCCGCCCCGCTCGTCTCCCATCGCGCCTTGGCCGCATCAACCCCCGCCTTGATCCTGCCTCCTTGCAAAACGGCCCAATCGATGTTCGGACCAATGGCCCATACCTGACTGGCCGCGGCACCAAGAAGCGAAACCGCGCTGCTTTGTCCGCCCCCGCTGGCCCCCAGACTGACCCGGGGAAACCACGCGGCCCGCGCCACCCCGATTTCCTGATTGGCCGCCTCCACCCGCATCGCGGCGGCCACGATGTCCGGTCGACGTTGGAGCAACTCACCGGGGAGGCTCTCCGGGATCGCAGGCGGGGTTTCCCGCGGCTCCAGGGGCATCGGCCCCAAAACAGACTCACCGGGCCCCCTTCCCTGCAATCGCTCCAAGGCGTGCGACAACTCGGCGCGGCGCCGCTCCAGGCCGATCCTTTCGGCCTCCGTCGAGGCCAGTTCCGTTTCCGCCTGCGCCACCTCGAGCCGGGCCGCCTCCCCGCCCTTGAAACGGGCCCGGGCCAAATCGACCGCCCGTTGGCGCAGGGCCACCGTCCGGCCCAGCAAGGCGATTTCCGCGTCCTGAGCCCGCAAGGCATAATAGGAAAGAGCCAACTCACTCTGGAGGGAGAGCAAGAGCGCGAGCCGATCCCCTTCCCTCGCCCCGGCCCGCAGCCCGGTGGCTCTGGCCTGATGACGAACCCGCCCCCAAAGATCGGCCTCGTAAGCGAAATCCAAGGTCAACCGGATCGATGTCCGCGTGCGGCCACCGGCAAAATTATTGGCCAGAGTTCCCGAGGTGCGGGTGCGGTTGACATCCCCGGTGCCGCCCAGAAAGGGAAAGAGCTGGGCTTGGTCCACGCGAGTCAAGGCCCGGGCCTCGATCACCCGTCGGTAAGCTGCTTCTAGGGTTGGATTGGACGCTTCGACGGCTTCCAGATAGCCCTCCAACCGTTCATCGGCAAAAACATGCCACCAAGCTCCCCGCCGCGCCGCATCCGCCGCTGAGAACGGTCTCCACGGTCCCTCGGTCGCGTAATGCCCGGGCAATTCGACCGCCGGGGGAGCGCCGGGCGGCACCAGGCTGCATCCCGGCGTGAACCAGGAAAGCAGCGCGCCGGCAAGGACGAGGTGAAATTTCGGGACGGCAAGATTCATCGGAAAGCGGACGCGTGCAGGACACCAGCGGATCATCGCCCTTCTTCCGACAAAAGAGCCTGCAACCTCCGGCCGGCCGCCTCCGGACTGGCGGTTCCCCTGGCGATCAACGCGTAAGCTGCAGGCACGAGAAAGAGAGTCACCAAGGTGGCCAGGGAGACGCCGTAGACAATCACCACCCCCACGACCATCCGGGTCTCCGCTCCGGCTCCGTGACTCAACATCAGGGGCAGGGCACCCACCACCGTCGCCAGAGCAGTCATCACGATCGGACGCAGGCGTTGGGTCGAAGCCTCCAGAACCGCCTCGGCGAACGGAACGCCCTCGTCCCGGAGCTGGTTGATGAATTCCACGATCAGGATGCCGTTCTTGGCCGCCAACCCGATCAACATGATCAGGCCGATCTGGCTGTAGATGCTCTGGTTCAGCCCCATGACCTGAAGACCGAGCAGCGCCCCGGCCACAGCCACCGGGACGGAAAGCATGATGGTCAGGGGATGAATGAAGCTCTCGAACTGCGCCGCCAGGACCAGAAAGGCCACCAGCAACGCCAGCCCGAAGACCAGATTCCCACTGCTCGAACTGTCCTTCAGCTTGAGCGCATTCCCCTTGTAACCAATCACCGCGCTTGGGGGCAACTCCGTCCGGATCAAGTCCTCGAGCCATTCAATCGCCTCCCCGAGGCTGTATCCCTGAGCGAGATCGCAATCGAACGTGATCGAACGCATCCGATTGTAGCGGTTCAAGGTTCCGGAATCGGCGAACTCCCTGATCGTGACCAAGTTGGCCAAGGGAACGAGTTGCCCCGTCCGCTCGCTCCTCACCTGAACGTTGTTGAGATCGAACGGACTTTGTTTGTCAGCGTAGGCCCCTTCCACCAGCACGTCGTATTCCTCTCCCTCGTGAACGAACGTGGTCACCCGGCGACTTCCCAACAAAGTCTCCAAGGTCCGCCCGATCGCGGCACTTGAGACCCCGAGGTCGGCCGCACGATCCCGGTCGATGCTGACACTGACTTGCGGCTTGGTATCCCGGTAATCACAATCCAACCCGATGAGCTTCGGATTTGCCTTGGCCTTCTCCAGGATCACATCCCGCCACACCGCCAATTCCTCGAAAGTGGGCCCTCCCACCACCAACTCGAGACTTTTGTTCAGTCCCCGGGTCAGGCCCTGGCGCATGATGACCGCCGTCTTCACCCCGGGCAGATCCGCCACCCGGGCACGGACTTCATCGAGAATGACGAATCCGTTGCGGCGCTTCCCAAAGTCCGCCAGAGTCACCACGCCGATCCCCTCGTTGTAAACATCCCCGCCGAAAAAGGACCGCGGCGCGCGCACGAGGACCCGGGTGGCTTCCCCCGTCTCTTCGTTGAGATACATGATCCGGTCCTCCAACTGGTCCAGCGCCCGCATTGTGTAATTGAACGTCGACCCCGGCGGACCGGTCGCCGTCACAAAAAAAGAACCGCGATCCTCACGGGGAGTGAACTCGGTGGGAACGGCACGCAAGAGCCACACACACCAGGCGATCATCCCGCCCGCCAACGGCACCGCCAGCCACGGAGCGCGCAGCAGGAGCCCCAGGAGAAACCGGTAAAAGCCGCGCAACGCTTCAAACCCCCGGTCCAGCCCCTTCGTGATCCAGGACGCCCGCCCGTGATCCGCCAAGACCTTGGAAGCCAACATCGGGGACAACGTCAGCGCGACAAAGCCCGAAAACCCCACGGAGACCGCCAGCGTGATCGCAAACTCGGTGAAGAGCCGCCCCGTCTCACCCGGCATGAACGTGATCGGCACAAAGACCGCCAGCAACACCAAGGTCGTCGCCACCACCGCGAACCCCACCTGCCGGGTGCCGAGAAAGGCCGCCACCATGGCGTTCTCACCTTTTTCGATCCGCCGGTGAATGTTCTCGAGGACGACGATCGCGTCATCGACGACCAACCCGATGGCCAGCACCAAGGCGAGCATGGTCAACGTGTTGATGGAGAAGCCCAGGGCGTCGAGCGCCAAAAAAGTGGCCATCACCGAAACCGGGACCGCGACCATCGGGACAAGCACGGCCCGCAGACTTCCCAGAAAGAGATAGATGATGACAATCACCAGAACCACCGCCAGCCCGAGGGTGCGCCATACCTCCCGGAGAGATTCCTCGATGAACACGGACAGGTCGTAACTCTGCTCCAGCTTCATGCCCGGCGGCAGCGTGAGCCGGACCCGACCGGCCTCTTCCCGGGTCGCCCGGGCGACATCGAGCGTATTCGACTGGGACTGCCGGACAATCCCGATCGAGATCATCTGCACGCGGTTGCCTCGGAAGGCATTGCGGGGCTCCGCCGCTCCCAGTTCCACCCGGGCCACCTCCCCGAGGCGCACCTGATACCCGTTGGCCCCTCGCGCCACGACCAACCTCTCGAAGTCCGCCGGGGTCCGATACTCCCGGGTGAGCCGGACCGTGAACTGCCGGTCCAGGGATTGCACCGTGCCTGCCGGAGGATCGACGTTCTCCCGGCGCAACGCTTCCTCCACATCAGCGACCGTCAACTGCCGCGCCGCCAACGCCTCCCGGTCCACCCAAACCCGCAGCGCGTAGCGGCTCCCTCCCGATACCCGCACCCGGCCCACTCCCGGCAATCGGGAAAAACGATCCACCAGATACCGCTCCGCGTAGTCCGTCAGGGCAATCGGATCCAACCGGTCACTTGTCAGATTGAGATACATCAGAATTTCGGCCCCGGCCTCGGTCTTGCCCACCTGGGGGGCCTCCACTTCCTCCGGCAGATTGGCGATGACCGGCGCGATCGCTTCGCGGATGTCGTTCGCCGCCGCGTCCAAATCCCGTTCCAAGGCAAATTCCACCGTGATCGTCGATTGCCCGTCGATGCTCTCCGAGGAGATGTTCTTGATCGCCTCGACCTGATTGATCCGGTCCTCCAACGGCTGGGTGATCCGCCTCTCCACCACCGAAGCCGAGGCCCCCCGATACTGGGTCTCCACCGTCACCACCGGCGGCTCGATGTCCGGATATTCACGGACCTGAAGCCGCGTGAAACTGACGATCCCGAAAGCGATCAGGAGCAGATTCAACACGGTGGCAAGCACCGGACGCCGGATGGAAGTGTCGGAAAGCCACATGCCGGACTAGGTTCAGGGCTTGGATCGCTCCGGGTTCAAGGGCGCGACCGGCCCCTCGTATTCTCCCGCGAGCCGGATGGCGGAACCGTCGAGCAACCCCACCAACCCATCCGTGACCACCCGGGTCCCCTTCCCAAGTCCCCGGAGAACCTCGACGGCCCCGGGCACGCGCCGCCCCGTCTCGATCTCGATGAGCTTGGCCACCGGCGCCGCAGGAGTCCCGTCCACGATGAACACGTGGGTCCGCGCCCCCATCGGAACCAAGGCCCGCTCGGGAATCGAGAGCGAATGCCGCGGTTCCAATTGCAACTCCACCATCGTCAGCATCCCGGGCCGCAGAACCAACTCCGGGTTCGGCACCTCCGCCCGGGCTTCCACGGAGCGCGTCACCGGATCCAGCCTCGTGTCGAGATGCTTGACCCGTCCCTTGAACTCCCGGTGCTTCAGAGATTCCGTGGTCGCGATGATCTCCGTCCCCGCGCGGACCGACCCGAGCATCGTCTCCGGAATCCCGAAATCGATCTTCACCACATCGATCTTGTCGATCGTTGTGATGACCGTCCCCGGAGAAACGAGGGCCCCGACACTGATCCGCCGCAGCCCGAGCCAACCATCAAATGGCGCCACGACCCTCCGGTCCGCCAGCTTTGCCTCGGCCTCGCGAATTTTCTGTTTCGCGATGTCCGCCAAGGTGCGCCTTTCGGCCAACCGGGCTTCCGCCGCCGCCCCCTCCGCCACCAAACCGCCGAGGCGACCGATCTCCCGTTCCTCCTCGGCCAGCACCGATTGGGCGGAAGCCAAAAGCGCCGCTTCCTCCGCATTGCCCAGTTGCGCCAGAATCTGGCCTTTCCGCACCTGCTGACCGTCCTCGAAGAAAAGACCGGTCACGGTTTCGGTCACGTTGGAACTGATGTCACTGCTTTCGTCCGCGTTGACCGTTCCGATGACACGCAAGGGAAGGGCGAAGTCCCCGTGCCCAACCGTGGCCGTCTTCACCGGAGCGGGCGGACGCACCGTCTTCATAGGAGCGGCTTCCTCTTCCGGTCCGCACGCCGGCATCCAGGCCCCCAGCAAGGGCAGCAAAAGACGAAATCTGAA
>JAGWVU010000034.1 GCA_018970725.1 Verrucomicrobiota bacterium
GTTGCTGTATTTGTTTGCCGCGGCGCGACCGGAGGATCGCAGAGCCATGATTCAGGAACTTGAAGCGACGAAGACAAAGGTCGGGACGGAGGCGCGCTCCGCCTTGGAGGCCTTGATCCTCGATGGGATGGAGAAGGGGATGGAGAAGGGGATGGAGAAGGGGCGGGAGGAAGGTTTGCAGCTGGCTTTGGAGCGGCTCTGCGCCTCCGGCATGAAACCCGAGGATGCCCGGCGGCTTTTGGGGTTGGGCTGATTGGGAAGGATCTCCGCCTCGGGGGGGGGCGTTCGTTCTGGGACCGAGTTCTCTGGCAGGCGCCTTGCGTGGTTAAGAGCGAGGGAATCGGACCTCGATCTGCATCAGCCGCTCGACCGCCGCTTCCGTTCGGGTCAACGGCGGCGAGATCCCTGCGCGCGACATCCCGATCCCGGAGAATCTCAACAGACTTAGGGCTGCGAGCGAATGAACGCGTCGCGGGCTTCGCGGAGTCGCACCATTTTGGCTTGAACGGCAGCTCGTTCCTCCTCGGTTTGGCGGATCTTGAGCTGCACGAAATGGTTGTTCTCGCCGAACTTTCGCCAAGGGCCGGGCGGGACTTCTTCCAATTCGACAAACCGCCAGTCGCAGAGACCGCCACTGCGGAGGCTCAGGGCATCGCGCACGGCCGGGGAGACATCGAGTCCTGCGGTATTGTTTTTGGAGGTGCGGGGGCGTTCGTTGCCGAATACGTAGGGCCAGTCGTCCGTTTCAAAGGGGCCGACGTCCTCCCACTGGGCAAAACAGAGTTTGGAACCGTGGCGGATGGCAATCCACTGGCTTTTGAGGACGCTCTCCCCGGATTCGGTGAAGCGCTCCTTGAACCAAGGGATGACTCTTTCGGCTCCCGGTTTGGTGCGCTTCCATCCGGCCAGATCATTGTAGGGGAGGGCGCAATAGAAAGGGTTCTGGCCTGGGTTGAACGAGGCGGGCCGAAAGTCCCAGGTGCGGGCTTTGGGATCGGGGTCGTCATAGCCACCATAACTCTCCATCCACCGGGTGTCCCAGGAGCTGGCTAGATTGGCCGGGCTGTCCTTCTCGGGGTTGGCGGGTTCGCCAATCCAGAAGATGGTGGTCACCACTTCCTTTTTCCAAGGATACTTGGTGTAGGTCTCCCGGGGCCTTGTGGGGGCGAATACGCGGGGAAGGCCCGGTTCTGGTTGGGACTTGTCGAGTTGATAGCCCGGAAGATAGCGTTCCCCGGCGCGGTATTTTTCATCGAGCTGCTTCAGGAGATCGCGGGTGGCGGAATCAAGATGGGCGTAAGGATCCGCTTTGAGGTTGGAGGTGGCCAACGCGAGCGTGAGGAGGAAGAAGACGAGAAGGGGGCAGGCCATTAGGGGGAGGAAGACGAGGCTTTGCGACGACTTCGGGGACAATGCGAGGAGTTCCTCCCGTTTTCATTCACCGCCGGGGAAGGCAGGACCTGCTCGCGACTGGGAAAGTAGCGCCTGGCGGGAGGCTCTTCAAGTTTGAAAACGAGCGGGCGGCGGGCTGCGGTTGGGGACCGGAAGGCGTTGATGTTTCGCTCGTTGATGGTAGGATGACCCCTCAATCGATCGAAAGCGATATCGCCATGTTTGTTTCCTTCCTTGTCTCGACCCTCCAGTTTCTGGGGGTGTTTTTTTTGGTTCTGGTGGTCTTCAACCTTATGATCGTGGTGCACGAGTTGGGCCACTTTCTGGCGGCGAGGTGGCGTGGGTTGCGGGTGGACAAGTTCCAGATCTGGTTCGGGAAGTGCATCTGGAAAAAGACGATCAACGGCGTACAGTATGGGTTGGGAACGATTCCGGCGGGAGGATTTGTGATGCTCCCGCAGATGGCGATGGAGGCGGTGGAAGGCAAAGCGGAGGGAGACGAGCCGCTGCCACCGGTGAGTCCCTTGGACAAAATCATCGTGGCGTTCGCGGGGCCGTTGTTCAGTTTCCTTTTGGCGATCGCGTTTGCGGTGGTGGTGTGGATCGTGAAGTATCCGGAGAGCCGGAACGCGAACTCGACGACCATCGGTTTCGTGGAGGAGGATTCCCCGGCCGAGCGGGCTGGATTGCGTCCCGGGGACGAAGTGCGGAAGGTGAACGGGCGTGCGGTGACCACGTTCGGCGGGATGTCCGAGAGCATCCAGTGGGAGGTCCTGAGCAGCAAGGAGAACGAGCTGCGCTTCGACGTGGTGCGTGAGGGGCAGCCAATGGCGATTGCGGTGGAGGCCCCGGTGCCAAAGATTCCTGATTCGGTGAAATGGTATCAGCGGATTTTTCTAAGGCCCCCGTTGCGTCAGGTGGGGGTGGGGCCGCGAAGCACCCCGGTGTTGGTGGGGAAGGTGATGGAGAACAGCCCGGCGGCCGAGGCCGGATTGCGGGAGGGCGACCAGATTCTTGGGATGGACGGGCGGCCGATTTACCATTTTTATGCGATCCTGCAGCACGTGAGCCGGGCAAAGCCGGAGACGGTGAAGTTCCAGTTGTTGCGGGAGGGAAAAGAGGCGGAGATTTCGGTCCGTCCGAGGGTGCCTGAAGATCCGGGGGATTTTCCCGCGGAACCGCGAATCGGGATGGGGGAAATGCAGGAAGGGGACCCGCGTCGTCCGCTGCAGTTCCGGGACAATCAGTTGAAGCGGGACACCCCGCTCGCGCTCATCGTAAAGCCGTTGAAGACGATGTATAACACGATCACGGCAGTGACGACTCCGGGGACGGGAGTGAGTGCGATGCATCTCAGCGGGGCCCCGATGATCGTTTACATTTATTACAAACTTTTCAAGAACCCGGACGGATGGCGGTTGGTGCTTTGGTTTAGTGTGTTTTTGAACGTAAATCTGGCCATCATGAACCTGTTGCCAATCCCGGTGCTCGATGGCGGGCATATCACGATGTCGCTTTACGAGATGCTGGTCCGGCGTCCCATCCCGGCGGAGTTCATGAAGGTGGTTTACTCGGGCTGTGCCTTCCTCCTGTTCGGCTTTATGATCTTCATCGCGGGCTTTGATTTCCGCGACATCTTCACGGACGTGACGGTGCAGCAGAAACGGCCATTTCGCTTTCTGGAGACTGGCGCGACGCCCTGATCGGGTCCATGATGGGCCATGGCCGGATTTGGTTCCCTCCCGAGGTATTGCGACTCCCTTTACCACTACCAGAAGCGCGAGACCCGGGAGGTTCGCGTGGGAAGGGTCGGAATCGGGGGAACGAACCCGATCCGGGTGCAGTCGATGCTCACCTCGGATACCCGTGACACCGAGGCCTGCATCACCGAGACCCTGGGGTTGGTATCAGCCGGTTGTGAAATCGTGCGGATCACGGCGCAGACGCGCAGATATGCGGAGAATCTGGAGTTGATCAAAGCCGGTTTGTTGGCGCGCGGGTGCGACGTCCCGATCGTGGCGGACATCCATTTCAAGCCGGATGCGGCGATGGAAGCGGCGCGATGGGTGGAAAAGGTGCGGATCAATCCGGGGAACTTTGTGGACAAGAAGAAATTCGAGATCCGCGAATACACCGACAACCAATATGCCGAGGAGTTGGGGCGGATCGAGGAGCAGTTCGTGCCCTTGGTTCAGCTCTGTCAGGAGCGTGGGGTGGCGATGCGGATTGGGACGAACCATGGCTCCTTGAGTGACCGGATCATGAATCGGTATGGCGACACGCCGCTCGGCATGGTGGAGAGCGCCCTGGAATTCGCGCGGATTGCGCGTTCCCTGGATTATCATCAGTTCGTCTTTTCGATGAAGGCGAGCAACCCGAAGGTCATGATTGAGGCTTATCGGTTGCTCGTCGCCCGTTTGCGTGAGTTGGGCTCGGATTGGAATTATCCGTTGCACCTGGGGGTGACGGAAGCCGGGGACGGCGAGGACGGCCGGATCAAGAGTGCGATCGGGATGGGATCGTTACTTGCCGATGGGATTGGCGATACCGTGCGGGTTTCGTTGACGGAGGATGCGGTTCACGAGATCCCTGTGGCCCGGGCCTTGGTGGACAAGGTGGCCATGCCGCTCAGCGAGGGAGCCAATGGGCAGGTCCGGGTGAGTGAACCGGCCGCGGCGTTCGATCCGTTTTCCTTCACGAGACGGAGCAGTGCGCGGATCTCCGTGCAAGGCGTTTGGGTTGGGGGCGGCGAAACGATCCGGGTGGCGGTGACCCCGGCGCAATGGGAGGAAGTCAAAGACCGGACGAAGCAGCTCGGAGATTTCCAGCCGGAGATTGTTTGGGCGGATGGCGTGGAGGTCGATCCGTTGGATGATTCTGCCGTGGCGGCCTTGAATGCCCGGGAAGAAGTTTGTCTGGTGGCGGTGAGCGATTCCTGCGCGATCGACGTGGTGCGGGCTTACCGATTGTTGGCCGCGAGGGTTGCCAAGCGGCATCCGATCCTGCTGAAAGATGGACTGGGCGAGCCCTCGCAAGGTTTCCTGCCCGGGTTGTTGCGGGCGGCGACGCACCTTGGCTCCCTTTTGTGCGACGGCATCGGGGATGCGGTCCTGGTGCGGAACGAGGGCACGGCTGAAGGGGCCTTGAAGTTGGCCTACAACATTCTGCAGGGTGCCGGGGTGCGAATTTTCAAGACGGATTATGTGGCCTGTCCGTCATGTGGCCGGACGCTGTTCAATTTGCAATCCACGACGCAGAAGATCCGGGCGGCCACGGGGCATTTGAAGGGGGTGCGCATCGCGGTAATGGGCTGCATCGTGAACGGTCCGGGGGAGATGGCGGATGCGGACTTCGGTTATGTGGGCGGGGCGCCGGGCAAAATCAATCTCTATGTGGGCAAGGCGGCGGTGAAGTTCAACATCCCCGAGGAGGAAGCGGTGGAACGCCTCATCGACTTGATCCGCGAGCACGGGCGCTGGTTCGAGCCGAAGCCGGAACCGGTGGGAGTTTGAGGATCGTCCCGGGCCCGGGTCCGTCAAAAACTGGAATTTCCACAGGCCTACGGGCCGAGAAGATCGCCCCGGAGGTTGACCGCTTCTTGGGCGAGGGCTTCCGGTTCCGGGAGCTTCCCGGTGAAGCTGTGGGCCACGGTGGGAACGGCAAGGTGGACGTCGATTTCCCGAAGCCGTGCATCGATTTCCAAGAGAATCCGGGTGCGGATTTCATTGAGCCGGCGGGCATCATCGACCCAGTAAGTGAGGACGAGGGAGATGCTTTCGTTGCCGTAGGCGGTGAAGGAAATTTCGGCGTTGCGAACGCCCTCGAGACCGGTGGCGATGCGAAGGAAGAGCCCGATGGCCTGGTCGCGCTTGGCCGGTTCCGTCTCCATGTGGAGGTTGAGAGGGATTTCCTCCTGGGTGCGTTTGTTGACAGTACGGTTGTGGACAACCGAAGCGGTGAGGTGGTTATTGGGAATCATGAGGAGCGTTCCGTCACGCTTGCGCAATTGGGTGATGCTGAGCCCGATGTCCTCGACCATGCCCTCGACCATCTCATCGCCCTCGGTATCCACCCTGACGTAATCCCGGATACGGAACGGGCGGGTGGCGTAGAGGGCCAGCCCTGAAATGAAAGGGCTGATGGCATCCCGGGCGGCGAAGCTGACGGCGAGGCCGCCAATTCCGAGACCGGCGAGGACGGCGGCGGGATCTTGTCCAAAGGCCTTGAGCATGAAGATGCAGCCGATGACGGAGACCCCGACCTTGGCGGTTTTCCGCCCGAGGTAGAGGAGCTGGACGTCGATGGTTTCCGAGGCCTCGGCGAGCGGAAAAAGGATGTACTCGAAGAATTTGTCGATCAGGACGAAGCAGATCCAGGCGATGTTGAAGGTGAGACAAAGATGGATGGCAGTGGTGACCATTCCATGGATATTGAGAAACTCACCGGAAGCGGGGTTGAGAATCTGGGCGGCGATGCGAATGCCGAGGAGGGTGATGAGGTAGACGACCGGTTGTTCGAGACCGGCGAACCAGGTTTCCCTGAGATTGACCCGGTCCCCCCCCATTTTGGCGACGACGCGGGCGGCGATGCCAATGACGGTGTTGAACAGGCTGCGGGCGAGGAGCAGGGTCAGGACCACGAGGCCGAGGAACGAGAGATACTCGCTGATGGTGTTGTTGGCGGCGGAGAACCGGAGGAAGGCGCCTGCGGTTTGCTGGGCGTTGAGGCCGAGTGCTGCAAAGGAGTGAAGCAGGGACCAGAGCCACCAGCCGGAAAGAAGGACGCGGTAGAGGACCGGAAAATAGTGGCGCTCGGGTTCCCGGACGGAAGTGGTCACCCAGGGAGAGAGATAGGAGCGCCAGAGGAAGCTGGCGATGCGGGCCACGATCCAGCAGAGCGAGAGGACAAGGATGAACGAGAAGAAGCCGCGGAGGACGAGCCGGGTATAGTGAGGTTTCCACTGGAACGGAATTTTTTCGAGCACCGCGGAGGCGCCGTCCTTGGAGGCGGGAGGGATCGCTGCCTTGGTTTCAACGGCCGTTTTGGCCGCGGCCGGCTCCGGTTCGGGCGGTTGGGCGAGAAAGGCGGTTCCGGCGACGGCGAACCAACAGAGGATGGCGAGATGGAGCGGGCCGGAAACGGCTCGGGCCATGCCCTTGGCGAGGGCTTCAGGGAAGCGTGAGAGGGCAAGTCGGATGAGGCGGCCGACGATCAGGGAAGCGATGAGGCCGGCGAACCATCCCACCCCGATGGCCGCTGCGAGGAAGCCGTAGGCCATGACGGTGTTTCCGAGATATTCCTGACCGAGCAAGCTTTGGATCGGTTGCGGCAGGGCGAACTGTTGGAGAACCCAGTTGCCCAGCGTCTCACCGAGGCTTTCGCTTTGATCGGACCAAGAGGAAGGGGAAGCGTTCATGGGGCGTTGACCGTACTTCGCACCCTTGCCATCCGGATGGGGGGAATCAAACCGAATCTTGGATCGGGGGCAGGGAGAGCGAGTGGCGAACGCGGTTGGCCCGGGCGACGGCCGTTTTGCGCGCGGCAGCGAGGAAGGTCATGTGCCCCATTTTGCGTCCGGCCCGGGGAGCTGCCTTGCCGTAGAGGTGCAAGCGGGCTCCGGGAGTTCGGAGAAGCGGCCTCCAATCGGGCTCGCCACCGGAGGCGTCCCAGACATCTCCAAGGAGGTTGCTCATGAGAACGGGGCATAGGGTGCCGGTGCCGCCCGCCGGAAGATCGCAGACGGCCCGGAGCTGCTGTTCGAACTGGGAGGTCTCGCAGGCGTCGAGGGTATGGTGACCGGAATTGTGCGGGCGTGGGGCGAGTTCGTTCACCAAAAGGCGACCGTCACCCGCCAGAAAATACTCCACCGCGAGGACCCCGTGGAAATCGAGGGCGGAAGCGATCTCCCGCGCCAGGGTCTCCGCTTGGGAGATGATTTGCGGAGGCAGGCCGGAAGGCACAAGGGACCAGTCGAGAATATGGTTCCGGTGTTCGTTCAGGGCGGGCGGGTAACAGCAAACTTCTCCCAACCGGTTCCGGACCACGATGACCGAGAGTTCCGCCGCCAGATCGATCCGTTCTTCGAGGACGGCCCGGGCAGCCCCGAAATCCTGCCACAGCCGGGTTGCGTCCCCCGGACGGGTGACAGGAAGCTGGCCCTTGCCGTCGTAGCCGAACTCGGCGGTCTTGAGGATGCCATGGACCGATGGCATTTGGGCCAGAGCTTGGCCGAGACTCTCACAGCCGTCGATCACCCGGTGCCACGCGCAGGGAAAGCCGTGGCGGCTGAGAAACGCCTTCTCCCTCTCCCGGTGTTGACAGGTCATCACCGCGTCCGGTCCCGGCGTGAGAGGCATGCGCGAGGCGATTTCCTGCAGCAGCGTCCCAGGGATGTTCTCGAACTCCACGGTGGCCACGTTGGCGCGTCGGAGAAAGGTGGAACGGGCCTCCTCGCAATCGAACGAGGCATCGAGAACCAGATCGGCCAGACTGGCGGGACCGGGGTCGCCATCACCGGTCCAGGTGATGACGCGATAGCCCATGCGGCGCGCTTCCATGGTGAGCATGCGGCCGAGTTGACCGCCGCCGAGCACGCCGATCCACGTGGAGCCGGGCGGTGAGGGGCGTGGGTTCATTCGGGGTTGGGGAGGGCCGGAAGCTTCATTCCCTCGACCTTGAGGCGCAGGCCGGTTCGATAGTCCGCGAGACGGCGTGCGAAATCCGGGCGATCCAAGGCAAGCATGGAAACGGCGAAAAGCGCGGCGTTGACGGCCCCGGCATCTCCGATCGCGAAGGTGGCGGTCGGAATGCCCGCCGGCATCTGCACGATGGAGAGAAGGGAATCGATTCCGTTCAGGGTGCTTGATTTCACGGGGACGGCAAGGACGGGAAGGGGGGTGAGGGCGGCGGTCATTCCTGGAAGGTGCGCGGCACCTCCGGCCCCGGCGATGATGCATTGCAAGCCTCGCTCGGCCGCGGTGGTGGCATATTCGTAAAGAAGATGCGGGGTGCGGTGCGCACTGACCACCCTGGCCTCGTAGGGCACGGAAAACTCATCCAGGGTGCGTGCGGCCAAACCGAGCGTGGGCCAGTCCGACTGACTTCCCATGATGACACCGACGAGGGGTGCGTGTGAACTCGAACTGCTTCCGGTCATACCCCGTTCCCCAACATCTTCCCGGGGCCGGGTGCAAGCGGATTGTCCGGAAGATCAACGTGGAACGACCCCGAGAAGGTTGCGCACCCGCTTCCAGGGGGGCAGGGTGAGCGGGGGATTCCCTGCTCCCCGATCAAAGTAAAACGCGGTGGACGAGCCCCCGTCGAGGTTGATCGCGCGGTCGGTTTTCCAATCGGTCCAACCTGCCGTGCCGAGGCATTCTCCAAGGTCCGCGAGCGTCAGCGACGTCAGGGTGGCGCCAATGACCCAGTGACCGCGCCAATCGGTGGCGATGAACGTGCGGCGGCGGGGATCGGCGGGCGAGAGGCCGCGGACGGTGAGCCCGTTTTCCACCAGATATGGACCGGTTTGGAGCAGAGCGGAGATGCCCGGGTGATCTTGGAACTGGGCACGGCGGACGACGTGGATTCCTTTGTCGTCGCTGTAAACCACTCCGGTGAGCAGTTTGGAGGCTTCGAAGGCACCGGAGCGCCTCCCGTCTGCGATCATCAGGCCGAGTGGTTGGAAATCCGGGTGGAAAAAGCCACCGTTGACCCCGGCGACACAACCGTGCCGGCCGAAAGCTTGTGTCAGGTTCACAAAGTCGGGATTTGCTCCTGCGCCTTGATCGATGACGTGTAGGCGGAAGGACTTCGAGGTGAAAAATGCCAGATGGGCGGTGGCCTCGAGCGCATCGGATGTCCTGACGACGGTGCGCTTCACGTAGAGCAACTCCGGTGTGATCTCGCGGCGGTCGGATTCCGCGCTGAAGCGCCATTCCGCACCTTGGGCGCAGGCCAGTAAGGCGAGTGGAAGAAGGAAAGTCGGTCTCATGGGGAGGCGGAGGGCTTGGTGGCCAAGGCCAATACCGTTTGAAAGTTTGGAGGGTCGGGTTCCCGGTCTACGACCGTGATCTCGATTTCGGTGAAGCCGGCGCCTTCGAGGAAACGTTGCAGCTCGGCTTGGGAAAAACCGAGCCAGCGATCCTGGTAGAGATCCCGGGCCTCCTCGAATCCATGGCGGAGAAGATCGAGAATCACGATTCTTCCTCCGGGACGGAGGATCTGCAGGGCGGCTTCCACGGCACGGTCCGGGCGCAGGGCGTGGTGAAGGGCCTGGCTGAAAAAGGCGAGGTCGACCGAGGACGGTTCGATGGGAGGACACTCCAAATCCCCGAGGCGAAACTCCAGATTGGTCACCCCGTTTTGGCGGGCGATCCCGGAGGCGTATTCAATCATGCCGGGAGAGTTGTCAATCGCGACCACGCGTTCCGCGCGCTGGGCGAGGAGTTGGCTGAAGGTGCCCTCCCCGGCACCGAGATCCGCGATGATCATCGGGGGAAGGAGCTTGAGCAGGGTCTCCGCCAGCCCTTTCCAGGAACGGCCCGGGAGATAAGTTTTGCCGAATTTGCCCGCAAGCTCGTCGAAATAGGCGCGCATCCGGTCCGACCGCCGGGCCAGCACCAAGGCGAGGGCGGCTTCGTCAGCCTCGGCGTCGACCAATTCGGGAGCGGCGGCCTCGAGGAGTTCCCGGAGCCGGACGCCTTGCCGCGGTTGTTCGACCAGCCCGTAGATCACGCGCTTGCCGGAGCGGCGGTCCTGGACGAGTCCGCCGCGTTTGAGTTGGGCCAGTTGGGTGGAGATGCGGGACTGGCCCATGGACAGGATCTCCTGGAGTTCCGCCACGGAGAGATCCTCGCGCCGGAGGAGGCAGAGGATGCGCAGTCGGGTGGAGTCCGCGAGACCGCGCAGAGAATTTACGATTGACGCCATGGCTTTCACGATTGAAGATATCAACATATCACGATTTGTAAATATGTTCTCCCGCTGACCCCATGTCCGACCGCTTCATCTTCTCTTCCGAGTCCGTCACCGAAGGTCACCCCGACAAGGTGTGCGACACCATATCCGACGCTGTTCTCGACGCCTGCTTCGCGCAGGACCCGAAGTCCCGGGTGGCCTGTGAGACGATGGTCAAGGACAACGCGGTGATTCTCGGGGGCGAGATCACCACGGGAGCCAAGTTCGACTACCGCGAGGTGGTGAAGGAGGTGCTCGTGGGGATGAACTACGACTCGAAGTATGCGGAGGGGACGCCTTACAGCTACACCTGCAAGTTCGATGCTCAGAACTTCTTCTTCATGAACCTTCTGGGGCAGCAGTCCCAGGACATCGCGCAAGGGGTGGACGCGAAGGCTGCGGAGCACAAGGAGACCGCCGAGCAGGGGGCGGGTGACCAAGGCATCATGTTTGGATACGCATGCGATGAGACCCCGCAGTTACTCCCGGCTCCCATCGCTTACTCCCACATGCTCGGTCGGGAAATCACCCGGATGCGGAAGGCTCGGGAGCACACCTGGCTGCGTCCGGATTCGAAGACCCAGGTCTCGGTGGAGTATCGTGGCGGACAAGTTTGCCGGGTCACGGCGGTGGTTGTGTCGACGATGCACGCGGCTGAGATCGATACCGCGGACATCCGGGAGATTCTGAAGAAGGAACTGATCGAGAAGGTGATTCCCGGGGACTTGCTGACACCGGAAACGCGGTATTACATCAACCCGACGGGCAAGTTCGTCATCGGGGGGCCCGAAGGGGATTGCGGCCTGACGGGGAGGAAGATCATCGTGGACAGCTACGGCGGCATGGGGCGTCACGGTGGCGGTGCCTTTTCCGGGAAGGATCCGTCCAAGGTGGACCGTTCCGCAGCCTACATGTGCCGTTGGGTCGCGAAGAACATTGTGGCCGCAGGGTTGGCGCGTCGTTGCGAATTGCAGGTGGCCTATGCCATCGGCTATCCCGAGCCGATCTCGCTGCGTGTCGACACCTTCGGCACCAATACGGTGGACGAGGCGAAAATCGAGAAGGCGGTCGGTGAGGTGTTCAATTTCAAACCGGCCGAAATCATCCGGCAACTGAACCTGCTGCGGCCGATCTACCGGCACAGCACGAACTATGGCCACTTTGGCCGGGAAGACCATTTGGACGCCCTCACCTGGGAGCGCACCGACAAGGCGGAGGCCCTGAAAGCCGCCGCCGCCTGAATCCGCAAACCGCAATCTGCACGCAACATGTCAACCACGTTCAACGACTTCAAAGTCAAAGACATCGGACTCGCCGAGTTCGGCCGCAAAGAAATCCACATCGCCGAGCACGAGATGCCCGGATTGATGGCCATCCGGGAGAAATATGCGGCGACAAGGCCGTTGGATGGGGTGCGGATCACCGGGTCCCTGCACATGACCATCCAAACCGCGGTTCTCATTGAGACGCTGGCGGAACTCGGGGCGTCGGTTCGTTGGGCCAGTTGCAACATCTTCTCGACGCAGGATCACGCGGCGGCGGCCATTGCTGCGGCTGGGATCCCGGTCTTTGCGTGGAAGGGTGAGACGCTGGAGGAGTATTGGTGGTGCACGGAGCAGGCGCTCCGGCATCCGCACGGCAAGGGGCCGCAGTTGATTGTGGACGACGGCGGGGACGCCACCTTGCTCATTCACAAAGGTTTTCAGTTGGAGCACGGGAGCGATTGGGTCGACACGCCGTCCGGCAACGAGGAAGTGGCGATTATCAAGTCCCTGCTTAAACAAATCCATGCTGATTCACCGAATCTTTGGCAGGGCGTCGTATCGGAGTGCAAGGGGGTTTCTGAGGAGACGACCACCGGAGTGCACCGTCTCTATCAGATGGTGGAAGCCGGGGAACTGCTCTTTCCGGCGATCAACGTGAACGATTCGGTCACCAAGTCCAAGTTCGACAACCTCTACGGTTGCCGGGAGTCATTGATCGACGGGATCAAGCGGGCCACGGACGTGATGATCGCGGGCAAGGTGGCCGTGGTGTGCGGTTATGGGGATGTGGGCAAGGGATGTGCCCAGGCCCTCAAAGGGATGGGCGCGCGGGTTGTGGTCACGGAGATCGATCCGATCTGCGCCCTGCAAGCGGCCATGGAAGGGTTCACGGTCACGACGATCGAGGACACGCTGGGTTGGGGGAACATTTACGTGACCACGACCGGGAACATGGACATCATCACCCTGGAACACATGGAGCGGATGAAGGATCAGGCCATCGTCTGCAACATCGGTCACTTCGACAACGAGATCCAGATGGCGCAGCTCAACAGCGCCCCGGGTGTGCGGATGACGCCGATCAAGCCGGAGGCTGACGGAGCGGTGGACAAGTATACGTTTCCGGGCGGGAACAGTATCTATATCCTGGCGAAGGGAAGGCTGGTGAATCTTGGGTGTGCGACCGGTCATCCGAGCTTCGTGATGTCCAACAGCTTTGCCAACCAGACCCTCGCCCAGATCGATCTTTGGAAGAACCGGGGCAAATACGAGAACAAGGTCTATCTCCTCTCCAAGGAACTCGACGAAGAGGTCGCGCGGCTTCACCTGGAAAAGATCGGGGCCAAGCTGACCGTTCTCAGTGCCGCCCAAGCCGAATATCTCGGAGTGAGCCATAACGGTCCGTTTAAGCCGGCGCATTACCGTTATTGATCTCCACCCCGACGAGGCACAGGTCGCGTCGCAAGTGGCCGGACGGGTCCCACTCGAGGGCCCGCACTCCGGCCCGGTTTACGCCTTCCTCGATTGGTAAATGGCTTTCCGCCAGCAAAAGATCGGTCAGGACGTCCTCGGTGAATCGTTCACCTAGGGCGTTTCGGGGGCCGAAGAAGGCGGTGTTGTAAAGGTAAATCCGGTCGCCCGGATGAAGGTGCAGCGTCCGGTTGCGGAAACGGGCGTCCTCTTGAAAACCGACCGCTGGGGGCGTCAGGTGGCAGTGCCGGGCCCGGCCTCTTGAGATCACGATGGGTCCGGGGTGGGCCGCGGAAGTGTAGCGGAATGTCCGCTGCTGGAAATCCAGAATTCCATAGAGGAAGGTGAAGTAGCGCAAGCGGTCGAAGTAGCGGAAGCGGTCATTCAACCAGTGTGCCATCGCGGCTGGCTCACCCATGGGCATGGGGTCTCCGTCAAGTGTCGTTTGACGGCTCAGGGTCAGGCTCAGTTGGGCCGACAAGAGCGCAGAACCGACGCCCTCACCGCTGCAACTGGCCACGTAAAGGCCCACGTGATCCGGATCGATCGGCACGAAGTTGAAGGTATCCCCGGAGTGGGCCTCGCAGGATTTGTGATACCAAGCGAAGGTGGCTTGGCGGACCGGCGGTGGCGCGGTGGGGAGGAAGGCGTCCTGGATTTCCGCAGCGGCCTGAAGTTCGCTCCGCATGCGTCCGTTGGCCACATGCAGTTTGAGGTAAGCCATGGACAACTCCTCGTTGGCTTGCTCCAGCCGTTGTTGTTGTTCCATGATTCGTTCCCCGGCCCGGACCCGGACCCGGAGTTCCTCGGGATCGAACGGCTTGCGGATGAAGTCGTCCGCGCCCGCCTCCATGGCTTCGACGAGATGGGCCATGCTCTCTTTTCCAGTGAGGACGATGACATGGCAGCGGCTCGACTCCCGATCGCGGATCCTCTTGAGGAGGCTCACGGCGTCGAGGTCGGGCATCACCCAATCGGTGATCACAAGACGAGGGCGGTGCCTTTGCAAAAGACGCCAGGCGGAGTCGACATCCGAGGTGGTCAGGCAATCATGGCCCCATTCCTTTAGGAGGGCGCGGATGCGGGTGCGGGGGGCACGATCATTTTCAGCGATGAGAACCTTCATACCGGGATGGAAAGTTGTGGGTGAAATTCCCCCGGGCCCGATCACAGCCTAGGCGCGGATGCGGAGAAGGGAAGCGGAAATCGGCCCCCGGGGCGTGTGGGTTTGGACGAATTCGAGCTATGGGCGGATGCAATCCGGCGTTGCGTCCCGGCGGGTTCAGGCGGAGTGTCGGGCGCTATGGCAGGAAATGTTTCCCTGGTGGTGACCCTGGTAGGTCCGGATCGGCCCGGCGTGGTCAAGATGGTTTCAACAACGGTGGCCGCGCACGGCGGAAACTGGGTGGAGAGCCGGATGGCGCGTTTGGCGGGGCAGTTTGCGGGGATCGTGCACGTCGACGTCCCCGGTGATCAAGTTGGCGCCTTGCGGGGGAGTTTGGAGGGATTGGGCTTGGCCGCCGTGGTGGTGGAGAGCCCCGGCCATGCACCGGCTCCCCGTGTGAGGCATCATCTGGAATTGTTGGGGCACGATCGTCCGGGGATTGTCCGTGATCTCTCGCAGGCATTGGCGGCCCGGGGCATCAACGTGATCGAGTTGGAGACAGACTGCGTCAGTGCGCCTTGGACGGGGGAGATTCTTTTCAAGGCCGTGGCGGAACTTTGTTTTCCCGAGGGAACGACGCTCGAGCAGGTGCGGGCGGATCTCGCCGGACTTTCGCGGGAATTGCACCTGGAGATCGATCTGACACCGCCCCCGGAAGCACCTGAACCATGACGGGCAACCTTCTGCAGAATACGCGGGTTTACCTGTCCGGTCCGATGGATTTTGTCGGGTCGAGGGTGGTCGAGAAGTATTTTGGTTGGCGGGCCATCCTCACGCCGATCCTGCGGGCCCTTG
This sequence comes from Verrucomicrobiota bacterium, assembly GCA_018970725.1. Taxonomy (GTDB): domain Bacteria; phylum Verrucomicrobiota; class Verrucomicrobiia; order Verrucomicrobiales; family DEV007; genus V1-115. The sequence goes on from JAGWVU010000034.1 coordinate 15,043, forward strand.
CGATCACCGTGTTGGACCCGTGGAACAAGCCGCGGGTTCTCGGTCACAACGCGCATTATGGGCGGGAGGGGCTGTTACCTTCCAAGGAACGTTATGAAACCGATTTCTGGACCTGCCATCAGACGCGGGCGCGTTTTGAACAGGAGTTCTGGGAGACGGTGCACATCGACCTGCGGATGACCGACATCAGTGATTTCGTGATCGCCTTCGTTCCGACGAATATCTACAGCGTGGGAACGGTGCACGAGATCATCACGGCGCGCAACCAGTTGAAGCCGGTGCTCCTGATCAGTCCGCCGATCAGTTATGATTTTTTTCCGGAGCTCAAGAGTCTGACCGCGGAGCAGAAAAAGGCGCTCAAGTTCTACGGTTTGAAGGAAAATCCCCACGGCCTGCCGAGCCAGTGGTATGGCAACATCGTGGGCGGTCACAACATGTTCGATGGCTTTGGCTGGGAGCATCTTGACTTGAAAGGACCGGACTTTTACGAACGGCTCATCGGGGATTTTCTCGACTCCCAGCCCGCGCCGGGGGAGAACCCGAAGTGGCAGCAGACGCGGAAGTGGGTGGCCGGATTCAAGCCGTTGCGGAAGTTGAAGGGCGGGATCCTCGATCACGTGGTCTTTGCGGACGATGGTGAAGCTCGCTTGTTGCGGGAGGCGTTGGAAGGAGCCGCGGAACGGGAGCGGCACTATTTCTGGTATAACCACGCCTACCAACCGAAGCGGACGTTCCTCAGCCATCTGCTCTCCATCGCGTCCGGTCATATTCCGCCGAAGACGACGATCCTTTCGGAATACGACGAGAGTGGCGCGGTGCGGCAGAGACCGCTGGAATCGATCGACGACAACTGGCTTTTGCTGGGAGCTGATAATCTTTGAGACGGTTTCACGTCCAAGGGTCGATGAATTCACGGTTGGTTTGGTGGAGTCTGTGGGGTCTGCCCGTTGCTTTATGGGCGCAAGAGGCCCGGGAGCCGGTTCCGGTGGAACCGCTGCCCTCCCTGGCGATCGAGGCGGGCGTTGGGGAAGCTCCGTTCCGGCGCGGACCGGTCACCGCGGCACAGGGGACTCCGGTCCGGCTCCGGGTCCGAGGGCCAGCGGGTGAGGGCGGGGTGCGCTGGTATCAGATCGTTCCGGAAACAGCGAGGTATTACAAAAACGCCAACCATCCTTGGGAGCCGGAAGCGTATGCCTGGGTCGGGTTCGGAAAGATTGACTACCGGATGGTGGAAATCGCAGGTTGGCGCGGGAAGAGCGAGGTGCAGGTGGATCCGGCCGCCGATTTCCGCGGGGCGAGCGTATCCCCGTATTACCACCCGGATTTGGGGAGCTTCTGGCTGCAAGTCCGGGTGGAGGGGGCGGGGAAGACGCTTCGGTCCGCCGGGTTGGAGGAGAACGGGGAAAGGAATCTTTCGCCCGCGGTCTTCCGGTTGTCGGTCCAGACGGACTGGAGTTATCTCGGTTATCTGACCGGCTTCTTCAATGTTCCCGGCCTGTTCGGCTCAGTTCCGGGGCAGAGTTACCATTACATCGGGGTGGATTGCGCCGATGTGTTGGTCGCGGCGCACCGCCGGTGGAAGGGAAAAGGTGAGGGCGGGGATGTCAATGTCTCGATGTTGGTGAACGAGTGGGAGCGGGTCGCGGAGTTCCCGGTGGTGGCGGGCGTCCCGAAACGCGCGTTGCGATGGGGCGTGGACGTTCATCCGGGCGATGCGATCGCAGTGCGTTACACCCCGGGGAAGGCGTTCCAGCACATCGGAGCGCTGTCGGAAGATGGGAACCGGAACGGATGGCTGGATGCCGCCGACGAGATCATCCACGCGGGACCGCAAGCCCTGGCCCCGACGTGCTTGCGCGAGGGAGGGTTTGACGGGGACGTGGTGATTCTCCGCCCTCCGGATTGATCCAAACGAGTCGCGGCGCGGGGCCCGGCCGGTGGATGGCGAGGGCGGCGGAAGCGCCAGCATGGACCTCGCATCCGGGCAGGGGAAGGAGTTGATACAAACCGGACCGGGAGGGATCATCCCGCCAGAGAACGCGGCCCGGAGTGCGGTGACCAAGGAAAACGTCCCGGTCCACCTCGAGGTCCCGGAGGGGAATCTGGAGACCGGTGCCGAGCGCCTTGAGGAAGGCTTCCTTGGCGGTCCACAACCGGAGCAGGGCCCGATTTCCGAGGGCGGAAGGAAGCGCTTGGATTTCGCGTTGCTCGCGGTCGCTGCACACGGTGCGGAGGAGTTCCCCGAGACGGTCTTCCGAGGCGATCTGCTCGAGATCGACCCCCAAGGCACCGTTCATGGAAAACGCCATGAGCGCTTGGTCGCCGCTGTGGGAGAGGTTAAAGTGCAAGGGGAGGCCGGGATTGGCGAGGGAGGGTTTGCCGAACGCGGAAACGGCGAACTCGATGCGGTCCGGGGCCATGCCGGTATAGGCGGCGAGGATTTTCCGGAGCAAAGCGCGCGCGACGACAAAGCGGCACCGGTCCCGCTCGAAGCGATAAGCCTCCGCGCGGCGGAGTTCGTCGGCGGAGAGGGATTGGAAATCCGAGTCGGAAACACGGCTTCCGGTCTGCAGATTCACGAGCCAAAGATGGATCTCCCCGGCAGGGGGCGGCGCGGCGATCTGCGGAACCGGGGAATCCATGGGTCAGGAACCAGAGGCGACCGGCGTGCGGTCCGGGCGGAGGGGAACGCCGCCGACGGAACCGCTGGGGCGGGAGGCGGCCCGCCGGTCTTCAATTTCCCGGGCCAAAAGGCGGAGCGTCGGTGCCTGGAAGAGTTTGCCCAACGGCAGGGAGACACCCAGTTTCTTTTGGATGGCGGAGAGAAGGCGCATGCCGAGGAGCGAGTGCCCGCCGGAGGCGAAAAAGTCAGCCTCCGGATTGGTCCCGGAGAGATTCAGCGCCTGATTCCAGAGAGGGGCCAGCTCCTGCTCGGTGGAGCTGAGGACCGGCCCGGTCTCCTGCGGTTCCGGCGGAAGCGGAAGGAAAGCCGGCGCAGCGAGGGACCGGGTATCGATCTTGCCATTGGCGGTGATGGGCAGGGCGTCCAGAATGGTGATGGCGGAGGGCACCATGTAAGCAGGCAGCTTGGAGCGAAGGTACTCCGCGAAGTCCGCGACGCTGGTGGTCTCACCAGGATGGAGGCAGACGTAGGCAGCGAGGAACCGGCCCGCCGCGCCTTCTCCAAGCACCGCCACCTTGCATTGGCGGACTGAAGGGTGCCGATCGAGCAGGACCTCGACTTCCTCCGGTTCCACGCGGAATCCGCGAATCTTGACCTGTTGATCGATGCGGCCGAGGAACTCGATGGAACCGTCCGGGCGGTGGCGGCAAAGGTCCCCGGTGCGATAGAGCTTGCTCTCCGAGGAGGGATCGAACGGATCATCGACGAAGCGCGCCCGGGTCAAATCCGGGCGGTTCCAATACCCCAGGGCGACGCCGTCTCCTCCGGCCCAGAGTTCGCCCGGAATGCCCGGCGGCGCGAGCTGGCCGTTGGGGTCGACGATCCAGGCGGTGCAATTGGCGCCGGGGCGTCCGATGGGAATCCGGGCACGGTCGAGATCCTCCGGGACGATCGGGTGGTGGGTCGTCATGGTGGTGTTTTCCGTCGGGCCGTAGGCATTGACCAAGCGACAACCCGGGTGCGCCGCATGGATTTTCGCGAAGTGGGAGGGTGAGGCGACATCCCCTCCGGTGATGACTTGCTGCATCCCGGCGAAGGCATCGGGACGGACATCGGCCAAGGCTTCGAAGAGCGCGGTGGCGAGGATGACGTGGGTGACGCCCTCCGAGCGCATTTGATCGGCCACGCCATCGATGGAAAGCGGGCCGGGAGGCGGGAGCACGAGGCGTCCGCCATGCAGCAGGCTGCCAAAGACCTCGAAGATGGAGGCATCGAAGCAGATCGAGGCCATTTGCATGGTGCGTTGGCTGGCATCGAAGCGGGCGTAATCGGTCCCACAGACGAGGCGGATGATGCCGCGGTGGGAAAGCAGGGCTCCCTTCGGATTGCCGGTGGAACCGGAGGTATAAATGAGCACCGCCTCGTTTTCCGGGGCGAGCGTCGGTGGCGGGGCGAGACGTGGAGCCTCGGCCCAGGCAAGGGCCTGATCCATGGGGAAGGTCTTGACTTCCCGGGGCAATCGATCCCGGAGACCCTGCTCGGTGAGCACCAGCAGGCTGGAGCTGTCTTCCACGAGGAAGTGGATGCGCTCCGCGGGATACTGCGGATCGATCGGGACGTAGACACAACCGGCCTTCAACACGCCGAGGAGGGCCGCGTAGAGGGCGGGGGAGCGTTCCAAAAAGAGAGCGATGCGCGCGCCCGGGGGAATCCCGGCTTCAAGCAGATGGTTGGCGACGTGTTGGCTCAGGCGGTCGAGTTCGGCATAGGTCAGGCTGGTCCCGGGACCGCGCAATGCGACGGCTTGAGGGTGGGCCGCCACCGTTTGGGCGAAGAGACCGGGGATGGTCTGATGCCGGGGATACTCGGTCCGGGTCTGGTTCCAGTCATGGATCCTGCGGATCTGCGTGGTGGTCATCGCGGACAAAACCTCCGTGAGCGGGCGTGAGGGTCGGGCCGAGGCAGATTCGAGCATGGCGAGGTAGGTATCCATCCAAGCCTCGATGGTCGGTCTTTCATAGAGGGTCGTGTGGAAGTCGCACCGCAGTTCCACTCCGTCCCCAGTCTCGAAAGCCTTGAGATGCAGGGGCTGGATGGAAAAGATTCGTTCCACCGGACGGGCGCTGGCGCGAAGCCCCTCCAACGGTAGGCTCGGTTCGACCCGCTCGAGATTGAACACCGCCTCGATCAACGGCCGTTGGTCCGGCCCGAGCGTCTTCACCAAGCGCCCGTAAGTGGTCGTCTGATGCTCGAGGCTGTCGAGCAGGCGGGCCTGGATCTGACGAAGATGGCCAGAGAAATCCCCGGACCGATCGATCGGTGCGATGAAGGGCAGGACGTTGACGCTGTGACCGATCAATCTCCCGGAACCGGCTCCGGATTGCCCGGCCGCGGGGAACCAGATCGCGAAGCGCGATTCCCGGCTGATGCGGTGGAGCAGCAGTTGGAACGTGCCGAGGAGAAGGCTGAAGAGCGTGGCCCCGGATGCGGTGGCGCAACGCTTGAGCGCGATGAGTTGGTCCCGATCCAAATGGCGGTGGACGGTATCACATTTGGGATCGGGCTCGGCCGGAGGCGGGAAATCGAGAGGCAACCGCAAGGGGGCGACGGGTTCGGCGAATGCGGAGAGCCAGAACGCATCATCCGCCGAGGCGCTCTGGGTGCGGATGGAGTGATCGACGAAATCGGAAAAACTGGCCGATGGAGGCAAGGCCGGGGTGAGACCTTCCCGGTGGGCATTGTAAAGTTCTCCCAACTCCCGGAGCAGGACGCCATAGGACCACCCGTCACAGGCGAGGTGATGGCAGTTGAGCAGCAACACGTGTTCCTCGGGAGACCGGCGGACAAGGACCGCCCGGAGCAGCGGCCCCCGCTCCAGATCGAAGGGAGTGGTCCGTTCACGGTCGAGAATCTTCTGGAAGGCGGACGCCCCTTCGGCGCCCGGAAGAGAGGAAAGGTCTTCCAAGGGAAGGGTGAATCCGGATGCGGACTGAATGGTGAAACCCTCCCCGTTGGACAGAAACGTGGCGCGGAGGGCTTCATGGCGCTCCACAAGGTCCCGCAGCGCGCGCTCCAAGGCCCCTGCAGCGAGGGAACCCGAGAGCGTGACGGACTGGATTTCGTTGAAACACAGGGACCCGTGCGGGCCGATCTGGGAAGCCAGCCAGATCTCCGCCAAGGGTTCACTCAAGGGCTGCACCCGGTCCGGGGAAATTGGCGCGGAAAGGACCGGAGGGGGCGGCGGAAGTTCCGATGCGGAGTCGAGGAACCCGCCCTTTTGCATTTCAATGATCGCGTGGTGGATTGCATTGAGAATGAACTCCACCTCCTCGGCGGAATGGGCCGCGGTGAGCCGACAAGGGCGATTTTCGAGCACATGGACGCCCCGGTGACGAAGGTGGAAAAAGAAAAGTCCGGCGGATTCGCGCCCCTCCGTGACGCGGAAGCGCATGAGGGCGCCGAACGATTCCAAGCGGAGCGGCGACCCGCCGTGTTGGAAAATGCGGTTTGCGCCCTGGACCAGATGGTCTGATTTTGCGCGGATTCCGGACCAGAAGTCCGCTTCCTGCCCGCTCAAATGCTCCAGCATCGCTCGGGCCGCGGCCAGGGCCAACGGGTGCGGCCGGTCCTCCGGGTCGGACCCATCCTCCCCAATCCTGGAGAGCGCAACCGCCTGACCGGCAATCACTCCAAGGGGCAGACCGCCTCCCAACGCGTCGCCATGGACGGCAAGATCCGGCCGTATCCCGTGGAAATCCGCGGCTCCCCCCGGGCCGAACGAAAATCCGGAGACAGTTTCGTCGAAGATGAACAGGCTGCCGGAAGAGATGGTCAAGTCGCGCAGCCGGGTGACAAGTTCCTGGGAATGGAGGGGATCCATGATGACCGCCGCCAGTTCGCTGGCGCGGGAGCGGAGGGTCTCGAGGGATTCGGCCGCTGCGCAAGGCAAAATCAGGAAGTCGGGTCCGGTGGCCCGGGTTCCAACGGACGCGGAACCGAGAACGACCACCAGGCTCCGACCGGTGATGGAGCGCGCGAGCCGGGCGGCGCCGTGGAGAGCTTCCGACGCGCTTTTCATGAACCAAGCCCGTTCGTGGCCGGTGAGTTCACAGAAAAGCCGGGACGTTTCACCGGTTGGAGCAGCGCCCATGGCGGGTTCCTGGCGATCGATCGCAGCGTGGAGCGCCGTGCGTAAAAAGCCCGGGGAATGTCCGAGGGGAGGGGAACCGGAACCGCCGTGGAGATCGACATATTCGTTTCCGTCTGCATCGACCAGTCGGGCTCCGTTGGCGCGGACGATGGTGAGCGGGTAATTGATTTCCCTCCAGCGGCGGTGGCAACGCGGATCGTGGGACCAGGCACGGCAGCCGGAGGCGAGGTCCCGGGAGGCGCGGGTCTTTGTCAGGTAGGCGCGGATGAGATCGCCGACATGGGCGCTTTGTCGGGCGGTCAGGGCCTCGTCGAAGAGTCTGTTGATGACGGGCGATGGGGCCGGCACCGCCAGGCGGACCGGAGCTGGAGCTGGAGCTGGGGGCGTGATCCGCGGTGATGCCGGCTGGACCGGCGGGTTCTGCAGAAGGTCGAGCTGTTGCCGCATCAGGTCCAATTGCCGGGTGATCACGGTCTCGAGGGAGAAGGCCGGGGCGGGAGGAACCTCGGGGGATGGAAGGGCGGGAGCCGTGGGTTCCCCGGGCACTTCCTCCGGCGCGGGGTCGAGCGCATCCGGTGGGAGAACCGTGTCCAGATGGGCGACCATGGCGTCCGTGGTGAGCAAATCCGACATCATCTGGCGGAGCGTGATGGAAGTTTGGAAACGGACTTGGATGGCCCGGCAAACCTGGGCGAGGAGCAGGGAGTCGAATCCGAGTTCCAGAAGCGAGGCGTCACCCGCCAGATCGTGATCCGGAATGCCGGACAATCCGCTGAGGATCTCGCGCACGGCATGGTTGATCCGGGGGGTTCTGGAGCTGGATGGTGTCGGGGTCATGAGATTTTCGAAGGGGGGGCTTGGGGCGTCTCGGGCGGAACCGCATCCACCCAGTGGCGCTGGCGTTCGAAGGGGTAGGTCGGCAGGGCTACCCGGGACCGGGAGCTGCCGTTGTAGAAGGTGGCCCAGTCGACCGGGACGCCTTGGACCCAGAGTTGACCGATGGTCCGGATCAGTTGGTCGTGGAAACGATCCGGCGGGGTGTCCTCCGCGAAAAGAGCGAAGGAACGAGGTCCCTCGACGCATGGCCCGGGGCCGATGGCGACGAGGATCCGGTCGGGCCGCCCGGAGTTTGCGAGGGCCAGAGCTTGGTGGAGCCCGGCAGGGTTCTCAGGATGGGGAGGGCGTGCAGAAGAAGGGTTGAAATCCCGGGCCGAGAGCGGTTCCCCGGTCGAACCGGAAAACACGGGAATGCCGGGCTCCTCCAGGGGCAAGCCGTGGACGGGGGGCGCGATGGCGTCGGCTCCGTGCGGATGACCCGGGAGAAGCGTGAACCTCAGGGCGGTCTGCCGATCCATCATCCCGGAGAGCGTCGCGGCCACCCACTCGCCCGGACCGCAGCCGATCAGGGCGGAGGGGCGGATGCCCCAATGAATCAGCAGATTGGTGAGGGCATGGGACACCGCAAATGCGGTCAGCCGGGACACGTCGGGATCCCTGAGCCGGCGCGCAGCCAGCTCCGGATCGATGCCGCGGGGCGGGCAAAGGAGTTCGCTCAGTTCGCATCCGAGTCGGGGGCGCAGAAGTTCCGAGGTAACTTCCAGATCGCGGCGGAAAACGGGTTCGGCCGCGAAAAGAGAGCGTGCCAGTTCGATAGAGGGGGGCCCTTCAGCGGGAAAAAGAAACGTGACCGGCGGGTTTTCACGGCCAACTTCTCCGGTGCAGGTGGCCCCGGTTGCGAGGGCGCGCGCCAGGGATGGGAAGTCGCTCGCGACCACGGCGCGGCGGTGGGGGAAGGTCTTGCGCCCGGTGGCAAGCGTCCACGCCGCGTCCGCGGGATCGGCGGTCCCGGGAGCCGCGGCAAATCGGCCGAGCTGGGTCGTCATCTCATCCAACGCGGCAGGTGAGCGGGCCGAGAAGATGAAAAGACGCGGGCCGGGTGGGGATGGTTGGACGGTCCGGACGGGAGATTCTTCCAGGATGAGGTGGGCGTTGGTTCCCCCGACCCCGAACGAACTGACGGCGGCGCGACGCGGGGCTCCGTGCCGGCCTTGCTTCCAGGGAACCTCGTTGGTGTTGATGCGGAATGGAGTGGATGGAAAATCGATCCGGGGGTTCGGATCACGGAAGTGCGCGACGGGGGGTAGGGAGCCTTTTTCGAGGACGAGAGCCGCTTTGATGAGGCCGCAGACCCCCGAGGCCACTTCGAGATGGCCGATGTTCGCCTTGAGTGAACCAATGGCGCAAAAGCCGTTTTCCGTGGCTCCGCCGTCCCGGAAAGCCTTGGTGAGCGCCCGGATCTCCATCAGATCCCCGAGCGGGGTGGCTGTTCCATTGGTCTCCACATAGCCGATCGATCCCGGCTCGATCCCGGCGTCGTGCTGGGCCATGCGGACGACCTCGGCCTGTCCCTCCACGCTGGGAGAAGCGTAGCTGTGCTTGACGCCTCCGTCATTGTTCAGGCCGAGCCCGCGGATCACGGCATGGACGTGGTCCCCGTCCCGAAGGGCGTCGCTCAAACGCTTGAGCATGACCACGCCGCCTCCGTTTGAAAAAACCGTGCCGGACGCAGCGGCATCGAAGGGACGGCAGCAGCCATCCGCGGAAAGGATGCCGTCCGGCGTGTGAAAGTAGCCGCGGCGCAGGGGGAGCGTTATGGTAACGCCTCCGGCCAGGGCCATGTCGCACAGACCGGACCGCAGCGACCGGCAGGCCTCCGCGATGGCGACCAAGGAGGTGGAGCAGGCGGTCTGGATGGTGAGGGCGGGGCCCCTGAGATTGAGTTTGTAGGCGGCGCGGGTGGCAAGGAAATCCTTTTCGTTTCCAAGGACGGTGTTGAGAGAGCCACCATGGAGGGAAGCGAGGAAATCCGCACGGAAACGCGGGTCCGCGCAGAGGTTGGCGAGAAGGTAGGTGTTGAGCGAGGCCCCGGCGTAGACACCGACCCGGCTCGTCTCCACGCCTGGGGCGTGGCCGGCCCGCTCCATCGCTTCCCAAGCGAGTTCGAGAAAGAGGCGGTGTTGGGGGTCGATCAATCGAGCCTCGTTGGGCAGGAGCCCGAACAAAGCGGCATCGAAACAATCGACATCCTCAAGGACTCCCTTGGCAGGCAGGTAATCCGGCCGGTCCGCTTGGTCGGGGGCATCGGGTTCTCCTGGGCCGAAGCGGGTGATCGAATCCACACCGCGGGACAAATTGGTCCAGAAGGCTTCGGGATCCCCGGCCCCCGGGACGCGCAACGCCATGCCGATGATGGCCACCGCGGTGTCCTCCGAACGTTCGCGCGCGGGAGGGACCAAATCCCGCGGGGCCGGGCGGACGGGCTGGCCGTCCAAGGCGGCGGCTTGGGCGGCGATGGTTGGGAGTTCGAAGAGATCCGCGAGTTCCAAACGCGGGCCGAACTGCTTGCGGATGGCGGCGTGCAAGGCCACCAACTGGATCGAGGTCCCGCCAAGGTCGGTGAAAAGATCCTCGATGCCGACCTCTTCGAGCCCGAGCCCACGGCACCAGATGGCGCTCAGCAACCGCTCCGTTTCCGTTCCCGGTGGCACCAGAGGTCGGACAAGATCCGGCCGGGGACGGCGTTGCGCCTCCAAAGCGGCATGAAACCGCTCCGCGTCCCACCATTGGGTCGCGATCTCGAGGGCGATCCCGAAGGGCAGGCCGGGACGTCCGGGAGCCGGTTTTTCGCTTGTCGCCTTCCCGTCGTCCGCCGCCGCGGGATCCTCGGGAATCGGTGAAATCGCCCCGGCCTCAAGAGTCGGAATCCGGAAATCTCCGGTCGCCGTGCGCACCGCTCCGGTGGCATCGAGAAAGCGTCGGCAAGGTTCGTTCCGTGCGGTTTCGCGGAAGACAAATGCCAGCGTTTCCGCTCCAGCGGATCGGGCCCGTGCCGCCAGATCCAGCAGCATCGCCCGCTCCACCCCCTTGCCCAGGGCGCGGCAACTCAGGAGAAAGAGATCGATCCCCATTTCCGCCTGGGGCGTGATCCGGTAGAGGACGGCGCCGACCAATCCGTAGTCGCCAAATCGGTCGCGAACGTGGACCGTCAGGCAGACCGACCCTTCCGCGATGCGTCCGGCGAATTCCGCAGCGGTTAATTGGAGGCCGCTCGCGTTGAATTGATTCGTCCGCTTGGCGAGTTGCGCCAGGCGTGGCCCATCATCGACATCGCTCCGGCGGATTTCGATCTTGAGTTCCAAGCCGCGGAGAAACTCTTGAAAACTCGAGGAACGGTGGAGGACTTTGCGGCGTTCGGGCTCCGTGGCGTAGAACTCGGCGCGGAGCTTGTCTTCCCCGGTGACCCGGCCCACGTCCAACGGCCACAGATGGCGGAGAAAGGTCGATCGCTCCGCCGGTTCCTCCGGCAGCAGAAAGGCCTGAACCTCCGGACAATTGGCCCGGACCTCGGCGATCTCGGCCGGGTTGTCGTCGAGAAAGACGAAACTGTCGAGACCGAGGCGCAACTCCGCCGCCAGCTCCCGGAGATTCTGCGATTTGGCGCTCCAGTTCACCTTCCAGCCGCTGAAATCCTCCCTGCGCAGGCCCAGAGCCCCGGCCCGATGGGAAAACACGCGCTCAACATCAGTTTCCGCATTCTTGGAGCAGAGACCGAGCAGCACCCCGTTCGCCCGTCGCGAAAGGGCGAGCGCGCGCAACTCGGCAAAGGCACCGCCCAGGTCCAGCGTCCCGGGATCGTCCTCCCCGCAAACCCCGCCCCAGAGGGTGTGATCCGCGTCGAGCACCAGCACCTTCACAGGGGGACGGAGCCGACGGTTGAGACGGCGCACCGCGACACCGGCCAGAGCCGCGAACATGGCCCCGGTGTAAGGAATCCTCCCGGCCAGATCGGACTCGGGATCGAACAACTCGCGGATACCGAAGCTGTCGGCCCACCCGCCCGAGGAAACCGCTTCCACGTTGGCGAGGTCGGCCCAGCCGTCGATGAGTTGCTGCTCCTGGCCCGACATCCCGGGTTCGGGGCTTGGTTCCGGGCAGAAAAAGATCAGGTGCTGCCCGGAGCACCGTGTCGCCAGATCCCGGATGGCGTCCGCGAGCGCGGGGACCGCCGTGGCCGCAGCCCCCTCTGCCGCGAGGTCGGTCAGGCGGATGAGGAAAAGATTGCAACCTCCCGTGTTGCGCGAACTGGCGCTCGCCGGGTCCAGCGCCTCCTGAAACACTTGGTTGAATCCGCTGAACCGCGGCGTGGCCTCGATGCCGGTGAGTTGGAGCCACCTGACGAGCGGAGGTCCCAGGGGTTCGGCAGTGAAAGAGGCGGTGATCTGGAGGGGAAGATTCATCAGGATGGAAAGACGCGGAAGGCAGGCATTTGCCGGAGCACGACCATCAGGAAGAATTTACTATAAAAACAAGAAACAAAAAGAGTTTTCACGATGAATTTCGCGGAATTCGGGCAAATTGAAGGGCAAAAGCGGAAGTTCTTCTGTCGAGTGGCTTCTCCTTGCGACGACTGCTTGTCAGTTGGGGCGCGAAAGGGGATAGTGAACCCCTATGAGAATGAATCTGCTCTCCCCCCGGCGGAACCTCTGCCTATGGGGCTTCCTCTGGCTCGGTCCGATGGGGTTTTGGACCGGAATGGCCCAGGAGCCCGCCCCGGCTCCTCAGGCTCCGGCGCCGAAGACCGAGCCTGTGAAAAAGTCGGAACCGGTGGTGAAAGGGGGCGAGGAACTGGGATTCGAGCAGATCGAGATCCTCGTGCACGTGATTGAATTGATCCGGCAAGAGTATCATGACGAAAGCCGGGTGACCTACCAGCGGCTGATTGACAGCGCCTTGGAAGGAATGCTGGCGAACCTCGACCCGCACTGCCAGTTCATGCCCAAGGAAATCTTCGAGCAGATGCAGAAGGAGACGGGTGGGACTTATGACGGGGTCGGGATCACGGTCGCATTTCGGAACGAGATGCTGACGATCGTGGCGGTCCGGGAAGAAGGACCGGCGGCGCGGGCGGGGATTTTGCCTGGGGACCAAATCATCAAGGTCAACGAGATCATGGCGGACAAGCTCGGGTTGGCGGAGGCCATGGACATGATGAGAGGCAAGCCCGGCCAGCCATTGAAGCTGACCTTGCGGCGCCCGGCGAACAACCAGCTGTTGGAGGTTTCCCTGATCCGGGAGGTCATCCGCGAAGCCACGGTCACCGACGTCATGCTGCTGCCACCGCGATATGCCGCGGATCGCAGGATGGGCTACCTGCGGCTCACCCAGTTCGGTGAGGGGACCGTCAGGGAGCTGGTGGACGCCTTGAACGATCTCGAGCAGAAGGGGATGGAAGCGCTGGTCATGGACCTCCGCAACAATCCCGGGGGCCTGCTGACGGCGGCGGTCAACACCTGTGGGGAGTTCGTCCCCCCGGATACCGTGGTTCTCACGACCGAGGGGCGCAATGCAAGCCGTAACACCAAAACCTATCGCACGCCGCCGGGAACAAAGCACGCCCGCGAGTATCCCGTGGCCATTCTGGTCAACCATGGCAGCGCGAGCGGGGCGGAGGTCGTGAGCGGAGCGTTGCAAGACCTCAAGCGGGCTCTCATTATCGGTGAGACGACCTTCGGCAAGGGATCGGTCCAACAAATCATTCCGGTCCCCAACAGCGAGGGCAACGCCATCCGTCTGACCACGGCCCGCTACTACACACCGAGCAAGCGCACGATCCACGAGCACGGCGTGGAGCCGGACATCGTTTCCACCATGACGCCGCAGGACGAGCGCAATCTCATGATGTGGTTCCGTCGCGATACCCTGGCTGCCGCGGAATTGAAGCAGATCGAGCAATGGGAGGACCGGCAACTGGCCCGGGCCGCCGATTCGCTCAAGGGCGCCTTGCTCTTTTCCGGAACGTTCGCGGGCGCCAAGGCGAAACCGGCGGCCCCCGCCACCCCGGCCAAAAGCGCGACACCGGTTCCTCCCAAACCGGCCGCCGCGGCGGCTCCCCGACCGGCGCAACCGACCACGCCTCCCGCTCCTGCAAAGCAAGCTGCGCCAGGGTCGAACTGAAGCCGCGATGGCCCGGGATCAGCCGGTGAAGGGGCGCGAACTGGTGCTTGCCCTGGAGACTTCCTGCGACGAGACGGCGGCGGCGGTCGTTCGCGATGACGGGGAAGTTCTGGCGAATGTGGTCGCTTCGCAGATTGCCCTGCACCGGCCGCACGGCGGTGTGGTGCCGGAACTTGCCTCGCGCGAACACAATCTGGCCCTGTTGCCGGTGGTGAGCGAGGCGCTGAGGAAAGCGGAGATCGATCTTCGGGACCTCGGTTTGATCGCGGCCACGGCGGGACCGGGTCTTGCGAGTTCGCTCCTGGTGGGCAACACGTCAGGGAAGACCCTTGCGTTGGCCTTGGGGTTGCCATTTTTTGCGATCAATCATTTGGAAGGGCACCTGCTATCTCCGTTCCTCGGGCGGGCGGGTGGCGTTCAAGGCTGTGTCGCCCTCATCGTCAGCGGCGGGCACACCCTGCTGCTCGAGTTGCGCGGGGTGGGCGACTACCGCTTGCTCGGCGCGACGCGGGATGATGCGGCGGGTGAAGCTTTTGACAAGGGCGCCAAGCTCCTTGGCCTTCCCTATCCGGGGGGGCCGGAAATGGATCAACGGGCGCGGAGCGGCAATGCCGCGGCCTTTGATTTTCCGCGCAGCATGGTGGACTCGGGGGACCACGAGTTCAGCTTCAGCGGCTTGAAGACCTCGCTCCGCTATCTTTTGGCGAAGATGGACCCTGCCGCGATGGCGGAACGGCTCGACGATCTCTGCGCCTCTTACCAGGCAGCGATCGTTGAGATCCTGACCCTGAAGGCTTTGGCCGCGGTGCGGGCCACCGGTCGGCGGGCTCTCGCCGTGAGCGGGGGCGTCTCACGGAATTCCGCTCTCCGGGACAGTCTGGCCCGGGCCTGTGGCGGGGAGGGGGTGGAGTTGTTTCTCGCTCCGGCGGACTTGGCGACGGACAATGCGGCCATGATCGGTTACGCGGCCTTGTTGAAGCACCGGGCCGGACAAGCGCCGAGCCCGCTCTCGGAGGACATCGACCCGAACCTGGAGCTCCCGGTCAACGCGGGATGGCCCTGAGACGGTTTTCGAGGAACCAGACCGCCCATTCCCCGGCATGGGTATCACGGTTCTGCTTGTTCATGGATCTGGCGACGTCCCGGAGTTTTTGGGTGGCGTTGGGAAGCCATTCCAGAGTGCCCTCGTTGGTGACGCGGAATCCGGCCAAAGCCTCGGCCAGATCCGGTAGCCAGAGGGGCGCGTTGTAGCTTTCCGGCAGATGCCCGATCAGCGGCGGATTCAGGGCGTGGAAGCTCGGCAGGGCGAGGGGATCCGTCTCGCAAACCCTTCCCGGGAGAGGAAGCGGCATCGGAACGCGAGTGCTCGGAAGGTCAAGCTGCTGGCCCGCCGTGAAACTATCCCACATCCGGAGCCGCCGGGCCTGATCGTAAAAGAAGAACCATTCACCGTCACCGGACATGGCGGCGAACTGCGGGTAGCCGGGAACCGTGCGCCCTGGGGCGATGATCTCCCGGCGGTGGCTGTCGATCGCCACGATTGTGGAATCGGCGGGATTCGCCGTCTCGGGGGCATGGGCGGCGAAGATGCGCTGGAACGAAGGAGAAAAAGCGAGCAGCGTGCCGCGGTGGTCGACCGGCCAAGGCGTGCCCATGGTCCAGAGCGGTTTTCCATCGATCCCGATGACTTCGATCTGGTCGCGGAAGAGAAGCAGGATGGCGCCACAGGCGTCGTTGATCAACCAGTCGTCCAGCAAGCCGTCGGTCCTCTCGTAGAGCCGGGCACCGCCTATATCGGTGAGCGCGACCTTCCCGTCCCGGTCGAGCAGGAGCTGCCAGGCGGCTTCCTTCCCTTCCGCCAACCTGAGCGGCGCGGTTCCTTCCGCAGCCGTGGCGATGGAGGTGTCCCGTTCCCGGCGCATCGATCCGAGCGCGTTCACGGGTGGCGTCAGGGCGTATTCAGAGAAGAACAAGCCCGAGCCGGACCTGCCGTTTTCGAGGGTCGCCAAATAGACCCTTTCGAGCCCCTCGTCGTAATACGAGGCCACGATCTTGCCCCGCTTGAGGATCGGGGAGGTGGCCCGGGGATCGGCCGGTGCGGCGTCGGCCTGTCCTCCGTCCCAAGCGGTGCGGTGGATGGACCAGGTGCTCAGCGGCTGACCGTCGCCCGAACGAAGCTGGCCGGGTTCCTGCAACGCCACGGTGGCGTCCTGGGAGGGGGCGAAGGTATCCTCCACGCCGCTGACCTGCTCTCCGGTGAGCCGGTTGATGATGAGGGCCGGGCTCTCCTCTCCAGCGCGCAGCAGGCCGATGTAGGTGCCATCGATCGAAGCCTTCAAGCCTGGAGCGAACTCGGTCCCCTTGGGCTTGAAGGGGCCCCAGCTCTGCAGAGGAACGGGAACCGCTTGATAGCTCAAGAGGTAGAGCAAGGCCGCCGTGGATGGATTGTGGGAGGGGCGGTTGCGCACCGAGCGGGCAAGACGGGCCAGGGCCAGGGGGAAACCTTTCTCGATGTCCTCGGTGATCAAGGTCGCTGCCACCCGCAGATCCTCGTCCGGGGCGGCGATCTTCCGGCACGGGATCTTCGGAAAAAACAGAGGGGCGGAGTCGCTGCCGCGCCACGGCATTTGCGCGCCACCGCTCCATTCGCGCACCAGGCGGCCTGCTTGATCAATGATTTCGCGGAACTCGCCATCCCCCGGCAGGGTGGCGGCAAGGGCTTTGGCAAAGGAGGTGTTCGGCTCCGGGGCCGCAGGGGCCGGGATCACCGTTCCGGGACTGGCCGAGCTGGCCACCAAGGTGACCGCACTCGACTTCATTTCGGCCAGACCGACCGGGCTGGGGGCGGCCACGGCCCGGATCGAGGCGATAATCCGGGACAGGTGGGTGGAGGCGTCGACATGGTTGAACGGGTTGGGCCGGCTGGCGTCGAGCAGCAGGGCGCTGAAGCGGTGAGGTTTCCCGGATAGAAGTCCCATGATGTGGTCGACCGGCACCGAAGTGGCGCGGACTTGATCCCGGTCCAGATAGCTGACTCCGGACGGGGACAGAAAATTCTTTCCGGAGACCTGCACGGCATGACCGGTGTAGTAAAGAACCAAGCTGTCCCCCGGTTGCAAGGCGGCGACCTTCCGCTCGATGGTTCCCATCATTTGCGCCCGGTCCCCGTCCAAAAGAGTCTCGACCTGACCTCCGACCTCTTGAAACGCGGCCGTGAGGAGTTGCAGGTCATTCCCGACGCAGGGGAGGTCAAGACCGGCGAGAGCGGCGTTCCGGGCCGAGTAGTTCCCGTTGCCCATCAGGAGCACGTGGAGGCTCCCCGGCTTCCCGACGTCCGTCGGAAGAATGCCGGTTTCCTCGATGGCGACCGTTTCCGGGACCGCAGGACCGGCCGTCTCCGGGCTGGCAACCTGTGCCTCCTTGTCCGGCGAGGCAGCGGGCGCCGGGGCCAGGGTTCCCTGCCCCAGCGGGCGGATCCAGGTCGGCACGGTTCCTTGGCTCGCGTGGTCCCAACTCCAGCCCGAGATGTAGACTTTGGACCCGTCCGCCATGGTCAACACCGCCTTGATCCCGACCGATGAAGATGCGGTCATCCGCTTCAGAACCTTCGCGGACGCACCGGGGGAATTGAGGATGCGGTATCCTTCGGGGGTGTCGATGTCCCGCTCCCCGGAGAAAACCTCCACCTGGCAATTCCAATCCGCCTCGATTCTTTCTTCGAGCCCGGGAGGAGCTTCGGAAAAGGCCCGGAAAGGGAGAAGGCACGCGACGGCGAGGACCGGGTGAAGAGGGCGGGGAACCACGAGCGACATGGGGACGAAGAGCCTGGACGAACGGTTTGGACGCGGGAAGAGGAAGATCAAAGCGGGGAAAATGCGGACTCTTTGCTACGTAGGCTTAAAAAGTCAGCATCCTTGAATATACGCCTTCACTGAAATATGTCAGGCAAATCTTCAAAAATTTGCGAAATCGGGAGCCTGTTTTGCGATTCTTTTGTAAACCTCGAATCTTGCGGATGAAGGAGTGTGGAGTGGGCGGGGCGAAAACGGGGAGGCGTTTGCGGAAGGCGGTCCAAGAAACCGCTTGAAATGGTCATCCTGACCAAGCAACTTCCCGGCCCCACGCCCCATGGCCGAAAAGCTGGAGAGACTGCCCGGCTTCCGGGATTTCTATCCGGAAGCTTGCGACTTGAGAAACTACGTGTTTGAAACGTGGCGGAAGGTGGCGGCGCGCCATCGGTTCGTGGAATACGAAGGGCCGATCCTTGAGAAAACGGATCTTTACCGGCGCAAGAGCGGGGAGGAGATCACGGAGCAGCTCTTCCATTTCGTGGACAAGGGGGAACGCGAAGTCGCCATGCGTCCGGAACTGACCCCGACCCTGGCGCGGATGGCCGCGGCCCGGCAGCGGGATTACCGCAAGCCGATGAAGTGGTTTTCCATCGGCCCGTTCTTCCGCTACGAGCGCGCGTCGAAAGGCCGGTTGCGGGAGTTTTACCAGTGCAACTGCGACATCCTCGGGGAGACTTCGGACCAAGCGGACGCGGAGTTGGTGGCGATGGCGGTCGAAGTCATGGTCGAATTCGGGTTTCGGGAGGGGGACTTCGTGATTCGCCTCAGTGACCGGGGCGCGTGGATGGATTGGTTGACGGAGCAAGGCATTTCCGGGGACGCAGCCCTGGCAGTGCTGCAGGCGGTGGACAAGCTCGGTCGGGAGGAAGAGGCCAAAACGGCGGAGCATTTGGCCGGGGCGGGCACGAATTTGGAAGCGGTGCGCGCCTTCATGGCCCGGGGCGAGGAGGCCTCCCCGCGTGCCGTGGCCATCTCCCGGAACCTCGCCGCACGTGGCTTGGCGGGTTTTCTGCAGTGGGACCTCGGCATCGTCCGCGGCTTGGCTTACTATACGGGCACCGTGTTCGAGGTTTTCGACATCGGCAAGGGGATGCGGGCGGTGGCCGGGGGCGGTCGCTATGACAATCTGGTGAAACTGATCGGGGGCGTGGATCTGCCGGCTTGCGGTTTTGCCATGGGCGACGTGGTGGTGGGTAATTTCATCGAAGAGACGCCGCATGCGAAGGCGCGCTTCGAGGCCTGGAAGTCCGATTTCCGGGCGGCGGATGCCTTCGTCATCGTGGCCGACGAGGCCCGCCGGGACGAGGCCCTTGCGGGGACCCAATCCCTGCGGCGGGCGGGATTACGGGTCGACTCCTGCCTGACTCCGCGCGCGGTAGGCAAACAATTTGCCGCGGCCGAGGAAGCGACGGCCCGGTTCGCGGTGATTTATGGAGGGTCGGCCGGATGGATCTCGATCAAAGCGATGTCGGATCGATCGGAGACCCTTTGCGAGACCGGAGCGCTTCCGGCGACCCTGCTGAAACTTCTTGGCCGCTCATCTGAAATCTGAATTCCACCATGTTCCGCACCCATCACTGCAACGAGTTGAGGAAATCCCACATCGGCAACACCGTGACCTTGGTCGGTTGGGTGAATTCAAACCGTGACCATGCCGGGGTCATCTTCACGGACCTCCGTGACCGGGAGGGGGTGACCCAGATCGTCTTCAAATCGGACGAGCATCCCGAGGTGGCCGAGATGAGCCACAAATTGCGGCAGGAGGACGTGATTCAGATCGTGGGGGTGGTCTCGGAGCGACCCGAGTTCAACGGGCAAACCACGGTGAACCCGAACATCGACACCGGCGAGGTGGAGGTCGTGGTTTGCGAATTGCGCGTCCTCAACAAGGCCGACGTGCTTCCGTTCCAACTGGACAAGGAACTGTCCAATGAGGACTTGCGGATGAAATACCGTTACCTCGATCTCCGTCGCCCGAGGTTGCGGGAGAATCTCCGGCTGCGGCATCGCGTCACCAAGGCGGTCCGTGATCACTTGGACAAGAAC
The DNA here is from genome assembly GCA_018970725.1 of Verrucomicrobiota bacterium. Lineage (GTDB taxonomy): Bacteria > Verrucomicrobiota > Verrucomicrobiia > Verrucomicrobiales > DEV007 > V1-115. The sequence continues at coordinate 34,727 of JAGWVU010000034.1, forward strand.
GGATTCGTCGAAGTCGAAACCCCGGTCCTCTCAAAGAGTACGCCGGAGGGAGCGCGGGATTTCCTCGTGCCGAGCCGGTTGAGTCCCGGGAAATTTTACGCCCTGCCTCAGGCTCCGCAGCAATACAAGCAGCTGCTCATGGTGGCCGGGGTGGAGCGCTATTTCCAAATCGCCCGCTGTTTCCGCGATGAGGACCTCCGGGCGGATCGTCAGCCGGAATTCACCCAGGTGGACATCGAGGCTTCCTTCATCACCCAGGAGGACATCTTTGGGTTGATCGAGGGAATCCTGAGCCAAGCGTTTGCCAAGGGGATTGGCGTGAAAATCCCGAGGAAATTCCCCCGCATGACCTATCAGGAGGCGATGGATCGCTTTGGGGTCGATCGCCCGGACACCCGTTACGGATTGGAAATCGTCGACCTCACCGAGGTTTTTGTCGGCAGCAAGTTCGGGGTCTTCCAACGGGCGGCGGAGGGAGGGGGCGTGGTCCGGGCGATCAACGCCAAGGGCTTTGCGGGCATCACCACCGGCCAGGTGAAGCGTCTGGAGGAGGTGGCCAAGGAGGCCGGGGCTGGCGGGTTAGCCTACATCAAAGTGGAGGGAGGCGAGTGGAAATCCCCCATTGTGAAGTTTTTCGGCGAGGCCGAGCGCGCCGCGCTGCAGGAGAAGCTCAAGATCGAGGAAGGGGATCTCATCCTCTTCGGATGTGACAAATGGGAAGTCGTTTGCAACGTCCTGGGCCGCCTGCGCACGGAAGTTTGCGGCATGCAGGGCATTCTGGAAGGCAACACGGACTTGAACTTCCTGTGGGTGACCGACTTCCCGCTGCTGGGCTACGATGCCGAGGAAGGTCGTTGGGGAGCGGTCCACCATCCGTTCACCCGGCCCAAGGCGGAGGATGTGGCCTTTTTGGAAGACGAGGCCACCTTCGGCAAGGTCCGGGCGGATGCTTACGACGTGGTCTTGAATGGTGTGGAAATCGGAGGCGGCAGCATCCGGATCCACGAGCAGGGGCTTCAGGCCCGGGTGTTCACCATTCTCGGCATCAGTGAGGAAGAGCAGGAAGCGAATTTCAGCCACATCCTCACCGCCTTCCGGTTCGGAGCGCCTCCGCACGGCGGGATCGCCCTCGGCCTGGACCGCCTCGTCATGCTCATTGCCGGCGAGAGCAGCATTCGGGAAGTCATCGCCTTCCCGAAAAACAACAAGGGCGTCGATCTCATGTCCGACAGCCCGGCCGAGGTCGATTTCAAGCAGTTGCGGGAGCTCTACGTAAAGTCCACCTTCCAGGAGAAGAAGAAGGTCTGAGCCGATTCATGGTTCGCGAGCTTCCGGTTTTTCGGGAAGGGGGCCGGGGAACACTTCCCGGTGGAGCCTCAGGATCCGGGAGAGTTCTTCGATCGGCTCCGGATGGTCGTCGACCCTCAGGTCCCGGTAACGGTCGCTGAGTCCGCCGTAGCCCCATCCCTCGCGCACCACCAGAAGGGCGGCGGACTGTTGGCCGCGGCGGTCTCCTCCGGCGCGTTGCCCGGCGCTGAGGGCGGCGATGAGGCGGTCGGAAAGCTCGCCTCCGGTCGACTCGAACGTCACCGCCATCGCCTCCAATACTTCCGGGCCGGCCAAAAGATTGCCTTGCACCGCGAAATTCTCCCCGGTGCGGTGCCCCGCGAAGTCGAGGCAATCGGCACCGGTAAAAGCGGCGCTTTGTCCGGTGGTGTCGATCATCGCCAGCTGACGGTGCTCCCGCTCCGTGTCCCCCTGGAGCAGAATCCGGAGGGCGCGGTCGGCGGGGATTCCCTCGCGCAGAAGGACAAGGGCGTGATGGCCAAAGCGCACATTCGCCGCGGCTTGGGTGGCGACCGCACCCACCCCCGCCTGGGCCCATGGAACGATCGATCCCACGGCGGGAACCCGGGATTGCACGGCCACGCCGACCTCGCCGGTCGTGGGATCGCGGGCGATGATGGAAAAAGTGCTCACCTTTGGGGGCTTGGCGGGCGCTGGTTGAGCGAAAACCGCGCAGGCGAAAAGGATCGTGGCCAGTTTGGGCGGGAAATTGAAGTTTGGCATGAGGGTTGCTCTTCTGTCAGGTGCTTCCGGGCTGCCACGCCTCGCGAAGTGCATGGTAGGGCCGGGCGGGTTAGGGGTTTCCCGCCCGGCCTTCCTTGTCGGAGGGGTTGGACCCGCCCAGCTTGGCATCGTTTGGGGCAGGGCGCCGATCTTTTGTTCGGGCTGTGGCAGCGTGGGGGATTGCACTGGGCGCGGGGCCGTGCCAAGTAGGGGATGATGGAGCGGAAGAGAATCGGTCTGGTTCGACGGGGCTATTCCAGTTCGGGAGGAGCTGAGCGGTATCTCCAGCGCTTCGCGGCGGCGCTCGGTGAGCGTGGTCACGAGGTGGTGCTCTTCGGGTCGCCGGAATGGCCGCAGGATGATCCTGCCTTCAAGGAAATCATCCGTGTCGGGGGCGGGGATCCAATGTCGTTCGCGGACCAGCTCGTCAAGGTCCGGCCGGGTCAGCATTGTGATCTCCTTTACAGCTTGGAACGGGTTTGGGAATGCGATTTTTACCGGGCTGGAGACGGCGTGCACCGGGCGTGGTTGGAAAGGCGCGCGAAATACGAGGCCCCATGGAGGCGTTGGGTCCGCGCCGGGCAAAGCAAGCATCGCCAAATTCTCGAACTCGAGTCCCGGCTTTTCTCCGCGGAGTCGGAGACCCGCATCATCGTGAACTCGGAGATGGTGAAGTTTGAGATCCAAGGCTACTACGGCAAGCCCCATGACCGGATTCACTTGGTCTACAACGGCTACAAGCCGCCCGCGATCGCCGGTGATCCAAGGGCTGGGATTCGGGCGGAACTCGGGTTGCGCGATCAGGACGTGGTCCTGCTTTTCAGCGGCAGCGGTTGGGACCGCAAAGGACTTCGTTATGCCATCCGGGCCGTGGGCAGGCTGCGGACCGAGGGCGTGAAACTGATCGTCGCGGGGCGGGGCAATCCGGTCGGCATGCCCCCGGGGCCGGTGCGCTACCTTGGTCCGGTGCGGGACATGCCGTCCTACTACGAGGCGGCCGACCTCTTCATTCTCCCGACGTTGTATGATCCATTTTCCAACGCCAGCCTCGAGGCGGCAGCGCACGGGTTGCCGGTGGTGACCACCACGGCCAATGGATTTGCCGAAATCATTCCCCACGGCCGCTTCGGCTCGGTCGTGGAAGATCCCGCCGATATCGCCGCGCTGGCGGAAGGCATCCAGCGCTGGTTGCCCGTCGCCCGGCGGGAAGCCGTCCGTGAAGAGATCAGGGCGTGGGCCCGATCCTTTCATGTGCGCGAAAACCTGCGCCGGACGATGGCCATTCTGGACCCTTCGTGAGGCTCCGGCGCCACGCTGTGTTTTGGTTCCTACAGCGAGTCGTAAAACTGGCGGAGCCGATCCTGATTGATTCCTGGAGCGTCAGCCTGAAGCAACCACCGGAGGTCCGATTTCGTCCCCTCGACATCGCCCTCCTGATAACGGAGCAGGGCCCGGTCGAAGCGAGCGGCGGCGTCGTCCGGATTGACCTTCAATGCCACCTCCAGATAGGGAACCGCCTTCAGCGGCGTGCCGCGCTGCTTCTCCTGTTCGATGAGGTTGCGGAGCAGGCGGCCGATGATGGCGCGGTGGTCCATGGGTTTGAGATCTTCCGGGGTCATTTCCCGTTCGGTGAACTCGAAGACGATGCGGGCCGCAGCCTCCCCGTCGAGGAAAGCGCCGGACTCATAGACATCCACCAGTTGCCGCTCACCCCCGGCTTTGGTGAAGCCGGCGACGAAGTGCCCCGGCAGACCCACCCCGTGAACGGATTTGGCCCCGCAACGCTTGCCGAGTTCGATGAAGACGATGCACAGGGTGATCGGGATGCCTTCTCGGTCGTCCAGAACCTCGTTGAGAAAGCTGTTCGACTTGTGGTAGTAGGAATCCAGACGGCTCGCGTGGAAACCACTCTCCTCGAACATGAAACGGAGGGTGGCCTTCACGATATCCTCCTCCGTCGGCTTGGCCGGAAGTTTGGCCCGGATCCGGGCGGCCATGGAGTCCATCAGATCCTCGTAAATTTGGGTTTCGATGTCCGGGTTGTCGAGGCGTGCCACGAGGAGACCGGCGCGAAACAGGTTGCCTCCGGCATCGCTCGCGCCAAGCGCCGTGGCCACCTCGGTTCCGACGATCTGGGCCACGGCACTTTCGGTCAACGTCTTGAGCCGGTCCAGACGGCGGTTCATCTCCAGCCGCACGGTTTCAAGCGAGGCCGGAACCTCCTTCGGTGCGGAGAGAAGGGTCTCGAGGATGGCGGCGCGATCCGGCGAAGGGGACCGCAGATACTCTTCAATCTTACCGGCCAAGGCCTCCGACTGACGGGCTGAGCCCTCGGATCCATCCAGATCCTTGCCCACCCGGAAGCGGCGGAACTCCGCAGAGGTCTGGCGGAATTTGCAGAGGCCGACACGCCCCCCGCGGAGAACGGAATCTTCCACGGAAGCGATCTCCTCGCCGTTGACGAAACCGATGAGGCGATCCTCCTCGATCCGGACCCGGATCTGGTTCCAGTCTCCGGGGCGGTAGGATGGAGCGTCATACTGACCGAGGATGGTCCAGCTTTGCACATCCGGCCCTTCGAACCGGGTCAGCCGGATCCGCCCGCCCGAGGGGTAAAATCCGTAATGGGCGTCGGCACCATCGGCGGCGAAGACCAGACCGGCGGCACCGGATTCGTCGTCGAGCTTGACCTCGACCGCCAGTTCGTAAGCCGTCTCTGACGGTTCCTTGGTCTGCAAACAGAGGGCCCGGCCGCCGAAACCGGACCCGGTTCCACTGACGAGAATGCGACCGGCACGCTGGGACCAATCGGCGCCCATCACCGGGATCCATCTCTGAGGATCGAGCCGCCCAATAGTGGCCCAGGAGGCGATCGGGATTGGATTGGGCTTCTCCAAAAGCAGCTTCAGGGCGTTCACCGGCATCGCGAAGCCGAGATTGCGGGTGACCATCGACTTCAGGGTCACGATGCCCTGGACCTCGCCCTGCAGGTTGAGCACCGGGCCGCCGCTGTTGCCCTCCTCCACCGGGATAGCCAGCTGGAGATACCGGAAGGGATTGTCCCCGACATCCTCGCGGAATCCCGAAACGATGCCCTCCACCACGCTGAACTTGAGACCGCGGGGGTTCCCCAAAGCGACCACGGGTTGCCCCTGCACCAACGAATCCGAATTCCCAAGTTTCAGAGCCGGCAACGGCTTCTCCGGCTTGATTTTGATCAGCGCCAAATCCAGACGATGGTCCGATGCATGGACTTCCGTGACGGGATATTTGGTGCCGTCACGCAACTCAACCTCGATCTCGCTCCGGAAATTGATCACGTGGGCGTTGGTCGCGATCAACCCGTCCGGCGAGACAACGAATCCGGTTCCGGTCGCCTGAATGTCAGTGCCGCGCCCCTGTTGGCAGACGACCACGACCGAGTCGAGCGAACGCTTGGTCAATTCCGTGACGGGGGTGGGGGCGACGGCGGGAGGATCCTTCGATTCTTCCGCGGCGAAGCACGGCGGCAAAAGAGCCCCGAGCAGGAGGATACCAAACCTGAGCGCCATATGATACGCTAGTCCCTTCCGCGGGACTTGGCCAAGGGAAAAGAACCGGGCGGGTGATTGTTCAGCCCGACGCACCCGCTGGGAACGGGCCCGGTCCCCGAACGGGTTTGACACCCCGGCTACCGCCAACGAAGCTTTGCGCCCCATGGATGTCCATGAATCGATCGAGGAGCTTCGCGCCGGCTTGCGTTCGCGGCCGCGCCCCGTGGTGTTCGTCCCCACGATGGGCGCCCTTCATGCGGGGCATCTCTCCTTGGTCCGTCTCGCCCGGATCCGGGCGGGAGAGAGGGGGACCGTGGTGGTCAGCATCTTCGTCAATCCCTCTCAATTCGCGCCTCATGAGGACTTCGCGACTTACCCGCGCCCCCTCGCGAACGACCTGTCTCTTTGCCGGGAGGCCGGAGCCGATCTTGTTTTCACTCCGGCGCGGGAGATGATGGAGGCTCCGGACGCCTCGGTCCGGGTGCTGGAGGAGGACCTCAGCCGGGAGCTTTGCGGCAAGAGTCGTCCCCATTTTTTCGCCGGAGTCTGCACCGTGGTCAGCAAACTGTTCCACGTCGTCGCTCCGGACGCGGCGGTTTTCGGTGAAAAGGATTTCCAGCAGTTGGCCGTGATCCGGCGGATGGTCCGTGACCTGCTCTGGCCCATCGAAATCATCCCGGGCCCGATCGTGAGGGAGGCGGATGGACTGGCGATGAGTTCGCGAAATCAGTATCTGGACGGGGAGTCGCGGCGCCAAGCCGTCGTCCTCAGCCGGGCGCTCCACATCGCGCGCACTGCTCTCGATCAAGGCGAACGCGACCCGCAGCGCTTGAGGAAGCTGCTGCTGGATGAATTGCAGGGCGCTCCCCTCGCGCGAATCGACTATGTGGAAATCGTCGATCCCGATGCTCTCCGACCGCTTCCGGTGATCGGTTCCCAAGTGCTCATCGCTCTCGCCGTGTGGTTCGGGTCCACCCGGCTCATCGACAACCTTTGTATGCGGAACCTGCCGACATGACGCGTTATGATTTCATCGTGGTGGGCTCCGGCATCGCCGGCCTGACCTTCGCCTTGCACGCCGCCAAGCACGGGAACGTGGCCATAGTGACCAAGCGCAATGCGGACGACGCCAATACTTCCTGGGCTCAGGGCGGGATTTCCTGTGTCTGGAGTCCGGAGGACACCTTTGAGAAGCATATCTCAGACACCCTCATCGCCGGGGCGGGCCTCTGTCATGAGGATGTTGTCAGAACCATCGTGGAGGAAGCGCCTGCCGCCATCCAATGGTTGATCGATTCCGGTGTCAAATTCGATCGCCGGGTTCGTGAGGATGGGTGTGAGGAATATGATTTGGGCAGGGAGGGAGGACATTCCAAACGGCGCATCCTCCACGCCCGGGATACCACCGGACGGGAAATCGAGGAGAAACTCCTCGACCGAGTGAGAAAAGAGAAGCGGATCGATCTGTTGGAGCACCACTTCGCGATCGATATCATCACCACCGGAAAACTCGGCTACATCGCGCAGGAACGGTGCCTTGGACTCTATGTTTTCGATGAGGCGGGCAACGAAGTCCTGACCTTGCGTTCCGACCGCATCATTCTCTGCACGGGGGGCAGCGGCAGGGTTTACCAATATACCACCAATCCCAAGGTGGCGACAGGGGACGGAGTCGCGATGGCATGGCGTGCGGGAGCGGAGATCGCCAACATGGAATTCACCCAATTCCACCCCACCTGTCTCTACCATCCGCAGTTGAAGTCCTTCCTCATCTCCGAGGCGGTCCGGGGGGAAGGTGGCCGCCTGGTGGGCAAGGATGGCAAAACGTTTATGGAGCGCTATGACCCGCGCGGTTCGCTCGCGCCGCGGGACATCGTGGCGCGCGCGATCGATTCCGAGATCAAGAGGACCGGGGGCCCTTGCGTGTTTCTCGACATCAGTCACAAAGACCGGGACTTTGTCATCAAACGGTTCCCGAACATTTATGAGACCTGCCTCAGTGTGGGCATCGATGCCACCCGGGAACCGATTCCGGTGGTGCCGGCCGCGCACTATCAATGTGGCGGCGTGCGCACCGATCTCAACGGGGCTACCAATGTGCTGGGACTTTATGCCGTCGGTGAGGTGGCCTGCACCGGTCTTCATGGAGCGAACCGGCTGGCGAGCAATTCACTGCTCGAGGGAGCGGTCGTCGCAAGGCGCGCGGTCGGTCATGCCATCCAGACGCTTCCTCCCGGGCTCAGGGACGTCAACAAGATCAAGTTGCCTGAATGGGAAAGCGGTGAGGCCCTCGATCTGGATGAACTCGTTGTCATCTTCCACAACTGGGACGAAATTCGTCGGTTGATGTGGGATTACGTCAGCATCGTGCGCACTTCCAAGAGATTGCAACGGGCGGCGACCCGGTTGCGAAACCTCCAGAGGGAAGTCCAGGAGTTCTACTGGAACTTCAAGATCCGGGCCGAGCTTTTGGAGCTCCGCAACCTTCTGGACACCGCCTCCCTCATGGTGGAAAGCGCCATCCGCCGTCGCGAGAGCCGCGGATTGCACTGCACGCTGGACTACCCCGAATCCGACCCCGAGGGCCCAGAGGACACCGTCCTGCGCCGCTACTGAGACAAGCGGGCCGGAAACTCCGGGCCCGGTCCCTCGAACCTCTCGTTGCAGAGCCTGCGGCTTCTACGCGGCGAAGCTTTCTCCGCAGGAGCAGGTGACGGTGGCGTTCGGGTTGGTCACCTTGAACCCGCCGCTTTGGAGGTCGTCACTAAAGTCGAGTTCGGAACCGCTGACGAAAAGGGCGCTCTTCGGATCGATCACCACGCGGACTCCCGCGGTCTCGACCAGAAGATCGCGATTCGCGGGGCCATCGACGAGATCCATCTTGTATTGCAAACCCGAGCAGCCGCCGCCGACCACGGCCACGCGGAGCGCGCCGCGCTCCAGCCGCCCCTGCTTGCGGAGGAGGCCGGTGAGTTTGGCGGAGGCGTCGGGGAGCACCCTGATGAGCTTTTCGTTGCCCAGTTTGAAATTCACGCCGGGGTAACGGGAGGTGGCGTCCATGGTTGCAAGGTCAGGCGGGCGGGTTCTTGAGGGAGATGGTGATCTGCTTGTAACGCGCGTCGTCGGAGGGACTCCAGGTCTTTACCTGCGGATGGTCGGCGAAGTGGTTGTGAACGATGCGCCGATGGTAGGAGTTGAGCGGGTGAAGCTTGGTTGATTGGCCGGTGTTGATCACCCGCTTGGCCACCCGGTCGGCCTCCTCGAGGAGCTGGTCCTCGTCCATCGAGCGGTGGTGATTGACATCGACGCGGACGCGGGGAGCGGAAGCATCCCGGGTTTGCAGGAGGCGGTTGAGAAGATATTGGATATCGTCGATGCGGTCGCCATCGTTACCGATGAGGAATTCGCCCTCGGCAGTGAAGATGTGGAGGCAGGGCTCGTCCCGGGAAGTATCGATCTCAATGGTGAAAGCAAACCCGAGGAAACCGAGCATGGTATCCAGAATTTCCTTGGCGACCAGGATGTGATTCACTGGTGGGAGCGGGGACACGATCCAATTTCGGGGAAAGGGAAAGCAGGGTCAAGACGAAGCTGAGGAGGTGTCAACGGCGTTTGCCTTTCGGTCGCCGGGGCGCCTTCGGTTTTTGGTTGCGTGGCCCCCTCTCGCCGAAGTTGGAGGAAGTCCCGGTACCGGGGCCTGAGGCGGTGGCTGTCCGGTTGGCGGCTTGGGCGCGTTGGGCGGCCTCGGCCTGCTGGTGGAGGCGTTCGATCCAGGAGGACTTGCGCTTGCGAAGTTTTTGGAGGGGAGGGATCGGGCGCTTGTTGAGGACGTAGGTTTGGAAGATGCTGATTAGGTTTGACCAAGTCCAATAGAGGGCGAGCGCGGAGGCGTAAGTATAACAGAAATAGAGGAACATCAGCGGGAACATCATGAAGATCATCCGCTGGTTCTTGTCCCCGGTTTTGGGCATCATGGCGAACTGCACGTAGCTCGTGGCGGCCATGAGGACGGGGAGAAGATTGATATCGAACCCTCCGATCGAGGTGATCGTGTCTGGCATGGAAAGGTCCTTGATCCAGGCTACGAAGGGTTCGTGCCGGAGCTCCACCGCGGAGGAGAGCATCCGGAAGTAAGCGATGAAGATCGGCATCTGGACGAGCGCGGGCAGGCAGCCGCCCATCGGGTTGATGCCGTATTCCGCCCAGAGCTTCATTTGCTCCTGCTGCATTTTCTGCGGGTCATCCTCGTATTTGGCCCGCAGCTCGTTGAGCATCGGGGTGAGCTGGGCCATTTGCTTGGAGGTGGCATGGGCCTTGGCGTGGAGCGGCCACATGATGGCCCGGACCACGACCGTGAGAAGGAGAACAGCGACGCCGTAGTTCCCGAACCAGCCGTTGAAGGTGGTCAGCAGGGTGACGAAGAGTTGGGCGAGTGGCTTGATGATCCAGCCGAAGAGGGTCTCCATCATGGGGACCTTGTCGTAGCCCATGGCGGCGCGCTGGCCGTCGGGCAGCTGGGAAATCAGGGCGAACTTCTTCGGTCCCATGTAGATCTCGTAATCGAAAACGCGGGTTTCCCCGGGGGCCAGAGTGTCCGGCGGCAGACCGAGCGCGCACTCGATGCCCTTGGTCTGCATCTTGATCGATTGCTCCTCCTCGCCCTCGATGGTGGTGGCGAAGCGACGGGCCCAGATTTTTCCGGGGCGATGTTCCAGCGGACGGGTGATCAGGGTAAAGTACTCGCTCTTCACCCCCGCCCAATCGAGGTGCTTGGCCTCACTCTCGTAGGATTCACGGTCGGGCCGGAAGAGGAAGCCCTTGAGCCAGTCGACTCGCTTGAAAACGAAGTTCCCCTGCTTCCAGAAGAACCCGGTATCCATCTGGCCGCGGGTGTGGGTGGTGGCCATGGCGCCTCCGTAGACGGAATATCTTCCGACCGGCAGAGGCTCCTTCCCGGTGTTCTCAAGGCGGAGCTGGAACGAGACGAGGTGACCGGTGGGATCATTCGGCTGGCCCGCCTTGTCCTCCGGGCTCGGAAGAGTGGCGAACCGCTTCACCACCTTGAGTCCGTTCCCGAGGGTGCCGGTCAGCACGATGCCATCCGCTTTTTCTTCAGCCTGATAAACCGTGTCCTCAAAGGCCCCGGAACCGAGGCCAAGGGTGCCGATGGGCAGGGTCAGGCCGGTCCCGCGATTCGGCTCGTTGAGGACGAGCGGGGCCTCGCTCCCCATGGTGCGTTTGAAATCCTTGAGGGAGGCGGTGGAGATGCCGCCACCGCGGGAGGCGATGGTGAACGTGGCGCGGGACGTGGCGAGGTCGAAGGTCTTGCCCGGATCCGCCGGCTTGTTCGCCGTGCCCACGAAAGTCTCTGGAGCCTTGGCGTCCGCCGGGGCGGTTGCCACCGGTGCTTTGACGCCGCCGGGTGTCGGCTTCGGCAGGGTTTTGGGCAACACCAACGTGTACCACAAGACCAACAACACCGCGCAGGTGGTTACCCCAATCCATCCAGTCCGATCCATGCTCCAATCAAATCAAAGTGGTTCTTTTGGCAAAAATGCCGGGAAAACAGAACCGCAGTCTCTGCTAGCCTGCGGGTTTGTCCAGCACGGAAGCTTTTGGATCGTTCGCGGGCGGGACGGGGTCGTGTCCGGAACCGCCCCACGGGTTGCACCGGGCGATCCGGCGGATGCCGAGCCATCCCCCGCGGACCACGCCGTGGAGGCGGACCGCCTGCAGGGTGTATTCCGAACAGGAGGGCGTGAAGCGGCAACCGGCCAGCGGGCCCAGCAAAAAATGCAGCGGAGGCGAAATCAAGATCTGGTAGAGGCGGATCAAGAGGCAGGCGAACCAGCGCATGGGGGGGGAGGTGGTAAGGATCCGGAGGCGGGAAGAAGACCGGCCCGCCGGGCAAGCCACCGCCATTCCTTGAGCAGGGTTTCCCGGGAAGCGGAGGCGGCCGCGGGACGCGCAACGGTCACCACGAGGTGACCGGGGGAAATCTCCGAACCGATCTCGGAAACAATGGAACGAAGGCGGCGCCGGACCAGATTGCGCACCACGGCGGGACCGAGGCGCTTGGTGGTGATGAACCCGAACTGCAGGGCGGAACCCGAAGGCTCAGCCAAAACGCCGAGGACGAGGAACTTGCCGGATTGAGAACGCCCCTTGTCCCGGACCCGGCGGAAATCCGCGCTTCGGGTCAGTCGCTTGGGGCGGGAGAGGCGCATCACCGGGGCGGAGAAAACGCCGGACCGGGATCAGTCCTGATGGCAGTGACGACGGTAGGGGATCTCGACTCCCTTGGGCACAAGACGCTTGCGACCCTTTTGACGACGGCGGCGCAGCAGGTCCCGGCCTTGTTTGGTGGCCATGCGGGCGCGGAAACCGAATTGACTCCGGCGGCAGCGCTTCGAAGGTTGATACGTCCGTTTGCTCATATCCTGCTGTTCTGATTGGCGATTTCCGAGACCGTTACCCCGGTCCTTGGAGAGAAGGGGCCGGGAAAATATCGCACCGGAAGGAGTTGTCAACCACGGTTCCTTTGACAGTTCCCCGGATCGACTTTACGATCGCTCCATCGTGGACAGGACGCTCCCAACGGCCGCGCCCCTGGCGGTGCTGAATCCGGGCGGTCGGGACGCGATGATTGATTATGGGGACGGGCCGGGGATTCCTGGATCCGGGCTTCACCCGCCCGTGAACTTCCACGCCTACGCGGCGGCCACCCGCGGAGCCTTCTGCGACGCCGTGGAACAGGTGCTGGACGGGCGGCGCTTCGGTCATTGCCTCGTGCTGTTGCGCCGTCGGTTGCGTCCCTGCTTGGAGGCGGTGCGGCGGCTCCAGGGCGCGGGTCTCAAGGTTTGGGTGGCTTGGAAGGAATGCAGCCCTTTTCAAATTGCCGCGCAGTTGGAGGAGCCCAAACTGTGGGGCCTCTACGAGGAGGTTCTGGGGCTTTCCGACGCCGTGGTGACGCCCACCCTCGGCCCGCCGCCGCTCCCGCCGAACCTTCGGGAGCCCCGGTTCCTGCAGATTCCAACCCCCTATCCGGTGGATCTCCCCGCATGGGATTTTTCCTGTGCTCCCGGGGATCGGAGGGGGATTTTCCTCGGAACACGGGAGCTCTTCACGGCTTCCCGGAATCACCTCGCCGCGCTGAGCACGGCGCTCCGGGTGGCTCGACGCACAGGAACTCACGTGACCGTGATCAATGCCGATAAGTCGCGCGGGCGACGCTTGCTCGATGCCGTCGGCCGCGGAGTCCCGGCGGAGCGTTTCCGAATCATCGAGTCCCGTTTGCCGTATCCCGAATATCTGAGACGGATGGCCGCGCATCGGGTGGTGTTTCAGCTGGATCGTGGCGGCGTGCCGGGCCAGGTGGCCGGGGATGCCTTGCTCTGCCGGACGGTTTGTGTCGGGGGCAATAGTGCGATCGAGCAACTCGCCTTTCCCGCCGAAAGCCATCCAAACTTGTCCGATGCGGACGCCGCGAGCCGCTTGGAGGCGCTGCTCACGGACGAAACGGTTTACCGCGCCGCGATCGAGTCCTCGCAACAGCGGGCGCTGCAAAACCTCAGCTTCGCGACGGTGGCGCAGCAGGTGCGGGATCTGCAAGGTATGGATGGCCGGATCACCGATCCAGCTCACGATCTTTCGTAGATTGCAGGGGTTTCCCGGGGCGCGGGGCTTTTCTTGTGCCATCGTCCGGGCGATCAATGACCGCCCCTTATCTTTATGGTGGCCCCTTGGGCCGTGCCGGATTCAAGCAGCAGCCGGAAGACTTTGTGGTCGAGGAGATTCTCGGGTTCGAGCCCTCCGGCGACGGGGAGCATTGCCTGGTTTGGGTGGAGAAACGGGATCTCGACAGCAACACCGCTGGGGCAAGGTTGGCGGACGCGATCGGGTTGCGGCGGCGTTTGGTGAGTCATTGCGGGCTGAAGGATCGGCATGCGGTGACCCGTCAGTGGTTCAGTCTGCACCTGCCCGGACAACCGTCACCGGAGCCGGAGGCACTGGAGTCGGAGGGGTTGCGGGTGCTGGGTATCACCCGGAACAAGCGGAAGTTGCGTCGCGGAATCCATTGGGGGAACCGGTTTACGATCCGCTTGCGGGAACCGGGGTTTTCCATGGCGGCGGCGGCGGAACGGTGGTCGGCCATGGCCGCGCGGGGCGTGCCGAATCGATTCGGGGAACAGCGCTTCGGAAACGAAGGGCGCAATGTGGAGAAGGCGGTTGCGATGTTCCGGGGCGAGTTTCAGACCCGGGACCGGTTGTTGCGCGGTTTGCTGCTTTCGGCGGCGAGGAGCGAGGTGTTCAACGCGGTGGTGGCGGAGCGGATGGCGCGGGGAATTTGGGATGATCCGCAGCCGGGGGAGATTTACGGATTTCCCGACAACGGGACGATTTTGCTGCTCTCCAACCAACGTGGGGACGAGATGGAACGGTTCCGGAAGGGGGGGGTGGAACTCACTGCTCCGCTTTGGGGGAGTGGGGAACTGGCCAGCGGTGAGCGGGTTCGGGAGTTGGAGGAGGTGGTGGCGGAGCGATTCCGCGACATTTGCGCCGGTCTGGAAGCGGTCGGTCTGCGGCAGGAACGGCGCGTCATCCGCTTGCGGCCGGTGGATCCCGGGATACCCGTCCTGAAGGGGGGAGATTTGGAGTTTCGCTTTGCCCTTCCCCGGGGCACCTATGCGACCACCTTAATGCGGGAACTGGCGGACCTTGTTGAAGGCAAGTAGTGCTTGCATGGCGGGGGACTTGGAGATAGGCAGCGGAACCACGATGAAATCCAAGATCCTCTTTGCCGCCGTCGTTCTCCTCACCAGCCCAATGGCGCCGGCGGAAGACGGTTTCACTACGCTGTTCGACGGCAGGACGATGGCAGGCTGGAAGAACATGTATCCCTGGGGAAGTATCGAAGTGGCTGATGGGGAGCTTCGGCTGACCGGCGAGAAAAAGTTTTTCGTGGTCACCGAGAACGTCTACTCCGATTTCATTTTTGAAGGGGAAATCCTCCTTCCTCCGGGGAAAGCGAACAGCGGATTTGTCTTCAGGGCCCATGCGGAGCCGGGCAAAGTTTACGGATACCAAGCGGAAGTCGATGGCGACGCCGACCGCAAATGGTCGGGTGGCCTTTACGACGAAGGACGCCGCAAATGGTTCATCAGCCCGGTCAAAGGAGATGTCGCGAGTGAGGCTGCGTTTCGGCTCAGGGCGGGGGAGGCATTCAAGCGCGACGATTGGAACAAGTATCGCATCACCTGCGAAGGCCGGAAGATCAAGATCGAGGTAAATGGAATCGTTACCACCGAGGTCGAGGATGGGATGGACCCGAGCGGAGTGATCGGCATCCAGCACCACGGTGAAAAGGGGGCGACCTATCGTTTTCGCAACCTGCGGATCAAGGAGCTGAAGCAGGGCGGCAAACCCGCTTCCCTCAAGGATTGACCAACCGCACCCGAACGAACTTCCGCGGCAACGATAGGGTTTCGGGCATGACGCGGATCCGAACGATTTCGTGGAGACCGTCCCCGGCCGGCGTCACCGAGACTTCCTGCACATCCCCGGCGCTGGAGGTCCAGTTTAGGAGGTCCTGGCTGGTTTCGATGACGTAGCTATAGCCGGGGCGGACGAGACGGCGGTGCTGGTGTAGGCGGTGACGAGGTCATTGCCGCTGCTGCGGGCGTTGATCGTGACGGGGAAGGCCACGCCCGGGGCCTGGGTGCCGATGTTCGCGAACTCGAAGTAGCTCGGGTCGTTGTCCCGCACCGTCACCGGGCCGCTGGCGCTGCTGAAGGTGGCGGCGCTGGCGGTGATGAAGACGGCGAGATCGCCATCATCGATGGTGTCGTTGAGGGTGGTGATGGTGAAGCCGGAGGCGGTGTTGCCCGCAGCGATGGTGACGGTGGCGGGGACGGTGAGTTTGGAGGGATTGCTGGAGGCGAGGTTCACCACGAGCGGCGTGGTCATCGAGCCGGGGATGATGACGCTGGCGCCGCCGGTGCCGCCCTCGGTGATGAGGCTGGGCAGGTTGAGCGAGAGGGTGCGCTTCTCGTTGTCATTCACGAGCACGGTGGTGCTGCCGCTGGTGGCCCCAGCGGACGTAAACCGTGGCCTGCTGATCTGCTACCGTGCCGATTTCATACTCCATGCGCCGCCAGGCCTCGTCCGCCGCGCCGCTGTAACCGCTGGCAAAGAGCGAGCGCCACGTGCTGCCATCCGTCGAGACCTCGATGGTGGCTTTCGCAAAGGTCAGCGGCTGCATGTTCAGCCACTGGCGGAAGCGCAGCCGCGTGTTGCGCACCGCGGAGGGGAAGGAATAGTCATCCCGCTTGACTGTTGGCCGCTCGGCCCCGCCCGCAGGGCGTCGGATGATGGCATTCAGGAGCCTGCAGTGATCCTGCTTAAATAATCGAAGGAGCCCGCAGTAATCCTGCTTGTTTGTTCGGAAGAGCAGTTGATACCAAGAACAGTTATTCCGCTTGACTGTTCGCTTGATCCCCTTCACGGTGGTCTTCATCATGATCGAGACCGCCGACAGACCGTTCCCCACCCACAAGCGTTTTTTGCCCGGAGGCACCTCATCCTGGGGTGTCATGCATGCCTTCAACCGCACCGCGGGCGGGCTGTTTTTGTTCGGAGAGGCGGAGAAGGATTACTTCCGCTTCCTCGTTCACGGGGCGGCGCACTTTTGCGGGCTGGAGGTTTTGGCCTGGACCTGCCTC
>JAGWVU010000035.1 GCA_018970725.1 Verrucomicrobiota bacterium
GGGCTGAAAAATGCGCAGCGGTCTCATGAACTGTGTTCACATGAAACAATCTACACTGTCGCGCAACAGGAAGTTCGAAGCTTCGCATCAACTGAACATCTGGAATCATGGTGTTCTTACGTGCAAATTGCCTGACCCCATTAACGCCATCCTGATTTTTCAATTCCCTGCGCACCAAAGGCGGCAGACATCGCGCTGGTGAGGAGGGTGAGGTTGGGCGGATAACTACGCTTGCTGACGCACTTTTGCGATGAGCGGCTGCACCTCGCTCCAGGGGGCCTCATGCGGTGTCATTTTGTGTTTCGCAGCGAAAGCCGCGGTGGCTCCGGCGGCCTCGCCCATGGCGACGGCATTGCCGGTGACGCGGTAGCTGGCATGGGCGATGAAATCACCGCTGATGCAGCGGCCAGCCATCATGAGACCATCCACATCCCGGGCGATGAGTGCCCGCAGCGGAATGTCGTAGGGCTTTGTCTTCACGCCGGCGTTGCTATAGGCGGATTTTTTGTTTTCCTCGGCGCTTAGCGCGTGGATGTCCACGGGGAAGGTGGCGCGGACAACGGCGTCGGCTTGCACGGCACCTTGGACAAGGTCTTCGCCAGTCATGAAATAGCGACCTTTGATGCGGCGGCCATCGCGGATGCCGATCTGCTCCGGTGTGGCGGCGACTTGCACGCCATCCCAGGGGCCGCCGAGCTTGCGCAGGCCGCGCACGATTTGATGAATCTCGCCCCTGGCGCGGAGCGTCGCCTCGGTGACTTGCGCGGCATCGGTGGCGTTGATGCCGTATTCGTGGTTGGCCATGAGGAGCACGAGATTTCCCTGAATGGGAAACAAGCAGGCACGACCATAGCTCGGCGTGACGCCCGCCCGCTTCAGTGTGTCCTGAAACGCCTTCGGGCCGACATGGCGCCCGTCATCGCCAGTGCCGTGCATGCAGTCGGCGATCTGCGAGACGTCCTTCACCACGAGTAGGGCATACATCGTCATGGGTTGGCAGGGGCAGGATTTTTCGCGACCGATTTCAAACTCGCAACCCGCCTGCGCACCGAGGTCGCCATCGCCTGTGGTGTCGATGAAAACAGGTGCCCGCCAGGCCTGTCGACCGCTTTTGGATTCAGTAACGATGGTGCGGAGGGTGCGACCCTCGAGATACGCGGCGGTGACGCGGGTGTGGAGTTGCGCATTGACGCCCGCAACGCTGCAAAGCTCTTCCAACAACAGTTTCATCTCCTCCGGTTGATAGCTGAGGCCGTTCATGCCGCCGCCGTTGATGGCATCGCGTTCCCGCAGGCGGCGCACGAGTTCCCCATTGAAACCCGGCTTGTCGAAATCGAGCAGGTATCCGAGCAGTGAGGAGGTCCACACGCCGCCGAGTGAGCCATGCGTCTCAA
This sequence comes from Verrucomicrobiota bacterium, assembly GCA_018970725.1. Taxonomy (GTDB): domain Bacteria; phylum Verrucomicrobiota; class Verrucomicrobiia; order Verrucomicrobiales; family DEV007; genus V1-115. The sequence continues at coordinate 1,395 of JAGWVU010000035.1, forward strand.
ACAAGCGCACCTTGGCCCCCGCCCGGGCCGCCGTGATGGCCGCCGTGACTCCGGCAGGGCCCGCGCCACAGACGATCACATCGGCGTCGTTGTTCACGGTCAGGTCGCGGGCTGCCTCGTGAAACAGAGTCGAGGATGCTTGGGATGGTTCGGCCGCAAGGGCGCTTGGGGAAACCGCGCCGGATGAGGCGGCGAGCGTGGTGAGGAACTGGCGGCGATTGGGTTGATTCATAGGGTTTTTTTGGCTAGCCAAGAGTTGCAGGAATCAATTTGCAGCGGTGCGCGCGCCCGACAGGAAATGCCATTTGGCAGCACCTTGCGAGGCGATCGTGGCAATCTGCCGGGTATTGAAGTGCTTCATGGCTTGCAGGACAAGGGTTTCATGATGGTCTTCCTCGTGATCGTTACAGTTTCGGGCGGATGTCCATCGCCAGGGACCGGAAGTTGCGAACGCGGTGGAATGTCGCGAGGTCGGCGTCATGGTAGTCGCCTGAATCGCGGCCCGTGCGCGAGAGCAGGGCGATGTCGTCGCCGTCGATCACCATCGAAGGATACATGAAGGACTTGCTCATCTTCTCGGCTTTGGCAATACAACCCGCCTGGAACCAGTTCAGGGCATCGAGACTGTAGGAGAGCATGAGAATCCTCCGGTCCTCGCGCAAAGAATGCCAAGGTGACGGCTTGGAATCCGGGAGCCGCTCTGCTGCATGGATGAGATCCTGTGAATTCGTGGCGTAATTGGATGCCATCCAGAACAGCCTCGAGGGCTCATCCCAAAGGATGTAGAACATGCATTGACCGCCGGGCACCGGGTAGAGCTGGGTGAATTTAAGTGTCAGCTTTCCGTTTTCATTTTTCAGATCATAGATGGCTGCCATGTTTTGGGTTCCATAGAGGTTGATACAGGCCCTAGCGATGACCAGCATGCGCCCATAGACGTCCACCAGATTGCCTTCAAGGGTGCGCATTATCGTTGCGCCAAGCCCGTCGGTGAAACTGCCAGAGACCAGCGCATCGGGAATGGGCATCTCCGCCAGATTGGAGTGAATCCATGCCTCGGGATTAAGGAGACCTTTCTTCAGTTCGCATGCGACCACTGCCATTTTCTGAAAGGCGTTGGAATTCGGCCAGTAGAGCCACCCGTCCTTCACCACCATCCCAGTCTGAATGCCATTAGGTTTAAACTCCTGATCCGCCTTGATCACCTCGACCGGTTCGGTCCAACTCGTGCCCTCGTCATCGCTGGCGCTGACCGATAAACCCTTACCGGTCGTGAACATGTAAAGTCGGCCGTCATGGACGTAGAGCGCGACGTCGTCCCAGTCCGGCTTCTCGCAGACCTTGGTCCACGTCTTCCCTCCATCCTTGCTACGCGAGACATAGATGGCGCGGGTTTTCTTTTTCCGCCCCCAGACCGGCGCAGCCACGATGAGGCAACCGTTCGGTAGGATGGTCAGGGCCGGATCGTGGATGAAGTGTTCTTTGTCAGGCACCTGGGTGACCACCACATAGTCCTGGCCGAGCGACTGGTTCAGTGGCGTTCGGGATTTGTCCTTGCCCGCGTCATCCGCCGCCACCGCACTCGTGGTCACTCCGGCCAAGCTGCTGAGAGCCGCGGCGGATTGAAGGAAGTGCCGACGGGTAACGAGGTTCGGTGAACCTGGTTGTAGTGGTTGGTTCGTGTTGGGTTTGCTTTCGTTCATGGCGACTCCTGCTGCGGTGGGTTTCATGAGGGTTTTCTTCGCGTTCGTTCCAGTTTCGGGCGGATGTTCGTTCACTTCTTCATGAGTTGCGCTGCGGTCTGCTTCACGGGGACTTGGAGGCGGCAGCGGTCGGAGATGGGTTTGCCCGCAGCCACATCCTCCTCGGTGAAGACGGCCATCAGGATCTGGCCGGCTCCGCGGCCCTGATCGTAAACCACGTAGATTCTCCCGTCGTCCGCCTGGAACCCGTCTGGATAGCTGCAGCCGCGTTCCTCCAAGAGCAGGCCGCCCCGCCAGGACACACCATCGTCGTCGGACAGGTAGGCGGTCAGATGCGTGCGGTTGGGGATTGGGTTGTCCCCTTGCAGCGCGCCGTGCTTGACCATCAGGATGCGGCCGGACGCCAGGCGCAGCGTCATGATTCGCGCCACGGCGTGAGGGATCGCCGTTGGCACCGGTTTGGACCAGTTGAAACCGCGGTCATACGATGTGGTTTCCACGCGTCCGTCCCGCGTGCGGATCAGGCAGACGAGGGTGCCGTCGGCTTTCTCGAACAATGCAGGTTCGTCCCAACAGGGGTTTTTTGGCGAGCGAACGCCGCCGCGGCGTTGCCAGGTTTTTCCTTGATCGGTTGAGACCAGGAAGTTGGTCATTCGCCAGGGATCGAGCTCCGCGAAGGCCCGGTTTTGGGGGCGGTCATTGGGTATGTTGTAATCCTCAGGCTTCATCGGGGCAGACAATCCAATGTATTCGCGGTGATAAAGGCTGATGGGCAGTAGCCACGCGCCGTCCTGGAGCACGACCGGCTTGGCGAGCACGATGCCGTCATGCAGGCGTTCCGGGATGGACCATTCGAGGTTCTCCGCATCCGGATGGTCGCAATGCGCGGCCCAGACGCCGCTTCGACCATCAGTGTAACTCAGGGAATAGCTGAAAAACCACCAGAGCCGCCCGTTCGGATCGACCCAGATATTGCCTTCGCGAAAATTGCGGGTGAAGCCGTTGGGCGTGCGGGGCTCCCGGAGCACGTGGCGCGTTGTCCAGGACTTGCCGTCGTCATCGCTTGCGGCCATGAGCTGCCAGGATTTTGGCCCGTCTTCTCCGCCGCCAAAGAGCACGCAAAGCCGGCCGCCGCGCGTGCGGGTGATACCGCCGCACCCATGAATGAAGTTGCTGTATTCCGGGCCCAGTTCCGGCTCGAAGAACGGGCGGATGCGCGGGGGAATCAGCGCAAGCGGCTGGTCTTCGGCGATCCGCTGTTCGATCGCATCCTGTTCCGCAAGTTCACGAGTGCCTCCGATCCTGAACATGAATCCCTGAGCCCCGCTGACGACTTTGACGGCCAGCAGGTTGCGCCCCTTTTTGAGCGGCAGGGTGAGGCGGTGTTTGATGTGTTCCGTGTAGGTGTTGTGGGTGTCGAGCGCGTCGCAGACCACCTGGCCGTTGCACCAAATCTTCATCCGCGAGTCAGCCCCCGCCCCGGCTTCCACACTTCGGTCGGCGTCCGAATCGATGGAGGTCAGCAGGTAGGCTGTCCTGCCGGACCAGACACCGCCATGGCGTGTCTGGAGGTCCAAATAGAGGAAGCGGCGGCAGCGCTCCAGCCGTGTCGCCTTGACGCTCAAGGTGAGGCCGCCCACCTCGAGCGTGGCTGGAATGTCTTTGATGGCGGTGAAATCCGGTTCCGGCGTGTTGCGGTCGGCCATGCCGTAGAGAAACCATTCCGCAGGAAACTCGCAGTTGGCGGCGTGCGTGGGTTTCGGAGTATCGGAAGCTCGTGCGACTGGCAAGGCCAGCAGCAGGGCGGCAAGCGGCGTGAGCAGGAGGGCGGTGAGGAGGGTCATCCCAAAGAAATACCACTCGCGCCATCGGATTGTTACGGCAGAGTCTTGCGACATCATCACATGAACGATTTCGCAATGTCCTGTTCCTCTGACGACGTCCCGACCATCTCGGCGCCGAACTTTCTGAGTCTTCACGACCTTGCCTTGTCGGGCGATGATCTGTCCTGGGGAGCGCTGGACTATGTGTCGACCAGCATGCGCTTTGCGGCGGAGCCGCTGAACTGGCACCGGCATCCCGGCCAGGAGCTGCTGTTCATGCTCAAGGGGGCCAGCGGCTATCAGTTTGATGGGGGCCAAAAAATGGAGCTAACCGGCGGCCACTTCATGCTGATCCCCGGGTGCATGGCCCACCGTGGGGCCCGCCTGGTCCGCGAACCCTCGACGCTTTGTGCCGTGATCCTCAGTGCCGAGGCGACCGCATGGAGCGGCGGCATCTTCACGCCGGATGAAGCGGCTTGGATTCGCTCCAGCCTTTGCACGGAAACACCGCAAATCCGGCCCATGACCGCGGCGATGCGCCACGCCACGCGCTGGCTGCACGAGAACATGGTCAACCTTGATCGTGCCAAGAGCAGGGATCGGGAACTCCTCGTGGGCATCCGCCTTCAGACGGGCTTCCTCGTTCTTCAGGCAGCGCTCCAGATCAGTGAGCAAGCCGAGACCTCGCCCACGTTGTTGATCGAGCGCGCCAAGGCCTATCTCACCTCCCACCATGCCGAACCCTTCACCATGAGCCACCTGACGGAGCACACGCGTTGCAGCCGGACGTGGCTCTTTCAGGCCTTCAAGCAGGAGACGGGGATGACGCCCTTGGACTGGCTCCAGCGTTTTCGCGTCGGCAAAGCGGTGGAATTGCTCCAGACCACGGACCGCACCCTCGAGGACATCGCCACCGCCGTCGGACTGACCTCCGGCCCCTATCTGTGCCACACCGTCAAGCGCTACACGGGCCGCACGCCCGGCGGGCACCGGAGGACAACGGTTCCGTGATAGGCGGTGGGACGCGCGGGGATCTCACGGCTCTTTCCGGGAAGTCCCCGGCTGAATCCGGGCTTCGGCTTGGGCCATTTCGGCGTTGAGCGCGCGCAAGCGTTGTTCTCCGGAGGTGATCTCATCCGTGATCCTGGCGATTTCCGCGGCGGCGGCTTGCTCCGCCTGGAGCTGGGCCTGGCGTCCGTAAAGCCGTTTGAGTCGGTGCGTCAGGGCGAGCCTCTGGGTTTGCATGGCTTGGAACCGGTCGACGTTCAAGGCAAACTCCTTTCGCTCGCGGATGGTGGCTTCGGCGCGGTGACCGAGAATTCGTCCCCAGATGGAGATCCCGAGGGTGACCAGGGCGAGGGCAAAGACAATGGCGGCCTGGACCGTGCGGTTCATGGCTGGGAAGGAACGGAGGAAGCCCGATCCGTCAACCGGGTTTGGAGGGGAGAAAAATCCTTGACGAGTCCCTGCGCAAGGACTGCTATCGTCCCCTTTTGGGGGCACGTTGTCCCACCGGTCCGCCCGGCCTGCCGCACCGCTTCTGAATCATGCGTCATAGCCCTTGTCCGCATTCCCCTGACCTGACGACCTTGCCGAAGCCCATGAAATCCGCCCTCTGCCACCTCCTTGCCTTGCTCTTCTTCACGGTTCCCTCACGCGCTGACGGGCCGGCAGGTTCGATTATCCTGCCCGGATTCGATTCCACCGGATCGACTTCGCAGGAAGCGCTTTTGGAAGGAGGCACCGTTTTTGCCGGGGAGGGCGTCAGGATTGTTTTGCCAGAAGGACCACACGGTCAAGCGGGATGATGGTTCCCGCCCCGGTCCATCCGTTCCGTAAGCTGGAAGTGAACCATCATCCCGCCGCGCCGTCTTTGTGGGGAGGAACCACCGCCTGCAGCAGATTTGGTTCCTCGAGAACGAGGGCCAGTTGTCGGGCGAAGGTTTCGAGCATTTCCCGCAGGGCGAAATCGAGTCTGGCCTGTGGCGGCAGTTTCACTCCCAGAACTCCGACGATGGAAGTGGCGGTCTGCAAGGGGAACCAGGTCGCGGAAGCGTGGGGCAGGGTGTCCGTGAAGCGGCCGGCGGATTGTCGGTTGTCGAAAGACCAGGCGACCACGCCCCATTCTTCTGCGGTGGGAAGGAACGTGCTGGCGGGGTGGACGGAGCTGGGCAGGGTCCGGTTGAACCTGGGGACCACGAGGGCGGTGGGTCCGTGGACCAGCCCGGTGATGGTGCGGAGGGCTTGCGCCAGACCTTCGGACTTCCCCGCGGTCAGGGTGGCGCATTGGGTCACCTGAAGGAGGGCCTCGGTTTGGCGGAGGCGCTGCCGTTCCGCCTTCTCGCGCTGCCGGAGGCGGGAGATGAGGCCTCCGGTGAAGGAGGTGGCGAGGAAGAAGATCCCGAGCAGGGGCCAGTCCTCCGCCTTTCGGATGGACAAGGTGAATTGGGGTGGGAGGAAGAAGAAGGCCCAGCAGAACGTGCTCAGGCAGGCCATGAAGAGCGCCGTTCCGGGTTGCAGCCGCAGGCCGGCGACCGTCATGGCAAGGAGAAACAGGAGGGCGGCGAATGTGGGTCCGGTCAAGGGCACGAGGCTCCACCCGAGGCTGGCAACGGTGGTCACGACCACCAGAGCCTCGCCCCATTCGGCCATGAGGGAACCCGGTGGCAAGAGAACCTCCGGCCCCCGTTTTTTCCGGGAACCGGCACCCGGCAAGGGGCGCACCAGGGAGATGTCGATATCGCCGCTTTCCCGGATGATCCGGTCCAGCCGGCAACGGTCCCGGTATCCCCGCCAGCCTGGTTCCGGCTTACCCATGATGAGTTGGGTCACGTTGCGTTCCCGGGCGAGTTGCAGGAGGCCTTGCGCGGTGTTTTCCGCCATGACGGAGACGACCTCGCCGCCGAGTCGCCGGGCAAGGCCCGAGGAGCGGCTGAGAAGTTCCTGCCGCGGCGGGCTGAGTTCCCCCGGGGCCTCCACCCGGACGGCCAGCCATGGACAATTGAGGCGCGCGGCGCAGCGGCGGGTCCAGCGGATGAGACTTTCCGAGAGCGGATCCGGGCCGACTTCGACCATGAGCCGGGGATTCGTCTTCCACGGGCTGCCGACCCGGTTGAACCGCCGGATATCGTCCAGATCCCGGTCGACGCGTTCCGCGGTGAGGCGCAGGGCCAGCTCGCGCAGGGCGGTGAGATTCCGTTCCCGGAAAAAGGCCCGGGCCGCCTCCTCCGCGCGGGGACCGATGCAGACTTTGCCCTCGGCCAACCGTTCGAGCAGTTTCCCCACGCTGAGATCGATCAGCTGGATTTCGTGGGCGGAGTCGAGGATGGAATCGGGGATGGTCTCGCGGACGACGATTCCGGTGATCTGGCGCACGATGTCCACCTGACTTTCGATGTGCTGGACGTTGAGGGTTGAGTAGACATCAATGCCGGCCGCGAGAAGTTCGAGGACATCCTGGTAACGCTTGGCGTGGCGGGCGCCCGGGGCGTTGGTGTGGGCCAATTCGTCCACCAGAATGAGGGAGGGTGGGGAGGCAAGGGCGGCGTCGAGATCGAACTCTTCGAGAACCGTGCCGTGGTGGGAGAGTTTGCGACGGGGCAGGGAGGGGATGCCCTCGAGGAGCACCGCCGTTTCCGGGCGGCCATGGGTCTCCACCAGTCCGGCGAGAACCTCGGTGCCTTCCTCCATCCGCTTGCGCGCGGTCTGGAGCATGGCGTAGGTTTTGCCGACGCCGGGGCACATGCCCAAAAAGATGTGCAGTTTTCCATGGTGCGGTTCCTCTTTCTGGAGCCTCGCGAGGAGTGCTCCGGGTTCCGGACGGTCTGGGAGCCCGGTCATGGCAGCTCTTCGAGAGCGAGGTTGAGTTTGAGCACATGGACTCCGGGGACCCCGAAGAGAAGCAGGGGCGGGGATTCCGTGTGCTTCCGGACGAGCTGGCGGACCGTCTCGACCGGAACGCCGCGGGCCCGGGCCACCCGGGGGGTCTGGCAGGCCGCGTTATGGAGGCTGATGTGCGGGTCCAGGCCACTCGCGGAGGCGGTCACGGCATCGGCCGGGACTTCGGCATCGGCGGCGAGTCCGTTCAACGTCCGGTAATCGATGATCCTTTGCCGGAGAAGATCCCGCAACTTCAGCGAGGTGGGGCCGAGATTGTGGCCGCCCGAGTCCGCGGCGTCGTAGCCGGTGGCGCTCGGGCGAGGGTGGAAGCAGTCCGGTTCGTTGAAGGCCTGGCCGAGGAGGATGGAGCCGCGGATGGAGCCGGTCCCGTCCCGCAGGAGGCTGCCGTGCGCCTTGTCCTGGAAGAAAAACCGGGCCGTGACGGTGACCATGATGGGATAGAGGCCACAGGTGACGGTGGCGAGAACGAGGGTGACGCGGGCGGCCCGGAAGAGTTCGGGGAAGGGAGTTTTCATGGGATCATGAGAGGGGCAAAAGACGGGCCACGAGGAGGTCGAGGAGTTTGATCCCGGCGAATGGCGCGGCGAGACCGCCGAGTCCGTAGGTCAGAAGATGGCGCCGCAACACGGCCGCCGCGCCCATGGGACGGTAGGGGACACCCTTGAGGGCGAGGGGAATCAGGGCCACGAGGATGAGGGCATTGAAGATCACCGCGCTGAGGATGGCGCTTTGCGGACTGCTCAGGCGCATCAGGTTCAGGGGCTCGATGCAGGGGAATCTGGAGACCAGCATCGCGGGGAGGATGGCGAAATACTTGGCGGCGTCGTTGGCCAGGCTGAAGGTGGTGAGCGCGCCCCGCGTCATGAGGATTTGTTTCCCGATCCCGACGATTTCGATGAGCTTGGTGGGATTGCTATCGAGGTCGACCATGTTGCCGGCTTCCCTCGCGGCTTGGCTGCCGGTGTTCATGGCAACCCCGACATCCGCCTGGGCAAGGGCGGGGGCGTCGTTGGTGCCGTCTCCGGTCATGGCGACGAGACGGCCCTCCGCTTGTTCGCTGCGGATGCGGCGGAGTTTGTCCTCCGGAGTGGCCCCGGCCATGAAATCATCCACGCCCGCCTCGGCGGCGATGGCGGCGGCGGTCAGTGGGTTGTCGCCCGTGATCATGACCGTTTTGATGCCCATCTTGCGCAGTTGGGCGAAGCGTTCCCTGATCCCGCCTTTGACGACGTCCTTGAGTTCCACGACCCCGAGCACGCGGTGGTCCTCGGCGACGACGAGGGGCGTGCGGCCGTTGCGGCAAGCGGTTTCCACGAGGCGGAGGACTTCGGCGGGGAAGCGGCCGCTGCGGCTTTCGATGTGGGCCTTGATCGAATCCGCCGCTCCCTTGCGGAGGCAGCGTCCCTCGAGGTCCACGCCGCTCATGCGCGTCCGGGCGGAGAAGGGGATGAAGGTGGCCCGGGCTTGGGTCAGGTCCCGTCCGCGGAGGTTGAATCGTTGTTTGGCGAGAACCACGATGCTGCGTCCCTCCGGCGTCTCATCGGCGAGGGAGGCGAGTTGGGCGGTGTCCGCAAGCTGGAGTTCCGAGACTCCCCGGGCGGGTCGGAAGTCCGACGCCATCCGGTTGCCGATCGTGATGGTCCCGGTTTTGTCGAGCAAAAGCACGTCGATATCTCCGGCGGCCTCGATGGCGCGGCCGGAAGTGGCGATGACATTGCGGCGGAGGAGGCGATCGATGCCGCTGATGCCGATGGCGCTGAGCAAACCGCCGATGGTTGTCGGGATGAGGCAAACCATCAGGGCGACCAGGGTGGGCAACGGAAAATCAAGCCGCGAGAAGGTGCCGAGCGGTTTCAGGGTGGCGCAGACCAGCAGGAAGAGCGCGGTCATGGCGGAGAGGAGAATGGTCAGGGCGATCTCGTTCGGCGTCTTCTGCCGCCTGGCGCCCTCCACCATCGCGATCATCCGGTCCAGAAAGGTGCCACCCTTTTCCGAGGTGACGCGGATGACGAGGCGATCGCTCAGCACCCGGGTCCCGCCGGTCGCCGCGCTGCGATCTCCCCCGCTTTCCCGGATGACCGGGGCGGATTCCCCGGTGATGGCCGACTCGTCCACACTGGCGATGCCCTCGATGATCTCGCCGTCGGCGGGAACGACGTCACCGGCCTCGCAGACCACCACGTCCCCCGGTTCCAGGGAGGAAGCCGGGACGGGTTCGATGCCGTGGCTTCCGCGGCGTCTGGCCATGGTGTCCTCACGGGCTTTGCGCAGGGTCTCCGCCCCGGCTTTGCCCCGGCCTTCGGCGAGGGCTTCGGCGAAATTGGCGAAGAGCACGGTGAACCAGAGCCAGACGGCGAGGTGGAGCACGAAGAGCCGGTCGGAGCCCGCGGTGCCGAGGCTCAGGGTGGTGAGGACGGCCCCGGCCAGGGTGACGAACATCACTGGGTTGTTCCCCATCAGCCTCGGGTCGAGCTTGCGGAATGCCCCGGCCGCGGCCCTTGTCAGGATCGGGAGATCGAACGGTGGTGGGGATTTCGCGGCCATGGGGCAGCCGGGGTCAGAAAAGGTGGCCCTGGTGCATCAGAAAATGCTCGACGATCGGGCCGAGGGTGAGCACCGGGAAAAAATTCAGCGCTCCCACCAGCAGGACGGTGGCGAGGAGCAGGACCGTGAACGTGGGGCCGTCGACCGGAAAAGTTCCGGCCCCCGGAGGCGCGGGTTGTTTGGCGGCCAGTGATCCCGCGATGGCCATGACGGGCAGGATCACGAGAAAGCGCCCGGTCAACATTGCCAGGGCCAGCGTGAGATTGTAGGGCGGCGTGTCGGTCGCGAGCCCGGCGAACGCGCTGCCGTTGTTCCCGGTGGCCGAGCTGTAGGCATAGAGAATCTCGGTCAACCCGTGGGGGCCGGGGTTGCCGGGACCTTCGAGGCCCCACCGGCTCACGGAGGCCAGGGCCGTGAAGACGAGGATCGTGCCGGTGGGGGTCAAGAGGGCGATCACGGCGAGCCGGATCTCCGCGGCACCGATTTTCTTGCCGAGATATTCCGGGGTGCGGCCGACCATGAGGCCGGCGATGAACACCGTGAGGATCACGAAGACGAGCATGCCGTAGAGTCCCGCGCCGGCCCCGCCGATGACCACTTCGCCCAAATCGATGAGGAAAAGCGGCACGAGGCCTCCGACCGGGGTGAACGAGTCGTGCAGGCAGTTGACGGCACCGCACGAGGCGGCGGCGGTGAGGGAAGCGAAGAGAGCGGAATGGAAAATCCCGAAACGCACCTCCTTGCCCTCCATGTTTCCCTCCGCCCGGGCGATTCCGAGTTGATGATGGATGGGATTGCCGGCGGCTTCGGACGAAGCGCAGATGACCACGGCGCTCACGAGCAGGCAGATCATGGCGGTCCAGACGGCCCAGCCATGCGCCTGGTTGCCTGACATGCGTCCGAGATAATGGGTCAACCCGCTTCCCAGGGCTGGGATGGCCAGCATCTGCAGGAAGTTGCCCAGCGCGGTGGGGTTCTCGAAAGGATGGGCCGCGTTGGCCCTCATGAAGCCTCCCCCGTTGGTGCCGAGAATCTTGATGGCGGCCTGTGAGGCGACCGGCCCTTGGGCCATGATTTGCTCCCGGCCCTCGAGCGTGGCGGCGCGGGTTGGCGGATCGAAATTCTGGATGACCCCCTGTGAGGCCAGGAGGACTGACAAGACAAGCGAAGCGGGCAGGAGGATCAGGCAGGTGACCCGCACGAGGTCGTTCCAAAAGTTTCCCACCGTCGCTCCGGGACCGCGGGTGATGCCGCGCACCAGCGCCGCCGCGACGGCCATGCCGACGGCTGCGGAGGTAAAATTGTGATAGGTCAGTGCCACCATTTGGGAAAGGTGGGAGAGCGAGGATTCCCCGCCGTAGCTTTGCCAGTCGGTGTTGGTGAGGTAACTCACGGTGGTGTTGAAGGCCAGGTCAGGGCCGGGGCCGGGGAAATGCGATGGATTCAAAGGGAGGAGCCCTTGAAAACCGAGCAGGAAGAACGTCAGGAGGAAACCGCAGAAGCTGAAGGCGAGGATTGATTTGGTATAACCCAACCAGGTTTGTCCGGCGCGCGGGTCGGTCCCGGTGAGGCGTCCGGTGAGGATCTCCAGGGGCTTGAGGATGCGGTCCCACGGCCTGCCCCCTCCGCCTTCCAGAACCGCGACCATGAGGATGCCGAGTGGTTTCGTGAGGAGGGCGAGCGCCGCCAGATAGAGGATCAAGGTGAGCCAGTCGGACGGTTCCATTTTCAGGAAGGAAAATCGTTCCGGTCGGCCGCCCCGGCAAGGCGAAGGCCACGAGTCCGTGCCCCTGTCCGGGCATGGTGGGAGAGGCAGAGGAGCGCATGAGGAAAGCGTCCTGCACCGCAGGTGGGCTCACCGCGCTGCCGATTTCCGAAGGTCGTCCGGACTACAGTCCGGCGCCGCTTGCTTCGCCTACTACAGACGGGCGCGCAGTCAGGCGGGACGCCCGCAAGACCTCACAGCCGGGACGGCTGTGTCCCGACCCTGGTGGTCTGCGGTCGGACCCCAGGTCTCCCATCCGGTTTTTGGGCCGGGAAAACGGGGGGCGAATCAACCGCGGAGGGACTGCAGCCAGGCGATGAGATCGACGAGTTCTTTGGCGCTGAGGATGGCGGCGAGGCCGGGGGGCATGAGGCTGGTGGTCATCTCCTCGCGATGGGCGATCTGGTCCTTGCGAAGGGCTTGATTGACGCCGCCGGGAAGGCGGATGGTCAATTCGGCGCCGGTTTCACCGGTGATGAAGCCGGCGAAGGAAGAGCCGTCCTTGGTCTGCACGACCACGCCTTGAAAGCCGTGGCTGATGGCCGCGCCGGGGTAGAGGATGGCTTCGTAAAGGCCTTCCGCGGAGAGTTTGCCGCCAATGCCGGACAAGTCCGGACCGAATTCGACGCCGGAGGAGCCGACCTTGTGGCAGGTGATGCAGGTGCCCTTGCTGAAGGCGGCCTTGCCGTGGTCGGGGTTGCCCTTCATGGCGAGAAGTTCGGTCACCGGCGGCAGGCTTTCGGTGCCGAGTGCGGCGGGGACCTTGAACTTGGTTTTGGCGGCTTCGCGCAGGGTTTCGTTGGCCGAGCGGGCGAGCATGGTGGCCGCGAGGAAGTGGAGATCCGCCGGCAGTTTGCCGCTTTCCGCCAGTTTCACCAATTCCTGGCCGCCCCCGAGGGACGAAGCCAGGGAGGAGACCAGTTCGCGGCGCAGTTCGGGAGACAACTCCTTCCGGTTCAGCTGGGCGGAGAGCAGTTTGACGGCCGGGTTGTCCGCCACTTTGCCGATGATCCGGATCAGGGAGACGGCCTTGTCCGGCTTGGCTTCCCTGGCGGCTTCGGTGAGGATGCGCGTGGAAGCGTTTGCGTCGCGGAGCAGGATCCGGGTGGCATCGACCGCTTCCTCGCTTTCCGGGGAAGCGAAGATCACCTCAACCATCTCAGCCTCGAAACCCGGCAGGTTGAGCTTTTCGATCAAATCGATCAGTTCCGGCCGGCCGCGCAACGGGGCCAGCAGGGTGTCGAGCCGCGCGGTGCCGCCTTGGATCTGGGCGACGCCATCGCGGCCGAGCAATCCGGCGGCCGCCAAGGCCACCTCCGGGGAGCCTTCCTTGAAGATCCGGACGTAGGCGGCCTGGGTCGCCGCCGGGTCGGGCTGGAAATGGAGGGCCCGGATCAGGCCGGGATTCCGGGCGCCGTCGCGGAGGACGAGTTCGGCAATTTTGGCGGCGGAAACCTTGGCCCGGCTGCGCCAGACGATGTCATCGTGCGGTTGGGGCAGGGCGGCGAGCCGGCTGTCCCAGTGCAGGTCCGCGCCGATCCCGAGGGCTTCGAGATACCAGCGGTCCCTGCCGTCGTAGCGCTTGGCCAGGGCGGCCCAGAACTTGTCGGCCACGGGGCCGGGGAGGAAGCGCACCGCGAGGCTCATTTCCCGCAAGACGGCGGGGTCCCGCTCATGGTCGAGCGCCACGATGAGGGGCGTGAGGAAGCCGGAGACCAGTTCGGGGTCGTCCGCGAGGCGCCGGGCTCCTCCGAAGAAGGAGCGCCAGGCTCGGATGGCGGTGACGCGCAGGTTGGGATCGGCCCCGAGCAGGGTCTCCGTCATGAGGGGAGGGAAGCCGTTGCGGTCGATCCCCGAGGCGAGAAGCCACAAGGCTCTGGCGCGGAGGTGGGTGGGAGCCTCGGCATTGCGGAAGAGGGAGTGCAGCGCGGGGATGGCCGCCTCCGGGGACGAGGCGAGCTTTTGCCAAGCGAGGTAGCGGGCGGATTCGTTCGGTGACTTGAGGGCTTCCAAGGCGCCTTCGATCGAGTCGAAGCGATAGGCCGGGACGGCCGGGTGCCGATGGCCCTTGGGAGCGAGACGGAAGATGCGCCCGCGTTCGAGATCCGCCATGCCATGGCCTCCGACGCCGGGGTCATACCAGTCCGCCACGAACAGGGAGCCGTCCGGGGCCACGGCCACGTCGCTGGGGCGGAACCAAGGGTTGCGGCTGTTCTCCATGAGGGTGACCATCTCCGCGCGGTAACCGGCTCCGGACGGTTTGACGGGGTAGGCGCGGACGACGTTGGGCCCGGCGTCGCAGTGGATCGGCTGGCCGCGGAGGGCTTCGGGGAGGAGGGAGCCCTCGTAAAAACAGAGGCCGGTGGGCGAGCCCGCGCCGGTCTGGAGCAGATTGGGAACGACGCCGGGGTCGTCGAGGTGCCAGTGGCGGAGAGGGACCTCGTCATTCATGCCGGGCCGGGGATCCCGCCAACCGGCCCGGGTGATCTCGTCCTTGTAGCCGTAGTTCCCATACTCCATGACGAAGTTGATGCGCACCCCCTTGTTGCCGTCGTCGTCATTGTCCGATTGCCAGATGGTGCCGAAGGAATCGAGCGCGAGTTCCCAGTTGTTGCGGAAGTTCCAGCCGAGCGTTTCCACCGCGGAGCCGTCGAGGTTGCAGCGGAAGACCATGCCCTCCTGGTAGGGCAGGTTGCCGGCGCGCACTTCCCGTCCCGCCAGGTCGACGACCACCTTGCCCGAGGGGTCACAGAGCTGGGTCGCGGCGTTGCCAAAGTTGAAGTAGAGCTTGCCGTCCGGGCCGAAGTGAAAGGCGTGGATGCCATGGTCGTGCTGGGTGCCGCCGATGCGGGTGAAGAGAACCTGTTTGGAACCGGCGTCCGCCTTGCCGTCGCCATCCCGGTCGTAGAGGCTGAAGACCTCGTCCCCGCAGGAGATGATGACCCGGTCGCCGAGGACACAAATGCCGTGGGCGCTGTCCACATCATGGCCTTGGTGAAAGACCTTGGACTGGTCCACCTTACCGTCGGCATCGGTGTCCTGAAGAATCAGGATGCGGTCGCCTTCGGGGCGTTTCCCCAAATGCTTGCGGTAGTTCACCACCTCGCAGACCCAGACGCGGCCGAGGTGATCGACATCGATGGCGCTCGGGCTGAGGAGGGCGGGTTCGGAGGCGAAGAGTTGCGCTTCGAGTTGGGGATGTAACTGCATTCCGGACAGGGCTTCGGAGGGCTGGTGGGGGTCCGGTTGTTTCGGGGCCGGGGCGGCGGCCGCTTTTGGGGCGGGCTCTTGGGGTTGGGGCTTGGCTCCGCCGAATTGCACCGCCAGGGCGGTCAACTGATCGCGGGTGGGGCGGGTGGTTTCGATGCCGTCGGCGGGGATCTCCAGGCCGGCGGTCCAGGCGATGCCGTTGAGGAGGCACTTGCGGAAGTTGTCCTCCTCGAAATTCCAGTGGAAGTGGATGCCGGTGAAGCCGAACCCGCGTCCCTTGCGGTATTCCGCGGAGCGCTCGAAGGTCCAGGCGACCGGTTGCGGCCGGCCTTCAGCGACGGCCTTGCGGGCGGCCGGGTTTCCGGAGTGCGGGCCGTCCGGACGGGTCATGGTGGAGGGGGGCGCGACGGCGGCGAGGATGGGGGTGATGGCTTTGGACTCCCCGTTGAAACGCAGGTGGAAATACCATTCATCCTTGATTTTGAAGGGCTTGATGCCCCTGGCCACCGGGTGATCCGGGAAGGCCATGAAGTCCGGTTCCCAGGTGGGATTGACGGACCAGTTCGCCTCGAAATACCCGCCCATCCATTGGGACATGCCTTTGGCGGCAGGGCCGAGCGGGACCTCGACGGCGTAATGGAGACAGGCCAAACCGACGCCCTGACGCATCAAACGATCGAATTCCGCGACGTGCGGGTTGACGAGATGACCGTTGCCGCCGGAGCAGAAGAGCACCACCGAGTCCGCTCCGGCGAAGAAGGAGGCGGGATCGGCGGGCCAATTGATGGAATAGCGGGCCTCGACTTTCTTCTCCGGGAACTTCGCTTGCAAGGCCTGACCGATGAGGCGGCACCCGGCCGCGTATTCGTGCTCGCCGAACCCATGGGATTTCTTGTGGGAAACGAAGCAGATGATGGTGGGGTCGGGCGGGGTGGCGGGCGCCTTGGCTTTTTGGGCCGGAGCGGCTTGCATGGCCAAGAGCACCGTCCCGAGGACGAGCAGGGCGGTCGGGGCGTCTGAAGGTTTGGTCAATGGCAAGGGCATGGGAGGAACCTGCCGACTCCGCGCCGTCTTGTCAATCAGGGGCAACGGCCGCTTGATCCGGGGGAGGGTCCGGGGTAAACAGGAGAACGTCCATGCCGGAAGTGAATGTCCAGAAATCCGCAGTGATCCGGGCCGGGTTGGACCGGGTGTATGCCTCGGTGCGGAGCTTCCGGGACTGGGTCCACTGGTTCCCGTGGCTGGCGGTCGAGCCGGAGGTTGAGCGGCATTTTCTGGCGGATCACGGCGGGTTCGCCTGGGAAGGCGCAGTGGCCGGAGAAGGACGCGTCGAGGTGTTGGAGGAGGACGGTCCCCGATCCCTGCGGTTGCGGTGGACCTGGTTGAAACCGGGAAAATGGCAAGGGGACCTCGGGTTCAAATTCCGCGATCTGGGCGGGAACCAAGGGGTCGAGGTGATTTGGTCGATCACCGGGGGCCTGCCGTTCGGGCGGATCCGGGAACCGGAGCGGGTCGCGAACCTTTTGGGGCGTGACGCCGGGCTGGGTTTGCGGTTGCTGCAGATTTGTGCGGCGGAAGGCGGCGCGAAGTGGCGGCTGGAAACCCCGGGCCGGGTGCTGTTTCCCGGGGGACGCTATGTGGGCCTGAAACGCGAGGTGCCGGAAGGGGAGGATCCGGACGATGCGGCCGCCGCCTTTGGCGAGGTGACCGCTTGGTTGGAGTCGCGCAAGACGGCCGCCCTGGGGCCGCGCACCCTGTTGTGGTCCGGTGGAGACGGCGGCAAGGGAGGGCGCGAGGTGATCGCCGCCTTTCAAGTGGGGAGCGGCACGCTCAAGGGGAAGCTGCCGCCCGGCTTGGTGAGCATCGACGTGCCCGGAGGCAAGGCGGAACTGGTCCGCCTCATCGGTCCCCCGGCCTGTCTGCCTCTGGCGCGGGCCTCGGTGCGGGCGCGGGTCGAGGCCTTGGGTTTGGAGCGGAGGCTTTCCCTGGACCTTCTCCAGGTGGAGGAGAAGCGGGCGGACGGGGCGCCCGTGACGGCGGTTTATCTTCCGGTGAAGTAAGGCCGAGCCCGGCTTTTAGACGCCCTTCCAGGAATGCTGGACGGTGACCTCGGTGCCCAACTGGGTATGATCGAAAATCATTTCGGCCACTTGGTAGGGGAGCCGGATGCAGCCGTGGGAAGCCGGGTATCCCGGCAGGTGACCGGCATGAGTTCCGTAGGGCGTGGTTCCCAATCGCATCCAGAACGGCATGCCGACGTGATAGAGATTGGAAATTTTCCCGGTCCGGACGCGCTCGCTCATCCGGAACGTTCCGGTGGGGGTGATCATCCCGGCCCGGGCGGAGGAGACCGGCGTGCTGATGGCGACTTTGCCGTTGATGAGGAGGTAGGCTTTCTGTTTGCCCAGATCGACCACGACCCGGGAATTGGGTCCCTTCCATTGGGAAAGGAGGCGCTGGTTGACGGTCACCTCGGACATGGGGTAGGTTTTGGGTTTGGCCCACGGGGAACCCACTGGCACGGAACCGCTCTTGGCCGGCAGGACGGTTTTGGGGGCGGGTTTCTTCGCGGCAGCCGTTTTGGCGGGGACGGGTTTGGCTTTGGGCGTGGCCGCCTTGGCCGTGCCCGGTTTGGTGGCGGGTGGCTTGGGAGCGAACGGATTGGGAAACGGGGAGGGGGCGGGGACCGTTTTGGCCGCTTTCGGCGGGGTCTTGGGAACGGTTTTTTTCTGGGCCGTTTCCGCGGAAGCGGTCAGGGCGGGGAGCAGGGCGAGCGCCAAAAGGGCATGGAGCCCGCGGCGCAGGGATTTCAGAGGGTGCGTGGCGTTGTGTTTCATGGCGGAAAATGGAGCGGGCCTTCAGGATTTCATGCAGCATTTTTCCGATCCGCGTCGGATTGGCAACGCCTTTTCTCGGTTCGCGCTGGCCGGGGGCTGGAATCTGGTTCTACTTTGGGCCGTCATGAAGGAAAAGCCTTCCCGTCCGCCCGGCCCCGAATTGAAGTTTGGGACCGCCTTGGAATACGCCCCGAGTCCGGAGACCACGCCGGTGCCGTTGCGCAAGCGCTACGATTTGTTCATCGACGGCGAATTCGTCCTGCCGGCCGAGGGACGCACCTTCGAGACGATCAACCCGGCGACCGGGAAGAAATTGGCCACGCTTTCCGAGGCCGGGCCGGCGGATCTCGATCGCGCGGTCGAGGCGGCCCGGCGGGCGTTGCGGGGACCCTGGGGGGCCATGGCGGCGAAGGAACGGGGCAAATACCTCTTCCGGATTGCCCGGATGATCCAGGAGCGGTCGCGCGAACTCGCCATTCTGGAGACGATGGACAACGGCAAACCGATCCGGGAGACGAGGGATATCGATCTGCCGTTGGTGGCCGCGCATTTTTTTTATCACGCGGGTTGGGCCGACAAACTCGCCTATGCCTTTCCCGGCCGCGTCCCACGTCCGGTTGGCGTGGCCGGGCAGATCATCCCGTGGAATTTCCCGCTGCTCATGCTGGCCTGGAAGATCGCTCCGGCCTTGGCCTGCGGGAACACGGTGGTCCTCAAACCCGCGGAAACCACCTCGATCACCGCGCTGCACCTCGCGGAAATCCTCCAAGATGCCGGGCTGCCCAAGGGCGTGGTCAACATCGTCACCGGGGACGGCTCCCTCGGGGAACGGATCGTCCGGCACCCGGGGATCGACAAGATCGCCTTCACCGGTTCGACGGAGGTCGGCAAATCGATCTCCAAAGCCGTGTCCGGCACCTCGAAGAAGCTGACCCTCGAACTCGGGGGCAAGGCGGCCCAGATCGTGATGGAAGACGCCTCGCTCGACGAAGCGGTCGAGGGCATCGTCAATGGCATCACCTTGAACCAAGGCCATGTTTGCTGCGCCGGAAGCCGTCTGCTGGTGCAAGAAGGGATCCAGGAGGCGCTGCTCGAGCGGTTGCGGCTCCGCTTGCAGACGTTGCGGGTCGGTGATCCGCTCGACAAAAACACGGACGTCGGGGCCATCCACTCGGCCGCGCAGCTCGCCCGGATCGAGGAACTTGTCGCCTCCGGAATCAGCGAGGGAGCCTCCTTGGTTCAAAGCGGCTGTCCCCTGCCGGAGAGCGGGGGATTCTGGTTTCGTCCGGGCTTTTTCACCGGGGTGACTCCCTCGCACCGGATCGCCCGGGAAGAGATATTCGGTCCGGTGTTGAGCGTGCTCACGTTCCGGACGCCCGGGGAGGCGATCGAGCGGGCGAACAATACCGCCTACGGTTTGAGTGCGGGGGTCTGGACGCAGAAAGGCAGCCGGATTCTCAAGATGGCCGGTCAGCTCAAGGCCGGGGTCGTGTGGGCGAACACCTATCATAAATTCGATCCGGCGAGTCCCTTTGGCGGCTACAAGGAGAGCGGTTTTGGCCGGGAAGGCGGTCTCCAGGGGTTGGCCGCCTATGTCAGGCTGTGAGCGGGAGGCAGCGATGATCCGGCCCCGCTTTCCCCGCGCCACCGAGCTGGCCCATGCGTGGGTCGGAGACCGGTTGCGGGGACGGGTCGGGATGAGGGCGGTCGATGCCACGGCGGGGAACGGTCACGACACCGAATTTCTGGCACGTGGCGTGGGGCCGGAGGGGAGGGTTTTCGCCTACGACGTGCAGGCGGAAGCGCTCGAGACCACGCGGCGGCGGTTGGAGGCGGCGGGTTTGCTGGAGCGGGTCGGTCTGCGGCTGGCGAGCCATGAAGAGCTGGGGGAGGCCGGGGCGATCGACATCGCGATGTTCAATCTGGGGTATTGTCCCGGGGGTGACAAGCATCTGGTCACGCGGACGGATTCGACGTTGCGGGCCTTGGAGGCGGCCACGGCGGGATTGAATCCGGGTGGGCTTGTGACGGTGGTGTGTTATCCCGGCCACCCTGGGGGAGGGGAGGAAGCGGACGCGGTGGTGGCTTGGACGCGGCGTCTGGATGCCCGGCGCTTCCGGGCGATGCATTGTTCGATGCTGCTGGCGCAAGGAGAGGCGGCTCCCTTTCTGGTGGGCATCGAGCGATTCGGTCCGACGCTCAAAAGAGCCGCTCGTTCCGCAGCAGTTCGGTGAACTCGCGGGCGGCGGCCGAAAGTTCTTCCCCGGCGCGACGGATGACGCCGAGGGGGCGCACGATTTCCGCGGAGGGCACCTCGAGTTTGGCTTCGGCCAGACGTCCGCCGCGCACTTCGGCGTAAACGGTCCGCTGGGGCACGATGGCGACCGCGTTTTCCACTTCCACGGCGCGCTTCACCAGTTCCACGTTGTCCAGGGCCATCAATTCGTTGACCTGGACTTTCGCCTTGGCCAGCATGGCGTCGATCGCTTTGCGGGTCGGCAGGTCCGGCTCGAAGGAGATGAAGCGGAGTCCGGCCAATTCCGGGAGCCGCACGCTGGAGCGCTCCGCCAGTTCATGGTCCGGCGGAAGAATCAGGACCAGTTCGTCCTGCCAGAACGTGTCGCAATCCAATCCGGCATGACCTTCCCGGTTGGGGTAGGCGACGAAGCCGAGGTCCGCGCGGTGTTCCGCCACTTCGCGGTAGACGTGATCCGAGCGGTGGTAATCGACCCGCACCTCGGCGTTCGGGTAATGATCACGGAACCATTTCAGGTAGGGGGGCAACTCGTGCAGGCCGATGGAGTAAACGGTGCTGATCCGCAGGGAACCGCTCACCGGCTGTTGCATTTCACGCAGGCGGCGTCGGCAATCATCGTAGAGCGCCAGGATGCGGTGCGCGTTTTCGAGCAGAAGTTTGCCCTCCGGGGTCGGCTCGGTGTTATGGCGCAGGCGCAGCAGGAGGCGCGTGCCGAGTTCCTTCTCCATCGCCGCGATGCGTTGGCTGACCGCGCTCTGGGTGAGACGGTGTTTTTCCGCGGCGATCGAGAAGCTGCCCGCCTCCACGAGGTCACAAAAGAGCCTGAGGGTTTCGATTTGCATCGAGAGGGGCGGAGATTACTCTGGAAGCCCGGTTGTCCGCAAGAGCGAGCGCCGGGAATTCGGACAGGAAAACGCATGGCCGGGCCGGACTCCACCCGCATTCGCACCAATTTGGAAAGCGTGCAGGCCGCCATCGAGGCGGCGGCGGTGCGTGCCGGGCGCGCGTCCCAGGAAGTCACGCTGGTGGCCGTCTCCAAGACTTGGCCCGCCGAAATCGTCCGGCTGGCGGTGGAGGCCGGGCAGCGGGTCTTCGGGGAAAACAAGGTGCAGGAAGGAGAAGCCAAGGCACCGCTGCTCCCGCCGCATTTGGATTGGCATCACATCGGCAATCTCCAGAAGAACAAGGTGCGCAAGGCGCTGGCCGTCTTTTCCACCCTGCACGGCGTGGACAGTCTCGATCTGGCCCGCCAGATCGACCGCATCGCGGCCGACGAGGGCTTGGAACCGGCCGTCTTTTTGCAGGTCAACCTAGCGCGGGAGGCGAGCAAGCACGGGTTTACCGAGGACCAGTTGCGGCAGGATTTCGAGGCGTTGCTCGGGCTCGACCGCCTGCGGATTCAAGGCCTGATGATCATCCCTCCCTTCAAGGAGGATCCCGGGGAGACGCGGCCGATGTTCGCCGCCTTGCGTGCCTTGCGCGATGAGTTGTCCGGGCGTTTCGGGGTGCCGTTGCCCGGGCTCTCAATGGGCATGAGCCACGATTACCCCGTGGCGGTGGAGGAGGGAGCGACGCTGGTGCGGGTCGGGTCCGCGATTTTCGGAAGCCGCGGTTGAGCGGGAAGGAAGCCGGTCAAACGGCCACTTCGCCATGCTCGTTGGTGCGGATGCGGATGACGTCGTGGACTCCTTGGACCCAAATCGGGGCGGAAGCGGAGATGGCTTGGATCGCCTCGATCGCGGCCTCCTCCCGATGGTCCGGAACCACCACCTCAACCTTGAGGCCGGGATCGAAATCAACCCGGATGGGGACGCTGCCGAAGTATTGGGCCCCGATCCGTTTGTCCAAGTCCCGGAAACGCCGGATCTCGCTCACCGTCATGGCCACGAATCCGTTCTGGGTCAGCGAATCCCGGACTTCTTCGAGCAGATAAGGTTTGATGATGGCTTCGACTTTTTTCATGCTGCCTGTGGTGCAGGTGGGGAGGAAGCAAGTTCGATACCAGTGTGCTCCGCAGGTTGCCGTAGAAAAACGTTCGAATCCGCGACCGGGGATTCCCGAGGCGGCCGGGTTTCCCGCTGGACAGCGCCGGGAGTTCGCGTCATGCTTAAGCCGAAGGTCCATTTCCTCACATGAATGTCATCTCCATTATCATCGGCATCGTAACCTTGATCCTCTTGATCGTGGGCTTGGTGCCCCTTTTGGGATGGATCAACTGGCTCGTGGTGGTCCTCTGCGTGGTCGGGATCGTCTTCGGCGCCGTCTCCAAACAGAAGTCGGGCATGGTCGTGAACGGAGCCATTCTGGTGATCAGCCTCCTCCGCCTCTTCTTGGGAGGCGGGATCCTCTGAGCCTTTGGCCGCAGGCTCAGTCCGCGATCCGGTAGACGTGGGTCGTGGTTCGCAGGTAGAGCGAGGTGCCGTCCGTGGCCGGACTGGCGAAGAGGCCGGCCGGCAGCCTGTTTTCGCCCACTTTCCGGAAGGTGGTTCCATCACGGATGACCAACCCTTTGCCCCCCTCGTCAAAGAGGTAAACCAGGTCGTCCGCCGCGAGGAGCGATGCCGAGAAAGGCATCTCGGAAATCCGTTCCGCCCAGATTTCCTCTCCGGTGGCGCGGTTCAGGCAGGAGAGGACGCCTTGGTCGGAGAGGGCGTAGAGCCGGTCCCCGACGATCACGGGAGAGCAACGGTTCGGCATTCTCTTGGCGTTCTTCCAAACCACGTGGGAGGCTGACAGTTCTCCCTTGGCCTGTGGATCGAGCCGCAGGGCCCAGAGTTCCGACTTGCCGTAACCGGTGTTCAGGTAGATCCGGTCCCGGTCGAAAAGCGTGCGCGAGGCCGAGGAATGCTCCTTCCAGTGCACGCTCCAGATTTCGTCCCCGGTCAGGGGATCGTAAGCCCATGCGGCCTTGGCCCCGGGGCTGATCATCCACACAAAGTCCTCGCCGCGGACAAACACGGGGGTGTTGAACGCCTTGCGCATATCCCCGTCCCGCTCCGGCGTCCCGTCAGGGGTCAGGTCGCCGTAGTTGGTGCCGCGCTGGCGATGCCAGACCGTTTTGCCGGTGGCCTTGTCGAGCGCCTCCAGATACTGGCGGTCCGCGCCGTCGAAGGTCAGGATGAGGAGGTTCCCATAAAGCACCGGTGAGGAGGCCGGGCCGCGATAGTGATCACAAGGCAAGTCCCGGCGGGACCAGAGCGTGGCGAAGGTTTTGGTGTCCAGGCAGGCGGTGCCGTAGCTGCCGAAGTGGAGGTAGACGCGGCCTTCCTCGATCACCGGGGACGGTGACGCGTAGGTGTTGCGGTCGTTCCCCAACGGGGCCGGAGCCGGGTTCCGGAAAAGCAGCTCCTGATGGAGGATCTTTCCCGTGAGCCGTTCGAGGCAGAGGACGGATTGTTCCTTGCCGTCCTCGGTGGCCGTGGTGAGCCAGAGTTGCTCCCCCCAAATCACCGGGGTCGACCAGCCTTTTCCCGGGATGGCCGTTTTCCAGGCCACGTGCTCGGTTTCGCTCCAACTCACTGGAAGTTTGGAGCCGGCGGGCGCTTGACCGTCCGAGGTGGGACCCCTGAAGTCAGGCCAGTCGGCGGCCAAGGCCGGGCCGGTCAGCAACGCCGCAAGAAGAAGAGGATGGTTCACGGGAGTAGAAACGACCTCAGGATGCCGCATCTTGCAAGAAACAACGCCTCATGCAAGCCATACTCTCTTCCAGAATCCGTTCCGGGCCGGGCCTGTAATCGAAGACTTCCACGCTGACCCAACCCTGATAATCGATTTCCTTCAAGGCCGCGAAGATCGGAGCGCAGTCGACTTCGCCCATGCCCGGCCCGAGCAGGTTTGGGTCGTTGGCGTGAAAGTGGGCCACCCAGGGGGCGCTCTGCCGGATGATGTCCGGGATCGGAATCGCCTCGGTCGACATGGCCTTGATATCCAGATGGAGGCGGACTTGCGGGGAATCGATCCGTTCGGCCAGTTCAATGCCGAGCGCGGCGGTGTTGAGGAAATTTCCTTCGGCGGGGCCGAGCGGTTCGAGGGCGAGGGTGATGCCGCGTTCTTCGAGGACGGGCACGGCCTGGCGGATGGTTTCCGCGGCGAAGTCCATGGCTTGTTCGTGCGTCACGCCGGGGAGGAGGTTGCGTTGCACCGGAGAGCCCAGGACCATCAGCTTCCCACCGAGATCGGCGCAGAGATGGGTCAGGGCTCCGAGGTAATCACCGGTGCGGCGGCGCACTCCTGGGTCCGGAGTGGTCAGGTAGTAGCCCTCGGTTTTTGCGAGCAACCAGTGCAGGCCGACGATCTCCAAACCGAGGTCCGCGGCGAGGCTTTTCACCGATTCCCTTTGCGCGGCGGTCACCGAATGGGCGTCCTTTGCCAGGGTGAACGGTGCGATCTCGATCCCGGTGTAGCCAAGGTTCCGGGCCGCGGCAAAGGCTTCCGGAAACGGCCGGTCCCCGAACATTTCGTTGCAGAAGGCGAATTTCATGAGAGCTCGGCGGGACCCTTCCCCCGACCTTCCCCGGTTTCAACTGCCGTTCCCCGGAAGTTGCAGGGCCTTGGCCCGGGGACTGTCCTTGAGTTCCGCGAAGACGAGACGCCCAGCGCTGGTCTTGGTGAAGCCAACCACCACCACATTCTGGACCGTCCCGAGATGTTTCCGGGCCTCGTTCACCACGATCATGGTGCCGTCTCCGAGGAAACCGACCGCCTGCTCCGCGTCCTTGCCCTCCTTGATCAGGGTGAGGTGCAATTCGTCGCCCGGCTTCAACACCGGGCGCAGCGCGACCGCCAGTTCCTCCAGATTGAGCGCGGTCACTCCCTGCAGGCGTGCGGTGCGTTGCAGGTTGGAATCGGTGGTCACAATCCGGGCCCCGAGGCTCCGGGCGAGGGTGATCAATTTCATGTCCGCCGCCTGCTCCGCGGGGCCGATGGGTTCCTGGACCACCAGTTCGGTGCGTTGCGCCTGGCGCATCTGCTCGAGGCACTCCAAGCCCCGGCGGCCGCGCTCCGCCATGGGCTCGATCCCTTGTTCCGCTTGCTCGCGAAGATCCTCGATGACTTCGCGCGGTACGTGAAAGGATCCCCCGAGAAATCCGCTGGCACAGACCTTGGGGAGCCGCCCGTCCGCGAGGACATCGAGCCCGATCACGGAAGGTTGATCCCGGATTCCGTCCTGACGGAACCGCACATAGGGAATCAGCAGGGAAAACTCCTCCCGGTTCGCCCGCAAGGCCAGCATCATCCCGAGAAAGCCGAGCCCGAGATAGAGGATCAGTTCAAAGGTGGAGCGCGCCTCTTGGAATTCCTGGAGACCTTTGGTCCGGAAGAAACCGATGCCGGAAACCAACCATGCGCCCGTCAGCCCGACCAGCAGCCCCACCGTCGCATGCGAGAAGCGCCGGAAGGTGAGATCGCGAAGACCGAGCTCGAGAGCCACGAACAGCGCGGCCAGAAAGGCCCCCCACAAGGAACCGGTGGCCCACGCGTGGCCGTAGCCGGCGGAGATCGAGGCCCCCAACGACATCGAGACCAGCACGAAGGCCAGCCGGATCACGTGCATCAGGGCGGGACGGGCGAGGGTTTTGCGCTCCATGGATGGGAGCATCATCCTACGCCGATCCGAAATTCTCAAGCCGCGGCAGCAAGAGCTTCAAGCGCGGTGGAAAGGGAATTTCCGAGGGGCTCATTGGTGCAAAAATGTCGGGAGTCGCCCGGTGAGGGCGTCCAGAGCGTGCTCAAGGGTGTCTGGAGCAAACCGCTGCCTTTGGCCCGACGGCGAATGGATGCCGTAGTAGCCGAAAGGGCGGGCCTCAGGGCAGCTCCTTGATCTGGATGTGGCGGTATTCCATCGTGTCCCGGTCTGCTTCGAGGCCGATGGGACCGGAGGCGGGGAGTTCGAGGGCTTCGGCGAGAATCTCGCCGTTGCAGGTGCAGCGCGCCTTGCCGTTGGTGACGACCACTTCGATGAGGTTCCAATCCTGCGGTTTGTATTTCTTCAGCTCCTTGTAAGGACCGGCCACGAGGTAGTCACGGCATTGGAGTTGGGGCTTGCGCAGGAAGATGCCGCTGTCGGCGTTCACGGCGGCGCGGAACTCGAGTTTCAGAATGAAGTCCTTGGGAAATTCCCGGATCGTGTAGAGCTGGCGGAGACGGGGCCCCTTCCCCTCGGCGTAAGGGTTCACGGTGAGAGACTCCCCTTGGGCGGAGTAGCGGCCATCACTGGCCTGCGCCTTGGCATTGAACGATTCGAGAGGTTGGCCCGCCTTGTCCCGGTAACCCCACCCGGTGAGGTCGATGCCGTTGTAGAGACTGGTGAAGCCGGGGTCCGGCGTCCAAGGGGCATCGGCGGCGGGGGCGGAAGAGAGAAGCAGGGGGAGAAAAAGGAGGGAGAAGGGTTTCATCGGGGCTGCGGTTGGAGACTTCCCCGGAATCAAAGGGAAGATCGGTTGCGGGTGCAAGCCGATTTCTCAGGGAGGCGGTGTCCGGGGGACTTTCAATCGGCATTCCGCATAAAATCGGCGGTCAGGGTGAAGAAGGAAGTGAGTTCTTCCCGACAAGGTCCTGGGACGTTCACCTCTTCCATGGCGGCCAGCATCAGGGACATCCAACGGTCCCGCTCCGCCACGCCGATGCGAAAGGGGAGGTGACGCATGCGCAACCTGGGATGACCGCGTTCCTCGATGTATTTCGGTGACCCGCCGAAGCGGTAGACGAGGAAGTCCCGGAGCCGGCTTTCCGCGCCGGCCCAATCATCGGGCGGATAGAGGGTGCCGATGAGGTCATCGGTCCTGACGCGGCGATAGAACGCGGCCACCAGCTGGGTGAAGCCGGCCTCCCCCAATTGGTCGAATGGAGCGGTCATTGGGATCCGGGGTGGCGGGGTCAGCCGAGCTTGCGGATCATTTCGAGGAGTTGATCGTGACGGTCCTGCCATTCACCGAGGCGCTCGCGCTCGAGCTGGACCACCTCGGGTTTGGCGTTGGCGACAAAGCTTTCGTTGGCGAGCTTGCCCTGGGACTTGGCCAGTTCCCGGGCGATCTTCTCGAGTTCCTTGTCGAGGCGGGCCTTTTCGGCGGCCACATCGATGAGTCCGGCCAGAGGCATGTGGAGTTTGCCGATGGGGGTGAGGGCGGCGGGGGCATTTTCCGTTTCCGGAGCGGATTCCGGGGTGACCAGCTCGCAGGCGGAAGCCCCGGCGAGGAGGGCGAAGGTGGCCAGCTCATCCGCGATCCAACTTTGGGCCGCTCCGGGATCGGGCTCGAGGAGGAAGCGGACTTTCCTCGCCGCGAGATTGTATTCCGCCTTGAGATTGCGGGCGCGGTTGACGGCTTGATAGAGGGCGGAGGCGCGGGCTTGGGATTCGGCGAGGTGTTTGATGCCCTTGGTGGCGCGTTCCTGGGGAAGCGGGGTGAGCATGAGCAGAGCGCCGTTGGTGGCGAAGCCGAGGCTTTCCCAGAGTTCCTCAGTGAGGTGGGGCATGAAAGGGTGGAGATGTTGGAGGAAGCGCCCGAAGACGGTATCCATGGTTTGCAAGACCGCCGATTTGCGCGCGGAATCCCCTCCGCGGAGATCTCCCTTGACCGCTTCAAGATACCAGTCGCAATAATCACCCCAGAAAAAGCCGTGGAGCAGTTCGGCGATCTGGCTGAAGCGATAGTCCGCATAGGCCGTCTCGATCTGGCCTTCCATCGTATCGAGCTTGGCGAGGATATCGATGTCCACCAGGGAACGCTTGGATTTGGTGGCGGCGGCAGGGCCCTGCATGAGGCGGAAGTTGGCGGCGTTCCAGATTTTGGTGGCAAAGTTGCGTCCCTCCTCGACTTGTGGATAGGAACCGCCGCCACTGGCACATTCGTCAAATTGCTTGATGGCTTTGGGGCCTTCGCCGCCGTTGAACCCGGCCCGCTCCTCATGGAAACGGACATCGGAACCGATCGGCGCGGTCTTCAACAGGGAATAGCGCAGAGCGTCCGCGCCGAGCACCTCGATGATGTCGAGGGGGTCGGGGCTGTTTCCCAGGGACTTGGATAACTTCCGGCCGAACCGGTCCCGGATGATGGACGTGTAGTAGACATTCCGGAAAGGCAATTGTCCTTCCACGTAATATCCTGCCATGATCATCCGGGCCACCCAGAAAAAGAGAATGTCCGGACCGGTCACCAGATCGGAGGTTGGATAGAATTTCTCGAGGGTTGGAGAGGACGTTTGATCGCTGTCGCACATGGTGGCGAACGGCCAGAGCCAGGAACTGAACCAAGTATCGAGCACGTCCTCGTCCCGCACCCAGTTTTCCGGGTCCGCGGGGGCGTCGATCTGGCAGTGGAGATCGCCGCGCCGCACGGCCGAGAGATCGAGGTTTTCCGCTTCGCGCAAGGCGTCCGCCTTGTCCTTGCGATACCACACCGGGATTTGGTGTCCCCACCAGAGCTGGCGGCTGATGCACCAATCCTGAATGTTTTCCATCCAGTGAAGGTAGGTCTTCTTCCAGCGTTCCGGGCGGAAGGTGATTTCGTCCTGCTCGACCGCCTTGGTGGCCTCGGGAACGCAGGGATACCGGAGGAACCATTGCATCGAGAGGCGGGGTTCGATCGGCACGTCGGCGCGTTCGGAGTAGCCGACCGCGTTTTCGTAGTCCTCGACCTTCACAAGCTGGCCCATTTCCTCCAGCTTGCGGGCCGCGGCCTTGCGGGCCTCGAACCGGTCCATCCCTTCGAACCCGGGTCCGGCCAGCGCGTTGAGGGTTCCATCGGGGTGGAAAACATCGATGATGGGCAGGTTGTGACGTTGCCCGATGGCGAAGTCCGCCTTGTCATGGGCCGGCGTGACCTTGAGCACCCCGGTGCCGAATTCGGGATCGAGCGAGTCCTCGGCAATGATCGGGATTTTGGCTTTGGGGAAGGGGCGCCAGACGAATTTGCCGATGAGGTCCCGGTAGCGTTCGTCCTTGGGATGGACGGCGACGGCGGTATCGCCCATCAGAGTTTCCGGACGGGTGGTGGCGATCTCCAGCCAACGGTTTTTGGAGCCGACGACCTGATACCGCATGGTGTAGAGCTTGCCGCGTTGCGGCTTCATGATGACCTCCTCGTCGCTGAGCGCGGTCAGGGAGACCGGGCACCAGTTGACCATGCGTTTGCCGCGGTAGATGAGGCCGGAGTTGAAGAGGTCCACGAAGATGCGGGAGATCCAGCGCGAGTAGGCCGGGTCCATCGTGAAACGCTCGCGGGACCAGTCGCACGAGCAGCCGAGACGCTTGAGCTGGCTGATGATGATACCGCCGTGCTGCTCTTTCCATTTCCACACTTCGGCGAGGAATTTCTCGCGCCCGAGTTCGCGGCGTGAGGTGCCCTCCTTGCGGAGTTTGGCCTCGACGCGGGATTGGGTGGCGATCCCGGCATGGTCGGTCCCGGGAAGCCAGAGAACGGCCTTTCCCTGCTGACGGGCGCGCCGGGCGAGGATATCCTGAATGGTGTTGTTGAGGACGTGGCCGAGGTGGAGGATGCCGGTGACGTTCGGTGGAGGGATGACGATGGAGTAGGCTTCCCGCCCACTGGTTTCGTCCCCGCGAAAGGCATCGGCCTCCAACCAGCGTTGGGACCATTTGCGCTCGACTTCCTGGGGTTGGTAGGATTTGCTGGGTTCGGCCATGGCGGAATCTCCGGGGGGCGGAAGGTAGCACGGCCTGGCGGGGAGCCAAGGGGAAGATGTCGGCGTGAGGGAACGGACTTGCGTTCCCCCACGCGGGCCGGGAGGCCTCCGGAGCCCGGAGGATTCAGGAGCGCCGGGATTTCGAACGCTGGCCCGTTTCGAGGATCTTGATCTGCACGTGCCGGGTGCCCCAGGCGTTCATGGAGGCCAGGCTGGGCCGGTAGATGTCGATCGTATCCGTGCCGTAAAGCGCTCCGCCGCAATCGTCGATGACGTAGACGGTCGGCTCGCCGACGATTTGGAATTTGGTGCCGAGGGGGAACCGGGACCAATCCGCCGCCGCCGAGGTGTAAGAGCGGGAACTACGCAGGGTCGTCCCGATGGCGGTGCTGCGCCCGTAGGCTTGGTGACCGGACTCCTCATGGGTGTAGGCGGTGGTGCGGACCGTCCGGATCATCTGCCCGAGCCGATGCAAAGGGGAGGCGGAGGAGGGGCGGGACTTGGCGGAGGACGCCGCGAAATGGACCGGTTTTTCGGAGGACCGGGAAACCTTTCTGACCCGGTTTGGATGCCGCGAAGCGAATTGTCCCTGAAGCGGCTTACTGCCGAGGGCAGCGAATGAGAGATCGGATCCAGCGACCCACAAGGCAATTGCAAGGGCGATTCCACCGGGGCCGGGCTTTCGAATCAAGGTCAGACTCTTCATGGCCGCGACTAGACAGCCCATGGCCGCCAGCGCAACAAAAAAATCCGCACACCTCCAAAAAAACAACATCGGCGAGGGTGGTTTTGCCTATCATTTTTACAAAAACGCCTGGGAGATGATGCTCAGGGCATAGGCGGCGGCGGTATCGGTCCGGAGAATGTGAGGTCCTAACCGTAGAGGATGATAACCTGCCTCCAAAAGGCTGTCCAACTCGCGCGGGGTGAAGTCGCCCTCGGGACCAGTCACCACGGAGACCGAAGCGGGCGGGATCGCTCCCGGCCACCAGCGGACCAGCGGGGCGGCCAGGGGGGAGAGGGCGGCGACGCAGCGGAGTTCGGAGGGATCCTGACCGGTGGTGAGAAAGGAGTCGAGACGTTGGGGAGTTGCGACGACGGGCAACCAGTTGCGACCGCATTGTTTGCAGGCCTCGAGGGCGACGCGTTGCCATTTTTCCCGGCGACGTCCCGGGTCGTCGATCTTGACGACGCAGCGGTCCGTGAGGAGGGGAATGATGTGAGTGGCTCCGATTTCGGTGGCCTGCCTGACGATGTCCTCGATGAGTTGTCCCTTGGGAATGGCGGCGGCGAGGAGGATGGGGACGGGGTCGGGTTGTCGTTCCGGTTCGTCTGTCAGGGTGAGAAAGACTTGGGACCCGGTGAGGCTTGCCACCATGGCCCGGGCGGAAAGACCGGCGCCATCGAAGAGTTCGAGGGCATCGCCCGGGCGCAGGCGGAGGACGCGGGCACAGTGGAGGGCCTCATCTCCGGAAAGGAGCAGGGGAGAGGAGGACCACAGGGGGGAGGGCAGATGGAACCGGTGGAAGGCGCCCATGACCTGGCTGCCGCGGGCGGACTATTGGAGAAAGGATTTGGCGCGATCGAGGAAGGAGCGGCGGGCGGGTTGGTTCTTGTCCTCAAGGCTGGCGATGAAAGCCTGGAGTTTGTCCCGCTGGGCCTGGTTGAGCTTGGAGGGGACCTCGACCTGGACGTGGAGGTAGAGGTTGCCCTTGTCCTTGCTGCCGTAGCCGAGGATGCCGCCAGCGGCGACGCGGATGGTGGTGCCACCCTGGGTGCCCGCGGGGACCTTGATGACCTTCTTTCCTTCCAAAGTGGGCACCTCGATATCTCCGCCGAGCGCGGCTTTGTCCAAGGGGACGGGGAATTCACAGTGGAGGTCATCGCCGTCCCGCTCGAAAAGCTCGTGTTCCCTGATGTGGATGACGACGTGGAGGTCACCGTGGGGACCGCCGCGGAAGCCGGCCTCGCCATTTCCCGGGGAGCGGAGGCGCTGGCCTTCGCGGATGCCGGCGGGGACCTTGAACTTGATCCGGGCGCGCTGCAGGGTGCGGCCGTCTCCGGCGCAAGTGCGGCAGGGGTCGCTGAGAACGCCGCCGGTGCCGCGGCAGGTCGGGCAGGTTTGCTGCACGTGGAAGAAGCCCTTGGAGGAGACCACCTGACCGGCGCCACCACAGGTGGTGCACTGTTTCATGCCGCCGGAGGGGGAACCGGCCCCGGTGCAGGTCTCGCAGGTATCGTATTTTTCGATTTCGATGAGCTTGTTGCAGCCGAAGGCGGCCTCCTCCAGCGTGATGGGAAGGTCGTAGCGCAGGTCCGATCCACGCTGTCGGCCGCTGGCGTCGCGCCGCCGGGCGCCACCGGCCCCGGGATTTCCAAAGATTTCGTCGAAGATGGAGCCACCGCCTCCCGCGCCTCCCGCGCCGCCGGCACCGCCGAAAACCTCGCGGAAGATATCGAAGGGATCATGGAACGGTCCGCCGGAAGGACCCGCGGCCCCCGCGCCCTGCTTGAAGGCGGCATGGCCGTAACGATCGTAAGCCGCTCGTTTTTGGTCGTCCGAGAGCACTTCGTAAGCCTCGCCCACCTCCTTGAATTTGGCTTCGGCGGCGGCATCGCCCGGGTTCTGGTCCGGATGATATTTCATGGCCAGCTTGCGATACGCCTTTTTGATATCGGACGAGGAGGCGTTCTTGGGGACGCCGAGCAGTTCGTAGTAATCCTGGGCCATGAGGGGAAAGAGAGGGCGTGGGGTGGGAATCAGCCTTGGGGGAGGGGGGCGCCGGGATCGGCGACCGGGCCCGGACCTTTGGAGACCACGACGTTGGCGGCCCGGAGGACGCGGTCCTGCAAACGGTAACCGCGACGCAGGGTGGTCAGGATCCGTCCGTCCGGCAGGGTCTCGCTGAATTCCAGCTGGACCGCCTCGTGGAGATTGGGATCGAAAACCTCGCCGACCTCCCCGAACTCGGTGACTCCTTGGTTCACGAGGAAATCGGTGAGTTGTTTCATGACCATGGACATGCCTTGGAACACGACCGAGCTCTCCGATTCCTGACGGGCCGCCTCGAGCCCGAAGCGGAAGTTGTCGACGATGGGGAAAAGATCCTCAAGGAGGGAGGTGTTGCCGAACTTGATGGCATCCGCCTTTTCCCGGGCCATGCGTTTGCGGAAATTCTCAAGTTCCGCCTGACCGCGCAGCGCAAGGTCTTTCCAGCGCTCCATCTCCTGCCAGGCGGCCGATGCCGGATCAACCGGGGCCTCGACCTTGTCCGCGGGGGACCCGGCTTCGGAGGCGGTGGTGTTCTCGAGAGGTTCTTCTTCGCTTGTGATGGGATTCATGGTCAGGTAAGCCTCCCGCGCCGTGGCGGGCAGTCAATATCATCCCTTTTTGATGACGATCAAGGTGATGTCGTCGCTTTGCGCCTCGCTTCCGGCAAAGCCGCGGACGTCCTCGCAGATTCCCGTCATGATGCTTTCGACAGGTTCGGAGGCGCGGAGTTGCAGGCTTTGGCCGAGGCGTTCGCCCCCGTATTCCTCCCCGGCCGCGTTGACCGCCTCGGTCAGGCCGTCGGTGTAGAGCAACATCGTGTCGCCCGGTTCCAGAAGGCATTCCCGGTCCGTGATGACGCGCTCGAAGACATCGCCGTCGTCGATCCCAACCGCCAGGCCGACCGGGGCCACCGGTTCGACGAGGCCGGTGGCCTTGCGATGGATCAGGGCCGGCCGGTGCCCGGCGCGGGAGATCAGCAGGTGCCCGGTTTCCGCGTCGAGGACGAGGTAGGTCATGGTGATGAACATGTCCTCTCGGATATCGGGAAAGATCTGGCGATTGACCACTGAGAGAACCCGGGCGGGGGAGAGTTCGCCGGCGGCCCGGGTGCGCAGGACGCTGCGGCAGGTGGCCATGATGAGGGAAGCGGGCACCCCCTTCCCGGCGACGTCGGCGATGGCGACCCCGAGGTGGCGATCATCCACGGAGACGTAATCGTAATAATCCCCGCTTACGATCATCGCGGGAAAACTGGCGGCGGCGATGGTGTAACCCCGGAATTCAGGGGCTTTGGCGGGGAGCAGGATGCGTTGGAACTCGCTGGCGGTGCGCAATTCAGCGTCGAGCCTGCGCTTTTCGCTTGCCTCGCGGTGCACCATCGCGCTGCCGAGGGCAAAGGAGGATTGTCTGGTGAGGGACTCGAAAACGGAGCGGTCGTTCTGGTTGAAAGGCCGCCCCGGGCGTTGTCGGGCGGCGGTCAGGAGGCCGATGATTTTTTCCGCATAGACCAGGGGGGCGATGAGCAATTCCACCTGGAAGGCGGAGGCGTCCGGAGCGCCGCTGAACCGGGGATGCTCCGCGAGGTTGTTGAGCCAGAGGCTGTGGTGGTGGCGGAGGGCTTCGCCGTAGACGGGGTGGGAGACCGGGATGGTCTGGAGACGGAGGTAATTGAGGCGTTCGGCCTGGCCGGCGGAGCCTGAGAGGAGCGGGGCGGGAACCTCGAACAGGAGGGGGCAGGCGGGCGAGATCATCATGGGGACGAGCTCGGCCCGGGCTGGATCGAGGATATGGAGGGCGGCCCCGTCACATTCCAGAACCTGGACCAATCCCTCCACCATGAACCGGTGCATCGTCGCGGTGGATTGGCTTTTCTGCAGCTGGTTCCCCAGGCCGTCGAGGAAGTCGAACGCGCGGACCTGTTCTTTCTGCACATCTTCCAAGGCGTGGGCCAGGGAACCGTTGCGGACGGTCTGCCGGAAGAGGAGATAGGCGGAAACGAGCAGTAGGAGACAGAGGAAAGGCAGCATTTCCAGGCGTTGTAGACGTTCCCTCAAGCGGGTCCACAGGCCGGGGTGCCGGAACCGGACCTACTCGGAAAGGGATTGTCGGAGGATCTCCAGGACATTGCGGAAGCGGGGAATATTATCGCGGTGGACTTGGCAAAGGGTCTCATGCGCCTCCGTCACGGCGAGACGGCGGGCCTGGGGGTCGGCCGGGGCGGACGGGACCGGTTCCTGGGGTTGTTCCGCGAGTTGCTGTCTTTCCCGGGCCCAAAGGTTGCCGTTGCAATCGACGTTGAGGATGCGGTCGAGCCCCAGTTCGTGGAAGGATTGCAGGTTGCGTTCCCCCGGGTTCACGATGTCGAGGCCGCCGCCCTGGACCTTCCGCAGCCGGAGGGCCATGCCGGCGAGCGTTCCCATGAAGGTTGAATCCATCCCGGGGCAGTCGCCGAGATCGATCACGATTTTGGGCTGGCCCCTGGCGATCATGAGATCGACGAACTGGCGGAGGTCGCGGCTGCAATCGACGGAACCCTTGGAATGAATCCTGACCCAGACCACCCCTCCGAGGAGGGCGGCCATCATCGCGGTAGGGGCAAGCGCGGGGTTCATGGGGCGGAGCGTGGCGTCCGGACGTTTTCGGGTTTCCCGCCGGGGCGTTGTCCCCGGCGCGGCAGGCCCGGACAACGGAACGGCCCAGACTCCGGATCAGTCCCTCCAGAGATAGGATTTCTCCGCGGCGAGGACGGCACCGGCCCGCAGGATAGAGACTTTCCAAGCGACGACATCTCCGCCGTTCTTCGGAGTGGCCTTGGTTTCAGCAGGGCGGTCCGAGCGGAGCCTGAGGAGATAGACATCGACTTCACGGTCAGTGAGCGCGGAACCATCCGGCCAAGTCCATTCACCGGCGTAATCCCGTCCGGTGACCTGAAACTTGGTGGAGTTTGTTCGTTCGACGTCGTCAACGGTGATTTCCTGCACATGGACTTCAGCGCCCGTGTGTGCTTGAAGATACTCGAAACGAACAACAATTCCAGAAGATGCGTCTTTGGCGCGCCAGAGAACGGTGAAATATTTTCCGCGCCGGGCGCGTTGCTCTTCTGCGGTGACCGCGCCGTGGAGGAGGTGGCGTCGTTCAAAGCTGATCATGGCGTCCGACGTTTGCTGGTTGCGTTCGAACGTCACTGCGGTGCAGAGAACCTTGCGGATCTCGATCTCCTCGGTGGCGAAAGCGGCGGGGGCGGCCAGGGCGAGGGCTCCTCCCAACGACAGGAGAATCCGGCGAGTTTTTCGGGGTGTCATGGCTTGGTCTTCGTGCGGTAACCCATTCTCCAAATGCCAACGCTTGGGGGTGCTGTCCAGAGAATATGGGGGAAAATGATCCCGGATCCGCCCCTTCCCGCCAAGCTTTGTCTTGCTTTTCACCCACTCTGACTAGTGTCTGGGCTCATGCTGGACATCCGAATCCTGCGGGAGGAACCCGACCGTGTCAGAGCCAGGCTCGCTTCCCGGGGCGGTGAGGCGCACCTCGCCGTCGATGAGGTTTTGGCTTGCGACAGCGAACGCCGCGAGGCGGAGACGGAACGCCAGCGGCTCCAGGGGGAACGCAAGTCCGCCTCCAAGCGGATCGGTCAACTCAAGGGCAAGGGCGAGGACACGTCCGCGATCGAGGACGAAGTCCGTGCCCTCGGGGACCGGATCGATGAAGTGGGGCGCCGGGCGGATGCGGCGGACGCGCGGCAGCGGGAGCTTCTCCTGCGGATTCCGAACCTGCCGCACGAGGCCTGTCCGCCGGGGCTCGATGAATCCGCCAATCCGGTGGTGCGCGAATGGGGAACCAAGCCCGCTTTCGCCTTTGCGCCCAAGGATCACCTGACGCTGGCGGAGAAGCTCGGGTTGCTCGATTTCGAGAACGCCACCAAAATTAGCGGGAGCGGGTTCTGCGTCTTCCGGGGGGCGGGGGCGCGGTTGGAGCGGGCCCTGATCAATTTCCTGCTCGATCTCCACACCGGCAGCCACGGCTATGAAGAGGTCAGCCCGCCCTTCGTCATCAACCGGGACTGCATGTTCGGCACCGGCCAGCTCCCGAAGTTCGAGGAAGACATGTATGGACTGGAGGAAAACCGCTTTTTCCTCGCGCCCACGGCCGAGGTCCCGGTCACCAA
The DNA here is from genome assembly GCA_018970725.1 of Verrucomicrobiota bacterium. Taxonomy (GTDB): domain Bacteria; phylum Verrucomicrobiota; class Verrucomicrobiia; order Verrucomicrobiales; family DEV007; genus V1-115. The sequence goes on from JAGWVU010000035.1 coordinate 38,014, forward strand.
TCTCTGGCGGGAGATGATCCTCAAGGAGGAGGACTTGCCGGTGAAAGCCACCGCCTACACCCCCTGCTTCCGTCGCGAGGCCGGTTCCGCCGGTCGTGACAACCGGGGGCTCATCCGGATGCACCAGTTCGACAAAGTGGAGCTGGTGCAAATCGTCCGTCCGGAGGATTCCTTCGAGGCGTTGGAACGGCTCACCGCCGAGGCGGAGACCGTGTTGCAGCGGCTCGGTCTCCACTACCGCACCATCGAGCTCTGTTCGGGCGACCTCGGGTTTGGTTCGGCGAAGACCTACGACATCGAGGTCTGGGCTCCCGGTCATGGCAAATACCTCGAGGTCTCGAGCTGCAGCAACTTCGTCGATTATCAGGCCCGGCGGATGAATCTCCGTTTCAAGGACAAGGAAGGGAAAAACCGGTTTTGCCACACCCTGAACGGTTCCGGCACCGCCCTGCCCCGGCTTTACGTGGCCCTCCTCGAGACCGGGCAACAGGAGGATGGATCGATCCGCCTCCCCGAAGCGCTGCATCCCCATTTCGGCGCGTCCGAGATCCGGTGAACCTTCTTCTGCCACCGGATTGTTCCCCGGAAACCCGGTTCCTGCTCGGGATTTCCGGAGGTCGGGATTCCGTTGCCCTCTTGGAAGCCCTCTGGGCGGCGGGGTATCGTCACCTCATCCTCTGCCACCTGAATCACCAGCTCCGCGGCAGCGACTCCGACGGGGACGCGGCCTTCGTCGCGGATCTGGCCCGCGCCTACGGGCTGGAGGCGGAGATCGGGTCCGGGGATGTCCGGGCCCTCGCCGCCCGGGCCCGGATTTCCATCGAGCTGGCGGCGCGACGGGCCCGGCTTTCTTTTTTCAAAGAATGCGCCGCGCGGCATGACATTCCCCGCGTCTTGCTGGCCCATCACGCCGGGGATCAGGTCGAGACCATCCTGATGCGGCTTTTGCGGGGCACCGGAAGAAAAGGCTTGGGAGGGATGCGCCCGGTGGCCCGTCTCGGCGGATTGATTCTGATCCGGCCTTTTCTGCAAACCCGGCGGGATCACCTGCCGCTGCCGGCGCGTTTTCGGGAAGACGCTTCCAACGCCACCGACCTGTTTTTGCGCAACCGCTTGCGCAACCGGGCCATCCCCGTTTTGCGCGAGGCATTCGGCCGGGATTTCACGGAGGCGGTCGGCTCCATGGCGGAGGTTTTGCGGGAGGAAGAGCGCTTGCTCGAGCAATGGGCCGGGGAATCCCTCCGCTCCCTCGGGGATGGCGGGAACGGACTGGACGCCAAGCGTTTCCGGGCCCTGCCCGTCGCCTTGCAGCGGAGAGTGTTGCTCGGGTGGATGAGCGGAGCCGGGGTCCCGGGGATCGGTTTCCGTCACGTCGAGGCGGCCCGCCAGGTCGGACTCGGTTCCGCGTCTCCCGCCAAAGTCAATTTGCCAGGGGACTGGCACTTGCGGCGGCGGGCCGGGAGTCTGCTGCTCGATCCTCCTTCCCCGGGGCCCTCAGGCCACCTTGGCGATCTGGGCCGTCCGCAGTGAAGCACTCCGGTGGCTGACGACCGCTCCCGAATCAATGTCGCTCCCCACCATCGCCTGAAAGATTTTTCCCGCCCCGGCAAGGAAGGCCGGATACATGAAAAAATCATCGTCGATCACGACCGTGGAAAGGAGATTGCGGCCGAACCGCTGCACCCGGAGTTCCACGGAGACCGGTTCGGTGCTGGCGAGGCAGGAGCGGCTCATGTAACCGATGACCCCCGCGTCGTTGATCAGATCCATGACCGCGCCGGTCACGGGGTCGATGGCGATGCCGATGCCCGCCGTGTAGGAAGGATTGAGGAGCCCGCAGAAGAGGGATTGGCGCAGGAAGTCGCGCCGCAGGTCGACCCGGAAGGAAATTTCGGAATGGAACGAGTTCAACCGGACCGCATCGATCAACTCCACCCCGTAGGCGGAAGTCACCGGGTGATGGGGCCGGGTCCGCATGAAGATCTTGCACCGGGCGACGGAAAACTCCGCCGCAGGACGGGCGTTCCGGACGGAAGAAACACCGGGGAAGGGGATGAGATTGGAGGGTGGTGAAGGAACGAAGTTCATGATGGAGGAGCGGCGTGGGATATAAAATTAACTTTGAATAGAATATCAGCAAATAAAGGTCATCTCTACTAAAATATTTAAAAAGTTTAAGCTATTATGAGTCGAGGATCCGATTCTCTTTGTTTTCGGGGGTGGACGGGAGGGCCGATTGCGGCATAGCTTGGGAGCCATGAGAAAAATCCTCGATTTGCTGGTGGGTCTCAGTCTGGGTTGGGTGGCTGCTGGCCAGGCCCAGGAATGGCCGCGATTCCTCGGGGCGGACGGGAGGGCGCGCGCCGAAGCCCCGGAAGTGCCGAGTGAGTTCGGGGTGAAGGATTACGTCTGGCAACGACAATTGCCCGGTACGGGACATTCCTCTCCGGTGCTTTGGGGGAACCGGCTCTTCGTCGTGGTGGTGAGCGGAGAGACGGAACGGAAGATCATGTGCTATGATGCCACCAACGGGAACGCGTTGTGGGAGAAGTCCTTCCCGTTCTTGACGTATGCGAAGCACCGGTTCAACGAGTTCGCTTCCGCGACGCCATGCCTCGATGACCAGCGGTTGTATGTGACGTGGACGAACGGGGCGGAGAACGAAGCCCTGGCCCTGACGCACGATGGTGCGGTGGTTTGGAAGCGGGTCCTGGGACCGGTGCAAGGGGACCATGGAAGCGGTTCTTCTCCAGTGCTGGTCGATGGGGTCGTGTTTGTCTTCTGGGATCATCTGGCCAACCGGAATACCACGTATGCAGGACTTGATCCGGCCACGGGAAAGGATGTTTGGCGTCGTCAGGTCCCGTGGACGGGTGAGGGGGAGTTGAAGACGACCTACAGCTCCCCGGCGGTCTATCGCGGGAGCAAGGGGAAGAACGAGATCATTGTCTCCAGCATGATCTTCGGGGTGGAGAGCCTCGACCCCCGGACCGGCGGGATCAACTGGGTCTACAATCCGGGTTTCAAAGAGCGCACCGTGGGCAGTCCGGTGGTGGGGGATGGTGTGATTTTCGCCGCCTGGGGTTCCGGGAACGGAGCCAAGAATCATGTCGCCCTGATCCCCGGATCGGAAACGCCGGATGGACAGCCCAAGGTGGCTTGGCGCAAGCAACACGAAGATGGAACGCTGGATAACAAGGGGCTTCCCTATGTTCCCACGCCGGTCTTTCACGACGGTCTCTTCTATATGTGGGGGGACAGTGGCATCCTCCAGGCGCTGGACGGAAAGACCGGGGCCGTGGTCTTCGGCCCGGAGCGCGTGGGCGGAGAGTTTTATTCCAATCCGGTCGTGGTCGGGAATCGCATTTTCTGCGGAAGCCGGGATTTGGGGGAAATGATCGTCATCGAGGCCAGCCGTCGATACCATCTGATTGCCCGCAACCCGGTGGGAACCGGCATCAACGCCACGCCTGCCGTGGCCGGGGGCAAACTTTTCATCCGGACGAACGGCAACCTCATCTGCCTGGGAGCCCGTTGATGGGCATTTCGGATTTCAGCCCGCCCACGAGTCATCGGCCGGCCCGGGATGGTGGGGTTGCAGTGGACGGAAAAGGCGGATTAGGCGCTCGGCAAGGGAGATCGCGTTCGAGTCATCAAGAACACGCGCGACGGGAAGCCATGGCGGGCTGTGCCCTGTCACCGACCGTTCTTCCCCGCACTGCATGAACCGCCGCACCTTTGTCTCATCGATCGCCGCTCTCAGCCCGGCGCTCGCCGTCGCTGATGAATCCGGGCGCTCCGCCTTCCACGCCGTTGCGTGCCAAGGCAAGTATCCCAAACACCTCCAAGGCTTTTGCACGAATGATCGCGATGCCATCTTCTGGTGCTTCACCGAGACCTTGGTGAAGACCGATCCGGATGGACGCGTGCTCAAGCAAGTGCCCGTCGCGACGCATCACGGCGATCTTTGCCACAAAGGTGGCCGTGTGTATGTCGCGGTGAACTTGGGCAAGTTCAATGAGCCTGCGGGCAAGGAAGACTCATGGGTTTATGTCTATGACGCGGACACGCTCGCCGAGGTGGCACGGCATCCGGTCCCGGAACTCGTGCATGGCGCAGGCGGTATGGCGTATCACGATGGCCGGTTCATCATCATCGGTGGTCTGCCGCCGGGCGTGAAGGAAAACTATGTATATGAATACGACGAGAACTTCCGCTTCCAGAAGCGTCACGTCCTCGCCAGCGGCTACACCCTGATGGGGATTCAAACGGTGACGCACGCGGAGGGCGCATGGTGGTTCGGCTGTTACGGCAGGCCCGCCGTTTTGCTGCGCTCGGATGAGAAGTTTCAGGTCACCGGCAAGTGGGAGTTCAACGCCTCGGTCGGCATCGCTTCGCTGGATCACGGACGTTTCCTGATCTCGCAAAACACCACCCTCCTGGCGGAAGACGGGAAAACAAAGCTCAACCAAGGGTGTCTCGTGATCGCTCACGCCGGCGGGGAAGGCTTCCCTGTGATTGGGAAGTGAGCTCGCTCCTGATGGCTCCGGGTGTTCAAAAACCTCCCGGTCTCGAGGAGTTTCCCGGAAACCGGAGGGCCTTCGGGATCGCCGGCTTTTTGACCGGGGCCACGGGGGCGGAGGGGACCCCGCCCGGGCGAATCCCCGCGATGACCGCTCCGGCCTTCCGCTGAAGGGTTTCGCGGGCTGTCGCCGCTCCTTCGAGTTGGATGTTGATCTCGAACTCGGCTTTGAGGGCGTCGAGCTTGGTCCGTGTGCCGCTGCAAGCCGCCCCGAGCGTCTGCACCTCTTTTTCCAAGGCTGCGATTCGTCCCTCGACCTGCTTCACTTTCTCCCCGGCGGTGCCGCGTGCGTCCGGAGAGATCGAGGTGAGTTTGGCGTTGAGGTCCGCGATCCGTTTGCGCAAGGCCTGCATTTCCTTGGAAAGATCCCCGCCGGTCGCGGAGGCCTTGAGGTCGGATTGGCGGCGCAGGTTTTCCAGGCCGGTGAAGAGGTTTTCCCATTCCGTGGGAAGATCCGGTTGTTCCTTGGCGATCCAGTCGTTCAGGAGCTTTTCCAAGGCCTCCCATTGTCCGGCCACCCTCCGTTCCAGCGCCTCGCACTGCTCGACGATGCTCATTCCACCGGCGGCGACGTCACGGGCATCCTGCGCTGGAAGCGATCCGTGTGTCCCATGGATGAGCCAGAAGAGCAGCAGAACCAGTGTGCGACGCCTCATACAATGGAACATGATCCTCCGCCCGGGCCGGGGACGGTGCAACCGGGAAATCGGGGAGCCCGGGAATGATGACGGGAGGAGTCCTTTGGGACGTTGCCCTACGGCCCGCTGCCCGTTTCCAAGACGATCCGGAAGCCGTTGGCACCTCCGCGGGAATCGGGCCTGCCCCGGGCGCGACACCCTGAGCGCAAACTGATTTCCGAAAAGCTGAACCAAGAACCCCCGCGGAGGACCCGGTATTGATGGGGATCACGCTCATCGGCGCCCGAATCCCGCAAGACCTTCTGGACCTCGGGATCGTTCATCGAGAGTTGGAACCAATCCTCACACCACTCCCAAACATTGCCGCCCAAGTCATGGAAGCCGAATGGATTCGGCGCGTAGGAACCGACTGGCGCGGTTCGTTCCGCGCCGTCATCATAATCTCCGATCACTTCGTAGCGCCCCGCCTTGAAGGCCCCGGTATTGGCCTCGATCCCCGCGTAATTCCCGGCCCTGGGCGGCGGCGGAAACGCGCCTTTCCATGGATACTCCTGCCCGCCGACCGCCGCCGACCACTCCGCATCCGTGGGCAACCGGTAGCGGCGCCCCTCCTGCCGGGACAACCACTCGCAGAACGCCCGCGCATCCTCCCAGCTGACACAGACGACCGGATGATCTCCCGTCTGTGCGGCGCGTTTCGGGAATCCGGGATTCATCCAACTCCCGCCCACCTGTTTCCACCCGCCCTTTTCCAGCGTGTAAGCACCTTCCGTCGCCTCGTAGCCGGTATCGCGGACAAAGGCATCGAAATCCCTGACCCGCGTCTCGGTCCGGCTCATCAAGACGCCCGGCTTCCCCGGCAGCGGAATGAATTCCAGCCCCAGGGAATTGAGGAACGGCTTTTCCTTGGTCACGACGCTCTCCCGTCCGGCGGGAACGGGCGCGGGGACGCCCGCCATTGCGCCGACCGCATCGCCACGTTTCCGGCGGATCTCAACGATTAAATCACCGACCTTTTGGCGAAGGGTTTCCCGCGCTTTGGCCGCCCCTTCCAACTGGATGTTGACCTCGAACGTGTCTTTGAGCGCGTCCAGTTTTGTCCGGGTGCTCCCGCAGACCGTCGCGAGCGATTGCACGGCCTTCTCCAACGCTCCGATCCGTCCCTCAACCTGCCTGACTTTCGCCGCGGCGTCCCGGCGGGTCTCCTCCGGCACGGACGCCAGCTTGGCGTTCAGGTCGGCGATTCGTCGGCGGAGGTCCGTCATTTCCTTGGCAAGGTCACCACCCGTCGCGGAGTTTTTCAGGTCGGATTCACGCCGCAGGTTTTCGAGACCGGCGGACAAGCCCGCCCACTCCACCGGCAAGTCGGGTTGTTCCTTGCTGATCCAGTCGGACAGCAGTTTCTCCAAAACCTCCCACTGCGCGGTCACCCTCCGCTCCATCACCTCGCACTGCCCGATGATGCTCATGCCTCCGGCCTGCACGTCACGGGCCTCCTGAGCCGGGAGCCATCCTTGCGTCCCTTGCAACAGCAGCAGCGGAAGCAACATCCAGCGCCTCATCGAGCGCATCCTCACCTTGCACCGGGATCGGCGCAACCGGGAAATCGGGCGCCCCTGCCCGATTCCTAACTGCCTTCCCTCACATCCAACACCAGGCGAAATCCGCGGGTGTCACAACGATAGCCAGGCGCGCCGAAGTCCCTGCAGGAGGAGCGCAACGACGTTTCCGCCTCGTCAAACCACGAGCCTCCGCGCAACACGCGGAAGGATTCTCCCCCGCCATCGCCGAATCCTGCCTGCCGGTATTCCTTCTGGATGTCGGGATCGTTCATCGTCAGGAGAAACCAATCCTCGCACCATTCCCAGACGTTGCCTCCCAGATCATAAAACCCGAGTTCATTGGGTTCCTGAGAGGCGACCGGAGCGGTGCGTGGGGCGGCGTCGCGGTAACCGTTGAGCACGCCATAACGGTTGGCTGCGAAAACCCCGGTCAGGGCCTCCTCCCCGGCGTAATTGCCCGCACCGGCGGGCGGCGGAAACGTTTCGCCCCAAGGATATTTGGCGGGCCCGGCGGCGGCGGACCACTCCGCATCCGAGGGCAAACGATAGCGCAAGCCCTCGCCTTGATACAACCAGGTGCAGAAAGCCTTGGCGTCTTCCCAACTGACACAGACCGCAGGATGATCCGCGCCCTCGCCCTCTTCCCAGGCGAAGCGGGGGTTCCTCCACGTGCCTCCAGCCCGCTTCCATCCACCTTCTTCCAAGGTGCAGGCCCCTTCGGTGGCGTCGTAGGAAGTCGCCGCGACAAACCGTTCGAAGTCCCGGACCCGGGTCTCGGTCCGGCACATCAACAAGCCCGGATGCCCCGGCAGCGGGAGAAACTCCAGCCCCAGGGCGTTCACGAACGGTTCCTCGCGCGTCGCCCGGCGCGCCCGCTCCACCAGGATCGGCAATGGGACCGGAGCCCGCACCGCTCTGCCCATCGCCCAGGAACCGGACCGCTCCGGGGAGGTGGCGGTGCCCGGTCCGCCGCGGGCCTCACGAATTTCATCCAGCGCCGTGCCGGCCCGTTTGCGGAGACCTTCCCGGGCCTTGTTGGCTCCGGAGAGTTGGATGTTCACCTCGAACTCGACCTTCCACTTCTCCAGGTTGGCCAAAAGCCAGCCGCAGGTTTCTCCCAAGGCCTCGAGTTCCTTCCCCAGAACGTCAACCCGCGCCGCGACCTGCCGCAGTTTTTCCCCGGCGGGCTGGCGGGACTCGGCCGGCATGGAAGGAACCTTCGAAGTCAGGTCGGTGATCCGGGCGCGCAGAACCAGAAGATCCCTGCTGAAATCACTGCCGGTCAGTGAATGGCGGAGATCGCTCTCCTGCTGAAGATTGGCCAGATTGGTGAGTAACCCGCTCCATGAAGCCGGGAGGTCCGGCTCGTCCTCCGCGATCCAGCCGACGAGAAGCTGTTCCAGCGCGTCCCATTGGCCGGCGACCCTCTGCTCGAGCGCCTCGCACTGCTGGAGGATGGTGCGATCCCCGGCCTGGATGTCACGGGCGTCTTGCGCGCACAGAGCGCCGGGAATGGCTGGCAGGAGGATCAGGGCCGATATCCAGCGATTCATAACCGGTGGGTTGACACTAGCCGTGAAGGGGGCGGAAGCAACCGGGAAATCCGCGCGGGCGGCGGTCAGGCAAATGACAAACCAATGCGCGCTGCCACACCCTGCCGCGAAGTTCCAAGGCCGGATTGACTTCCAGCGGCCGAAGGGTAGAATCGCGGGTATGAAACCCGGAATCGCTTGTGTCGTAGGAATCGTCTTGGCAGGGCTCGGCGCGGTGCACGCGCAAACGGAGGCGGCGCCACCGGCCGGTGATCCGAACGCAGGCGGCCAGCCCGCGGCCAATCCGTTACCGCAGGAGTTCGTTCCGTTGCAAGCGGAGGCGGAGAAACTCGCTCAATCCGTGGACAAGGCCCTCGCGGATGTGAAGCGGGCGATGACGACCCAGAACCGGCAGGAATTGATTCGGGCTCTGGACGCGGTCATTGCGAACATCCAAGGCTCGGTCGACAAGACCGCGAAGGAACTGGAGCCGGAGGCGTTCAGGACGATGGAGCGGGCCCAGGAGAAGGCGAGGGAGCTGAAAGGCAAAGCGGGCCAGCCTTCTTTCGAGGAGTCGCAACGGCAGAGACTGCTGAAGATGGCGGAGCGCTACACCGCCAATGCGGCCGAGGGCGTGGAGATCATCAAGCGGTTGCAGGACACCCGGGGGGCCTTGGAGCAGGACTTGAAGACCTTCGAGAACGAAAAGGAGGTCATCATCGACGAGCTGGAGCTGCTCGGTTTTGAGGACACCCTCAAGTCCCTTCGCGAGGTGGTGGACAACATGGGCAATGTCAGCCTCAAAATCCGCGGCATGGTTTCCGGCCCGGCCGTCGGTCCCTCCGTGGTCACGCCGCCCGCGGGTTCCTGAGCCGCGCCGTCCAACCTTTCCCCCCATGGTCCGGACCCACGCCCTGCTCGCTTCTCTTCTCGCCCTGGCGGTTTCCGCTCAGGACCGCGCCCCGGTCCCGCCTGCGGCGCCCGTGATCGAGTCCGTCGAAACCGTTGCGAAGAAGGTGTTGGCCCAGCTTGACGCCCGGATCGCCGATGCCGGCAAGCGTTGGCGGGCTGAGTCCGACTCGGCGGGCAACCCCGCTCTCGGTGAGACGGAACGTGAGCGCCATCGGCAAAGCGCGGCCCGGCTCGAGACGCTATTGAAGGGATTTCTCGAGCAGCGGGCCAAACTGGTCTCCCAGTTGCGTCTGCTCGAGGAAGCCAAGAACGTGGCGCCGGTCCAGCCTCCGCCCTCTCCGGGGCCGGGCGCCCCCAAAAAGGAATAGAGCGTCCGGGATCTTGATGAGGGTTGGCCTCCGGCACATCCGCCTCCATTGGCCGACATCGTCCACGGGCTCCGTGGTCGCGCTCACCGCCATGGCATTCGGGTTGGGAACCCGGGTCTGGTTGCGCGATGAAGTCGCCAACGCCATCGCCCTGTTGCTGGGGGTGATTCTGGCGGGGGAACTCTTGTTGCTGTTCCTCAGCCGCCTCTCGCTTCGGGGACCGGTTTTCCGCCGGATCCTGCCCGAGCCCGGGTGGATCGAAGCGGACCCGGGCGGCGCCGCGGAAACCGCGCCCTGGGCGCTCGAGCCCTCCCCTTGGTGGAATCGCCTCGGCCTTTGTTGGCTTGAACTGACCTGGTCGGCGGGCGGGCCCCTTCTTTTGGCGCCGCCCCGTCTGCGCCCCGATGGCCGGATTGAGGTGAATCTCGCGCGACGCGGCGAATACGCGATCCAACGAAGACTCACCCTGCGCGACTGCCTTGCGCTGGTGCGTGCCTCGATTCTGCTTCCGATGGAACTGCCGCTGATCGCTTTGCCCCGGAGGTCGCCGGGAGTGATGAACCTGCTCCGGACCCTGGCGCCGGCGGGAGATCGTTGGGTGCCTTCCGGGAGACCGGACGGCGATTGGTTCGCAATCAAACCCGCCGAACCGCAAACGCCACGGCGCCTGCTCCTCTGGAAACTCACGGAAAAGAGTGGCTCGCCCCAGCGGATGCGCCGGGCCCCGGAGACAGTCGGGTCGACCGAGTTTCGCACCGGGTTGTTTCTCTGCCTTTCTCCGGAGGACGAGCCGGCGGCCTCCGTGTTGCGATCCATCTTTGAATCCCACTGGGCGGATGAGGAATTGCTGGGCGTGGAGTGGTGCTATGCGGACAGTTGCGAGCCGGGCACCCTGACGTCCAAGCGCGGGTCCTCCCGCCGCGAGGCCCTGACCCGGCTCGCCCGGTCCGGGCATCCGGGAAGCGCTCCGTGGGATCCTGCGGAAGGGCTGCGGAGGTTTCTTGCCGGGACCGCGGGCTGGAGATTGAACCGGTTGTTGATCTTCCACGGCGGACCGACGGTTGCCGATTGGCAACGGGGATTCAGCCCTCCCCGGGGAATCGAAGTGCGATGGCTTCACGTCGAGTCCGGGGTATCCAATCAACTAAGCGAGACGGTCCGCCGCGGAGAAACGGTTTGGCTTCACTTGACCATCGCGCGGCAGTTTCCGGCCCCGGGCGGCCCCCCTTCATGAGCGCGCTCTCCACCGCAGTGAGGAAATCGACCGCCATGTGGGCATGGGTGCCGTTGTGCCTCTGGTATGGAGGGTTCGCCGGGGGAACGGCCGGGGCCATCGGCTCGGCACTGGGTTGGCTTGGTGGTTCGGTTGGCGGCGTTCTCGTGGCGGGGCATCCGGCTTTTGCCCGACCGGTCCGCCGTTGGGTTCCGCTGGCCGGCATCCTCGCGACGGCGCCCCTGGCCTTTTTGGTTGCGTTTCCCGTCGCGCGGATCGTAGCGGGTTTCCTGTGCAGTCTCCGTCCTGAATCCACCGCGTGGTGGACTCTGTCGGGCCACGCTGTCGTCCAAGCTTCCGGCTTTGCCTTCTGCCTGGCGGCGTGGGCCCGCCATCGTCTCCTCCCGGGCCTGGTCCTCGAGGTCGCCCTTGGAGCGCTCATGGCTTTGGCTCCCTTGGCGGCGCATCGCCACGGCGGCTTGCCGTATCCCTACTGGCTCGCCGATGGCGCCGCCGCCCGGGGTTGGGACCTTCATTCCGGCTATTTCGCCGCGGGATTGGTCTTCGTCTTCTGCCTCGTCCCGCGCATGGCGTGGACCGGTTCCCCCCGAGGCGGCCGAAAAATGCTCGCCGCCACGGGCGCCCTGCTCCTCGTTTGGGTTCCGCTCTCCTTTGGACTCTTTCCGGCGATGCGATTGCCTCTGGGAGCCGCCGCGCCCCCGCCGCCGCCTCCACCCGAGTCCGCTCCAGAGGCGAACGAACAGGATCAGCCCCCCCCGCCCCAACCCCCGGAACCAACCTATGAGGCGTTGGTCCGCTTCCAATCACTGCCCCCCGAATCACCGCGCGAATGGAAGGGACATCTCTTCCGGCTCCAGGCGGAAGTCTCCGGAGCCAGCTCTGCCCCGGGGACATCCCTCGCTTCGGACGTCTTTGTGTTTTCGGGGCTCGACCCGGATGGGCCCCCGGTTCATCCCGAGGCCACCCGCATCGAGCCGTTCCGCCCTCCACCCGGTTGCCGGGCCGCCTTTCACACCGTTTCCATTCTTCCGGCCCGGGGCTTCGATCCGGAATTGCTCTTTCTCTATCGGGCGGACGAGACCGGCGCGATCCGGCGGATTGAGGCGGAGCCTTTGCCGGAGACCTGGCATTGGATCAGGGAATCGCTCGACGGGGAACCCGGTTTCGGCACCCGCAGTCCGGCGGAAAGGATCGGCACCACCGTGAAATGGTTGCGCCGGAACACGTTCGCGGATCCACCGGCGGCCCGGCAAGGCGGTTCCCCCCGGAATCTTGAGCAGCGGATCCAGGCCCGCAAGGTTCCGATCCACGGCTCGGTCGATGAAATCATCGGTCTCGCGGTTCGCCTCCTCCGCGCCGACGGAATCCCGGCGAGGGTCGGGCGAGGATACCGGTATCCCTTCGCCCAAACAGGGGACGAATCCTCCGACTTCCTGCTCTACGACTGGATGAGAACCTCATGGCTCGAGGTCGGGATGGGTTCCGCCGGTTGGACGCCCCTGGTTTTTCCGGTGGAGGGCGAGCCGGCTCCGCAGGCCAACCAAGTCGACTCCGAAACCCTGCAGCAGGTGCTCGAACTGTTGCGCCGGGAATCCTCCGTGCCCAATCCGCCGGCGCTGCGAACCTGGCTCCCCGC
>JAGWVU010000036.1 GCA_018970725.1 Verrucomicrobiota bacterium
GTAACCATTCAGGTCCCTGCGGTGCAGGGAACCAGTTCGACGGCAGCTTGATCGGGGGAATCAAACATCCGTTTCAAGGTATCCAGAATGGAGCTGCCTGCCTTTCTGGCCGTTGAGATGACACTGCGAGATCGCCTTGCCGGTGCCCGGCACCACACTGGACCCGACATTCCCCGAAACCGATGTCATCGGCACCGTCCAAGTTGATCCGCCATCACTGGAGGCCTCGGCGCGGCTTGGCCTTTCCGAAAACAACGTGAAGATCCGGGTCTACCGGATGCGGGCCCGCTTCCGGCGCCTTCTGGAGGACCGGGTCCGGGAAACCCTCGGGGCGGAGCCGGGGGAGTTGGCGGAAGAATTGCGACACCTGATCCGTGTCTTGGAATGAACGGTATGAACCCGGAGCCGAAGCGAACCTTGCCCGGTGAGGACGCGGACGGTCCGGGCTCCGGGACCGCGCGGGCGCGGAACCTGCTCGCCCTGGCCCTGGAATCGTCTCCGGGCCCGGGGAACTGGACCGAGCCGGAAATCAGCTCCTTGCGCGACGCGATCCCGGGTTACATGCTGCTGGAGCGCATCGGCCGGGGGGCCACGGGCGTGGTCTACCTACCGGGCGGCGCGGGCTTCCGGGGCGGGTGCGGAAGAAGAGGCGGACGTGGCCATCAAGATTTTTCCGGTGCGGCCGGAGCGGGATCTGGAGTTTGAAGCGCGTTTCCACCGGGAGACCAAGGCGATGCCCCGTTTGCAGCACCCGAATTTGGTGCGCGTCCTGGGGTCCGGACAGAGTGCAGGGGGCTTGTGTTACCTGGTGATGGAATATCTGGAGGGCGGTGATCTCCGGCGGCGTCTGCAGAACGGACCCGTTGAGGCGGGGGCCGCGGTGGAAATGGGGCTCCAGATCTGCGCCGGTCTCCAAGGATGCGTTCTCAACCGCCGCGGGCGCGGTCGAGCAGATTCCGGGTGATCCGTTGCACGCGGGCGTCGGGGCCGTGGGGACGGGACCAGTGGGACCAGGGGAGCATGTGGCCCGGCGGGGAGCTGAGTCCCTGACACCAGAAGATGGTGGAGGCGTTGAAGACGAAGTTTCCCTTGGGGCCCGGGTAGATGGTGGCGGTCCACGACTGGGGATTGACACCGCCCTGCAAAGCGGTGCCCGCTCCGACGACTTCGAGACCGGGAAGATCCTGCGGTGGATCCCCGTGATATTCCCAACCGATCAGACCGGGGATGGCCTCCCCCGCCTTCATCCCGGTTCCCGCGAAGATCCAGTGGTCTGGCTTGGTGCAGATCCAGTCGCCACCGCCGTTGACCGGATCCACATTGCGCGCGCCCATGAGATACCCCTCGTCAGGACCGCGGTGAGGAAACGGTCCTTCATCGCGCTCCCTGGCAACGGCAAAACGGTAGTCCCCGCCATAGGGCCCTCCGCGGAACATGATGCGATTGGGCCGGCCATCCGCAGCGGGCGTCAAGGGGCTGACCCAGCAGACGGAATTCCCGGAAAAAAAGAGCAGATTGGTTCCTGCGTCCCGCAGCTTGACCACGTTTTCATACTGACGGATATCCCAGTATTCGTCGTGCCCGTTGCTGAGAAATCCCTTGAAGCGGCCGGGACGTGCATAGGAGGGATCGGTCATGTCCGCATTGGTGCAATAGGTGACATCATAACCTTGTTCCTCGAGCCAATAGGCCATGGGAAATTCAAAGCAGAGCCATTCCCCGGAGCCGATCGAATTCGGATTCTCGTAGATCTGCGAGTATTTGCCATAAGGGCGGTCGAAGCTGACATCGGCCCATGGTCCCTGATTGCCCTTGGGATGGGTGTAGACCGAAAAATTCTTCGGCCACTGGTTGTAGGCCTGCCAGGTGTTGTCGGATGTCTGGAGGCAGAAGTCGGCCGGCCGGTCATCCTTGACCACGAAGACGACGTAGTTCTGCCAGTAACCATACCCGGTGAGATCAGGAGTGGTGAGGCGCCCGAGATAGACTCCACTGGGCCAATCCGGCGGGATGGTCAGGGTCACCGAAGGTTCCCAGAGGCATTCGTGCAGGTGGCGGTCCCCGCGAGTCGACGGCGGCACCGGCTGGCTTTTGCAGGACACATCCTCAAACGTCCGCATCAGCCTCGCTCCCTTCCCTCCATAGTAACCGGTGCGAAAAATCTCCAGCCTGCCCTTGGCCGGAACTTTGGCACTGATGAAGATTTCCAACTCCTGACCGGCGGCGACGGATTGCCGCGAACAATATCCCTCGATGTCCGACGAGCGCATGCCCGCCCGTTCATCGAGGCGCACGCGGGTGAGTTGCCAGTCGTCCGCGCCGGGCAAGGCGTTTTCCCGTTGGATCGCATTGGGTTGCGCCGCGTCCGCAGACTTCGCGCCCGAGCCAATGGCGAGCGCCGGGACCGCGGCGGAAGCGAGAAAGGAGCGTCGGGTGGATTTCATTCCTCCGGTTGTAAACGAAATCACGGCGGAGGGCAATGACGGGAACGAAGCCGCGGATTCAACGCTTGATCCCGACCGGGGACGGGATAGGATCCGGCGTTGCTTCCCGATCATGCCCGTCCTCGATCTTTTCCGACTGGAAGGAAAGCGCGCGCTCATCACCGGCGGCACGCGCGGCCTGGGTTTGGAAATGGCGAGGGCCCTCGCGGAGGCGGGAGCCTCGGTGCTCCTGACCGGATCCAACCCGGAAAACCTGACCCAAGCCGAAGCAACCCTGCGGGCCGGGGGCCATGATGTCACGTCCCTCCGCGCGGACCTCTCGCAACCCGAGGAAGCGGAGCGTTTGGGCGCTCTGGTGCTCCGCGAGCATCCGCCCGTGGATATCCTGATCAACAACGTCGGCGGCCGCCGGATCAACACGCCGACGGAGGATCTGGCGTTGGAAGATTGGCGGCGGATCCTCGATTTGAACCTGACCCAGGCCTTCATCCTGACGAAATGTCTCGGCGGAGCGATGATTCCGCGCCGGTGGGGCCGGATCATCAACCTGGCCTCGATCAATGCGTTTTGGCCCGGCAAGGCGATGCGGGGGCGCGCCTACGAGACCTCGAAAGGCGCTCTCACGATGTTCACCAAGGCGCTGGCGGCGGACTGGGCGGTGCATGGGATCACGGTCAACGCCATCGCTCCCGGACCGTTCCTGACGGATGCCAACCGGCGATGGATTGGAGAGCGGCCCGAGTTCGAAGGGGAAGTGGCGGCGGGGATCCCGATGGGTCGGTGGGGCCGGCCCGCGGAGATCGGCCCGCTGGCGCTCTATCTGGCCAGCGAGGCGAGCAGCTTCATGACCGGAAGCGTCCTGGTTTTGGACGGCGGCAAGCTGTTATGGTGAGAACCGCAACGCTCCCGGAGGCCCTTGTGGTCAGGCGAGCCTTTGATCAGACGGAGTAGAGGGCTCCGTGGGCCTCGCGCGAGGCCAGTTCGAGGTCGGCATCGACCATGATCCTGACGAGTTCCTTGAACTTCACCCGGGGCTCCCACCCGAGCTTGTGTTTGGCTTTGGAAGGGTCACCGATCAGCAGCTCCACCTCCGCAGGACGTTCATAGCGTTGGTCATACTTCACGTATTGCTCCCAATCGAGGTCCAGACAGGCGAAGGTTTCCTGAACGAATTCACGGACGCTGTGGGTTTCTCCGGTGGCCACCACATAATCGTCCGGCTCGGCCTGCTGGAGCATCATCCACATCATCTCCACATAATCCTTGGCATAACCCCAATCCCGTTTGGCATCGAGGTTGCCGAGATAGAGCGCGTCTTGCAGGCCCATCTTGATCCGGGTCGCGGCCCGGGTGATCTTGCGGGTCACGAACGTTTCCCCGCGGCGGGGGGACTCGTGGTTGAAGAGGATGCCGGAGCTGGCGTGGAGACCGTAGCTCTCCCGGTAATTCACGGTCAACCAGTGTGCGTAAACCTTGGCGCAAGCGTAAGGGGAACGGGGCCAGAACGGGGTGGTTTCCTTCTGCGGAACTTCCTGCACCTTGCCGAACATTTCCGAGGAAGAGGCTTGGTAGAAGCGGACGTCCCGGATCAGATCGGTCTCCCGGATCGCTTCCAGAATGCGTTGGGTCCCGAGACCGACGATGTCCCCGGTGCTCTCCGGGACATCGAAACTGACCCGGACATGGGACTGCGCCCCAAGGTTGTAGATCTCATCCGGGCGCAGTTGATAGAGCAACTTCACGAGCGCCACCGAGTCCGTCAAATCCCCGTAGTGGAGAAAGAGACGGTTGCCCGGCGCGTGGGGATCACGGTAGATGTGGTCGATCCGGGCGGTGTTGAAGGTGGACGACCGGCGGATGATGCCATGGACTTCATAGCCCTTGTCCAGAAGCAGTTCGGCCAGATAAGAGCCGTCCTGCCCGGTGATGCCGGTGATAAGCGCTTTCTTCATGCGGTGCAACGAGTTCCAAAGGCGCACATTGCGCGAGTTCCGCAACTTTGGCGACGACAAAATTCACGCGCTCCCTGGCGCGGCGGACGCGCGTTGCGAATTCACCCCTGTTCGAGAAAGGCGGTCACCGCCGCGATGACCTCGTCCTTCTGGCCATGGGTCAGCTCCGGATAAATTGGGAGGCTGATGGCCTCGCCCGAAAGCCGGTGCGCCACATCACAACCCCGGCGCGAGGTCTCGGGCGTGTCCGCAAAACAGGCCTGCCGATCCATCGTCACGGGGTAATAAATCTCACAGCCGATCTTCCGGTCGGTCAGGAACTGCTTGAACGCATCGCGACGCCCCTCCCCGAGGATGCGCAGGGTGTATTGGTTCCAAATGTGTTCATTGTGGGCGTAAGCGACCGGCAACACGATGCGGGCCCCGGTTTCCTCGAGCCAGGCTGCTTGGGCCGCAGCGCAGCGGCAATGGGCCGGATCCGCCGTCACCACCCCCGGCAACTGCGCCAGCCGGGCGGAGTAATATCCGGCATTCTCCTGCCGCTTCCGCGTGTAGTCCCCGTAATGTGGGAGCTTCACCCGCAGCATCGCCGCCTGCAGTGGATCCAACCGGAAGTTCCCCCCCACAAAGTGGTGGTAATACTTCGGCTGGGAACCATGCACCCGCAGGACCCGGCATCGCTCGGCCAGCGCATCGTCCTGACAGACCAAGGCTCCGCCGTCGCCAAAACCTCCGAGGTTCTTGCTGGGGAAAAAACTGTAGGTGCCGATATCCCCGATCGATCCACAGGGCCGTCCCTTGTAAGAGGCGCCGATCGACTGCGCCCCGTCCTCGATGACCTTGAGTCCGCATTCCCGGGCCAGATGGAGGACGGCATCCATGTCGGCGGCCTGGCCGAAGAGGTGCACAGGGATGATCGCCTTGGTCCGGGAGGTGACCTTGGCGCGGGCATCCGGGACATCGAGATTGAAACAGACCGGGCAGGCGTCCACGAAAACCGGGGTGGCCCCGGAGCGGGAGACGCAACCGGCGGTGGCGAAGAAGGTGTAAGAGGGCACAAGCACCTCGTCCCCCGGCCCGATTCCCAGAGCCATCAACGCGAGGAGAATGGCATCGGTCCCGGAGGAAACGCCGAGGGCATGCCGGGAAGCCGTGAGCCGCGCGATCTCCTCCTCCAGAGCGGTGACCTCGGGCCCCATGATGAACTGGCCGCTCCGGAAGACCCGGAGAAAGGCTGCGGTGAACTCCGCTTCGAGCGGATGATTCTGGGCGTTGACGTCGAGCAGGGGAACCATGGGCGGGATCGGAAACCCTAGTCGTCCTACGTTTTTTGGGGGATGGCAAGTGGCTTCGACCAAGATGAGGCGGGACTGGAGGGGCCAAACAGGATGGAAGCGTGGCGGAGGTTGTCCCGGCCCTTCGGGACGGAATCGCGTGGGGCCCGTGCCCCCGGCCTGCTGTCGCCTCCGGCCCGGGCTATCCTGTCTTGGCCCTTCAGGCCGGTCCGCTGCACCTTCTGTGGGCGCGGAGTGCCGGGAAAGGATCAGCCCGGTGCCAAGCCCGCCGACTGGAAAGCGAAAGGCTGCCGCAGCGTCCCTGGCGGGAACGACCCCCTGCCCGTGGAACCCGCTTCCGATAAGTCCGCCAAAGAGAGTTTCCCAACCTGCCCCCGCCGAACAAAGTCACCACCATGAAACTCGGCAACCGGGCCACTTAGGAAACTGCCTCGCGATGGACTCGAACCATCAACCTGCGGATTAAGAGTCCGTTGCTCTACCATTGAGCTAGCGAGGCGAAAGGGACCGGAACAGTAGTCAAACCAAGGAAAAACTCAAGGAGGAGCCCGCTCTTTTTTCCGGGAAAATAGGGCGGAATCCTTGAATATTCGTATTTCTTTACATTTTAGTTGCTAACAAACCACCCAAGGGCTTTAATGGATTCGACTCGGTATGAAAGCTCACTTCACGGCTCTGTTCCTTGCTCTTGGTTGGTCCGTTGCCCCGGCGGGAGACGCCCTTTTCGATGACTCCTTGGGCCGGTCGATCCTGCGGTCGAACGATCGACTGGCAAAGAATTGGTTCGTCGAAATGTCCGGGGGCCCGGTGTTCGGGGTCAACGGGGACCTGACGCGGGCGGTTTCGGACACGACCGGGATTCATCTGGATTCACAGACTTTCGGGGATGTTTTCGGCACTGCATGGGTGACCGGGATCCGTGTTGGAAAGCATTTCGGGGTGTATGACGGCTACTTGCGCCTTGCTTACACGCAGGCCAACGGGGGACGGGATCAGGTGGGCACCGACGGTGGTTCCTCGGTCCTGGCGATTTTCAGTGATTACAGTGACTTCGCCCTGCTCGGCGGTGTGCGGCGGGAGTTCCTCCAGCCGGCCCGGATTCATCCCTACCTCGGATTCGAGGCGGGGATCCGTTTTGTGGACGGGGTGGACATCACCCTATTCTCCTCGGATCCGGCTCCTTTTTACGACGACACCGCCGTCCTGACAGCCGAGGTAACCGCCGGGGTGGCTTTTGATGTGACGAATGCCTTCCGGGTCGGTCTCGAGACCGGCTTGCGTTACCAGGGGGGGCTCGATGATATCGATGGTGGTGTGTTGGAGGATTACAACACCAGCGAATACCTGTTGTTCGTCCCCATCATGCTGACCGGCTCCCTCCTCTTCTGAGGCCCGGCACGGAGTTTCGTTCTTTCGTCAGCGTCAGGAGGCAATTGGCTTGCTTCCTGGCGCTGCTGCTGTTAGGACACCGGTCTCCTCTTCATGAACGAATCCCTCGTGATCACTCCCGGCACGCTGAGAGGACCT
Source organism: Verrucomicrobiota bacterium (assembly GCA_018970725.1). Classification (GTDB taxonomy): domain Bacteria; phylum Verrucomicrobiota; class Verrucomicrobiia; order Verrucomicrobiales; family DEV007; genus V1-115. The sequence continues at coordinate 7,219 of JAGWVU010000036.1, forward strand.
GTGGTGTGTGCCGGGGGCCGGGATGTGGTCATCTCAGGGAATGGGTGTGAGGTGGCCTTGACCGGCACTTGTGAGGAACTGAAGGTGATCGGCAGCGGGCATCGGGTCAGGGTTGAGGCGGCCCGCATGGTAGGGGTATTAGGCAGCAACAACCATCTGGTGGTCGATACCCTGGGCGCAGCCAAAATCAACGGGACGGAAAATCACCTCAGCTGGAAGCGGGCGATGGAGGGCAGGAAAGCCCCGAGCTTCAGCCTGAGCGGGGAAGGGAATTCCGTTTCCATGGAGGCGGAAAGCCCCGTGGCGGAGATTCCCTTGGAATCGCCGCGCGGCTGAGGCGGTCAGACTTGGGCGTTCTCCAAGGGAGTGCCTGCGACGACGGCGGCGCGGGCGTTTTCCACGGCGTTGGTCTTCTCGAGATAGTAGTCGTAGCCTCCGGAGAACTTGGTGAGTTGCCCGGCGTTGATGTGATAGACCTGGGTGGCGAGTTGCCGGATGAAATGGACGTCGTGGGAAATGAAAACCAAGGTGCCTTCGTATTCCCGCAACGCGATGGTGAGGGCCTCGATGGAGACGATGTCGAGGTGGGTGGTCGGCTCGTCCATCAGCAGGAGGTTGGGCGGATCAACGAGGAATTTGACGAGGCTGAGGCGGCTTTTTTCGCCCCCTGAGAGGACGCGGCATTTTTTGAAGACCTCCTCCTTGCGGAAAAGGAAGGAGCCGAGCACGCCGCGGGCCTCGTCCTCCTTCATCTTGGGATTGGACTTCATCACTTCGTCGAGGACGGTGGCGTCCCCGTCGAGCATCTCGGAACGGTGCTGGGAGAAGTAACCGATCTTGCAGTTGTGACCGGTCTTGCGGATCCCGCCCTGGATCTCCACGGCGCCGGCGAGGATCTTGAGGAGGGTCGATTTTCCGGCGCCGTTCGGGCCGACGAGAACCGTGCGATCCCCCCGCTCCACATCGACGTTGAGGTTGTCGTAGACCTTGACGGCCCCGTAGGAGAACTGCGCGTCCTCGAGATAAATGACGCGTTGGCCGCTGCGCTCCGGTTGGGGGAACTGGATGCGGAAGACCTTGCGCGGCGGCTTCGGTTTGGGGACCCGCTCGATTTTCTCCAATTGCTTGATGCGGCTTTGGACTTGGGCGGCCTTGGAGGTGGTGGAGCGGAAGCGGTCGATGAAATCCTGGATCTCCTTGATTTCCTTCTCCTGATTTTTCCAAGCGGCGTGCTGGGTCTCGAACCGGTCGCGAGCCTCCTTGAGGTAACCGGTGTAATTCGTTTTGTAATAGTCGAGCTGGCCGTCGTTGATATCGTAGATGGACCCGACGATATCGTCCATGAACTCGCGGTCGTGCGAGATCATGAGAATGGCGCCGGGGTAAGACTTCAGATGGTTCTGGAACCACCAGAGCGAGTGCAAGTCGAGATGGTTCGTCGGTTCGTCGAGCATCAGCAGATCCGGTTCCATGGCGAGTAGCCTGGCGAGGTGGGCGCGCATGACCCAGCCACCGGAGAGTTCGCGGGCGGGGCGCACCCAATCGTGCTCACGGAAGCCGAGCCCGCGGAGCATCGCCTTGGCCTTGGCTTCGAGGGCCGGATCGGACAGTTGATCGTGTTTGGTCTGCGCCTCGAAATAGGCCGGTTCGTCCGTGGTTCCGTTCGCCTCGTGTTCCTGAAGGATGGCCTCGAGGCGCTCCAATTCGCCGCCCCTGCCGAGCGCGATGTCGAGAGCGGTGAGATCGCCGACGGGTTCGCTTTCCTGAGGGAGGAAGCCGGTGGTGGACCATTCATCCCGCTCGATCTTTCCGGAGTCGGGCTCGTCCTCACCGAGGATGAGGCGGAACAGGGTGGTCTTGCCAGCGCCGTTCGGACCGACCAAGGCCACGCGGTCGCCATGGTTCACCGTCATGTTGGCGTCTTGGAAAAGCACTCGGGTGGCGACGGACTTTGTCAGTTTGCGGATCGTCAGCATAGGAAGGGCGGGACAGTAAATTGATTTTGCGAAAAGGCCAGCGTGAGGATGACGCGGAGCCCAAGGATACGAACCAAAACCGGGCGGGAGACGGAATGGCTCACGGATTCCTCCCGGAGGAGCCGGACCGAACGGGATGGGCCTTCTCCGTCTGACGCGGCCCCCCGGCCCGTCATTCAGAGGCGGCGGGAACTTGGTTCAAGACCAGGCTTCCTGCAACTCAAACTGGCTTTTGCGCACGTAAGGCAGCCAGGCGAGACCGCAAGCCTTGGTGGTGATGTTTTTCTTCAAGGCTTCCACGAGGATGGGTTCCAGAGGGGTTGAAGCGGCATCGAAGTTGACCTTGAGCTTTTCGATTTCCCGCGCCAGTTCGGCCTCCGCCTCGCCCAAATTGGCCTCGAGACGGCGGACCTCCTCCTTGCCACGGTTCACGTCCTGATCCTCCTTCCAGATCCGGGAAGCGCCGGTGGTGGCGGCGCGCGCCTTGCTCCCGGAGACGCCCTTGGAGCGCCCGCCGAGAAAGAAATCGAGGATCGTGCTCCCGATGGACACGGCGGTCGAGACCTTGGCGGCGTTGGCTTGGGCGGTTTGCTCCTCCACCCTGGCCACGGCCCGTTGCAAACCCGCTTTGGCGGCCTCGATCTTCTTCTGGTGGCGGCCCTCCAGTTCCGCGACCGCTTGATCGCGAAGTTCGCGGGCCGCGTGCTGGAGCCGCGCCCGGAAGTCCCCCTCGGTTTCCTCAGGTCTGGAGACGAGCTTGAAGACCGGGGCCGACCAGAGCGGCAGCTTTTCATTCTGCTGCAACCAATCGGTGAACTCGCCCCGCACCCGGGTGTAGAACGGGGAATCCGTCACTTCGGCGGGCAACCCGCCCCATTCGCCCGCCTTGCCGGGCCTCCGTTGGAAATGCGTCAGGTTGAGGGTGGCCGGCAACGCGACCTCGTGTTCCCAATCCACCGGGCTTTCCCCCTCGGCGATGCGGTTCAGCTTCAGGACCGGTTTGCCTCCGTTGATCTGCAGCTTGGCATCCGAGTAACGCACCTCGGCGGCCCGGAGCACGGCGGGAAGATAGATCACGGCCTGATCCATCCAAGGGGCCGCGGGAGGAAGGAAATACTCCTCCACCTTGCTGGAAACGGGCGGCTTGTTGCTGTCGCTCTCCTGCGCCGCCGCGGTCAGGCGCCGGACTTCCCCGGCCCCGGATTCGTGCACTTCAAAGGGAAAGAGGTCCCGTTTCGGGTCCATCAACACCTTGATCTGGTCCCGGGACAACGGGCCGCGCAAATACGACATGGCCCAGCGCACCTGAAAAGTCGCGGGTCCTCCGGCGTGGACGTTGTTCAGGAGAAACACCCGCGTGGCCAGCCCGGAAAGCAGTTCGTCCATCGCAGCCCGGTCGAATCCACCCTTGCCGGAGGCGGCGCCTTCCAGACCATCGAGGACCCGCGCCTTGTCCCGCTCCGTCTGCAACCTGCCGAGAAACCAGGTGCCGATGTTGGAGAGCGCCTTGTAATCGAGATCGACGGGGTTTTGGGTGGCCAGCAACAGCCCGAGTCCGAAGGCCCGTCCCTGTTTCAGCAGGGTGAGCATCGGTTTTTTGGAGGGAGGGTTGGCGGTCGGCGGCAGATAGCCGTAAATCTCGTCCATATAGAACAGGGCCCGCAACGAGGTGGTCCCGGACTGCGCCCGCATCCAGCCCAGCATTTGGTTGAGCAGCAGCGAGACGAAGAACATGCGTTCGCTGTCGCCAAGATGGGAAATGGAAAAGATCGAGATCCGGGCCCGGCCATCCGGGGCGTGCATCATCCGGTTGATGTCGAGCGGCACGCCCTTGAGCCAGACGCTGAATCCCGGGGAAGCGAGAAGACTGTTGAGCCGCATGGCCAGCTCCTGTCGTTTCTTCCCGGCGAAGAACTCGTTCACCTCGACCACACCGATGCTGGTGAAAGGAGGATCCTGAATGTAACCGATCAGCGAGGCCAGGCTGAGGCTCTCCTGATTCTGCCAACAGGTCGAGAAGATGTTGGAGAGGAGGATGTGCTCCTTGGACTGGATCGGATCCGCGGCGATGCCCATGAGCGCGAGCAGACTCGACACGGTGGATTCGATCCGCTCGGCGAAAAGCTCGTGGTCCTCCACAAGGGCGGCTTCCGGCGCGTCGAGCGAGCTGACGATCGACACCGGCACGCCCGAGCGCGATCCGGGGGTGAACACATTGATATCCACCTTTTCCTGCAGCCGGCGGATCCGGTCCGCATCCTGGCCCCACTCCGCCAGACCGTTCTTCCAGAGCGCGGCCTGTTGCCCGGCGAAATCATCAGGGCTCACCCCCTTGCGGGCGGCGTCGTCCTCGTTGATCCAAGGACGGAAATCCGACCCGCGCAATTCGGGGAACTGGAGCATTAGGTTGGGGATATCCCCTTTTGGATCGATGACGATGGCCGGAATCCCATCCATGGCCGCCTCCTCGAGGAGGGCGAGACAGAGCCCGGTCTTGCCCGAGCCTGTCATACCCAGAACCACCCCGTGCGTGACTAGGTCCCTGGAATCGTAAAGCACCAGTTCATCGGCCATCCCCCGGGTGTGGAGATCATACTTGCGGCCAAGGTAGAACTTGCCCGGTTTTTCGTAGTCAGAAACTTGGATGTCCATGGTGGTCCGATGCCGCCGCCGATTGTCCCTTGAAGAGCCCGTCAGAGTCACGGATTCCGGGCGGTCGTGGCAACGAGCGCTGCCAAAACGGCCGGGTCCGGGAGCCTGACCCGGCAACGTAACGGCGTTCGCCCTCCAGTCAACGCTCCGGGCGGCCTTGTTCGGGTTCCGAGAGGCCGGCTCCGACCCACAAAGCCCGGAACCGGCCTGCGTCACGCGCCAGCAGTTCATCCGGTGACCCGCTCTCGACGAGTTGTCCCCCGTCCAGAACCAGCACGAGATCCGCATGACGCAAGGTGCTGAGACGATGCGCCACCACGAAGCTGGTCCGTCCGGCCAACAACCGCCGCATGGCCGCCTGGGTCCGCTTTTCGGTGATGGGATCGATGGCGCTGGTGGCCTCGTCCAGAATGAGAATGCGCGGATCCGCCAGAAGCGCCCTGGCGAAGCAGGCCAGCTGCCGTTGTCCCAAGGACAGGGCGGCCCCGCGCTCCCCCACCCCGGTCTCGAGCCCTTGCGGCAAGGACTCGAAAAGGTCGAGGCAATCCAGCCGCCGCAAGGCATCGCGCACTTCCTCCACGGACGCCTCGGGACGGGCGAGACGGATGTTTTCGAGCAAGGTGCCTCCGAAGAGGTGGTTCTGCTGGGGCACAATGGCCAACTGCCGATGCAACCAGGGACTGGAAATCCGGCGGGTATCGATTCCATCGAGCCGGACCACGCCGGAATCCGGGAGATAGAACTTCGCGGCCAAGCCGGCGAGCGTGCTTTTTCCGCCGCCGGTGGCGCCGACGATGGCCACCGTCTGTCCCGGTTGGATCCCGAAGCTGAGGCCGCGGAGCACGGGCCGGTCCGGCTGATAGGAAAAGACGACGTCCTCGAATTCGACGCGCCCTTGGAAATGCGGAATTTCCACCGCGTCCGGCGGGTCCTCCCATCCGGGCTTTTGATCGAGGATGGCAAAGACCTTTTCGGCCCCGGCCATGGCGTTGAGGGCCTCGTTGAACATATTTCCGAGCACCGTGATCGGGCTGAAAAAGAGTCCCGCGAGGAAGAAAAACTGCACCATGCTTCCGAGAGGCATGGCGATTTCCGGGTGCAGCACCCGCCACCCTCCGACCACGATGAGCAAGGCCATGAAGAGTTGGCCGTTGAGTTCCAACAACGGCAAAAAGGTTCCGCTGGTCCGGGCCGAAACGAAGTTGAATCCGGCGTGGTCCGTGACCAAGTCCCGGAAGAGACCGGCGTTGATCTCCCCGCGCCCGAAACTCTGGGTCACCCGGATCCCGCTGACACTCTCCGCCATCGTGGCGGTGATCCGGCTGTAGCTATCGCTCTGCCGGCGATACGCCCGGCTCAGCCGGTCCCGGAAATAATGGTTCAGGAGCCAGACCACCGGGGCCATCCCCAGCACGAGCAAAAAGAGGACCCGATCCTCCAGCATCATGAGCAAAGCGCACCCGAGCATCTGGCCGACCTGCACGAGGCTCACGAAAAACACGTTTTGCACGCCCACACGAACGCTCTCGGCATCGCCCGTGAGCCGGCTGATGAGGCGGCCGACCGGATTGGCGTTGAAATACTGCATGGTCATCCGCAGCCAGTGACGGAACAGGGCCGCCCGGAGGTCACGGATCACCGCTTCCCCCACTTCCAAGGCCAGCTTGATGCGGAACGCGAAGGTCACTTCCGTGAGGAGCGCAAACCCGAAAAATCCGCCCACCCACCCAAGCAACGACGCTTCGTCCCCGCTGGCCACCGGTCCGCTGATGATGGCCCCGACCGCCCAGGCCAGCACCGGCATCTGCACCGCCCGGGCCAAAACCAGAAAGATGAGCCACCCCATCTTTTTCCGGTAGGGAACCGTGAACCCGAAGAGCCGGCGGATCAACTGGAAGGACAAGGGCGCCTGGTCCCGCTCCTCCACCTCGCCCTGTTCCTTGCGAAGGCGGTCGAGCACTTCACGGTCGACAATTCCGGCGATGGCCCGCTTGCCGCTCACGGCTCCTGCCCTCCCTTCTCCGCCAGCAAGGCGTCCCGGTAATAGCCGGGCACCGCCGCCAACTCCCGATGCGTTCCCACGGCGGCAATCCGCCCCCCGTCCAGCACCACGATGCGGTCCGCGCGCCGCACCGAGCTGAAGCGGTGCGCGATCAGAACCGTGGTCCGGCCCGCCATCACTCCCTCCATGGCGGTCAGGATTTCCTGTTCCGTGCCGGCATCGACCGCCGCGGTCGGGTCATCGAGAATGAGGATGGCGGGATCCAGGAGGATGGCCCGGGCCAGGGCGAGCCGCTGCCGCTGGCCTCCGGACAAGTTCGCGCCGTTCTCGTGCAACACGGAATCGTATCCGTCCGGCAACCGCTCGATGAATTCCGCGGCCGAAGCCAGCCGGGCGGCGCGCTCGACCGCCTCGCGCGAAGCCGACGGGTTCCCGAACGAAATGTTCGCCGCCACGCTGGCCCGGAAGAGGAAGCTCTCTTGGAAAACAACCCCCACCTGACGCCGCACATCTTCAAGCCGCCAGTCCCGCAGGTCCCGGCCGTCGAGCCGCACCACGCCCCGGTCCGGATCATAAAAGCGCGGGATGAGCGAAACCAACGCACTCTTGCCGGAACCGGTGGGGCCGACCAGCGCCACTTTTTCGCCGGGACGGATCACGAGGTCGATGCCCTGGAGCACGGTGGCCTTGGGCTCGAAACGGAAGTCGACGCCTTCGAAGCGGATTTCTCCGGCGGCCCGGGGCAAAGGCAGCGCTCCGGGGCGCTCCGGCAAGCCGTCGGGCGCATCGAGGATTTCATAGACACGTTCGGCCCCGGTGAGGGTCTGCTGGAGGTTGTCGGCAATGCCGCCGATGGCGTTGACCTGGGCGGAAAGCTGCTGCAGCACCCCGGCAAAGACGAGAAGTCCCGTGCCCACAGGGATTTCCCCGCGGATCGCCAGAACCCCGCCATAACCCAACAGGATGGTCATACCGATCTGATTGAGCAAGGAGACCAACGGGGAAAGCACGGTCAGCTTCCCGAAGAGACGGCGTTTCTGGGCGGTCACCGCCTCGTTGCTGGCGAGAAAGCGTCCGGCGGCCCACGGCTCCAAGCCGAAGCTCTTGACCACGCCGATCCCTCTGGCCAGTTCCTCGAAGGTCCGCACCAGCGTGTCCATCCGATCCCTGCCTTCCTCGTAATCCTTGCGCAACCACCTCGCGAAGAGCACCACCACGGCGAGCAGCACCGGCAGGTAGGCCAGGCACGCGAAGGCCAAACCCTGATGAATCCGGATCATGGTAGCGAGGTAGATGCATCCCGAAATGATCACGCCCACCGCTTGCAAGAGCACGCCGTCCACGAACAACCGCACCGCTTGCACGTCCCCGGTCACCCGGTTGATCAGGGACCCGGTGGCGTTGGTATCGAAGAAACGGAAACTGAGCTTCTGCATCCGGGCGTAAACCCGCGCCCGCAACTCGACCACGATACGGCGCTGTCCGAGACGGTTGGCCGCCATCGCGTTGAGGATCGACAACCCGGCCCGCAACGCCGCCGCCGCGAACACAATCCCTCCCAAGACCAGCAACACCTCGAACGGCTGCCAGTCCGGCGCTGGCGTCCAACCGAACGGAAAGCGGAACGCGGCGGGACCCGGATCCAAGGTGGCCCGGAGGTAATCGATGGCCCAGCCCGTGGCCGCCAAACCCGCCAAACCGAGCGACAACAACGCCACCTGGAGCGCCAACAAGCCGAGGCATTCCAACCAGTATTCGCCGGCCAACCGCAACAACCTGCCGAGCAACTCCATCTGCCGCGACCTTCCGGCGGCGCCCTCACCGTCTCTCATGCCAAGGTCGCTTCATTTCGGAGAATTCGCTCCAGCCCTGCAAGACCCTTTCCCGCAAACAGGCCCGCTCACCGGTCTGCCCCGCCACCATGCCGCCGAGGAAGGCCCGGACCTCCCCGGTCCGTCCCCGGCCCAACCCGCCGAGCAAATCACGGGCCGTCACCAGATCCTGCAGTTCCCCCAGAGCCTCCTGCAAGTTCTGCAGGGCCCCTGCGTAACGGGACGTGACTTTGCCCGCAAAGCAATCCTCGAAGGAGTCCAGCAAATAGCGCTGCCGCTTGATGGCAATCCGCAACGCATGCCAGGCGGCGTCCTCCCCGGACGACAGGTCGGCCCCGGCGCGCTCGAGCCGGTGATGCCCTGTTTCCAATGCGTTCCGCGCCATTTTGCCGACCGATCCACGGAACTGCCGAAGCTCTCCGCGGGACATCCGCCGGCGCCACCGCCGGCAGCTGATCCAACCCGTGAGGCGGAGAACCATGAGGCCGTATTCACGGGAAAGGAGGAACTTGCGGAGACGGGCGGCGGCTTTGGCGCGCGCTTTTCCGGCCAGGGTCAGAACCTCGGCGAACAACGGTTCCCCGGCCGATCCGGTTTCGACCGCGGCGAGACGGTCCGTGACAAGAACATCCCAATCCCGCGCCGGGCCGAGGACCGCGAGCATTCCGCGGAGCCAAGCCCGGACCGGTTCCACCTCCCCGTCCGGCAACCGGGGGCGAAAGGCACTCAAACAAGCGCGCAACCGCCGCAACGCGACCCGCATCTGATGCACCGCCTCAGGATCACCGGTCAGCAGGATCACCCGTTCGTTGGCCCGCATCTGCCGCAGCGCGTTTTCCAGAATCCCGGCAAAAACCTCCTCCGCCGGACGGCTCCAACGGACCGTTCGCGGACACGCCTTCTCCGGAAGAAGGGCCTTTCCCTGCAAGAGCGCATACCCCAGATCCGCCTTGCCCCGGATCTCCGGCCGGAGGTCCACGGACTCGGACAACGTCTCGGCCAAGCGGAAGAGGTTTTCCGGACTCTCCCCCCTGGCTTCCAACTCGACCTCGCACAACGGAGCGGTCCGGCGCCCCGCGCTGAGCCTTCCCACATCAATGGAAAGCTCGATCTCCCCGCCTTGCTCCCCCGCCAGATGGTAAACCCTCCTCTCCACCCGGGTGGCGAATACCGGGCGCAACCGACCGCGGATCCGTTTCCGCCCGAGGAGGGCGAGGCCCGGCCGACGCGACAAAGCGCTCAAATCCGGACTCGGTCCGTCCAACGGCATCTCGCTCTCCAGACGGTTGAACAGGCCCGTCGGGGCTCCCGCCGCCCGTTGCTTCACCGTCTGCACCCACCCGCCACCGACCTCCCGCCGCACCCGCAACTCAATCCCCCCGGCGGCGAGATCGAGATCCGGCGTGTCGAAATACACGGCCTCAAGGTGACGCACCTCCGCCCCCGCCCGCCCGGCCCGGCTGGAGGGAAAAACGAGGGCCCGCGCTTCCAAAAGCGGCAGCTCATCCCGCCGGAACCCGAGCTTCAACTCCTGCTCCCTCGGGGTGACCTCATCTGCCGGATCCGCGCGCATCAGCGGAGAACAGCATGCAACCTGGGGACGTGAAGTTCAAGGAGAGCCCGGAAAAACCTCCGCGCGACCATGAGGAAATCCGGACGGATCACTGCAATTTCTCGCGGACCGAGACGGCGGTCAGGTCCGAGGGATGCCCGGCCCAGCGCACCTTGCCGGTCCGGTCCACCAAGAGCGCGTAGGGAATGCTGGGAACCTTGAAATAACGCGCCAGACGGTTCCCCCGGTCCAGCGCCAAGGTGTATTCCATGGAAACGCCGCGACGGAACTCCTCCACAACGGGCAACTCCTCTTCCGTGACCCCGATGATCGGGATGCCCAGATCGGCAATGCCCCGCTTCAAGCGGTTGAGGTGCGGGATGCTGTCGCGGCAGGGCGGACACCACGTGGCCCAAAACTCGATGACAGCGGGAACCCCCGGCGTGTAGGGCTCCCCCGGCGGCAGATACTCCACCACCATCGGCGGCAAACGCTTCCCCACGGGATTCCCGGCGAAGGGCGAGATCGTCCAAAGCCAATAGGCAATCGCCAAAAAAATCAATCCCTTTAAGACTCTGGTCATCGGCCGCTTTCCTGGTTCGGGGACAAAGGAAGGATTTCAAAACCCTCTTTGCCATCCTTGATTTGCCATCCCTGCGCGGCCAACTCAAGCCTCAAAGCGTCGGCCCGGGCCCAATCGCGCGAAAGTTTGGCCTCCCAGCGCCTTTGCGCAAGATCCCGGATCGCCTCCGGGACGGGGGCGGCGGTTTGTTCCTCCGGCAGAACCAATCCCAACGCCGCCAGCATGAAATGCAAACCGCGGAAACCGGCCAGCGGCTCCGCATCCTCCAAATCGCGCAACGCTGTGAAGATTTGTCCCAGCGCCTCCGGCGTGTTCATGTCGTCCAACAAGGCTTGCCAAGCCGGGGCGAAGACGCCCGGATCCGTTCCTCCAAGAAATTCCCCGTAGGTCGGCACCGGCGGATTCCCGGCCCTCTCGGCGAGACGCCGCGCGGCTTTGGCGAGCCGCTCCATGGCCTGGCGGGCGGAGGTCAGGGAGGGAAACGTCTCCTCGCCCGATTTATCGCGCGAGACGAAATTGAGTGGTTGCCGGTAGTGGGAACTGACCAGTGCGTAGCGCAGTTCCGCCGGGGTAAAGCCCCGTTCGGCCAGATCCGAAAGGGTGTAAAAGTTCCCCTGGCTTTTGCTCATCTTGCCGCCGTTCACCATGAGGTGGGTGATGTGGAACCAGTGGCGGCACATCTCCCGGTCGGTCGCGGCCTCGCTCTGCGCGATTTCATTCTCATGGTGCGGGAAGCAGAGGTCCACCCCGCCGGAATGAAGGTCGAAGCCCTCGCCGAGATACTCGTGGCTCATCGCGGAACATTCCAGATGCCAGCCGGGCCGCCCCTCGCCCCACGGACTGGGCCAGAAATTCCCGCCGTCCTCCGGCTTGCGCGCCTTCCAGAGGGCGAAGTCGGCCAACGCATCCTTCTGGTATTCGTCGGCGTCATTGGCCGAGGCCCCGAGGACGATCTCGCGCTCATCGAGATGGGAGAGCTTGCCATAACGCGGAAACGAAGAAACCCGAAAGTAGACGGAGCCGTCCCCGCCCTGGTAGGCATGACCTCCATCCATCAATTTGCCAATCATCCCGATCTGGTGCGGGATATGATCGACCGCCCCGGGTTCGACATGGGGTGGCAACAGGTTGAGCCTCCGGCAGTCCTCCTGGAAACGATCCCTCCAAAAGGCGGTGAACTCCCGCAGCTCCCTTCCCTGCGCCCGGGAATCCCGGATGGTCTTGTCGTCCACGTCGGTGATGTTGCGGACATGCCGGGTCGGCACTCCGGACAGCTCCACGACCCGCCGGAAGACATCCTGGAGCACGAAGGTGCGGAAGTTCCCGATGTGCGCCGGGCCGTAAACCGTGGGGCCGCAACAGTAAAACCGCAGGGTTTTCCCGTCCGCGGGCACCACCTCCAGGTTTTGGCGGCGCAGCGTGTCGTAAAGCCGGAGGGGCGTTCCTTGGGTGGTCATGATCGGAGCAATGCTTCAGCCGGGAAATGAGGAAACGACGGGCTCATCCAACACCATCCGCAGGTAGGCCCGGTAGTCGGGGCTCTTGATTCCGTGGATGATCCGTTCCAGACCGGACCGATCGATGAAACCCATGTTGTACGCGATCTCCTCCAGACAGGCGACCTTGAGATTCTGCTGGTTTTCGATGGTGGCCATGTAATTGCTCGCCTCCAGCATGCTGGCGGGGGTTCCGGTATCGAGCCACGCGATGCCCCGCCCGAGCAATTCCACCTTGAGCCGCCCCTCCCTGAGGTAGGAGACATTGAGGTCGGTGATCTCCAGTTCGCCCCGGGCGGAGGGCAACAAGCGCTTGGTCAACGCGACGACCTCCCCGTCGTAAACATACAATCCGGGCACCGCGTAATGGCTCTTCGGCCGGACCGGTTTTTCCTCGATGCTGATGACGGTCCCGTCCGTGCCGAATTCGACGACCCCGAAGCGTTCGGGATCGCGAACGTGGTAGCCGAAGACACAGGCCCCTTCCTCCATCGCGAGGGCCCGGCGGAAGAAATCGAGTTTCCCGTAGAAAATGTTGTCGCCGAGAATCAACACCGCCCCGGCCCCGCCAAGAAAATCTTCCGCCAGAAGAAAGGCCTGGGCGATTCCCTGGGGCGCGGGTTGGACCTGATAGCTGAGGCGGATGCCGAGGGCCGATCCATCCCCGAGAAGGGCCTCGAAATCCGGGGTGTCCTTGGGGGTCGAGATGATCAGGATATCGCGGATCCCGCCCAGCATCAGGGTGGACAGCGGGTAATAGATCATCGGCTTGTCGTAGATCGGGAGCAACTGCTTGCAGGCCACCTCGGTGAGTGGGTAGAGCCGCGTCCCCGCCCCTCCGGCCAAAATGATCCCCTTGCGCTGCTTCATTCCCGAAGCTTTCGACGAAATCACCGGACCATGCAACCTTTGAGTCTGTCAGGCGCCGGGCGGCTTGCGGGGCCGGTCCTTGTTCTGGCGGGCCCCGGCGAAAAACTCGCGCAGGAGCGCGGCGCATTCCTCCTCTCGGACGGCGGGCGTGATTTCACTGCGGTGGTTCAAGGTGGGTTGCTGGAGAAGGTTGACGAGGCTCCCCGCCGCCCCGTCCTTGGGGGAGCGGCACCCAAAGATGACCCGGCGGATCCGGCAGTGGTAAATGGCCCCGGCGCACATCGGGCAAGGCTCCTTGGTGACGTAGAGATCGCAGTCGTTGAGCCGCCAGTCTCCATGACTCGCCTGGGCGCTGGAGAGGGCCAGCATCTCGGCGTGGGCCGTCGCGTCCTTCAGCAATTCGACCTGATTGAACCCCCGCGCGAGCACGCGCCCGGCCCGCACGATCACCGCGCCCACCGGCACCTCCCCGCCCGCGGCCGCCTTCCGCGCCTGGCGCAAGGCTTCGGCCATGAACTCCTCGTCGCGTGAGGTTGCGGAATCGGAGTCAGAGGAGATGGGAAGTTGCACGACGGTTGGCTCGCAGATACTCGTGCCCATGATCGATTTCAACCGGCGAATCATCGCCCCCAGCATTCTCGCGGCCGACTGGTCCCGGCTCGCCGAAGAGGTGCGGAGAGCGGAAACTTCCGGCGCCGACTGGCTTCACCTCGATGTCATGGACGGTCACTTCGTGGACAACATCTCCTTCGGCCCCTCCTTCGTGGCCCAGATCCGCCCCCACACCCGGCTCCCCCTCGACGTCCACCTCATGCTGGCCCGCCCGGATCACTACGTGCCGCGCTTCGTGGAAGCCGGGGCCGACCACATCACCGTGCACGTCGAAGCCGCCGCCGACCCGGCCGCCACCTTGCAGACGATCCGCGGGGCGGGTTGCCACGCCGGTCTCGCCCTCAGCCCGGACACGGCGTTCGACAAGGTCATTCCCTACCTCGGTCTGATCGATATCCTGCTGGTCATGACGGTCCGGCCCGGGTTCGGCGGCCAGGCGTTCATGGCGCGGGAAACGATGCCACACGTGGCCAGGGCGCATCAAATCCGCAGGGATCTGGGGCTCGCCTTCCACATCGAGGTGGACGGGGGGATCGATGCCACCACCGTCCACGTCGCCGCCAGCCATGGGGCCAATGTCATGGTGGCCGGCACTTCCCTGTTCGGCGCGGCGGACATGGGGGAAGCGATTGCCTCCCAGCGCCGATCGCAGATCTGAAGGGACCATGGCCCCGTTGATTTCCAAGTTGCATGAACCCGGTTTTACCGTATGCTCTCCCTCCCGGTTGAACCGGCGGCCCGCGTTGTTTTCCCGGCAGATCCCCTCCTCCCCGTTTTTCCTCCCGACGACCCCGATGACGCAGCCGAAGATCATTCCGTTTCCCTCCGCCCGGCCAACGGGTGGTGCCGTTGATCGCCCCGCCATGAAAAGTGACCTGCTCGAACAAGCCTCCCACGTCGTCCCGGACATCCCCGTCCTGATTAACATGGTCTCCCAGCGCGTCCGCCAATTGAACAACGGTCGGCCACCGCTCGTCAGGATCAACCAGCGCGTCGGCCAGGCGGACATCGCCCTAATGGAGATCATCCAAGGCAAGATCGTCCTCGTGGAAGGCAGCGCCGAAGAACGGTTCTGAGCCGACGGCCGGTGCGGCTTGGGCCCCGCGACCCATGACCAAACAAGCCGACATCGCCACCAACAAGAAGGCCCGGCACGATTTCGAAATCGTGGAGACCTACGAGGCCGGGCTGGTCCTTCGTGGCACCGAGGTCAAGTCCGTCCGTGCCGGTCACATCAATATCCGGGACTCGTTCGCCCGGGTGGAGAAAGGGGAGGTCCTCCTCCACGGCTGCGACATCCAGCCTTACCAGAACGCCAGTTTCGTCCAACACGAGGCCAAGCGCCCGCGGAAACTGCTCCTCCATCGCAAGGAGATCCTCAAACTGGCCTCGTTGACTCACGAGAAAGGGTTCACTCTGGTCGCCCTCCGCGCTTACTGGAGCGGTCGACGGGTCAAGATGGAGATCGGCGTGGCCCGCGGCAAAGCCAAGGGAGACCGGCGCGAGGATCTCAAGAAACGGGTCGAAACCCGGGAAGCGGAGCGGGCGGTGGCGAATTTCAACCGGCGTTGAAGCGGCGTCACCGGGAATATATCTAAATAAACTTGTTTTTTAGATTTTCTGTAATTTTTGCTTGCGACATCTTCGAGACTGACGCTTATTTTACAGGGGTTATCCGGGACTTTTGCGTTTTCTATCGCCACCAGACCGTCTAGGATTGCCCTTGTCACGCCACGCCATGGACCCCGTCAGTCAATTCCTGAACTACGTCGGCCAGCTCACCGAAAATCTTCCGGGGGCCCGGGCCGCCATGATCCTGCTCGGCGGCATCGTGGGGGCGATGCTGATCAAATTCCTCGTGCGCGCCCTGCTGCACCGGACAGGCCTCGATGAATGGATGGCGCGCCGGTTGGGGCTGGACGACGCGAACACGGAGCAGGCCATCAGCCAGTTTATTTTCCTCATTTTGTTGCTGGTGGTGGCGATCTCGGCGCTGAACGCGGCCGGTCTGGGCGAGGTCACGCTGCGTCTCCAGACCTTGACGGAGCCCGTGGTGCAAACCGTCCCGCGCCTCGTTCTGGCAGGAGCGTGGTGCTTCCTCACCTGGGTGCTGGCGACCCTCGCCAAAAAAATCGTGCAGGGGGTGCTCACCGCCTCCCGCTTGGATGAGCGCCTCGGTTTGGACGGGACCCAACCGCTCTCGCGGGCCATTCTGACGGTTTTGGTCTCCCTGATCTGGCTCATCCTTTTGCCCATCATCGTGAACAGCCTGGAGATCCCGGAAGTCTCCAGCGTCCTGAACCGTTTTATCACCCAGATCTGGGCCTCCCTCCCCGGACTGGTGTTCGGGACCCTCATCATCGCGTTCGGTGTCTTCGTGGCCAACATCGTGAGAAAGATGGTGACGGCGGTCCTCGAAGGGATCCGGATCGACCACCTCTCGCAAACCCTCGGTTACGAGGGCAAGGTTCCGGTCCTCGGCCTGAGTCTCTCGTCCGCTCTCGGCTGGGTGGCCATGATTTCCATCATCGTGACGATGACCGCCCAAGGATTGCAGGTGATGAATCTGGAGTTCGTCTCCGGGCTCGCCGTCCTGATCAGTAATTTCTGGGCCGCCACCCTCATCTTCCTCGTGGGTCTCGTCCTGGCTGACCTGGCCAGGCGCGCCATCGGTTCGCGCAACAGCCTGTTCGGCAACATCGCCAGATACGTGGTCGTGTTCCTCTTCGGCGGCATGGCCCTGCAGCGCGCCGAGATCACCGCCCTCAGCAGCAACGTCGTGGAATACCTCATCACCGGGGCCATCGTGGCGGCGGTCATCGCCTTCGGGATCGGGGGGGCGATCGCCATCGGGCTCGGCGGACGCGACCGTGTAAAGCGTTATCTCGATTCCAAGTAGCGCGTTGTTTCTGCTTTTCGCCCGGACCGCCCCATCTTATGCTGTAAGGACCGAGCCCCAGCCTCCCGCACTGATCGCCGTTTTCCCCTCTTCATCCCCCTTGACCCCATGTCCCGGTTCACGCCCCTTCTCGCCCTGATCATCGCAATGGCATCCAGCAGTTGCGTCTCCAACGCCAAGGGTTCCCGCCACGCGGGAATCGGCAGCCCGTTCAACGTCTGGGGCCAGACGCCGGTGGCCTACAGCACCGGGATCTACCCCGGCAACTTCGGGGAAATGCTCGCGGATTCGGTCGATGGCAGCTACGGCTATCCCCAGGCCGCGAATTGGCCCTACACCGGGGTCTCCGGGCTCCCCGAACCGTCGCGTTTCCAGCAACCTTTGCCGACCTCCTACTACCCGGGCGATTCCGGTCCCCGTTCCGGCGGCGGGGAGCGCCGCTTTTCCCGCACCGCCGGTTCCCGCTCCCTCACCCCCCGCAGCGAGGTTTTTCCCGCCCAACGCCACGCCCTCTCCCCGATCAATGAACCTTGGCGGCGTCGCATGACCACCACTCGCGGCGGCTCCGTCGCGGATCGCCTCGCCTCCGCTTCCACCGGGACCCGGCCCGAGCCCGAGCCGGAACCCGCGACCGACAGGACCTCCGCTCCCGCCCCGTCCGACACTTCCAAGCTCCCGTTTGCCCAGCCCGTCCCCGGTCGCTCCGGTTACGTGAAACTTTCCGCCCATCCCGATCTCCCGGAAATCGACGTGCGCGGCATCGCTCCGGGCACGCCTGTCGAGATCCCCAACCCGGGCCAATCGGGGCAAACCATCCAGTTCCGGGTCCCCTGAGCCTTGCGCCCCGTCTTGTCCGGACAATTCGCCAAGGTCGCCATTCTGGGTCCGGGATTGCTCGGAGGTTCCATTGCGCTCGCCCTGAAACAGAGACCGGGGCCCGCACTCCGGCTCTGGACCCGCCGGGCCGAGACGCTCCCCCGGTTGCGCGACCGTGGTTTCTCCGCCGGGGAAATCACCAGCAGCCTGGCCGAGGCCGGCCGGGGGGCGGACCTCATCATCCTCTGTTCCCCGGTCGGGGCCATGCCCGGTCTGATCGCCGGGCTCGTGAGCGAACACGCGCTCGCCCCGGGGGCAATCGTCACGGACGTGGGCAGCGTGAAAGCCCGGGTGGTGAGCGAGCTGACCCCCATGGTGGCAGCCGCGGGGGCGGTCTTCATCGGTTCCCATCCAATGGCCGGTTCGGAGCAGGGGGGCATCGCGCACGCCCGGCCGGATCTTTTTGAGAGAGCCACCTGTCTCCTCACGCCCCTGCTGGAGACTCCTTCGGCAGCGCTGGAAAGGCTGGAAGCCTTTTGGCGGGAGCTTGGCCTGCAAGTGCGGCGCCTTGCCCCGGGAACCCATGACGAAGCCCTCGCCCGGGTCAGCCATTTGCCCCACGCGGTGGCGGCGGCCCTGACCCTCGCCGCGCTCGGTCCCCGCCCGGAGGATGGCGCCCTTTGCGGCAACGGCCTCCGGGACACCACCCGCATCGCCAAGGGAGGAACCGCGATGTGGAGCGAGATTCTTCTGGAGAACCGGGACGCCCTCCTCGGCCCGTTGCGGAATCTCAACGGCATTCTGGGTGATTTACTTGTCTTTTTGGAGAATCGGGACCAAGAAGGACTCGCCGGATTCCTCCGTGAGGCGCGGGAGTTGCGCGAGCAACTGGATCGCCCCCTGTGAGGCCGGCTCAAAACGCTCCGCTTCTCCGCAGCATGTCAGAATTCAAGGTCAAAAGGTGCCGGCCCATCCGGATGGAACTCCGCGTCCCCGGAGACAAGAGTATCTCCCACCGGTCCATCATGATGGCCGCCCTCGCCAACGGCCCGTGCGAAATCCAGGGTTTCCTCCCCAGTGAGGACTGTCTTTCCACGGTCAATGCGTTCCGCGCCATGGGCGTCCAAATCGAGGAACTCGATGCCACGAAATGGGGCCCCACCCACTTGCGCGTCCATGGCTGCCGCGGAGAATTCCGGTCCCCGGACGGGGATATCGATTGCGGGAACTCGGGAACCACGATGCGCCTCCTCAGCGGCATTCTGGCCGGTCAGAAAGAGGGCTTCCGTGCCCGCCTCACCGGAGATGCCTCCCTGACCAAACGACCGATGCGGCGCATCATTGAACCGCTCGCCCGGATGGGCGCCAACATCCGGGCGGAGGGGCCGGGCGATACCGCGCCCCTGGTCATTGAGGGGGCCCGTTTGCAGCCGATCGACTACCAATCTCCGGTCGCCAGCGCGCAGGTTAAAAGCGCGATCCTGCTGGCCTCCCTCTTCACCACGGGGAAAACCACGGTGACCGAACCGGTCCAGAGCCGGGATCACACGGAGCGCATGCTCCAGTATTTCCAGGTCAAGACGCTCCGTCAGGAAAACCACCTCAGCATCTGGGGGGGACAGACCTTGGAATCCCGGGACTTTGAAGTGCCGGGCGACATGTCGAGCGCCGCCTTCTGGGTGGTTGCCGCCGCCGCCATGCCCGGGGCCCACCTGCGCGTGGACAACGTGGGGCTCAACCAAAGCCGGACCGGCCTTCTTAAAATCCTGATCCGCATGGGAGCCCAGATCACCGAGGTCATCGACCACAGCCGCTGCGGGGAACCCGTCGGACGGATCGAGGTCCACGGCGGCCGCCTCCGGGGGACGACCATCGAGGGCGCGGACATTCCCAACGTGATCGACGAAATCCCTGTCATCGCCGTGGCCGGAGCGCTCGCGGAGGGTAAGACCACCATCCGGGACGCCAAGGAATTGCGCGTCAAGGAATCCGATCGCATCGCCACCGTGACCCACAGCCTCCGCCTCATGGGAGCCGAAGTGGAGGAGTTTTTCGACGGGATGGAAATCCAAGGGGGGGCCCATCTCAAGGGGGCCCGGATCGATTCCCACGGAGATCACCGCATCGCCATGGCCTTCGCCATCGCCGGCCTCCACGCGGAGGGAGAAACCGTGATCACCGGAACCGAGTGCATCCGCACCAGTTACCCGGGCTTCGAGGACCGGATCCGCGAGGTCATGGCCGCGAAAAACAAGGACAACCACACCCCCGTGATCAAATCCTTGAATCCGGCCACGGAACGGGAATCTTGATCCAACCGGTTTTCCACCCAGTCCCCATGCACTTCGTCGCCATCGCCATCGACGGCCCGGCCGCCTCTGGGAAAAGCAGCGTGGCACGCCGCGTGGCGGAGCATTTCGGCTTCCTCTTCATCAACTCCGGGGCGATGTATCGCGCCTTCACCTGGTGGGTATTGGAAAACCGGGTGAACCCCGCGGACTCCGCCGCCGTCCTCTCCCTGCTCCACCGCAGTCGGTTCGAGTGCGCTCTCCATGGCCGGGAATCCGTCATCCGGATCGACGACCGGGACGTGACCGAAGCCTGCATGCGTCTGGAGGCCGTCAACGGCACCGTCTCGACCATCGCCGCCCTCCCGGAAGTCCGCCGCGTCCTCGTCGCCCGCCAGCAGGATTTCCGTTCCATGGGCGATGTCGTGATGGAGGGCCGGGACATCGGCACGGTGGTCTTCCCGGATACCCCCTTCAAGTTCTTCCTCGAGGCCTCGGCGGAGGTGCGGGAACGGCGCCGGCGGGCGCAGGGGATCGATGACAACATCAGGGAGCGCGACCTCAAGGACTCCTCCCGCGAAGCCGATCCCCTCCGAGCGGCGGCCGACGCCCGGCGGATCGACACCTCCCACCTCACTCTGGAGGAAGTCACCGCCAAGGTCATCGAAATCCTCCAGATCGAGGGCGTGAAACCCCGGCCCCCGGCCCGTCCGGTCATGTCCTGGGTCTACCGCCTCACCTACGACGTATCCAAGGCTTTCTTCCGCACCGCTTACGCCATGGAGGTTCATCACGCGGAGCGGGCCGCGATCCCCGGTGGCGCCTACTTCGCCGCCAACCATGCCAGTTTCCTCGATCCTCCGCTCGTCGGCACCGCCCTGGAGGAACCGATCCATTACCTCGCCCGCAACACCCTATTCAAGCCGCCGCTCTTCACCTGGCTCCTCCCCAGGCTCAACACCGTGCCGGTGGACCGGGACAACGCCGAACTCTCCTCCCTGCGCATCTCCATGCAACTCGTCAAGGAAGGCAAGAAAATGGTCGTCTTCCCCGAGGGCACCCGCACCCCGGACGGCTCCCTCCAACCGGCACAACGCGGCGTCGGCCTGCTGGTGGCCAAAACCGGCGTTCCCGTCATTCCGGTTCGCATCTTCGGAAGTTTCGAGGCCTTCCCGAGAAACCGGAAATTCCCCCGGCTCGACGGCAAAATCCACGTCGTCTTCGGCCATCCCATCCAGTTCTCCGAGGAGGAACTGGCCGCCAAGGGCAAGGCCGGGCAACAGGCGATTTCCGAACGGGTGATGCAAGCCATCGCCAACCTCGCGGTGCCGGAAAACGGATCCTGAGACGCTCACCGTCAAAATTACTGGATTGCCCCGGGTCAGAGGGTGTAGGGTGTGACCGACGCCGAACTCGTTCTCCCTCGCTTCCATGTCCCCGGGCCCTCGCTTCTTCTCCCCCGTCCTCTCCCTGGCCATCCTCCTTCTCGCCGTTCCCCCGGCCTTGCGGGCGGACAAGGTCTACCTCAAATCCGGGGAGGTCGTCAGCGGCAATGTCATCGAAGAGACCCCCGATGTCGTCCGCATCCAGGTGCTCCGGGGGACCATCAAGGACAAGCGCACGATCAACCGGATCAGCATCGATCGGGTGGAGAAAACCACGCCCGAGGACGTCGAACGCGAGGCTTGCCTGCCCCTCAAAACCACCCCGGACGGGTTGCCCGCAAAGAACTACGAGGAACGTCTCAAGACCGTCAATGAGTTCCTCACCAAATACCCCGCCAGCACCCACCTCGCGGAAATTCAGGGAATCCGGGATTCACTCAACGCCGAGTTGGAAAAGGTCAAATCCGGCCAGACCCGGTTCCGCGGGAACTGGCTCTCACCGGAACAGCAGGCCGTTCACGTCCTCAACCTCGAGGCCTACGGCGCCCTGAGGGTGATGCGTCAGGCCGCCGCCGGGGGGAACCTCTTCGGGGCCCTCCGCCAATTCGAGATGATCGAACGGGTCTATCCCGGCACCCTCGCTTATCCCGCCGCCGTGACCGACGCCAAGAACATCCTCCCGGCTTACGGAAGAAGCCTCACCCAGGAACTCGAATACGCCCGTTACGAGGCCACCCAGAACGCCAAGGGCCTCGCCAGCCTCCCCGAATCCGCCCGCGCCGCCGCCCAACAGGAAATCGCCGCTGCCGCCGCCAATTTCAAGGCCCTCGTGGAAGCGGAAAAGGCCAAGAAAATCACCTGGCTCAGTGTCGATCTCAAATCCGAGCCCAGCATCAACGAAGCCATCGCACGGGTCCGCAAGGAAATGGAACGCGTCGCCAAACTCGATGCCGCCGCCTTGGAGGAGCAAGCCAAGGCCTTCTACGACGCCGGGGAACTCATCCACGCCGGCAAACTCGAAGAGGCCAAGGCTGCCCTGACCAATGCCAACATGGTCAAAAACGGCGCCAAACTCCCGGCCCCCATCGCCAAGCCCGCCTCCTCCGCCCCCCAAACGACCACCGGCGAACGCCCTTCCATTCTTGCCTTCCTCCAGCAACAACTCGACGACCGGGTCAAAAAGAAAATCGCCGACGACAAACTGGCCGCAGCCGCCGAAGCCGAAAAGACCGCCAAGGCCGCCGAGAGCACCAAGCCCACCGAGACCGCTCCCCTTTCCGGCGATGACGCCCTCAACGCCCTCGTTATGCAGCGCACCGCCTCCGCTCCGGCCCCGGGCAAGGACAAACCGGCCAAAGGCGCCGGGACCTCGCCGACCGCTTC
This sequence comes from Verrucomicrobiota bacterium, assembly GCA_018970725.1. Lineage (GTDB taxonomy): Bacteria > Verrucomicrobiota > Verrucomicrobiia > Verrucomicrobiales > DEV007 > V1-115. Next base: position 29,565 of record JAGWVU010000036.1, read on the forward strand.
GGGCACGAAAGCCTCCACCAAGCCATCCGCTCCCGTTCGCCCCTCCTCCGCGGTTGACCCGGATGCGCCCGCCCGCCCGGCCCCGGTCATCGCCGCGCCCCGTTCATCCGGCTCGCCCCTCCCGTTCATCGTCGGCGGAATCGCCGTTTGCCTGGTCGGGGCTACCACCTTCCTCTTCATTCAGGAGCGGAAAAAGCAACAGGGAGGCTGACCGGTGACCTGCCCGGATTGCGGCGGTGTCCCCTTGGATCCGGCCTCCGGGCCATGGGACCTGGCCACCTGGCCCTGCCCCGCCTGCCAGGGGGAGTGGATTCCTTCTTTCCACTACTGGCGTTGGTTGGCAGAAAACCGTCACCGGCGTCCCAAGATCCAACCCGCGGACTCGGGCCGGAGCGATACCTCTTCCAAGGCCCCGGTCCCCTGCCTCGAATGCGGCCATCCCCTGCGCCCGGCCCTGGCCGGTCCCTGGCTCTCCCTGCAGGTCCTCCACTGCGGATCCTGCGGCGCGGTTTGGTTGCCCGGCACGCAATCGCGGAAAATCGAACCCGGCAACAAACGCCCCATCCTCGCCGCCGTCTCTTCCACGATCTTTCACCGGGAAAAGGCCGCGGCCCGGGAGTCCGCCCACCAAGCCGAGGAAAAATCGAGGGCCGATTCTCCCGAACTCCCGGCGCGCTACTGCCAAATCTCACGGCGCAAGGCTTTCTACGAAGTCGTTCCGGAGCTGACCGCCTTCCTGACGGAGTTCGGCCGTTCCGTGGAATTCCCGCCCGTCTATGAGATGATGCTGGAATTCCACGGGATGTTCCCCTGCCAGACGTCCGACGGCGGCGATTCCCTGTGGAAAACAGTCACGTATGACCCGGAGCGCACCAAGGAACTCAACCGGATCTTGAGCCGGATCTATTGCCTACTCAAAACTGGTAAGAACGATTCTCTCGGACACCTCTATATTGAACGGATCGACTTTTGCGAGTTCGGGAACTCCAAACCTTTCCGGGTCCGCGTGGTCAACCAGTTCAATGACAATTATGATCACTTTTATGTCAAGGTGCCGGATGCCTCCAGAATCTTCGGTCTGGAACTGGAACACACGCTCTCTCCCAACCGCATCAACTATCTCGTGCACCAAAACTCCCTGATCGAGGAACATATCGCCGGCGTCCCTGGCGACACCTTCATCCGGGAATACCTCGACGACAGCCATCTCAACCGCGTCCGGGTGGCCAAGGAATTTGTCAAATTCACCGAACGCTGCTTCATCCGCCTGCTCGGGGACATGCGGACCTACAATTATGTGGTCGATATCACGCCCGACTTCGAGGAAGTGCAGTTCCGGGTCCGAGCGATCGACTTCGACCAGCAGTGTTACGAAGGGGATCTCCAGATCTATCGCCCGCAGTTTTTTCGCGAAAACGAAATGGTGGTGAAACTCTGCACCGATCTGCTGAACTACCCGACCATGCAGCAGTATCAAGTCGAGGAACGCAGTCTCATGGCCCGCCGCGTCAAGGTGGAGCACCAGCGCCTCGACGCCCTCTTCCGGGCCATGCGGCAACAACCCCTCTCCACGGAACCCAAAATCCACCGGCTCCGCGCGGAACTGAACGAAGCCCACCAATGCCGCGCCTTCGATCCATGCCGCAACATGTCGGATTTGGTCGAGACCAACCTCCGGTTCACGCTCTCGATCCCGGTCTGACCGGGGATCGGAAGGTGTTTTGTGAGGATCCGCCGCTTGACAGCGAGTTGTTCGCATGTTGAGTAAACGAATGATCACCTCCCTGCACGAGTTCGCCCCTCCCCCGGGCCGCGGCACCCCGGGAAATCCGGGCAATCGCTTTGAATCCATGCACGTGGAAGTGGATGGAGAGGCCATGGATGACCTCCTGGCTTCCGAGGGTCATGGGGTGCCCTCACGCCCGCTCACCACCATCCACCGGGACTTCTCCCGGTCCATCATCAGCCGCAACGAAAGCCCCGACCTCCGCTTCCACGCCAGCCTGAATCCTTACCGCGGCTGTGAACATGGCTGTGCCTACTGTTACGCCCGCCCCTACCATGAATACCTCGGCTTCAGCGCCGGGCTGGACTTCGAAACCCGCCTCATGGTGAAGGAGGACGCGCCGGCGCTCCTCCGCAAGGAATTGTCCGCGCCCGCCTGGGCCCCGCAACCTCTCGCCTGCAGCGGGATCACGGACTGCTACCAACCCGTGGAAAAAGGACTCGGCATCACCCGCTCCTGTCTGCAGGTTCTTCTGGATTTCCGCAACCCCGTCGCGGTCATCACCAAAAACCACCTCGTGACGAGGGATGCGGATCTCCTGACCGGATTGGCCGCCCATCAAGCCGCCTCCGTGTTGCTCTCGCTCACCAGTCTGGACCCCGGATTGGCGCGCCGCATGGAACCCCGCGCCGCTTCGCCCGGGTTCCGGCTCCGGGCCATCCGGGATCTGGCGGATGCCGGCGTGCCGGTGGGCGTTTCCGTGGCTCCGGTCATCCCTGGCCTGAACGACCATGAAATCCCCGGGATCCTCGACGCGGCGCACTCCCACGGAGCCTCCTTCGCCGCCTTCAGCCTGCTCCGCCTCCCCCATGGCGTGGCAGACCTTTTCATGAAGTGGTTGGACCTTCACTACCCGGGCCGCCGTCATACGGTGGAAACCCGGCTCCGGGCGATGCATGGCGGGGAGTTGCACCAAGGCCGCTTCGGTCAGCGGATGCGCGGCTCCGGACCCGAGGCCCAGCTGCTGGAGAACCTTTTCGCCACCTCATGCCGCCGGATCGGTCTGGCTCCGCGGTCTCCGGAACTTTCGATCACCTCCTTCCGACGGGTGGACCAAGGCCAGCTCTGGCTTTTCTGATCCCCTTGTCCCCTTGGGAGGGGTTGCCGGGAGCCCGTCAGTCCAACGGTTCCCCTTCCCCGCTCGTCTTGGCGAGGAAGAGTTCCTGGAGGCGCTGCAGGACCGGTCCGCGTCCTCCGCTCCCGATGCTCCGCCCATCCACTTCCGTGACCGGCGTCAGCTCGCCCATCGTCCCGGTGGTGAAACACTCGTCCGCCGTGTAAACCTCCGTCAGGGAGAGATTCCGCTCGACCAGGGGAATCCCGTGCTCCCGGCAAATCCCGATCACCACGCCCCGGGTGATCCCGGGCAGACAGGCATCCGCGTGAGGGGTCAGGACAAGGCCGTTTTTCACACAGAAGAGATTGGTCGCGTTCGTCTCCGCCACAAAGCCGTGCTGATCCAGCATGATGGCATCATCAACTCCTGCCAGATTGGCTTGGATCTTGGCCAGGATATTGTTCAGCAGGTTGTTATGATGCACCTTGGAATCGAGGAACTGAGGTCCGTTGCGGCGGATCGCGGAAGTGATGAGCCGAATGCCCGCGGCATTGTCATAGACAGGCGGTTTCCATTCGGCGAGGACGATCAAGGTACAACCGGATTGATTGTTTTTCGGCGACATCCCTGACGTGACCTTGAGGCCACGTGTCAGGGTGAGGCGGATGTGCGCCTGATCGCGCATGCCATTCGCCGCCAGGGTGCGCCGGATGGCGCTCTTGATGAAGTCCCGGCCGGGGACTCCGGCGAAAGCGAGGGCATGGGCGGAGGCAAACATCCTGTCCAGGTGCGCCTCCAGCTGGAAGATCCTGCCCTCATAAACACGCAATCCTTCCCAGACCGCATCGCCGCCTTGGACGACGGAATCGAAGACCGACACCTTGGCCTCTTCACGGGGCCAGAGGCGGTCTCCCACCCAGATTTGAATGGTTTCATTGCGTGGATCCATGATGTTGAGGCGTGATCGTGATGCGATGACGGTGGAGAAACTCGTAGTGTGGCAGGCATTCCGCCAGAAGGGGCCGCAATTTCTCCGGGAAAGGGGCCTTCTTTTCCCCATAGGGCTCAAACCCGGTGGACCGGTGGACGTTGTGATACCAATCCTTCGCCCAAGGACCGTCTTCCGGCCGCGGCCCGGCCTCCCATCGCAACATGGCGGAATCAAAAGGGATCCCCGCCCGGTCACAAAGCTCCCCGAGCACCGCGGCGGGATCGAGCAAAAGATCCCGGGAATCGATCACCCCGGGCTTCCGGCCGACCGCCTCCAGTTCCCGGAACCAACGCGCCTGATCGGCATACGCGGCGTCCCGCAGGACGGGCTCCGTGATCTGGTGGACCAGCGAGGGCAGCATTTGCACCGGATCACGGATCAGGAAGACGTTGAGCACCCGCGGATCCGCCAGCCATTCGGTGGGCAGTGCCACCAGATGATGCGCCATGTTCTTGATGAACCAAACCGCCTTGCCCGGGGGCGGTCGCAAGATGACTTCGCGGATCATCCTCACCCCGTCGGTATCAAGCATCCGGACCAGTTCCTCACGGTTCGGCTGGGGGGCGTGGGTCAAACGGAGATAATGCCCGTAAAGCGGTTCGTCCACCACCGCCGTGTCCTCCCGTTGGGCGAAGGAATACATCAGCGCCGTCGAGACGTTTCGCGGTCCCGAAAGCAAATTGAGGATGAGAGGGGGGCTCTCCGGCATCAGAGTTCCGATCCTATCTTTGCCCCGGCTCCAGGTCAACGCCCGACCGACCGCCGGGTGGGAATGACGGTGAAGGACGCTGGAACGGAATTCCGGGGCATTCCGCTCCTCAGAATTCATTCTCGTAGCGGAATCGCCCACCGATTCCGTCCTTGGACCGGGTGATCTCCGTCCGACAGAACGAACGGGGCCCGACCGTGTATCCGGCATGTCTGTCAACGCCCTGTCCAGGCTCTGGCTCTCCGGCTTTCTGATCGCCCCGCTCCTCACCGCCGCCGAGCCGGTCCGGTGGTTCCGCGGCAACACCCACACGCACTCCCTGTGGAGTGATGGGAATGATTTTCCGGAGATGATTGTGGGTTGGTATCAGGAGCACGGGTATGACTTCATCGCCCTCAGCGATCACAATGTCCTCGCCACCACGGAGAAATGGATGCCTCTGGACCAGATCCTGAAGCGGCAGAAAACCCTCGGCCGCTCCGCCTACGACAAATATCTGGCCAAGCATGGTATTCCCTGGGTGGAGACCCGAGAGGTGGACGGCAAACGCCAGGTGCGCCTCAAAAGGATCGAGGAATACCGCCCGTTGTTCGAGTCTCCGGGAGCCTTTCTCGTGCTTCAGGCCGAGGAAATCACCAATTCCTCAAACGGCAAACCGGTCCACATCAACGCGGTGAATGTCCCGGGCACCACCCCGATCCCCGCCGTCCCGCCCGGCCTGACGGTGCAAGAAATCATCAACGAGACGATGCGCCGCGCCTTGGCCTTGGAGAAACAAACCGGGCAACCCATTCTGGTTCACCTCAATCATCCGAATTTTCAGTGGGGCGTCACCGCCGATGACCTGGCCCGCGCCGTGGAGGAACGCTTCTTCGAGGTCTACAACGGGCATCCCTCCATCAACCACCTCGGTGAAGCCGGACGTCCGGGCGACGAGGCGATTTGGGACCTCTGCAACGCGATCCGGCTCAAGGAATTGAAGAGCGCGCCCCTCTTCGGTTTGGCCACGGATGATTCCCACCAATACCACGGCGGTTCCAACACTCCGGGACGCGGCTGGGTCATGGTCAAAGCTCCCGCCCTCACCGGCAACCACCTCGTGGAAGCGATGCGACGCGGCGATTTTTATGCCAGCTCCGGGGTCATTCTCCAAGATGTTTCCTACGATCCCCCATCCCGGACGCTGCACGTTTCCGTGCGGAACGAGAAGGGCCTGTCCTACCGGATTCACTGGATCGGAACGCGCGCGGCCTGTGATCTGACGGCTCCGCATCGCGCGGACACCGGCATCGGCGTGGTGTTCGGGGAAGAGACCGGACCGGAGGCCAGCTTCGTTCTGCCCGCGGATCTCCTCTACGCCCGGGCGGTCATCACCTCCAGCCGTCCCCACCCCAATCCTTCGTTCGAAGGCCAGTTCGAACAGGCGTGGACCCAACCGGTCGGTTGGAAATGAACTCAGTCGAGAAACGCCGCGGTGACCGGTTTTCCCTCCATGCCGGGACCGGGCTTCACGCCCAGCAACCAGAGCACCGTGGCAGCGGTGTCGACGGTGCTCACCGGCCCGGGGATGACACTTCCCTTCTTCACCCCGTGTCCCCACGCCATCCAGGGAATGATCATGTCGTCCGGGATATCCAACCCGTGTCCCTTGTCATGCCCTCCGTGATCCGCCGAGACGAGGACGACGCTGCGTTCCGCCATCCCGCTTTCCCGCAGCGCGCGGAGGATTTGTCCCAATGCCTGGTCGGTCACTTTCAGGGCCTCCTTCTGCTCCGGCGATCCCCAACCACTGGCGTGCCCGGCGCTGTCCGGGTCCGTGAAATGAACGAACGCCAGCTTCGGCTTGTGTTCCCGGATCCAGGCCGCAGCACGCGCTGCCACGGTTTGGGAGGGGATCTTGTTTTTTTCCATGTCAGGAGCCGCTCCCACCGCCGTGGCGCTTTGCGGACCGCCGAAGTCAAACACCGTCAGGGAATCCGGGAGCCACAAATGCCGGAACTTCACCTTGCCCACGAACATGGCGGTGACCGCTTCCGGTTGCTCCCGGCGCAACGCGGAAAAGACGGTGGGCACCTTGACCACCCCCTTGATCGGAGTATAACCGTTCCACAGGATCTGGTGCTTGTCAGGCCCCACCCCGGTCAACATCGAGGTGTGCGAGGGCAGGGTCAACGGAGGGAAGATCGTCCGCGCCTGCCATGTCACCGCGCCCTCCGCCGCCATCTGCTTGAGCACCGGCATCGCACTCTCCGCCACCACCGGGGGCTTGGCCCCGTCGATGCTCACCACGATGACGTGCTCCACAGGGGGCACGGCCCTGACCAGCCCGGGAAAGAGAAGCGCAAGGAGAAAGAGAATCCTCATCATCGGGGTATTTCCTGTAACCTCTCGCCTCAACCCGCCGCCACGCAATCCAAAAAACGCAGGGCCCGAATTTGCGGCACCTTCCGGCAAGTCTCCGCCAGGACGGGCCGCCGGCTTTTCCATTGACACAAACGACATAACTCTTAGCCCGATCCAATGGCTCCGGCTCCAACGCCCCCATGACTCCCCCGCTCCCACCCGCGCTCCTCGTTTGCGCGTTGGCCATGGTCCCGGCCCTGCAAGCGGTCGACTACCCACGCGAGATCCGGCCGCTCCTGCGCGACCGCTGCTCCTCCTGCCATGGCCCCCTCAAACAGAAGGGCGACCTCCGGCTCGACGCCGGATCGCTCATTCCCCGGGAAAGCCACCGGGAAATCCTCACCCGAATCCTTTCGCACGACGAGGACGAGCGCATGCCGCCGGAGGGCGCTCGACTTTCCGCCGAACAGGTGGCGCTGCTGAGGGATTGGCTGGCCGAGGGGGCTCCGTTTCCTCAAGATGAAGTCGTGGCCCGGGCTCCGGCGGAACATTGGTCTTTCCAACCTCTCTCGCCCGGACCGGTGCCCCGGTCTCCCCACGCCCACCCGGTCGATGCCTTTCTGTTCGGCAACGGAGCGGCACCGCCCCGGGCACCGGACACCAGTCTCCTGAGAAGGGCCCACCTCGATCTCACGGGCCTGCCCCCCACTCTGGAGGAGCAACGCCGCTTCGAGCAGACTCCGGACCTCGGGACCGTGATCGACCATCTGCTGACCCGACCCGAATATGGCGAGCGCTGGGCGCGGCACTGGCTGGATGTGGTTCGTTATGCCGACAGCAACGGTTACGAGCGGGACGCCGCAAAGCCTTTCGTCTGGCGCTACCGGGATTACGTGATCGAGTCGCTGAACCGGGACAAGCCCTATGACCGGTTCGTGCTGGAACAGATCGCCGGGGACGAACTGGACGACGCTTCGGTGGAGACCCACGTCGCCACCGGCTTCCTCCGCCTCGGGCATTGGGACGACGAGCCCGCGGACCCGCAAACCGATCGTTATGATCAGCTTGACGACATCGTCAGCACCACCGGCCAAGCCTTCCTCGGCCTGACCATCGGCTGCGCCCGTTGCCATGACCACAAATTCGAGCCTCTCACCACCCGGGATTACTACAGCCTCGTCTCCATCTTCGAGCCCCTCGAGCGTCCCCGCAAAGGCCGGACCGAACTCCCGGTGATGGTGGACGGGACCGAGGTCTATGCCTGGCGCGAGCCCTCCGCCCCGCCCCCGCTCTCCACGATCCTGATCCGCGGGTCGGCCACCCGGCGCGGAGAACCGGTGACGCCTGCGGTGCCCGTCATCCTCGCGTCACGACAACCCGACTTTCCCGCGCCCGGCCGCCCCGGCACGGGACGCCGTCTCGGTCTGGCCCGGTGGATTGCGGATGAGCACAACCCGCTCACGGCGCGCGTGATCGTGAACCGCGTCTGGCAACAACACTTCGGCGAGGGACTGGTCACCACGGCGAACGATTTCGGCCTGATGGGTGCCCCGCCGGCCCGCCCCGGGTTGCTGGATTGGCTCGCCGCTTGGTTCATGCAGGACGCCCGTTGGTCCCTCAAGGAACTGCATCGCCTGCTGCTCACCTCACGCGCCTGGCAGACCGTGAAGACCGGGGACTCGCCCATCCGCTACCGCCGTCTCGAGGCCGAGGCAATCCGGGATTCCATGCTCGCCGCCAGCGGCCAACTCAACCCGAAACGATTCGGGCCCGCCTTCCGCCCTTCCATCCCGGCCGCCGCGATCGAGGCCAACACCGACAAAACCTCCGTCTGGTCGCCGTCCGCGGAACCGGAAGCCTCGCGCCGCAGTGTCTATGCCTTCATCAAGCGGGGCCTTGTCATCCCGATGTTCGAGACCCTCGATCTCGCCGACACCGTGAGCAGTTGCCCGCAGCGTCAGGTGACCACCGTGGCCCCTCAGGCGCTCACCCTCTTCAACGGGGATTTTGCCAATGCCCAGGCCACGCACTTCGCCGCGCGCCTGCGTCGGGAAGCGGGCCCTGAACCGGAGCAGCAAATCACCATGGCCTGGCGTCTCGCCCTCTGCCGGACGCCTTCGGAGGGCGAGGCCGCCCGGATGAAAGCGTTCCTCGCCGGCGAATCCCTGGAGCAACTCTGCCGCGTCATCCTCAACCTCAACGAATTCGTCTACCCGGAATGACCCGATGAACCGCTTCAACCCTCATCCCTCCCCCCGCGATCGCACCCGCCGGGATTTTTTCTGGCAGGCGGGCGGCGGTTTTGCCGGACTCGCCCTAGCCGATCTCCTCTGCCGGGACGCGCTCGCCTCCTCCCCTCATTCCGCCCTGCCCCATTTCCCTGCCAAGGCCAGACACTGCATCTTCCTGTTCATGAACGGGGGGCCCAGCCAGGTGGACACGTTCGATCCCAAACCCGCCCTCGCCAAATACCATGGCCAACCCTACCGGGGCGACGCCAAGGTGGGTTCCAATGGAAGGCCGGTGGGCCACCTCATGCAGTCCCCGTTTCCCTTCGCCCCACACGGAAACTCCGGCCTCGAAATCAGCAGCCTGTTTCCCCATCTTTCCCGCCATGCGGACGATCTCTGCGTGATCCGGTCCGTGCACGCCGATACAGCGGCCCACGCCTCCGGTTGCCTCCAAATGAACACCGGCGGCATCTTTATCGGCAAACCCTGTCTCGGCTCTTGGTTGAGCTACGGTCTCGGCTCCGCCAACGCCAATCTCCCCTCCTTTGTCGTCATGACGGATCCCCGTGGCGGCCCGATCGGCAGCGCATCGAACTGGTCCGCCGGTTACATGCCCGCCGCCTATCAGGGAACGCTCTTCCGCGGCAGTGGCTCCCCTCTGCTCGATCTGGCCACCCCCAAAGGCACCACGGCTCAGACCCAGCGCCGCAGCTTGGATCTCTTGAAGTCACTCAACGAGACCCACTTGGAATCGCGTCCCGGGGACACCGAACTGATGGCCCGCATCGAGTCCTATGAACTGGCCTTCCGCATGCAGAGCGAGGCCGCCACCGTCGTCGATCTCTCCACCGAATCCCCCGCCACCCTTGAAATGTATGGCCTGAACCAGCCGCTCACCGCCGACTTCGGCCGCAAGTGCCTGATCACCCGGAGGCTCATCGAGAACGGCGTCCGCTTTATCCAACTCTACTCCGGCGGCGGTCACATCGAGGATACCTGGGATGGTCATACCGATTGCATCAAGAACCACCGCACCCATGCCGCCGAAACCGATCAACCGATCGCCGCACTCATTGCCGACTTGAAACGCACCGGACTCTGGGACGAAACCCTCCTGATTTGGGGCGGCGAGTTCGGCCGCACGCCGACCAGTGAAGGCGTCGGCAAACCGGGCCGGGATCACAATTGGCACGGATTCTCCATGTGGCTCGCGGGCGCGGGCGTGAAGGGCGGCCAAGCCGTCGGAGCCACCGATGAATTCGGCTTCAAGGCCGTCGAGGAACGCTGCCATGTCAGTGATCTTCACGCCACCATCCTGCATCTCATGGGCATCGACCACACCCGCCTCTCCTACCCCCACCAAGGGCTCAACCAGCGCCTCACCGGGGTCGAGGAAAGGCACCTCGTCACCAAGGCCCTGGCCTGACTCCCCTCCGGCCGGGCCCAATCTTTCGCGTGGACAGCCGCTCCCGCCCGGCCTACTTCTTGCCCTCCAATGGAAGAATTTCGCATCGTCCCCGAGTCCCTCCACAACGACCTCGTCACCCGCGCCTACCAACGTCGCGGCTATTCCGCCGAAGAGGCCGCCCTCGCCACCCGGATGTGCGCGGAAGCCACCCGTCACGGCAACCGCACTCACAACGCCCTCAAGGCCCTCCACCTCGATCACCTCTTCGGCACCGGCATCGGCGAGTGGAACCCGGGTGCCAAGATCGATGTCCGTCCCTCCCGCTTCCCCGCCGTCCAGCATTGGAACGCCAACCGCAAGATCGGCCAGGCCGTCGCCTACCAAGCCTTCGATACCTGCATCGAACTCGCCGAGAAATTCGGCGTCGGCGTCGTCGCGGTCGACAATGCCACCCACTATCTCTGGGGAGGCGGATACGCCATCGATGTCGCCCAGCGCGGTTACATCGCCTACACCAATTGCACCTCCTCCCTCGCGGAGGTCGTTCCCTTCGGCGGCAAATTCCCCACCCTCGGCACCAACCCGCACACTTGGGGCTTCCCCACCACGGAGGCCATCGGCTTCCCCATCGTCCTCGATTGGGCCACCTCCACCGTCGCCATGGGCCGCGTCCAGCAACTCAAGCGCGAGGGCGGCACCCTCCCGCCGGATTCCGCCGTGGATCACGAAGGCCGCGATACCCGCGACCCCAACGCGGTCTACGCCCTGAAAACCTTCGGTGCCCACAAGGGCTACGGCATGGCGCTCCTCAATGAACTCTTCGGCGCCGCCATCGGAGGCTCGCTTCCCACCATCCGCAACCGCCCCGGTGCTCCGGCCGGCGAGAAAACGACCGCTTCCTTCTACTTCCAGGTCATTCATCCGGAAGCCATCCGCACCGATCACTTCGCCCAGGGCCGTTCCCTCGCCGAAAATCTCACCGCCGTGATCCGCGATATCCTCGGGCATGGGAATGAAAATTCGATGCTCCCCGGCCAACCCGAAGCCGAAGGAGCCAAACGCTCCGCAAAAGCCGGCGGTCTCCTCTTCAGCAACGCCGAAATCGCCGAGTTCGCCCCCATCGCCCACGAATGCGGCGCCGACGAACGCCAATGGCAACCCGCCTATTTCCCCGTCTTCCAGCCATGACCCCTTTCCTCGACCAACTTTTCGGCCTGCACGGAAAATCCGCCGTCGTCATCGGCGGCACCGGCACCCTCTGCGGCGTCATGGCCCAAGGCCTTGCCGAAGCCGGGGCGGAGGTCACCATCGTCGGTCGCTCGGAGGAAAAAGCCCGGGAACGCCTCGACCTCATCGCCGCCGCGAACGCCAGGGGTTCCTTCTTCGCCGCCGATGTCGCCGACCGCGCCTCGCTCCAAGCGTTGTGCGATCACGTCGTCGCCACTCAGGGCAAGGTCGACATCCTCATCAACGGCGCGGGCGTCAATTCCCCCACCCCGTTCCTCGAAATCACCGACGAGGAGTTCCTCCGCATCGTGGACATCAACACCGCCGCCGTTTTCCGCTCCTGCCAAATCTTCGGTGGGCAAATGCTGCAACAAGCAGGCGGCGGCAGCATCGTGAACCTCGGTTCCATCTCCGGGCTCGGCCCGCTCTCCCGGGTTTTCACCTATTCCCTGAGCAAAGCCGCCGTCCACAACCTCACGAAAAACCTCGCGCGCGAATGGGCCACCCAAGGCATCCGCGTGAACACCCTGGTCCCGGGCTTTTTCCCGGCGGAACAAAACCGCAAGGTCCTCACCCCGGACCGGGTTGCCAAAATCATGAGCCACACCCCGATGAACCGGTTCGGCGAAGCTCGGGAACTCATCGGCGCCACCCTCCTGCTCTGCAGCCAGGCCGGCAGTTTCATCACCGGTCATGAAATGATCGTGGACGGCGGTTTCTCCGCCATGACGATTTGATCCTCGTCCCCGCAAAACGACCAAACCACCAAACCAAAAGGCCGCCCCGGAACAAATCCGGAGCGGCCTTGGATGAGAGCCAGCTAACGCAAAGGCAACGGGAGGCTCAGGCCGACGGCGCCGGATACCCCGGATAAACCGGCGGGATGGCCGGTGGCACCGGAGGAGCGGGTGGCGCCACCGGAGCCGGGGCGGCCGTTGGAACCGTGGCAATCGTCTGCAGGATCCGGCTGGCGATCTGATACGGATCCCCTTGGGAATTCGGACGACGGTCCTCGAGGTAGCCCCGGTAGTTGTTCTCCACGAAACTGTGGGGAACCCGGATTGAGGCGCCGCGGTTGGCCACACCGTAGTTGAACTTGTCGATCGACTGGGTCTCGTGCAACCCGGTCAGACGAAGATGGTTATCCGGGCCGTAGACGGCAATGTGCTCGTTCTTGTACTTGTCGAAAGCGGCCATCAGGGCCTCGAAATAAGCCTGACCACCCACCTCACGCAGATACTTGGTGGAGAAGTTCGCGTGCATCCCGGAACCGTTCCAATCCACGTCCTTGCCAAGCGGCTTGCAGTGGAAGTTCACATCCACCTTGTATTTTTCGCAGAGACGGATGAGGAGGTAGCGGGCCATCCAGATCTGGTCGGCAGCGGTCCGTGAACCCTTGCCAAAGATTTGGAATTCCCACTGCCCCTTCGCCACCTCGGCGTTGATGCCTTCGTGATTGATCCCAGCGGCCAAACAAAGGTCAAGGTGGGTGTCCACGATCTCGCGGGCAATGTCGCCCACGTTCTTGTAGCCCACGCCGGTGTAATACTCACCCTGCGGCGGCGGGAAACCACCACCCGACGGGAACCCAAGCGGCACCCCGTCCTTGTAGAGGAAATATTCCTGCTCAAAGCCGAACCAGGCATCCGGATCATCGAGGATCGTCGCCCGGCCGTTGCTCGGGTGCGGCGTCACTTTGTCGGGCATGTAAACCTCGCACATCACCAACACCCCGTTGGTCTTCGTCGGATCTGGATACACCGCCACCGGCTTCAGCATGCAGTCGGAACTCCGCCCCTCGGCTTGCCGGGTCGAGCTCCCGTCGAATCCCCACCAAGGCAACTCCGCCAGCGTCGGGAAACTCGCGTATTCCTTGATTTGGGTTTTGCCGCGGAGATTCGGCACTGGCTCGTAACCGTCAAGCCAGATGTATTCCAGTTTGTATTTGGCCATAGTTTTGATCGTGTATCTGTCTGTTTTTCGGCGGACTGCGCGGCTTTCTGCCACTGATCAGGGATTTTTCCGCACCCCATCTGCCAAAGCAGGATTCTTGCCAGCTTTCCTTGAAAACTCCACCTTTTTCGACGCAAAAATCATTCCAGCGTTCCCCGCTTGCCCTTCGCTCCTGCCAGACCATCGTTTCCCCCTCATGCGCGACGTCAAAGACACCCAGCGCTCCCTCGTCCGCATCGGTTACGACGGTCGCGTTTGGAAAACCTTCCGTGGTCCCGAGGCGGAAACCCGCTTCGCCAATGAAGTGCGCGTTTTGCGCCACCTCGAAGACCGCGGCTGTCCATTTGTGCCCCGCCTCATCGAGTCCGACCCGGAATCCCTCCGCATCGTGACCACAAACTGCGGCCAGCGGGTGGAACACCTCGACGACGCCCGCGCCCGGCAGATCTTCGCCGAACTCGAGACCTACGGCGTCCGCCATGACGATGCCGAGGTCCGCAACATCACCTACCGGGCGGCCGACGGCAGGTTCTGCATCATCGACTTCGAATTCGCCACCATCCTCGATGGATCAACCAACTGACGTCCCCGCCCCAACACGCCTCCGCTGGTTCGGCTTGACCGATCGCGGCAAAATCCGCGCCAACAACGAGGACTCCTTCCTCGGGCTGCGGTTCGATGCCCGGGACGTGCATCGCCTCGGGAAGATCGGTGAAGCTTCCATCGCCGAGATGGACTTCGCCTTCGCGGTGAGCGATGGCATGGGCGGCGCCATGGCGGGAGAATTCGCCAGCCGGATTACGGTGGACAAAATCACCCGCCTGCTGCCCCGCGCCTTCAAGCTGGCCGCCTCCGGGCTGGACGCGGGCCGGGGGGACGTTCTGGGCGAGCTCTTCACCGCCATCCACGCCTCCATGAACGAACTCGACCGCTCCTATCCGGAGTGCGCCGGGATGGGCGCCACCCTCAGCCTCGCCTGGTTCACCCCGGGCTGGATGTTCTTCGCCCACGTCGGCGACAGCCGCATCTATTACCTCCCGGGCAGGGGAGAATTGAAGCAACTGACCATGGACGACACCTTCGTCGGCTGGCTCCACCGCAACGGCAAACTCTCCGAATACGAGGCCCGCACCCACCCGGCCCGCAACCGCCTGCAAAAAGCCCTCGGAGGCGGCAACCAGTTCGTTTCCCCACAGCTCGGCGCCGTCGGCTATGAACCGGGCGACGCCTTCGTCCTCTGCACCGACGGCGTCACCGAAGGCCTCTACGATGAACAGATCGCCCGCTGCCTGCGCGATCCCGGTTCCAACCCGGCCGAACGCCTCGTCCGCTCCGCCTTGGACAATTCCGGGCGGGACAACACCACGGCCCTCGTGATCGAAGTCCTCTGACTCCGATCCTTCGGTTCAGTTCAACCCCATGTAAGGCGGGCAGGAACGAAACACGATCAGCATCCGGGCCAAGTTCGGGCAGTATTTGACGATATCCTCGGCCAGTTGCCGCAAATCCTCGCGAGCGGGCTCCTCCGGGATTTCGCCTTCGGGGGCGGTGCCCGGGGTTGGCGGGGAAACTCGGAGCGAGGGGATTCCGCCTCGGAAACGATGGGAGGATTTCATGAGTCAAAGGTTGCTGCTTCCTTGGAAGCGTTTCAGCCCGCCATTATTCGGGCTTCTTCCGGATAGACTCCTCGATCGCGATCACTTGCAGACACGCCCCGCCATCGTCCACCCGCCAGCGGATCTCGTGCCCCGCGTAAGTCAGGCCGTATTCCCGCCCTCCGTCGTCCCGCCGATAGGCCGGCCGCGGGTCCAACCCCAGAATCCGCTCCAACTCCCCCGCCAGACGATGCCCTTCCAATCCGGGCCCAAAGGTCACTTCCAACCGCCCCCCCGGCGCCTTACCCGCGAATCCCCCGCTCTCCTCCTCCCCGGCACCCGGCCGGTCCGCCCACCCCAACCACGGCTTGATGTCATAAACCGGCGTGCCATCCACCCCATCCGCGCCCGATACCACGATACGGTCCGGAAACACCCCGCACAACTTCACCAACGAGAGCCCCAACGGGTTCGGCCGATACGGCGATCGCGTCGCGAAGACCCCCACCCGCTCGTTCCCCCCGAGCCGGGGCGGACGCACCGTCGAACGTCCTCCGCGTCCCGGCTCGTTCAAGTGAAATCCGAACAACAACCAGACATGCGAAAACCCCTCCAACCCCCGCACCGCCTCCCCGTTGTCCCAAGGACTCGCCAACTCCACCACGGATTCCACCCCCGGAACCAACCCCGGCTGCCGGGGCGTCCCGAACTTCTCCGCGAACGGACTCCGCAAATAGCCGATGGGCACAAGATGCACGGACGGATCAATAGCTTGGCATCCCTTGAATCGCAACGTAGACTCCCTTCAGCGGGGCCTGTAGCTCAACGGTCAGAGCAGAGGACTCATAATCCTTTGGTTCCGGGTTCGAATCCCGGCGGGCCCACTCCCTCAAAATCAGGGACTTATGACGATTGGACCGAGGGGTTGATACCCCACTTGAAGCAGTGTCCGACAAATTTCCGACAAACGCGGCCCGGAACCCGGAGCCAGAACAGAGCCAGCCCCCCCCTTCCAACGGCAGGTCAAAGCAGCGGAAACCCTTTCAGGTCGTCCGGTTTCTTTCGGTCAACATCCCGGTTTACGCTTTCGAGCACCACGGCAAGATCCGCTACACGATCGCCTTCTACCTGAACGGAGGGCGGCAGCGGAGGGAGTTCACCGACCTTGAGGTCGCCAAGCGAGAGGCCAAGCTAGCCGCGTCCGAGGACTACGTCCAGTGCCGGAAGCTGCTTGGCAACGTCCCCCTGCGTCAGGCGGTCGAGGACTTTTGCCGCCGGACCCTTGGCGTGAAGCTTGGCGTGAAGGTCCCCGAGGTCGCGCAGGAGGTGATCGCCGCCAAGGAAGAGGACGGCATGAGCGGCGATTTCTTGGTTCGGCTTCGAAGCCCCCTCGGGATCTTCGGGCTCGCCTTTCCCGGTCCGATTATGGATCCGGAGAACCCTTCGCTGGGAATCGTGAAAAATCCGGGTCGCTTGCTCATCGTTGGCTTGCGCCAGCGCCTGCAGGATGCTTCCTTCTGCTGTCATTTCGTATGGATTGAAGGTAGACCCTTCTTGAGGACTCCGCGAGTGTGGAGTCCTCACCATCCATCCAAGGATTGTAACGGTGTCAGGGACGCTTCCTTCGTTCAGCCATGAACATCCATCTGCTATCCATCGAAGAAGCGTTGCGGCATGTAGAATCGCAGGCCGGAGGGCTTTCGGCGAGTCATGCGGCGGAACGGCTGGCTTTGCAAAAGGCGAGGCAAAGCAAACGAGGTGACGGCGGAGCGTGCCGACTGCTGCTCAATCAATTCCGCAGCCCGCTGGTGATCCTGCTGCTGGTGGCGATGTCGATCTCGCTGGCGCTGGGCGATCGCATGGATGTGCTGATCGTGTTGATGGTGGTGTTGATGAGCACGCTACTGGGCTTCTGGCAGGAATACCGTGCCGCGAATGCGGTGGCGGCGCTGCTAGCGGTGATCCAGGCGAAGGCGACGGCGCTGCGCGACGGCAAGGAGACCGATCTGCCAGTGGATGAGATCGTGCAAGGTGATGTGGTGGTGCTGCGGGCGGGCGACACCATTCCCGGCGATGGGCTGCTGCTCGAATCGAAGGACCTCTTCGTCGATGAATCCACGCTGACGGGCGAAAGCTACCCAGCGGAGAAAAAAGTCGGCGTGGTGGCGGCTGGCGCGCGCCAGAGTGAACGAACCAACTCCGTCTTCGAGGGCACACACGTCGTCAGCGGCACAGCACGCGTGCTCATCGTCACCACAGGCGATGAAACGGAATTTGGTGGTATTTCGGAGCGGTTGCGGCTGCGCGCGCCTGAAACGGACTTTGAGCGAGGACTGCGCGGCTTTGGCGAGATGCTCATCCGCATGACGCTGGTCTTCGTCATCGCCATCTTCGCCATCAATGTCTTCTTCCATCGCCCCGTGCTGGAGGCGTTCATGTTCGCACTGGCGCTCGCGGTGGGCATGACGCCGGAGCTGTTGCCCGCCATCGTTAGCATCACACTGGCGCGGGGCGCGAAGCACATGGCGCAGGAGCATGTCATCGTGCGCCGCCTTCCGGCCATCGAAAACTTCGGCAGCATGAACGTGCTGTGCTCCGACAAAACGGGCACGCTCACGGAGGGCCAGGTCAAGCTGCAGGGCACGCACGACGCACTGGGCAACCCAAGCGACACCGTGCGCCTGCATGCCATACTCAATGCCACGTTTGAAAGCGGCTTTGCCAATCCCATTGACGCCGCGCTGCGTGCCGAGCCTGGCATCGACCTCAGCGGCTTCACGAAATGCGATGAGGTGCCGTATGACTTCATCCGCAAGCGCCTCAGCGTCGTCGTGGAACACGCGGTGGTGGACCGACGTCACCTGATGATCACCAAGGGCGCTTTCGTCAACGTGCTGGCCGTTTGCACGAAAGTGGCCACGCCGGACGGGGAAAAGCCGATGGAGAGCATGCGCGAGGCCTTGCAGCAGCGCTTCGCTGACTTCAGCAATGCCGGACACCGCGTGCTTGGCCTCGCCACCCGCGATGTGACGGATGATCCGGTGATCACCAAGGACGACGAGCAGGAGATGACCTTCGCGGGCTTCCTGCTGTTTGACGATCCGCCCAAAGCGGGGGCCATGGAGGCCATTCAGGAACTGCGGACGCTCGGCATCGGCTTCAAGGTCATCACCGGCGACAACCGCCTCGTGGGGCAATCTCTTGGCATGCAGATGGGCATCGCCAAACCGGAAGTGCTCACCGGCGATGCCCTGCACGAGATGAGCGACACCGCGCTGATCGCCCGCGTGGGCGAGGTGGACATCTTCGCGGAGATCGAGCCGAACCAGAAAGAGCGGGTCATCATCGCGCTTCGAAAGGCCGGGAACGTCGTCGGCTATCTCGGCGACGGCATCAACGACGCCTCGGCGCTGCATGCCGCCGATGTCGGCATCTCCGTGGATGGTGCCGTGGATGTGGCCAAGGAGGCCGCGGACATCGTGCTGCTGCGTCACGACCTCGCCGTGCTCGCCCGTGGTGTGCGCAACGGCCGCATCACCTTCGCCAACACGATCAAATACATCTTCATCACCACCAGCGCGAACTTCGGCAACATGTTCAGCATGGCCGGTGCCTCCCTGTTCCTGCCCTTCCTGCCGCTCCTGCCAAAGCAGATCCTGCTCAACAACCTCCTCTCCGACCTGCCCGCACTCACCATCGCAACGGACTCCGTCGATCCCGAGCAGGTGAACCGCCCGCGCCGCTGGGATCATCAGTTCATCCGCCGCTTCATGATCGCCTTCGGCCTTGTCAGCTCCGTGTTCGACTACCTCACCTTCGGCGTATTGATGCTCATGCTGCACGCCAGCGAGGCGCAGTTCCAGACCGGCTGGTTCGTCGAATCCCTCATGACGGAGCTGTTCATCGTCATGGTCATCCGCACGCATCGCTCGATCTTCCAGAGCAAACCGGGCCGCATCCTCGCCATCGCCACGCTCATCGTCTCCGGCACCACCATCATCCTGCCCTACACCGCCATAGGCGCCCTGTTTGGTCTCGTCCCGCTGCCGTGGACCTTCATGCTCACGCTCATCGTCATCACACTGCTGTATCTCCTCACGAGCGAGATGGTGAAGCGTGTCATGTTTGTCCGCTTGGAGCAGCGCATCTGATCACGCGTTACCCCCCCACCATCCATCCCACGCCGTAACCATTCAGGTCCCTGCGGTGCAGGGAACCAGTTCGACGGCAGCTTGATCGGGGGAATCAAACATCCGTTTCAAGGTATCCAGAATGGAGCTGCCTGCCTTTCTGGCCGTTGCGATGACACTGCGAAGATCGGCGAACGCCGCCGCCCCTTCGGCGGATCGGAAGCATCCGCTGATCTTCAGCTTGGCCTTGATCATGCGAAGGTCGCGCTCGGCTTGGTTGTTGTCGAACGGGATGCTCTCGCACAGAAAG
>JAGWVU010000037.1 GCA_018970725.1 Verrucomicrobiota bacterium
TTGAGGAATGTCTCGCGCGGCGCGCCGGGGGGCGCTGCGGCCAGCTTCTCCTCATGCTGCGGCGGCACGGGCGCCGGCTGCGATTCCTTGACGACCCGCTCCACGGCCGGGACACGCCGTGCTTCGGGCGGCCGATCCTCCACCGTGGCCGCTGGCTTCTCCGACCCGGCGACTGACGGAGCCTCCGCGGTCATCAAGGCGGCCTCCACCCCCTTGCCGGACATGAAGCCAAGGAGCCGCCGCTTGGGCTCACCACCGGTTTTGAGAGAAGGAATCTCTTCCATCACCGCCACAACCTCGTCATCAGGGGCAGGAACCGGCTCCGGCGAAACCACAGGAACCGGAGCGGCTGCCCGGGCCGGGACCGGCGAGACTTCCGCTCTTGCGGGCGCCTTCACCCCGGCAGCGACTCTGCCCGGTTTCGCCGTCTCCCCTACCTGCGGCTTGACCGGCTCCGCAGCCTCCAGCGAAACAGCCCGCCCCTCCGCCGCTCCCTTTTCCACGGCATTCTCCCGCCCATTGCCCACCCCGAGAAACGCCAACCGGATGGTCCGGCCCCGTGCCACCTCGGAAGATTCCGGTGCAGGTTGCCCCTTTGCCGGAGGCGCCGTGCTCCCGGACGCGGACGGCGCTCCCGAAGGTTTCCGCGGCTGTTGTGCGGCCTGCCATTGATCCAGTGGAACCAATCCCTGGGGCGTGACCACCTGAAAATAGAGTGGCTCCGCCGACGGCCCCAGCGCACGCGCCTGCAGGGCGGACGCGGGCATCGGCTTGGGAGGATTAAGATCCCGGGGGGCCGGCTCCTCCAAGGCCGCCTCCTTGGCCGCCTTCATCCGCCGGGCGTGCGCCAAAGCCGCATCCTCCACCCTCTTCGTCTCAAAGTAGCCCGCTCCCTGGGCAAACAATCCCGTAGTCGGGACAAGCAAAATGGAGACAAGCAGACGCGAGATGGACATGAGAAGCCCATCTTTAGCAACTTCCGCTCAAAACTCCAGCGCGAAACACCTGCCTGCCCGCAAGTATTTTTAAAACGCCGCCCGGTAGAGATCTGCCATTCCCGCCTCGTCCAACGGAACCGGATTGAACTGGGCCGTCCATTGTTTGGCTGCCTCGGCCGCCAGCTCCGGAACTTTCTCGAGTTCCATGCCGGCATCACGGGCTTTCACGGGCAACCCGGCACGGAGAAGAAGCTCCTGCAAACGTTCCTCGAGACCCGGGTGGAGACCGTCATAGATGGCGCTCGCCGCCGCATCCCGTCTGTTGGCGGCAACGACATGGGGCAGCATCAGACCGACAGCCACGCCGTGAATCGTTCCATACCGCGCCGTCAGCGGATTGGCCGTGGAATGGGCCGCCCCCAGCATGCTGTTCTCGATCGCGGTGCCCGCGAAAGCCGCGCCCAAAAGCATTCGTCCCCGGGCCTCCAAATCACCGGGCCCCCGCAACACTTCCTCGAAACCCCGGTTCAGAAGATGAAAAGCGACGCGCGAGTAGTGCGCGGAAATCCCGGTTCTTTTTTTGCAAACCGCCGTCTCTACCGCATGAGCCAGCGCATCGATCCCGGTGCAGGCGGTCACTCCCCGCGGCTTCGTCAACGTCAATTCGGGATCGAGAATCGCAACGGCCGCTGCCGCTTTCTTGTCCCCACACGCCATCTTCTGATGGGTCTCCTCATCCGCAATCAAAGCGAACGACTGGCACTCCGAGCCAGTCCCTGCGGTCGTGGGAATGGCCATGAAGGGCAGCATCGGCCGTTCCGCCTTGTTCACCCCCCAGTAATCCCGCATTTCCCCTCCATTGGTTAGAAGAAAATTGCAACCCTTGGCCGTATCCATGCTGGATCCACCCCCGAGCCCCACGATCAGGTCAACCGCCCCGTCGCGCGCCGCCTCCACGGCGAGCGCCACGTCCCGGGTCGTCGGGTTCTCCCGGACCTGATCGAAAACGAACACCTCCAGTCCCGCTTTCCGCAGGGACCCGATGGCCCGCTCCTCGTGGCCCGCCGACCGGATTCCGGGATCGGTAACCAACAGGACGCGGTGCCCACCCAGCCTCGCAGCCTCGCTCCCGGCTTGTCCGAGGGCCCCGGGGGCAAAGAGGACCTTGCCACCGGGCACATGCTCAAAACGCAAGACGGAATCGGGAACTTCCAACCCGGCGCACAGAGACTCAACAGTCAGCCCTGAAGACCGACGGCCCCCACCAAACCAACCACGCCAAAACTCACGCAATTTGCTCGATCTGGAAAGAACGTCTGGAGTAGAGAAACTCGAAGAGGTTCCCCTCGTGGGGTTGATCCCACTTCAAATGATTGGTGGGAACGTTCCCGATGTTGAGCCGGTCAATGGTCGGGCAAGCGAAGAGCTGGTTGATCCACGCCAGATCCTTCGTGATGGCCGTCACCACGAGGGACTTCCCGAGATGCGGCACCATTTCGCTCTGGGGCGACTCGATCACGCTGGCGAACGGGAAAAGAAACTCCCGGACCGACAGGGCATGGCCCCAGCCCGGAACCCGGACGATCGTCGGCAACAAATAGTTCATCCCGTCCCGGGACTGGAAACGTTTGCGACCGCCGCGCAACGACTCCGAGACGTCCCAAGCGCCATCCTTCAGGCCGGACTCGATGGCCCCGTCGATCATGCTCGCGAACTTGGGATTGGCGAAGCCCGAGAGCTTCGCATTTGGATCATCCTGAGCTAAAGGCTCGATCGCCAACAACTTTTCAGCGACCGCCTTGGCGATTTCGTCGCCATACTTTGGCACGACGATGACGGAGACATTGATGCAACTCCGACCCGAGTTCGCACTCACCGACTCGACGATCGTGTCCACGTATTTCGGCCAGTTCTCGATCTCATCTTCGCCGATGAGAATCTTGGAATAACCCGTTCCGTGAACCTCAACCCTTGGATCGTGCTCATATTCCTTGACGGTGTCGTCCCCACCGAAAAGCATGACGCGTCCGCAGCGTCGGATGATCGCGCCCGAGCCGTCGTGCTGCGTGGGATAAAAACTGAAGGCCTCGGCCGGCGCGCCCGCCTTCTTCAGCGCTTCAATGAGGCGCATCGGGGTCCAGGGTTCCTCGCGCCCCGGCTTCAACAGGACCGGAATTTTGAGCGCGATGGCGGGAACCCAAAGTGCGTTGACGGCGGGAGAGTTGCTCGGCAGCACCACGCCGAGGCAGTCGGTCACCGCCGCGAAACTCACCGGAGAACCGTTTTGATCGCCGTAACCCTTGTCCAAGACGGAAAGGTCGAGGCCGCGGGTCAATCCTTTCAGAATCACATCGGTCTGCACCAGCACGCCGTGCAACCGTTTCATGTTCATCCGGATCAAGGTGTGGGGAAGACCGCTGGTCATCGCCAGTTGCCGGACATAATCCTCCGGAGACTGCATGTCCCCGCGGCTGCCCACTGGCAAAGTATCGGTCAGGAAAAGATCCGCCGCATGCTTGCAGATGTTCACGAGATCCTCGCAGCGGAACTTTTGCAGTGCGGCGCGCGCTCCAGCGATCCGGAGGAGATCGTGCTTGATCATGTCCGCACAGGCGAAGCTGACCTCGCAGGCCGGAGTGCTCCCGGCCACATTGGATACCGTCTGGACATCCAGACTCTCGTAAGGAACCCCCTGACGGAGGATGGGAATGTGAGGCACGCTCATATCAATAAACCCCCTCGATGATTTTGTTCTCCAGGAAACCGAAAGGACGCACGTCACCGACGCCATCCCATGGGAACTTCGGGTGGGGATGACGACGGATCGCCTCGTCCCGTTCCAGGAAACGCGGCATGAAGAACTCCTTGGTCAGTGTGGTCAACTCCACCCGGCCGTATTGCCCGTACTCCATCGTCTTCTCGGTCTTATCGGGATCGACGATGCGGAGGATGGCGCGAGGTTGCGGAGCCCAATAGGTCACCGAGTAATTGTTCTGCGCCAACTCTTCCGGAACACTCATCGCCAACCCCATCAAGGTGTTGCCGTAGGTCGGAACGAACTGGGCCTTGTTCTCAAGAACCTCGACTTGCAGGAACTTCACGTACTCGGGAGTCATCGAGGTGCCGCCGCAGAAACAACCCTTGATCCCTTGGCCCGGGACCGAGATCCGTTCGCCCAACGAGGCGAGCAGCTTCGGCGTGGTGAAAATACAGGCGATGTCCCGATGCTTGATGATCTCCACCGCCTGCGAAATGACGTGGGCCTGATAGCGCTCCACTTCGTCATATTGCTTGCGAGCGATCAACCGCTTCACCCAGCGGGGATCCAAGTCCACGTGGTAGCAGGATCCGCCGCGATAGTTCGCCAGGTGCTCGACCGCCAACCGCAGGCGGCGGGGCCCGGTCGGACCGACCATGATCCAGTTGCTTCCGCGCGGGAAGAATTCGTCGCTCAGGTTGTCCCCGAACTGCTCGTAATCATGCTTGTAATCATCCCAACCGACCCGCTGCTTCGGCAAACCAGTGGTGCCGCCGGTTTCGAACACATTGAAGGGACGCCCTCCCATTCCCTTCGGCACGAACCGCTCGTTTTTCTCGTCCCGCAACCACTCGTCCTGAAAGTGATCGAACCTGACGAGATCATGGTGCGTCTTGATCTCCTTCCGGGGATCCCAACCGGCCTTGGCTTTCCAATCCAGCCAGAACGGACATCCGGTTTCGGGTGAGAAATGCCAGTCGATGATTTCCCGCAAATGGGCATCGAGTTGTTCGGTGGCACTGGCCGGAGTGAGGGGCGAGGTCGCGGAAGACACGGAGGTTTTCGAGGGTTGAGGTTGTGCTGCAGCGGGTGCCGGAGCCGGCACCGATGCGGCGGGACCGGGCGATCCCGGATTCTTTTTTCCAAAGCCTAACATGATTTTGATAATGGATAAGATGCTCCGCCCGGGGGGCCCGACAGAACCTTCATTTGTTACGGATCGGACCCCGCTGCGGATTTCCCGGAGAACCGGGATTTCTCAGGAATCACTGCCCCTCCCGCTCCCTTTTTGGCGGCGAAAGCCTAGAGATAGGTCTGGGTGGTCACGTAGAGGGAACTGCCGAGGAAACGCCTTACGGACGTAGGTCCTCGAAAGCGTAGAGATAGGTCTGGGTGGTCACGTAGAGGGTTCCGTTGGCCGCGACCGGACTGGAGTAGATCGGGTCGGGAAACTCCACCGTATCCAGCAGTTCACCGGCCTTGATTTTGCCGTCCTTGTCCGCATCCGCATCAGCCGAGGCCTTGATGACAATCAATTCACCATCCTCGGTTCCGAGATAGACCCGTCCGTCCGCCACCAAAGTCGAACCCCAGATGTGGCTGAAGGTATCATGTTCCCAAACCAGCTTGCCGGTCTTCGCGTCCACGCAATGCAACTTGCCGGAATAGTCGGCAACAAAGACCAACCCATCGTCGGTGACCGAGGGCGTGGAAATGGTCCGCTTGATTCCGTCGTAGGTCCAAAGCGCGCCGGACGGGGCCGCCGACGCTCCCTTCGAGTCCGCCGAAATGCAGCTCAACAGCCCGACGCCCTCACCGTGCTCCGGATCTTGACCGATCGCGGCATAGATCTTGCCATCATGATAGACGGCGGAGGCGATGTATTCGCTCGGACCCGGGTAGGTGGCGTATTTGATCGGCTCGTTCGATTGATTGAACCGGTATTCCTTCTTGTTTCCGTCGTAGCGGAACATCTCCTGAAGCACGTCGAAGCCTTCCTCGTCCTTCACCGTCTCCGGATTGAAGCCATAGACGAACCCATCGCCGGCACCGAAGATCACCATCGACTTGCCATTGTGCTTCGCAAAGGTCGGGGAGGACCAGTTGCAATGCATCACGCGCTCACCAATCCCGGCTCCCTCCTCACCCACCAACTTTCCGGTGGCCTTGTCGATCGAGACCAGACAAGGCGCCAACGGGGCAGGAATGTTGAGGTGCGACCAGTCCACGCCGTTCGAGGTCGTGACATAGATGTTCTTTTCATCCATCACCACCGAGGAACTGGTGACGTTGTGCGGGAACACACCGAGTTCTCCGCGCATGTCGAAGCCCCAGATGATGTCGGCGTCCTGTTTGCCAGGTGCAACCTCCGTTCCGTTACCCACGCCGTCCAAACCACCTTTCTGGTATTTCGCCTCGTCCTGATAGGGACCGTCATTCCCGTCCGCCAGACCGTCGAGATCCAACGCCAGAACCTCCCCGCGGTTTGTCACCACGTAGCCCACCCCCGCCGCAGCATCGATGGTCACCGAGGAACAAATGCCGAGGAATTCCCAGTCGGAGACTTTGCCGGCGCCCAGCTTCGGCGTGGTCAACTGCCACTGGAACGCGCCCGTCTTCTCATCGAACGACATCACCACGCCGCGATCGCCAGTCACGGCGGCATTGCGCGGCTCGTTGTTGTTCGTCCCCACCAGCACGCGGCCGCCCGCGATCGTGGGGGTTCCATAGGTCTGGGACCCCAGCTTGGCCACCCACTTCAAATTCGTTCCAGCCTTGGCCATCTCCTCCACGGTGGCACCCTCCCCGGCCTTGATCTCCGTGGGCAAACCCACCTCTTTGGAGACCATGTTCTTGTGTGAGGTTCCTCCCCACTGCGGCCAGTCGGCGGCCCAGCTGGAGAACGGCGCCACGCCGGCCACGGCGAGCAGGGAAATCGTGATTTTCTTCATGATGCGGCGATAGGAGAGTCTTCGGTTGCGTTCAGCGGTTCGGCGAGGCCTGGATATTGTCAATATACACACTCTTCTGGCTCTGGGGCGAGAATCCGAAAATCCCCGGAGCCCCCTTCTTGTGAGCGTTCTTGTGCGCGAACTCGATGGTCCATGCATCCGGTTCCGCGGCCTCGCGCGGCCAAGCCTTGCCCCGCACCACACCGGATCCGTCCGGATTGACGTCGACCCGCAGCTTCAGCTTGTACCACTGGTTCGCCGTCACCGGGAACGGCACGCTGTGCTTGACCCGCTCGTGGTTCGAGCTGATTTCCAGAAGATTCGAGTTCCCCACCAACGAAAGGTTGTAGCGCTGGTTGATCAACCCCACGGTCGACTTGCTGCGCCGGTTCCCATCCGTCATCACATCGGCACTGATGGTGTAATTCGACGAATCCGGATGCCCGAAGAAGGACAACGACCGCATGAACAGAATGTTGTCGAGCGTCTTGGCCAGCACTTTGCTTCCGTTGATTTCACGCACCTCCCACTTGAGACGGGCGCCGATCCACGGAAGCGGCGGATAGGCAAACTTCACCCCATCCACCGGATGATCCACCGCGAGGTCATACTTCTCAAAGTCCTCGGTGAACGGAAGCGGGGCCACCACGCGACCACGAACCATGCCGGACACTCCGTCCGCGGTCCCCTTGAAAATCCCCGCGGATTGCTTCGCCGCCGGCCCGGCCGCGATTTCACTTCCCTCCACTTTCGCATCCAACACGGCCTTGACCTTGGCCGTGGGAGGAATGAATGAGGCCCACTGCGGCGCACCGGCCGGTCCGATCACGCTCCCGTTTGCGTCCACGTTGGAAAGGCGCAAAGCAGCTTTGTCACCCGGCTCAAGAAGCACATCGCCAGGCACCACCCGGATCGAGGCCGGCGCCCCGACAACCACCGGCGCATCCTGCGGCGCGACGTCGTAACTGATCCCCTCGTTGCGGATCTTGAACGCATACAGCTTCTGCATGGTGTGCACAAAGAGCATCCCGTTCGAAAGCGAGGGAGAACCGTGGCAATTGCCCTCCAACTCGATCCGATGAAGGGTCTCCGGCCCTGCATCGGTCGGCTTGATGACGTAAAGCAACCCTTGGTTCATCGTGATGTAGAGCAAACCGTCCGCGTAAATCGGGGAAGCCAAAATCTGGTCCGTCCCAAGCTTGGTCGTCCACAGAACCTTGCCTGTGCCCGCATCGACACTGTGCAACTCGCCGTTCATCGTCACCTGATAGAGCCGATCCCCGACCAGAACCGGGGAACTGCCAAACATCTCCAGGCTGTTGCGCCAGAGTTCGTTGTTGACTTTCGGAGCGCCGCCTTGCCCCTCCTCAACCTCGCCGCCCGCCTTCGCGTCGTCCTCGGGAAGTTTCAAGGCCACCATCCGCCCGGTCTCGGTGGAATCGGTGTTCTCCGTCCCGTGAATGCAGATGACTTTGTCGCCTCCGTGAATCACCGGCGAGGCATTGAGCCCCCCTACAGTCGCCTGAAAACGCCACAACGGCTTGCCGTCGGCCACGTTGAGGGCCGCCAGATTACCACACCCCAAGCCCACATACATCACCCGGCGCCCCGCACGAGTCGTCAGATAGGGCGTCGAAAAGGAAGTATCCTTCAAATACGGATCGCCAACCCCGGGACTCGAGGCCCACACCAAATCACCGGTCTTTTTGTCGAATCCGAAAAAGCGGTCACGCGCCGGACCATCCGCCCCCCAATAGGCAGTGACCGCCCGGGTGATGACGAGATCCCCGTCCACCACACAGGCCCCGGCCCGACCGTTCGGGAAGGTCAACCGACCGAAACGCTCCATCATCGAGATCTCCCAGAGCAGATTGCCGTCCCGGTCATGACAATTGAAAATCCCGTAGGTGGTGTGCAGGTAAATGTTCCCCGTGTCCGGATCCACCACCGGCGCCCCGACTGAATACCGGTCATACACGGTATCCGAAATGAAATCGTTGAACGTCCGCTCCCACAGAACTTTCCCGCTGGCAACATCCACCGCCATCAAGACCTCCTGCAGATCGGGCCCCTGCCCACGATACCCCCAGGCGTAGAGACGGCCATCGTGAACCACCGGCGTGCCCCGGCCCGCCAATTCCACTTCCCACACCGCCTTGGGCTCGAAAACCGGCTTCTTGTAATGTTCCAAACTCACCCCGTTCTGCAAGGGCCCCCGCCAACGCAACCAGTCACCCGGCTTCTCCGCCGCCGACAGCGGGATACCAAGGGAGAACGAAATCGCGGCAAGGAGGAATCGGGTCATCGTGGGAAATCGAAGGTTCACGGGTTTGCATCGAAGTTTTCCGGCGGTTTGTTCCCTTTGGACATACCTCTCTCGTGAAATCGCGACGCATCACTTCCCCCGTTGTTTTTCGTTGGACCCATGGCCGGGCCGGGGCTAACGGGAATGGTATTTTCTGCACATGCCATGCCCCTCCTCCTCTTCAAGCCGTGGCCCGTTGGACAAGACCCTCGCGAGGACTGGGTCCGGAGCGCCCGTCAAGCCGGCTTCGACGGTCTCCAGGGACCTCCCCCGACCGCTCCGGAGCAACGACTCCTCCTCCACGAACAATTGCAGGAGGCGGACCTCGCCTTCATTAGCAATCTCGCCACCGCCTCCGATCCGGCCGTTTCCCCGAACCAACATTTGCTCGACCTCCGCACCGCGATCGAGTGTTCCCTCGATCTCTCCCCCCTCCTGATCAACGCCTGCACCGGATCCGACGCTTGGCCCCTCCCCCTGCAGATCGATTTCTTCGAAAAGATCCTCGCCTTGGAATCCGAGTATGGGATCGAAATCGCCGTGGAAACGAGCCGGGGCCGCCCCTTTTTCCACCCGTGGATCACCCGCGAGATCGTCCACCAACTCCCCGAACTCAAGCTCGCCTGCAACTTCGCCCAGTGGTGTTGCACAACCGGACGCCTCGTGATGGAGGATGATCCCCGCCTCCTCCGGGACCTCGCCCGGCATGGTCGCCACCTTCACGCCACGGTCGGATTTCAAGACGGCCCCCAGGTTCCCGACCCTCGCGTGCCCGCCCGCGCCGACCCCCTTGAAAAACATCTCCGATGGTGGGAAACCGTCTGGACCGCGCAAAGCCACCGCGGCCTTGAGACCATCACCATGCAACCCGGCTTTCAAGCGGACAACCGGTTCCCCCAAATCGACGCCGACGAAGTCAACCGTTGGATGGCCCGGCTTCTCCGCGCAAGGTTCGCCGCCTGGGAACAGAACATCCCGGCGCGCTGAATCCAAGATTGGACGTTGAGCCCCGCGGTTCCTGCGTTACATCTCGGCATGCGAATTCTGGTGGTAGGCAAGGGAGGGCGGGAACACGCCCTGGTGACCGCACTTCATGAGTCTCCTTCCGAGACCGAACTCTTCGCCTTTCCCGGCAGCGACGCCATCCATACCCTGGCCCGCCCCGTCACGGCCGACAACCTCGCCAGCCTCGCGGCCTTCATGCAACAGGAGCGCATCGACCTTTGCGTCGCCGGGGAGGAGAGCTACCTGATCAAGGACGAAGGCCTCGCCAGCGCCTGCGCGGCAATCGGCATCCCGTGTTGGGGGCCGCCCAAGGAATCCGCCCAACTCGAGGCCAGCAAGGATTTCGCCAAGCGTTTCATGCTCCGGCATGGGATTCCCACCGCTTCCTACCAACACGTCACCACCCTCGACGAGGCCCGCCACGCCATCACCAGCTTCCCCACCGTTCTCAAGTTCGATGGTCTGGCCGCCGGAAAGGGCGTCGCCATTTGTCCTGATGCCGCCGCGGCGGAAGCCTTCCTCCACGAGGTTTTCACGGAGCGCCGGTTCGGCCCGGGCGATCTGCTGGTGGAGGAATGCCTTCACGGTCCGGAAATCTCCATCTTCGCCGCGGTATCCGGGGGCGATTACCAGATCCTCGCGCCGGCCCGCGATTACAAGCGCATCCGGGACAACGACGAGGGCCCCAACACCGGAGGCATGGGCGCGGTCTCATGCCGCGAGGGCCTGATCCCGCCGGAATTGCTCGCGGAAATCGAGCGGGATGTGGTGGCCCCCACGATCCGGGGCCTGCAGAGCGATGGACTGCCCTATCAAGGCT
This sequence comes from Verrucomicrobiota bacterium, assembly GCA_018970725.1. Classification (GTDB taxonomy): domain Bacteria; phylum Verrucomicrobiota; class Verrucomicrobiia; order Verrucomicrobiales; family DEV007; genus V1-115. The sequence goes on from JAGWVU010000037.1 coordinate 10,778, forward strand.
TTCTCTATTTCGGCCTCATGCTAACCGACACCGGCCCCAAGGTCCTCGAATACAATTGCCGCTTCGGAGACCCGGAAGCCCAGGCCGTCCTGCCTCTCATCCAAGGCGATCTCGCGCGCTATATCGCAAGCGGTGCCCAAGGCAAACTCGAGAAGGATCTCATCCACTTCTCCGCGGACTGGAGCGTCTGCGTCATCCTTGCCTCCGCCGGTTATCCCGACCAACCCAGAACCGGCGACCTGATCGAGGGCCTGGAAACGACCTCAGGCGTGCGCCTCTACCACGCCGGCACCCGCCGTGACACTCAGGGGAACTATGTCACCCAGGGAGGCCGGGTCCTCGCTGTCGCCGCCCAAGCCACCACGCGGGAGGAGGCCGTGACAAAAGCCAATGCCGAAGCTGACAAAATTCACTTTGCAGGTCTTCAGCGCCGGAGCGACATCGGACGCCTGCACTTCGAGCCCCGGGGATGACCGGTGAGGGCGCTGGGGCGCTTCACCGATCAATAGACATCGCGCAGGTAGCGCTTGGCCTTGCGCAGGCCCTCAACATGAGCCTCCGCATCGATACGACTCATGCCGCCATGCGTTTCCGCGATGCGGATCAACATTTCGTGGACATCACCTGCCATGCGCTCTGCATCGCCACAGACGTAGAAACAGGCACCTTCCTCAAGCCAGCGCCACAATTCCGCAGCCCGCTCTTCCATCCGGTTCTGCACGTAGATCTTGTGCTTTTGATCCCGGGAAAACGCGACATCAAGCCGGGTGAGCAAACCATCTTTGAGATACTCCTGCCACTCCACCTGGTAAAGAAAATCCAAGGTGTAACGTTGATCCCCGAAGAACAACCAGTTGCGTCCCTTGGCCCCCACTGCCTGACGCTCCTGCAAGAAGGCACGGAAGGGAGCCACTCCGGTGCCGGGGCCCACCATGATGATCGGCGTATCCCCATCAACCGGGAGCTTGAAGTTCTTGTTGGTGGTCGTGTAAACCGGAACCGTCCCCCCAACCTTGACCCGATCCGCCAGAAAGGAGGAAGCCACTCCCACCCGGTCCCGCCCATGAGTCTCATACCGGACGGTCGCCACCGTGAGATGCACCTCACCGGGACAAGCCCGCAAACTGGAAGCAATTGAATAAAGACGGGGCGGCATCTTGCGCAGCAGCCCGAGGAAGTCGGACGCCTCCATGCCCGCAACCGGGAAATCAGCCAACAGATCCACCACCTGACGTCCGTCCAGATACTGACGCCAGACTTCGCTGTCCCCAAGCAGCTTGGAAAGTTTGTCCGACTTGGCGACCTCGTTGTATTTCGACGCCAGGTTCTTCGTCAAACCCGTGCAGTCGTAGTGCACCTGGAGCGCGCTAGACAGATCACAGGAAACGCCATCCACCATCACCTGCTCCCCGCGGAACTTGCCGACAGCCAACAGCCTCTCTACGTCCTCCGCCCGGTTTGACGGCACCACTGCCAAGGAATCCCCCGGTTCATAGCTCATGCCAGAACCCTCGAGGAGCAACTCGTGATGCCAAACTTCCTTGCCCGACCCGCGTCCGCTCAGGAGAATCTTCTCCTTCAGCGGAGCCGGAAACGGCTTCTTCTTGCCATACTCCGAGGCGACGGCCCCGGCCCCGCCTCCAACCACTGCAACCGGGGCCGGATCGACAGCGGCGAACCGCTTGAGAAACTCGACGAGCATTGCGTCCATCCACCGGGCGAACGGCTGCTCGTAGTCCGTATCACAATCGATCCGCTCGTAAAACCGCTGCGCCCCCAACTCCTCAAGACGACGATCGAAATCCTTACCGGTCTGACAAAACTTGTCATAACTCGTATCACCCAAGCCACAAACCGCATAGGACGTCCCACCGAACGAAGGAGCCTCCGGCGACATCAAGGCCGCATGCAAGCCGACCGCATTGTCCGGGGGATCGCCATCCCCCCAGGTGCTTGTGATCACCACGAGATGCTTCTCGCGAGCCAAATCTGCCACGGTTCGATCGGCCATGTCCACAACCGTGGCCTTGATACCACGCTTGCCGGCCTCCTTCCGCGCCATCTGCGCGAGACCCTCGGCGTTCCCGGATTCACTGCCATAAACAATCGCCAAGGAAGGCACGGAAGCCGCCCTGAGGCCCGCTCCGAGCATGGCTCCAACGGCGGGCTCCACCGCCACCGACGGCGTGAGCCCGGATTGCCGGATCGCAGCCTCAACTCCCGCCACAAAACCGGTCAGCCAAGTAAACTGCGACGGTGTGATGCCAGAGAGAAGCCGGGTAAGAGCGACACGCTGCTCTTCAGAAAACGGTGCGGAATCAGGGATCTGCATGGTCAATGCCGGAGACGTTGGGCTGATCGAAACAAAGTGCGGAATTCGCACGGAAGGATACGAACGAGACGGTTCCGAAGAAACCACCCGCCAAAAAGGGAGGCCAAGATCTGGCCTCCCGATCCACTCCGCACGGCCGGGGAATACGCCGTTGCTCAGGCCGCCTGACCGGTCTCTTCCTGAACCTGCGCGCCGGGAAGATCCACCCAGGAAATGATGGCCATCGGCGCGGCGTCACTCCGGCGGAACCCGAGCTTGACGATCCGGGTGTAACCACCCTGACGCCCAGCCGCAAGGGGCACCACGTTTTCAAAAAGACGCTTCACCGAGTCCTTCTGGCGAAGGAAGGCGACCGCCGTCCGGCGCGCGTGCAGTGAATCCTTGCGCGCCAAAGTCACAAGTTTCTCCGCGACGGGCTTGAGCGCTTTGGCCTTGGCCAAGGTGGTTCGGATACTGCCGTATTCAATCAGGCTGCAGGCCATGTTGGCCAACAAGGCACGGCGATGGGATGCGGTCCGCTGAAGCTTTGCGGTTTTTTGCCGGTGTCTCATGGAATGTTCAGTTCAGGTTTGCAAAGGGTCAACTCCGGTCTCAGTCGTCGGAATTGCCGAGATTCATGTCAATCAATTCGGTGAGGCCGCCCCCGCGCGGCTTCAAGTCGGCCAGGAGCGGCGAAGGGTAGGGCGAATCCATCAGGTGCGGATCAATCTGCATCCCAAGCGAAAGACCCAGCTCGGAAAGCTTCTCCTTGATCTCGTTCAAGGACTTCTTGCCGAAGTTGCGATACTTCAACATCTCCGCCTCACTCTTCATCGCCAATTGCCCCACCGTGGTGATATTGGCGTTGTTGAGGCAGTTCGCGGCGCGAACCGACAACTCGATCTCGTTCACGCTCATATTGAGAAGCTTTTTCAACTCCGCGTTTTCCTCACTTTCGGCCGGAGCCTCGGACTCGAAATGAATCAGCGAATCGTCGTAATTGACGAAAACATCCAAGTGATGCCGAAGAATCGCCGAGGACTGCAACAAGGCATCCGAGGGATCGATCCGGCCATCCGTCCAGATGTGGAGAACGAGCTTGTTGTAATCCGTGCGCTGCCCGACACGGGTGTATTCCACCGCATACTTGACGCGCTGAACCGGGGAAAAAATGGAATCGATCGCAATCACGCCGATGGGCATCTCGGCGTATTTGTTGTCGTCGCTGGTGTTGAATCCGCGGCCGACACGGACTTCCAGATCCGCCTCAAACTTGGTCTTCCGGTCGAGGGTGCAGATCAGCTGGTCCTTGTTGACGACCTCATACTGGCTCGATTCCTGAATATCCGCCGCCGTAACCGGCCCCTCCCGGTCCACCGAAATGCTCAGGGTTGCGGGATCTTTCCGGTCGAAGTGCCGGAACTTCACCTTCTTCAGGTTAAGGATGATGTCGGTCACGTCCTCGACCACGCCGGGCAGGGAAGTGAACTCGTGGTCGGCTCCGGTGATCCGGACCGAAGTGATCGCCGCCCCCTCCAAGGAGGCCAGCAACACGCGGCGCAACGAGTTGCCGATCGTGTGTCCGTAACCGTTCTCAAACGGTTCGGCCGTGAAGCAAGCGTAGGTTTCCGTGGCCGTTTCCTCGTCTTTCACGAGGTGCTTCGGCATTTCAAAACGAGCAAGGTTGGTGGGCATCGGTATTCAAAAGCGCCGGGTTTCCTCCGGGGGGAGTCCCCTTGGACCGAGCACCCTTCGATGATCGGCCAACCCCGGAGACCAACGGCATTGTTCAAAACAACTCCTTACAGGCGGGGGAGGAAAAACGATGGATCCGGGGCGTTTGTCAAAGGAAAAATCACCCCAGAAGGCACTTCCACACCGGAGACAGGCACCATCTATCCAAGCGGTTGTCTCTCCTCTCTTCTGCTATCCGCAGAGAAACCTCACCACTGCTTTTGATTTATTTTCCATGATATCTATTGTCATAACATCAGATTCCCATTGACTTTGGTATCTTTATAGCGGAAGACCGCGAGATGAACACAAGCGACATCTCGCTCATCGAAAAACAAATCGTCGCACTGGAGAAACAACTCAGTGCCCTTCACTCCCAGCGTCTCACCGTGCTTGAACAGCAAGTGCGTGAGGCTCAGAGCCGGATCCTGGCACTCAGCGGCAGCGTCCGCCGCGTTGCCACGGCCGTCGAATCTCCCGCCGCCCGGGCCGCCACCGCTCCCCAACCTGCCGCTCCTCGCGTCGCCGCCAAACCCGCTCGCGGCCGCGCCGCCAAGACCGGAGCCAAGGTCGCCGCCAAAGCGGGGGCCAAGAAGAAGCGCACCCGGATGCCCTCCGAACTGGTAAACGAAAAAATCATGAGCACGATCAAGGACGGCAGCCCCGACGGCCTTTCCCAAAAAGAAATCAGTGTCCGCTCCGGCGTGAACTACCAAACCACCGCCAAGAAACTTCGCGAACTCTCCGGAATCGTCAAAAAGGGAAGCGGCAAGGAAGCCCGTTACACGATCAAGGCCTGATCGATCCCTTCCCGTCCACTCGAACTAGAAAAGGGAGCCATCCGGCTCCCTTTTTTATTGGGCCGGAATCGGTCACCCAGCTATCGCCCCCCGACAGATCAGGGTTGCCCGGAGGGGGCCTGTTCCGGAAGCGAACGGTCGACTAAGCGCTTGATCCCGGCGGCCGCATAGCTGCTGGCCGGATACATTTGTCGGGATTTCAGATACCAGGCGAGGCCGGCTCCGGTCTGTCCGCGCTCCTCCAACTCCTCCGCCTGTTTCAAGGCACTCACGAAGGGGGCGACCTCAGTGGCGTAGTCGGATCGGGCCTTGCTGAGCGGCGGATCATCGGGAAACTCCTTGAACGCCTGCTCGACGGTTTCCCAAGCGCCATAGGTGTTCCCCACCTCGGCCAACTTGCGCGCCTGTTGGATGGCGATGTCGATCGTGGTGATGTTGGTGATGATCTCGGTGAGCGCCTCCTGACGTTTCGGATCATCCACCACGGCGGCGATATAGCGTCCCTTGTCAGTATTGATCTGACGGAAGCTGCGGGTGGCGATGAGCCGGTCGAGATCATTGATCGTCTGGATCTGGCGGTTGCCTTGCTTGGCCATGGAATCGAAAGCCGTCTTCAATTCGGGATTGGTGGGCCAGATCTGGGTGGCGGCAGCGATGTTTTCCTTGTAGGCCTGTTCATTGCCCCGCAAGCCTTCGTTGATGGCCGTCTGCACGTGCATGTTGCTGGTGAGGCGGGCCGTGTTGATGGCGGCCAGCGGCTTGGAATGATCGAAGTCCTGGCCCAAGGCGCGCAAGGCATTGACTTTCTCTTCCGCCAAAGCGTAATCCTTGACCTCAAGAGAGGAGAGAAGCTGGTTGTAGGCCCTGACGAATTCCAGGATGGATTGCTTCTTCTCAAGCGACACCGTCTGCACGGGAGGAAGGAATTCCCCGAGGATGAAAGCTTCCATCAAGCGCTTGCTGGCGCTGGCGCGCTCGCCTTTCTCGATAAGGAAATCAAACGCCTCGATCGCTTGGGCGGTATCCTGGATCGCCTCGTTGGCCAAACTGTCCAGCGAGGTCACCGTGGGATCGAATCCTGCCACATCCTTGAACATATTGGAGGCATCCGACCCCTCCTTGAACTGGAGACGCCCTCCCCCGTCGTTATAGAATTCCGTGTAGATTCTGGCCGCGGCAATCACATGCTCGAACCGGCGCTGCATGAAGAACTGTACCATCAAGCCCTGGAACTCGAGCTTGCTCTCCAATTCGGAGACGGCCATGACCCCCTCGTTGGCCGTGATCTTCGCCTGGATTTCCGCGTAGCGCGTGGCGTATTCCCCCGCCGCGCTGAGACGCCCCACCATATCCTCGGCACGCGCCGCCTGCGGTTGCGCCTGCGTCCCTGAGGTTCCGGAGGAACTGTTGGCGGGACGCAACTGGCTCGGACGGCTCGATAACTCCGCGTTCCGGACGGTATCGGAACGGACCCTGCGCAACCGTTCATTGGCCAATTCCAACTCGCGGCCCTGCTTCCGGGCCAGCCAGATCCGATACACCGCATTGGCGATGGACTCCGACATCCGGCCGTCCTGCCGGAAGGTCGAAGCCCTTTCCAAGAGGGCGACCGCCCCATTGAGATCCACCCGGGAGCCCTTGGCCTTGTTGTGAGGGGAAAGAGCCTGCCGGATCTGTTCCATGGTGGCCCGATAGGCTTGGTCCTCCGCGCTGTCGGCCGGTGGCGCGTTGAGATATTTCTCAAAGCGGGCATTGAAAATGCGGTTGTCGTTGATATCCCACATCTGCCCCTCGAATATGAGGGTTTCGCTGGAGGGATCGAAAAGCGGCAACACATTGCCCATCAGCGGATCATTTCCTTTCGATGAACCTTGGGCCGGGGAAGATGCCGCGCTGCCACCGCCGGTGGGAGCCGGTGAGGTGCCTGACGGAGCGGCCGTGCCGGTGGATTGGGGGGTGAAGACTTGTGCCCAAACGGGGGAGCCCAGGGCGGGCAGGACGAGGAGAACAAGCAATCTCGGAATTTTCATGGCGAAGGGAAAGGTCCTCACAGTGGACGAACATCACGCGCGACCAACAACCCGTTGTCCCCCACTTCGGCGACAACGCTCAGTTTGGTGTTCTTTTCAATGCTGAGGTGGCTGAAATCCTGAGGCACCCAAATCGGGACGGGCGAACCATCCGCGGCTCCCTCAACGACCAGGCTGATCAACCGCCCCCGGTCCCGCGTCCAGCGCAACTGTTCCTCGACCCTGCCCTCCATCCGGTAGGTGTTTCCGCGGAGCGAATTGGCATTGTCCAAATAATCCCGCAAGCTGAAGTCGTTCGACGCCACCACCCGGTTGGAACGCCGCGGAGCAGCTCCGTCCCCCAGCAGGAGAAACGCCACCACCGCGCCGACGACGAGAATGAAGAGCAGGCCCCCCACCAGGCCGAGGATTTGATTGGTGTTGCTACCTGACGATTGACGAGAACGGCGGGGCATAAGCGGAAGAAAACGATCGTTGGTGGCAGTATAGGACAAGCCGTGGATTTCGGAAACGAATAATCCGCGCCGGCTCAGTGACTCCAACGGGAACGCGCGGCCCCGCCAAAAGCGAGGATCACCCCGCCCAACAGGTGCAGACCGAGAACGACAACGCAAAGCCCGGCCTGACGCAGCGTCGCTTCCGTGACCATGTCGACAGCCGGATAATACCCGTTTTCCAAGGACCGGACAATGCCCGACCAACTCCAATACGCGGAGATGAACGGCTGGAGAACCGGTTCAAAGGCTTTGGGCAGGGCGAGAACCGCTCCGGAAAGGGGCAACTGGAAGCCCACCAGATAGATGCTGAGCAGGGACGCCTGATCCGGGGAACTCATGGCCGCGGAGATGCCGAGACAGATGGCCGTCATGGCGGCATTGACGAGCACGAGCAACCCGGCGTGAACCCAGAACCGGCACTCCACCTGCGCGAAAATGTTCACGAAGAGATACATCCACACGGATTGCACGGTGACCAGGGTGGCCAAGAAACACAGCTTGCTCCCCAGGTAACTGCCAACCCGGAGCCCGCCTAATTTCTCCTTCTCAAAAATCAAGCGCTCCCCCGCCACTTCCCGGGCGGAGTTGTTCGAACCCATGAGGGCCAGCAGAACCACCTGGAACATGACCAGACCGGAAACAAACCCGCCGACCTCCATGTTGTTTTCCGTCACCTGACTGTCCTTCATCAGATCCTTCACATCCCGGGCGATGGTCTCCGAGGCTCGTTTCAGGCTCGGAACGCCGTCCAAGGCGAAAAGCACCACGACCGCCGGAAAGATCAAGAGCATGGCGACCTGCAGGAGCAACTGCGTCTTGTCCCGGAAAAAGATGGTCCAACGTCGCCCCAACAAGACGAAAAGCTGGGTCAGGAACCCGGGACGTTTCGAACGCCTCGCTGGCGCGGCGTCTCTGGAAGAGCCGGTCCCGGGTGCGGGTTCCGTGAATCCCGGCATCGCCGCATAATAGTCCTGACGATGTTTCTCCCAGGATGCCGCCCACTGATCGGGCTCACGGGTGGCGAGCGCGGGATACACCTCCTCGGCAAAGGCAACCCCGAAATAGTGTGCGAGGGCGGACGGCGGTCCATGATAGACCACGCGGCCCGCGTAAAGCACCAGCACGGAATCGTAGAGATCAAGGTGCCCAAGGCTGTGGGTGACACTGGCCACGATCCGTCCCTCGGATTTGGAGAGCCGGTGTAGAAGGTTCACGATCTCACTCTCGCTCTTCGGATCCAGCCCGCTCGTGACCTCGTCACAGAGCAAAAGCCGCGGGGCCGTGGTCATTTCCAAAGCCAATCCCAACCGGCGCTTCTGCCCGCCGGAAAGGACCGACACCCGACGATCCCGGATCGCATCGAGCCCTACTTCCTCAATGATGCGGTCCGCGATCTGCTCCATCTCCGCCCCTGACCGGGTCTTCAAGCGGAGTTGGATCGCGTTGTCGATACTTTCCTCCACGGTGAGTTCGTCGAAAGCAATACTAAACTGCGGCACATAGCCGAACTCATCCGGCTGCAGATCGCCATCCTCGGAAAGGTTGCGACCGTCCCAGAGAAGATCGCCGCCCGACTCCACATTGATCCCGGCGATTGTTTTCAGAAGCGTGGATTTGCCGCAACCCGAGGGGCCGACGATGGCCACGAAATGGCCGGCGGGAATTTTCACCGAGATGTCCCGCAGGAGGGGAATGTCCTGACCGTCTTTCCGGATGGTGAATTGGAGATCGCGGATTTCGAGCACGATGCGTTGGAAGAAAAGTTTTGGCGGGAGTCTTGGCCCATCTTTAGAAAAGAATCCAGCATTCGGCTAGAAAAACCGCTGGATCTTTGGCATGATCCTGAGTCTGACCCAGAGATGAGCAGAAGATCCCGCAACAAGTCCCGCAACGCCGTAAACCTGAACGTCGCGATTGGTCGAGGCGTTTTCATCGGTGGAGCCTTGTTTTTGCTCTCCGTGGCGCTCGGTGCCTTCGCCGCGATCTCCTACGCCAGAAGCTATCTGCGCGGCGCCGCCTTCCGGGACCGCGTCACCGCGGAAATCTCACGCAACCTCAAGGCGGAGGCTACGGTCGACCTACTGCGTTGGGAAGGTTCCTCCGCTTACACGGACCGCTTCAGCGCCACCGGATATCAAGACGCTTCGTTCGGATCCGCGGCCCTGTCCGGCTTTCGCGCCCATCTCGAACTGAGCGGAGCACAGTTGCGCCGGGGAGTCTGGAAAATTCCGCAAATCACCATCAACCAAGCCGACCTCGACTTCTCCGAAACGGAGAAATTGGCCGGGACCTTTCCGGCAGGAGCCAAGCCCATCGCAGAATCCTCCGGAACCTCTTCTCCGAAATCCAGTCCGGGATTCCTCCGCGGTCTGATTCCCGACCGCATCGAAATCGATACCGTCAGGATCAACAACCTGAACCTTCTCTGGCGCGAGGGGAAGGGAGCGAAGTCCGAAGTAATCGGCATGCAGGCGGTCCTGACCCCCACCGCTTCCCTGGATGCCTGCAAGGTCGAGTTGCACGGAGGTTCCCTGCGGCGCGCCGGCCAGGAAAAGCTTGAGGTCGATCACATCGATTTCCGTTTCAAGAATGGCGATATCTTCCTTTCCGAGGCCCTGCTGCGCACCGAAGCCGGGGCCGAAGTCCGCTTGGAAGGAGATATCACTAGGGGAAGCAAGGGCAAGCCAGGCTCCATCCTGCTCCGCGCCAGCGTCGAGCGTTTGCAGGCGCAAGAGGTGGTCGCGGATGCATGGACCCAAAAGGTGCGCGGCGATCTCCGGATTTCCGCGAAAATCGAGGGGGATCCGGCGCGCCCCGACGAAATCTCCCAGACCGGCACGATCACTTTGGACAAAGGTATGCTGGAAGCCTTTCCCGTGCTCGAGACCCTCGCCACCTACACCGGTAGCGAACGCTTCCGGCGCCTCGCCTTGCGGGATGGCGCCAGCGCACGGTTCAAACGGATCGGAACCCGGACCGTGGTCGAACAGATCGACGTCCAATCCGACGGCTTGGCGCGCCTCACCGGCAACCTCCAGGTGGATGGAAAAGCGTTGTCCGGAAAGTTGCGCCTCGGCGTGATTCCCGGGGGCGTCAGCTGGCTCCCCGGGGCGGAACAGAGCGTTTTCCTCGTCACGGAGAACGGCTATCTATGGACGGACATCAATCTCTCCGGAACGGTGGATGCCCCCGCGAACGACCTCGTCCCGAAGCTCGCGTCCGCCGGCGTGAAGACCGCGATCGACACCCTCAAAAATCCAGCCACGATCCAGCAATCCGTGGAGGGAGCCATTGGAGTGGGCAAGAACCTGCTCAACGGGTTTCTCGGCCGCTGATCGCGCAAGGCCTGGATCACAAACCGAGGGTTTGGGCAGGACCGTTGCCCCCCTCGTCAATCCACTTCCGGGTGATATGATTGAAGAGCGTGTCGAGCTGGCTTTTTTGGGAGAGGTTGAACTCCACCGTCTTGGCGTGTGTGGTGTCAGGGTAATGCTTGACGACCTGACGAGCGTCTTCCCCGGTCCGCTTTTCCGCCAACTCGGACATTTTCTGCGCCCGGTTGTTGATGATCTGCACCGCGTTCAACGGATTGTTCTCCGTGAGGCTCTCCAAATAATAAAACCGGGCCACCACCCCGCCGGTGGTGTCGACCGTGACCTCATCCACCTTGCCACCGCCATCGATGACGAATTGCGCCCGGCTCACCGAGACGATTCTGGAATAGGGAATCACAAAGCGGCTTTCCCCGTGCGTGATGGAAAGAAACCCTCGCCACCCTTCCGGAGTGGTTGTGGAAGGGTTGGAACCGTTGTTAGTGGAATTGGTGGAGTTCGTTCCCGGCGTGTTTTGTGCCGCCAAAGGCGACAAACCGGCGAGGAAAAGGGCACAGGAGATGAGGTGAGGCTGGGTTTTCATGACAGGAAGTTTCCGAGGATTGAAACACCGCGAGGTCCGGATTGTCGCGAATCATTCTTCCGCTGTCGAGACAGTTCGCGCAAGGTTCCTGACGATCAAGTTGACGCTGCCCGCTCCCATGGTTTTTTGTCGGCATGCCCCGTTACCGCCCGAACATCGCCGCCATTTTGCAGGACGACCGCGGGCGGATTCTGGTGGCCGAGCGGATCGGCATCAGCGGGGCCTGGCAGTTTCCCCAGGGCGGCATCGACCGCGGTGAGAAAAAGACGGAGGCCCTGAAGCGCGAAGTGCGTGAGGAACTCGGTCTGGCGGAGACTTGCTATCAGCCGCTCTTTTCGCGGAGTGGTTACCGTTATGAGTTCCCCCGGGATCACGGGCGCCGTGGCTCCTGGACCGGGCAGGAGCAGACCTATGTCCTCTGCCGTTTTCTCGGGACGGACGCGGACATCGATCTCAGGCAGGATGACCCCGAGTTTGTCGACTTTCGTTGGATTTTCCCCCATGAATTCCAACTCGTTTGGCTGCCCGAATTCAAACGCGGGGTTTACCGCCAGGTATTCCGGGATTTCTTTGACATCGATCTCTGCCCGGACGGACCGTGAAGGCTTCCCTGGTGGAATGGTGGCGCCGGGCGCGGGTGGCTCTGGGATCGATCCTGAAGGGGCGCCCAATCGATCCATTTCCGCTGGCAGGGGATTTGCGGGGTTACGACCGGCGGAAATTCCGGTCTGATGCCCGGGCGGGCCTGAACGTGGCCCTGCTGGCCATTCCTCAGGGGATGGCTTACGCGGTGATCGCCGATGTCCCCATCTATTTCGGCATCACCTGCAGCGCCATCGCCTCGCTCGCGGCGGCTCCGTTCGCCGGTTCGCGTCATACCGTTCTCGGGCCGACCAATGGCACCGCCCTGATGATCTTCGGCTTCTTCGCCACGCTCGATGACCCCGCCGCCAAGGTGATCCTGCTTCCGCTGATGGTCTTCTTCGTGGGCTTGATTCTCGTGACCGGAGCTTGTCTCCGGGTCGCCGATCTCCTGCAATACATCAGCCGGAGCGTGGTGGTCGGCTACCTCACCGGCGCCGCCGCCCTCATCATGGCCAACCAACTGCCCCAGGTGCTCGGTGCTGGCCTCTCCCCTGGCAAACCCCGCGTCCGGACCTTCTTCGACCTGTTGGCAGATCTCGCGGCGGCGATCCCCGATTGGCAATGGGAACCGCTGCTGCTGAGCGCGGTGACGGCCGCGGTTTTTCTGCTGGTGCGGCGCTCCAAACCGGACTGGCCGGTCTTTGCCATCAGTCTCACCCTGGCCAGCGCCGTTCACGGTGTGCTCCGGCACTTTGATTTTCAGGTGGAGACCTTCGAACCCTTCAGCCTGGCCAACCTGCGTCCGGCCGTCCCCCATTTCCCGGGCGGCATCGCCCACTCCGTCAACCTGCTCTTCGGGATTTCCATTTCGGTCGCCTTCCTTGCCGCCACGGAAAACAGCATCATGTCCAAAACACTGGCCAGCCGAAGCGGAGACCGCCCTGACCAAAATCAGGACTTGCTCGGCCTCGGCATTGCCAACCTGATCGCCTCCTTTTTCAATTCGCTCCCGGCCTCCGGATCGCTCACCCGGTCCCAGCTGAACTATTCCAGCGGAGCGGAGACCCGGATGGCGGGGGTCTTCAGCGGTCTCCTCTGCCTTGCCGGGACCCTTCTCCTTGCCATGCCCGGGTGCCAGATCCTCACCTGCATCCCAAAATGCGCCTTGGCCACGCTCGTGATCTGCATCGCCTGCTCCCTGATCCATCGTCGCCAGATCCGCATCTGTCTGGCCGCGACCCGTTCCGATGCCGCCGTGACCTGGTCCACCTTTCTGGCCACTCTGGTGCTGCCATTCCATCAGGCGGTGTTCCTCGGCGTCGCCATTTCCATCATGCTCTACCTGCGCAAGGCGAGCCGACCCGAAATGGTGGAGTATCACCTCACCGAAGAAGGCGAGGTCCGCGAATCCAGCGACGGCTCACGCCAACATCCCCTGATCTCCCTGATTCATGTGGAGGGTGAACTTTTCTTCGGAGCCGCGGAAATCCTGCGCGATCAAGTTCAACGCGCCTGCTCCGATCCCAACCTCAAGGTCATCGTCCTCCGGATGCGGAACGCCCATCGCCTCGATGCCACCAGCGTGATGGCCTTGGAGGACTTGGCCCGCTTCCTCCGCGGGACCGGGCGACACCTGATCTTGAGCGGCACCACGCCGGAAGTTTTCGGGATCCTGTTCCGCTCGCACACTCTCGAGAGCATCGGAGTGGAAAATGTCTTCGCCCATGACCCCGGAAGACCCAACTGGTCCACCCGGGAAGCCCTTCACCGCGCCCGCGACCTGCTCGGTGGAGAAGAGGCGGCGATCCGGATTTTCGTGGATCCCAAGGCGAGGAAAAACCCTCCTCCGTGAGCCAATTCCCCGAATCGTCGGGGAACTCAACGAGGGGGCGCACCGGGAGGCACTGGGCTCCCAGCGGCAGGAGGCACCGCCGGTGCGGGGGCAGGCGGTTTCACCGGAACAGGCGGACTCGCCGGGACCGGGGCAGGAGCCGCTGGTTTTGCGGGGATCGGGGCGGGAGCCGCCGGTTTCGCCGGGGCCGGAGCCGTTGGTTTTGCGGGAGCCGCCGGTTTCGCCGGGGCCGGGGCGGTAGCCGCGGGCTTGGGCGGGGCGGGAGTCTTCGCCTTGGCCTCGGCCAACTTGAGGGCTTGGAGGCGCTCGGCAACGTCCCGGCTCCAGGGATTGACGGGATAATTGGCTTGGATGGGTTCGTAGAGGGTCTTGGCCTTGACCAGATCCCCCTCGCGGTAGGCGAGGTCGCCGAGTTGGAGTTGGGCCAGGGCGGCGAGATCGGAGGTCGTGGGAATCTCATTGAGAAAGTCACGCGCCTTGGCCAAATCGTTGGCATTTGCCGCAAGGCGAGCCAAGCTGAGGGTGGCCTGATCGACCAGAGGATGCTTGGGATGCTTTTCGCGAAGTTCCACCAAAGCGGCGCGCGCCTCGTCCACTTTTCCTTCCTCCTCGAGTAGGGTGGCCTTCCGCAGCAGGGCATTCCCGGCAACCGGGGAACCGGGATATTCAGCGATGAGGGCATCGAAATCGCTCACGGATTCCGCCTTGGAGAAGGCCTCGGCGGTCTCGCGCCGGGTCTCCTCGCGCATGCCGCTGAACCAGATCCCGGCGCTGACCCCGACGACAACGAGGGCGAGGGAGCCGAGAATGGCGGTCTTGTTTTCCTGGAGGAATTTCTCCATCGGGGAAGGGCCCAAGGCGGCAGCCAGCGGGTCAGGAACTGCGGTTTCCTCGGGTTGGGACGGGGCGGGTGCTTTGGCCATGTGGCGGAAGGGCTGAAAACTGCGAAAGTGGACCTGAATCAGGCGTGGTCAAGCGGCGGAACTGTCATTCCTTCAACCGCCGACCTGTTGGCGAGCTTCCTCGGCGAGCGCGGTGCTGAGGTAACGTTCCCCGGTGGAGCAGGCCACCGTGACGATCAGTTTCCCCTTGTTTTCCGGCCGGGAAGCCACCTTGATGGCGGCGGCGACGTTGGCCCCGCTGCTGATTCCCACGAGGATCCCCTCCTCCTTGGCAATGCGGCGGGCCATCGCGAAGGCCTCGTCATTGGTGATCTTGATGCACTCGTCCACGGCATCGAGGTGCAGGTTGGAGGGAACGAACCCGGCCCCGGTTCCTTGGATTTTATGGGGACCGGGAACGACTGCTTCACCGGCCATGGTCTGGGTGATCACGGGAGAGTCCGCCGGTTCCACGGCGATGGCCTTGAAACCCTCACGACGGGGCTTGATGACCTCCGCGCAGCCGGTCAGCGTCCCGCCGGTGCCGACAGCTGCCACCAGAATATCGATCTTGCCATCCGTATCCGCCCAAATTTCCTCCGCCGTGGTGCGACGATGGATTTCCGGGTTGGCCTCGTTGTTAAACTGCTGGGGCATCCACGCTCCGGGAATCTCCGCGACGATCTCCTCGGCTCGGGCAATGGCCCCCTTCATCCCCTTGGCCCCGGGCGTGAGTTCCAGCTTGGCACCGAGCATGGCCAGCAAGGTGCGGCGCTCCAGACTCATGGTCTCGGGCATCGTGAGGATGAGCGAATAGCCCTTGGAGGCCGCGACGAAGGCGAGAGCGATCCCGGTGTTGCCGCTCGTGGGCTCGACGATGGTGGTGCCTGGCTTGAGAATCCCGCGGCGCTCGGCGTCCTCGATCATCGCCATGCCGATGCGGTCCTTGACACTGCCCAGCGGGTTGAAGAATTCACACTTCAGAGCGATCGTGGCCTCCAGTCCGGCCGTCACCTTGTTGAGTTTCACCAACGGGGTCCGGCCAACAGTTTCGACGATGTTGTTGTAAAGGGGCATGACGGGTGGGTTCGATGAGTCCTGAGACTTTGCCATAACCCCGGCCCGCCCGGAAGACAAGCGTCGAGTCGCCGCGCCCGGACTATTTTGGGAGCGATTGACATTTCCCGCTTGCGTTTCCTAACACTTGCTCCAATGGAAGCCTCATGGAAAACCTGATCCCCGAGGAAGAATTGGAACAGTGGATGAAAAAAATCCCGGAATGGGATTTGGAAGATGATTGCATCTGCCGCAGCTTCGAATTCGATTCCTACATGGAGGGGATCGATTTCGTCAACGGAATCGCCGAGCTGGCGGAGGAGGCGGACCATCATCCGGACCTCGAGGTCAGCTATGGAATGGTGGATGTGACGCTCACCACCCATGATCTCAAGGGACTGACCGAACAGGATTTCCTGCTCGCCCAAAAGATCGACCAGATGTTCAGCTGACGCCCCGCGCCCCAACCGGTCCGCGTTCCGCTTCCAAGATCGCCAGCGTCGTCTTGAGAACCGTGTCCGGGTTGAGCGAAATGCTGTCGATCCCCTCTTCCACCAGAAATTGGGCGAACTCCGGGTAATCGCTCGGGGCCTGTCCGCAGATGCCGATCTTGCAACCCCGCTCCCGACAGACCCGGATCACCTGGGAGATCATGGCTTTGACGGCGGCATTCCGCTCATCGAAAATCGGGGCGACGATCTCGCTGTCCCGATCCACCCCGAGAATCAGTTGGGTCAAATCGTTGGAGCCGATGCTGAATCCATCGAAGATTGCGGCGAATTCCGCGGCGAGGATGACATTGCTCGGGATCTCGCACATGACATAGATCTCCAGCCCGTTTTCCCCGCGGCGCAAGCCATGGGTGGCCATCTCCTCCTGAACCCTGAGGCCCTCCTCCACGGTCCGGCAGAAGGGGACCATGATCTTCAGATTCCTCAGACCCATTTCCTCGCGGACCCGCCGCACTGCCTGACATTCCAAGGCAAAACCGTCCCGGTAACGCGGATGGGAATAGCGCGAGGCCCCGCGAAACCCGATCATCGGATTTTCCTCCACCGGTTCATAGGCGCGCCCCCCGATGAGATTGGCGTATTCGTTGGATTTGAAATCACTCAGCCGCAGGATGACGTCCTTGGGATGGAAGGCCGCCGCCAACATGGCGATTCCCCGGGCCAGATGGTCCACGAAAAAAGCGGCCTTGTCCTCATAGCCGGCGGTGATGCGTTCGATTTCCGCCTTGGCCGCCTGATCTTCCATCCGCTGAAAATTGAGCAAGGCGAGAGGGTGGACCTTGATGAAGGTGTTGATGATGAACTCCATCCGGGCCAACCCGACTCCATCGTTCGGCAGAAAAGAGAGCGCGAAGGCCTCCCCGGGGTTCGCCAGATTGAGCATCACCCGGGTTCGGGGCCGGGCCAGATCCTTGATGCTGGTCCGCTCCACCTCAAACGCCAGACCGCCTTCATAGACCAATCCGGTTTCGCCCTCCGCACAGGAAACAGTGACCGTCCGCCCCTCCTGGAGAATCTCCGTCCCGTGCTCGGTCCCGACAATCGCCGGCAAGCCCAATTCGCGGCTGACGATCGCCGCATGGCAGGTGCGTCCCCCCCGGTTGGTGACAATGGCGGCGGCCTTCTTCATCACGGGTTCCCAATCCGGATCGGTCTTGTCCGCCACAAGGATCTCGCCATCCCGGAATTCGCGCAGGAACTCCACGCTCTTGACCACCCGCACCGGCCCGCTGGCGATCTTTTCCCCCACACTGCGCCCGGTCGTCAAAACCGTGCCCCGCTCCTTGAGGCGGAACGTCTCGATCACCTCCCGGTTCCGGACGGACTGGACGGTCTCCGGCCTTGCTTGGACAATGAAAAGTTCCCCGGTTCGGCCATCGCGCGCCCATTCAATGTCCATCGGCACCCGTTGTCCCCGCTTTGCGGAATAGTGATCCTCAATCACGCAAGCCCAGCGGGCCAGTTGCAGAATCGCGTCATCATCCAGCGCAAAACTTCCCCGGTCACCGGGCGAGACCGGAACGTTGCGGACCATTTTGCCGCCCCCGGTATCGTAAATCAGCTTGAACTCCTTGGAACCAAGCCGTTTTTGCAGGATCGGGCTGAACCCTTGGAGCAGGGTCGGCTTGAAGACGCAATATTCATCCGGGTTTACCGAACCGAGCACGACGTTTTCCCCGAGGCCATAGGAAGCGTTGATCAACACGGCGTCGGGAAACCCCGTTTCGGTGTCGATCGTGAACATCACTCCGGCCGAGCCGAGATCCGAACGCACCATCCGCTGCACTCCAATCGACAGGGCGATTTGGGACTGGTCGTAGCCCCGGTCGGCGCGATAGGAAATGGCCCGGTCGGTGAAGAGGGAGGCAAAGGAACGGCGACAATGTTCCAACAGGGAGGCGGAGCCCTGAACATTGAGATAGGTTTCCTGCTGGCCCGCGAAACTTGCGTCCGGCAAATCTTCGGCGGTGGCGCTGCTGCGCACGGCCACATCGGCAGGGAGATCTCCCTCCCCGTTCATCGAGGCATAAGCTTCGAGAATTTCCTCCTCCAGATCCGGGGGCAGCGGCGTGCCGAGAATCGCGTGGCGCACTTCCCGGCCCCGCCGCTGCAGGTTGTCGATCCGGTGGGTGTCCAAGCCCTCCAGAATTTGCCGGATGCGACCGGTCAATCCGGTGACGTCCATGAAATGGCGATACCCTTCCGCGGTCACCGCGAAGCCGTCCGGCACTTTGACGCCCTTGGCGGACAATTCACGGATCATTTCCCCGAGCGAGGCGTTCTTGCCGCCAACCAAGGGAATGTCCTCAATCCGGATCTCGCGGAACCATCGGATGTGGCGGGAAGAGGAAGGGAGACTCATGGAAGTGGCGGGGGAACAACAAGCACGGGTTTGCGGGCTTTTGAAAGCACGCCGGGGACCGTGGACCCAAGGAGAGCCCCGGCCTTCGATT
The DNA here is from genome assembly GCA_018970725.1 of Verrucomicrobiota bacterium. Lineage (GTDB taxonomy): Bacteria > Verrucomicrobiota > Verrucomicrobiia > Verrucomicrobiales > DEV007 > V1-115. Next base: position 29,404 of record JAGWVU010000037.1, read on the forward strand.
CCAAACAAATCAGATCCACACCCATTCTTTCCGCCAATTCACACAAGGTCGCCGGAACATCGTCATGAACGATGACTTCCGAGGTGATCCGCACCCCGGGCAGGTTGGTGAAAGTTTCGGGCAGCTCCCGGAACCTGCCCTCCGCCTCCTCCCGGCTCCGGACGGTTTCGAGGCAATGATCGAAGTAGACCGCGGAGGCCACGAGGGGATTGATCCCCCGCTTCGGCTCCCGACAGACATGCACCAGATGAACTCGTCCTCCTCCGGGCAAGAGGGCCAGAGCCGTTCCCAAGGCGTCGTGCCAATTCGCTCCGAACTTGGTCGCGAAGAGGATGCGCTCCACCCGGGGCAATTTCGCCTCCGGGCCCGCCACCGTCCCAGGGAGCGCGATTTCCGCGTCCACTGGAACGCAGAGCACGTTGTGGCAGGCGTGCACGAGAACGCCCCGGGAAAAGGAAGGCGCCCTGAGCCTTTCCCAACCATGACGCTGATGACTCCCCACCACCAGCAGACCCGCCTCTCGCTCCCCGGCGATCTCCAGAAAGGCCGTGACCGCGTCTCCGACCTGATCCCGCACATGCACCTGGGTCGGCGCTTCTCCGACCGTTTCCCGCAGCCTCTCCCAGATATCACGCTGCCGTGCCTCCGGTTCCCCTCCGTAATCCGCTTCCCGGCCGGTCCCGATCGCGGCCGCCTCCAAATCCATTCCACCAAGCGACTTGAGCGCGGCCAACTCGGTCAGGGCCACGCCGGTGGTCGCCGTCCGGTCCACCGCACAAAGAAGGCGCAAGCGGGTCCCGGAGAGGAGCCACGCAAGCAGACCCGCCGGCTCCCGAACCACAAGCGTGGGCACCGGCGCCCGCTCCGCCACCCGTTCGGCCACGCTTCCGATCAACCATCGCTCGGCGCGGCCGCGGCCCGTGGAACCGATCACCAGAAGCTCAGGCCTGTCGGCCATGGCGGCGGCCACGATTTCCTGATACGCGATCCCCCGGCGGGACTCGACCCGGATCTCAAGATTCGTTCCGCCCCGCAACCGATCGGCTTCCGCCTCGAGTTGGTGCTGAATCAAGCCTTCGTCGCTTAAGGGAACGATCACCTCCCCGGTCGCGATCCAATCGCTGCTGCAATAGAGCAAGCGCAGGGGAACGCCGAGTCTTCCGGCCAAAGCGGCGGCGACATCGGCGGCGGCGGCGGAAGCCGGTGAAAAATCGGTGGGACAAAGGATGGACATGGGATTCAAGGAAAAAGCCAGCCGGAGGGAGGCAGCGGGGGTTCCTGCCGTCCCTCCGGACTGGACAGTGTGCTCACTTACTGAACTTTGACTTCAATGGACTTGGGCTTGGCCTTCTCATCCTTGGGGAGGTGGATGAGGAGCAAACCGTCCTTGAATTCGGCAGCCACCTTGCTGGAATCGACCCCTTCCGGCATCGTGAAGCGGCGAAGGAAGGAACCGTAGGACCGTTCGATCCGGTGGTATCGTTTTCCCTTCTCCTCTTTTTCCGCGCGCCGTTCCCCGGAGATGGTGAGCGTGCTGTTCTCGACGTTGATTTTCACGTCCTCTTTCTTCAGCTCGGGCAACTCGGCTTTGACCAGATATTCCTTGTCGTCCTCACTGACATCCACGGCCGGAGCCCACTGGGCGGCGGCCATCGTTTCATCCTGATCGGGGCTGGCGAGCAGGAACTGGCGGCCAAAGAGTTTTTCCATGTCTCTTTCCATCCGCCCGAGAGCGGCCTCCGGATCCCACAGGGAGGAACGGAAAGGCCGGAACTTGGATAGCATTGTCGTCATTGTTTTGGGGTGTTGTTCGATGGTCTGTTGGTCGCCCGGGCGCCGCGGCCATCGGTCAACGGCCGCCCGGATTCACAAGCACAAGCTGCGCCCGACGGGACCGGATGTCTTCGCTGATCTTGGCCTATCCTTGCCTAATGTTGCCCCGTAATGCGCCGGAGACTCCGGCCCCCCCGCACCGGCCGGAACCGCCATCGACCTCAGGCGAGGACGGCGGCGGGAACGGAACCATGAACGTCGGTCAGCCGATAGTCCCGCCCTGCATAGCGGTAGACCAGCCGTTCGTGATCGATCCCGAGCAGGTGGAGGAGAGTGGCGTGGACATCGTGGATATGCATCCTGCCTTCGGCTGCCTTGAAACCGAAATCATCCGTGGCGCCGTAGGCGGTTCCTCCCCGGGCCCCGCCCCCGGCCATCCACATGCAGAACCCGTGGGGATTGTGATCCCGTCCGTTTCCGTTCTCACTGACCGGGGTGCGCCCGAATTCACCTCCCCAAACCACCAAAGTGTCCTCCAAGAGGCCCCGCTGTTTCAAATCCGAGAGGAGCGCGGCGATGGGAAGATCGATATCCGCCGCCAGCTTGCGGGTCTGCTCGTCATGCTTGGAATGGGTGTCCCAGGGTTGACCGTTCCCGTAATAGACCTGGACGAAACGCACCCCGCGCTCCACAAGGCGCCGTGCCAGAAGGCATCCGTTGGAGAAGTGGCTGTTCCCGTAAAGCTCCCGCACCGCGCCGGGCTCGAGCGAAAGATCGAAGGCATCGCTCGCGGCGGTCTGCATGCGGAACGCCGTTTCCATCGTTTGAATCCGGCCACTGAGCGCGAGATCCAGTCCGCCCCGGGCCTCGAGGTGTCCTTGGTTGAGTTCCCGGAGCAAATCGAGCTGGCGACGCTGTTCCCCGGCCCCCATGCGTTCGTTGCGCAGCCAGGGAATCAACTGCTTCGGGTCGGTCTGCGCGTGATTGATATACAAACCCTGGTGTTGCGCCGGCAAAAACGCGCTGCTCCACAAGACGGAAAACCTGACAGGCCGCCCGGGACAGAGCACCACATAGGAGGGAAGATTCTCGTTCTCACTGCCAAGCCCATAACTGAGCCAGGATCCCATGCTCGGCACCCGCTCGGTCATCGTTCCGTTGTTCATCAACAATAGCGCCGGACCATGGTTCGGGTTGTCGGTGTGACAGGCGCGCAAGACGCACAAATCATCCGCATGCGCGGAGATCCGGGGCAACAACTCGCTGATTTCCAAACCGCTTTGTCCATGACGACGATAACCGTAGGGCGACGCCAACAAGCCGCCAGTCGGTCGCTCGGTGCGAAGATCCGCCCCCGGCGGCCGTTGCCCGGAGTATTTGGTGAGCAACGGCTTCGGCTCGAAAAAATCCGGCCCGAACGGTCCGCCGTTCATGAACAGATGAATGACGCGCTTGGCCCGCCCCGGAAAATGCATCCGGGCCGAATCCCCCAAGGCCGAGGTCAATCCGATGGCTCCCAAGCCGCCCCCCATCCGGCCGATGGCCTCTCTCCGCGTCGTGCTCATGATCGGTCAGTCGATGAATTGCAATTCGTTGGATACGAGCAAGACCTGAGCGAGCCCGGACCATACGGCTGCCTCCCCTTCCCGTCCCTGCAGATACGCTTGGGCCGCGCGGGTTTCCCAATCGGCCGGATGCCGCTGGAAGAGGCGTCGGTAGCCGGCCTCGAGCCCTTCCTGGCGGATCCACGCCCCGAGAGCGTCCGACTGTTTGAGGATGAAAGGGGAATTCAGGGCGAAGAGTCCCTGCAAGGGGGTCATCGTCTCCGTCCGCCATGGACTGTGCGCCCCGGGATCCGGCACGTCGTGCAGCCGCAACATCGCGTCCATGTCCTGACGGTCGGAGGCCCCGTAAAGGGAACGCCTCACGTTGTCCGGGGATCCGACCGCCAAGGCCGGTCCTCCCATGGTCAAATCCAGCGTTCCGGCCCCCGCAAGCAGGGAATCCCGCCAGGCTTCCCAGTCGAGACGTCTCCGGGCTGCACGGGCCAGAAAGCGATTGGCGGGATCACGTGCCTCGGATCGGGGGGCAGAGGAACTCTGCCGCCAAGTGGCCGAGTTGAGGATCTCCCGGTGCAACCACTTGATCGACCAGCCGTTCTCGACGAACCGGAGCGCCAGATCGTCCAATAGTTCCGGGTGGCTGGGAGGATCTCCCAGACGACCGAATTCACTGGGGGTATCCACCAGTCCCCGCCCGAAATGCTGCTTCCAAACCCGGTTGACCATGACCCGCGCCGTCAGCGCCGAGGCTTCCCCGGTCAAGGCCCGCGCCAAATCCAACCGACCGCTCCCGCTCCCGAGACGACGCGGTTTTCCGTCCGGAAGCGGAAAAGCCGAGAGAAAGCGGCGTTCGACCACCGGCCCGAGGTCGTTCGGATTTCCCCGCTTTTGCAATTCCAAGTCACGCGCTATCCCCATCCGGTAATCGAGCTTGGTTCCGTGCGACTTGTCATTTGCCACCACGTAAAGCGCGGCATCCTCCACAGCGTTGGCCATGGGCATATCGTAATGGGCGGTGCGGGCCTTGATTTCCCCGATCTGCTTTTGGAGCCCCGCCACCTGTTCCGCCAAATCCTTGGGTTTCCCCTTTTTGACCTCCGCGATCTTCTTCTCCAACGCGGCGACCTCCGCCCGCGCCTTGGCCACCGGGGCCCAAAGGGCGTCGTCCACGATGGGCCGCTCCGCCAGCTTGACCGAGGCGAACACTCCGGCCAGGGCGTAGTAGTCCTCCGTGGGAATGGGATCCGACTTGTGGTCGTGACACCGCGCACAGGCAATGGTGAGCCCGAGAAAGGTGCGTCCGATGGCATCGACGTGTTCCTCCCACTCGTCGGCCACCGTCGTCTTGATGATCTCGGGCGGGAGTTGCAGTTCCTTGAAATAGGTGGGACTCAACCCGAGAAAACCGAGGGCCACCCGGTCCCCGGGGCCACCATCCGGCAAAAGATCCGCCGCCAGTTGCCAGAGGATGAACCGATCGTAAGGAAAATCCCGGTTCAGGGCATCGACCACCCAATCCCGGTAAAGATAGGCGTATCGGGTCGACTCCAGCCAGTCCGGACTCCGGTCCACATAGCGCGCCAGATCCAGCCAATGACGCCCCCACCGCTCGCCGTAATGCGGACTCGACAACAGGGCTTCGACCGTGGTGCCCTGGCCTCCCGTTCCCGGCGGCAATCCCGTGAGAGCGAAGGACAGGCGCCGCGCCAAGGTGCGCTCGTCCGCTTCCGGTGCCGGTTGCAATCCCTCCTTCTCCATCCGCGCCAGAACAAACCAGTCGATCCGGGTCCGGGGCCAGGAGGAATCCTGAACCGGCGGCAAGCCGGAACCGCGCAGGGGGCGCAACGACCAGAGAGGACCGTCTGCGGACCATCCCGAAGATAGGGTTGAGAAAAGAAGGAGGGCCAGGATCCAACCGCATTTCACAGTTTTCTATACCGGAAAATCGTTCACCGCCTTTCATCGAATCCACCCGGCGCCCCGGAAACTTCCGGCTGAACTCCCGTTGACCCCGGACAGTTGCATCGCTAGGGTGACACGGATTTCATTCCCCGTTTCCCATGATCCGCCCCCGGAAAACCGTGCTCCTCGGCATCGCTGCGCTTCTCGTCCTGGGCACGTTGTCCTGGGTGATCGGGGCGAAACTGAAACATGGAGGCCGCTTTGGGGCGAAGCGCGAGATCGAGGTGGCCCTGCTGGCCCGGTCCAAGGGGCATTTCACGGATCTGCACGAGATCTGCCTCCGCCTGCTTTTCGAGCAACTGGATCGACAGGGCTTGAACGGAGGCGCCGGCCGCCTTGTGCTGCATACCTACGATTTGCGGACCCTGCAAGCAGGCTATGGCGACACCCCTCCCCACGAGGCCATCCTCAGGGAAAATCCGAATATATCGGTCATTCTGGACAACACCTGGGGCAGTGATCTCCAAAAGTCCCGGGAGGTCATCCGCAAGAAAGGCATCCCGGTGATCTCCCTCAACGCGGACCGGACCGCGGACTTCGGACCTTCCGTCCTGTTTCTCGGGAGCCAGAACATGGTGCCCTCCAAGATTGCCAGTTTCATCGACCAAGCCCTCATGCGTAGGGGCGCCCCGGCGGTAGGGCCTTCCCCGGCCGATCCCTTCCAAAAGGATGCCCCGGCGGTGGGTCCTTCCCCGGCCGATCCCTTCGCGCCCCGCCCCATGGTGCTGTTCCTCACGGAGGCGGGTTATGGATTGGACCCTTCCCGCACCGGTGATCCGGTCACTCTCTACGAAAGCGAGTTGGCCAAACGGAACATTCCCGTCGAAGCCCGGGTCTCCTTCGCGGAAGAGAAATACGAGGTCGCCGCCGAACAGCAACGGGTCACCGGGGAAGTGCTCCGCGCGCTTAAGGAGGCGGGCTCCCGTGAGGTGGTGGTCATCATCAACGCCCACAAACAGTGGGGCTCCAGATTGGTGGCCAAGTTCGAGGAATTCGCCTCCAGCAACCGGGACCGAAGCCTGCGGGTGATCGGTCATGATTCGATCTTCAACCAGGGAATTCACGACGGCGTGCGCGAGGCCGGGGCCGAAGACGAGACCATGGGCTTCGAAATGGTGCTCATGAAGGCGCCCAATCCCGAGTTTTCCACCCACACCTTCGACCTTTACCGGAGTGTGGTGGATGCCCACGGAGGCGCGTTCGAGGATTACCCGAAGGAGGTCGCCTCCATCTTCATCCGTCGATGCGCGGTCGCTGCGGAACTTTTGCGCCATTCCCTGCAGGATTTCGACCTGCTCGACCGTCAGGCCGAGGGAGCGGCCTGGAACGCGAAATCGAGAGTCGAGAAAGACCGTTCCCTACTCAGCGATCAGTTCGCCGGGCTCGTCGCCCCCTTTCCCCCGGCTCCCGGCGCCCCCCGTCAACCCACCGGAGCCCATGTGGAACTCGGCGCCCTCGGGCTGGTGCATTTCAACCGGGATGGCGAGGAGGACGGCAGCCATTATTTCGAGTTGCACAGGCCGGGCAACCGCCCAATCGCCCACCTCAAACAACTCAACGCCCGCAACGAACTGATCCCCGCCCTGCAAATCGGCATCAATGCGTTCCAAATCCGGCGGGTCGATGTCGAGCGCGGGGAATTCGATGCCGAGTTCATCTGTTCCACCACGATCGATGCCGCGCTCAAGAAAAAGGTCCTGCTCGATATGAGGAACCTCCGCAAGGAGGAAGAGCAGGAGGAACCGCCCCTCGAGGACAAGAGCGCCACCGATGACCCGCGGGGACGCCCCGGGCAGTATCCGATGCTCTCCGGGCTTCTCTCGATCCCGAACATGCGGACCGATGGTTCCGTGGCGCAGATTGGTCAAACCGACCGCAGCGTCGAGAATACGGAATACCGCGTCTACAAAGTGCGCGGCACCTTCGCGGCGGACCTCAACACGGTTCGCTACCCGTTCGACAGCCATCACATCGGCGTGGAACTGCAGGCGGCGGTGCCCGACGAATTGCTCACCCTGACCGCCCAACGCATTGAATCCACCGCGTTTGAGGAGAACCAGCGCGGCTGGGTGCTGAAATGGATTCACGGGCTGGTCGACAACCGCGTGGCCAACGGTAATCCGCTGGCGGTGGCGGGCCAGCGGACGGAGACCCGCCAGTTCAAAGAGTTCGCGATCATGGTCGGTGTGAAGCGCAACCTGCTCCAACCCATGTTGGTGGTCATGCTGCCCCTCGTCTTGCTGGGCATGGCGGCCATCGGCATCATGTATCTCGGCGAGAAGGAAACGATGGGCAAATCACCCAGTGAACTCGCCATGGGCGTGGTCCTTGCCGTCGTCGCCTATTCCATTTCCTACGCGGACGTGGTCCCCCGGAGCGGGGGCGGCACCCACTCCGATCTGCTCTATCTCATCACCACCCTGATGTGCATGGGAAATTTCGGGGCCGTTCTCCTTTTCGGAGAGATGGGAAATCCCAAGACCCGCCACGACATCGTGGACCGCTGGCGCTTCCGTTATGCCTTGGGAGTCACGGTCTTTTACTTCATCTTCGTGCTCTATTGGGGAACCAGCAGCGAACTCTGGCCCGTCTGAGACCCTGTCAGCCTCCGAAGAGCGCCCGCTCCAACAACCCTTCTCCCGTTTCCCCCACCCCGAGGAACTGGGCCTTGCCGGGCAGACCTCCGGCGGCCGCGGAAAAATTCAAAGGCATGATCCCGGGGAGGCCCGGCCTGAAAAGCTGATCGTTCCGACGCAGCCGGTCGAGAATCTCCGCCTCGCTTTCGCCTTGGTGCAAATTGACGTTCCGCAAGGTCCATCGCGCCCCGGGACAAAGGCTGCGCACCAGAATGGAGGGATAGGTGGCGGCGGTCACCCTCGCGTTGATCTCACTGACAAAGACTTCGAGCCCGTCCGATCCCCCCCGTTCCACCACGAGGAAATCCAGCCCCCCGAAACCGCGATAACCCTGCGCATGCAACCACCGGATGGAGGCCACCGCCTGTTCGAACAACATCTCCCGCAAGCGCGGCATGCTCCCCATGTAGGGTGGCGGGGATTGGTTCCCCTCATGCAAAATCCGACCACTCAGCAATTGTTCGGTGATGTCGAACACCGTTCCCCCGTCTTCACCGAGAAAGAATTGCACGCTCGGACTCCGCGTCTCCACGATCCCGCGCTCCCCAGGCTGGAGCCAGCCTTGGACCAGGCAGGGGCCCTCCGTGAAGAAGTATTCCGGAAGGGTCACCTCACGATCCCCGACGATGCTCAGCTTCCTGAGACCGATTCCCGACGCCCCCATTTGCGACTTCACCACCGCGTGGGTGAACCCGGCACCTCCCAAAGTATCGAGACAACCGCGAACCGCCCCCGGCGACTCCGCCAGAACCGACGGAATGACTGGCCAACCCGCGTCCCGGAGATGCTCGAAAATCAGGAGCTTGTTGTTTCCCCGCCGGCTGCCTTCGGGCGTGGTGGTCACCGGGAGATCCAGTCGTCCCGCGATTTGCACCAACTCCGCATCGGTGACGAACCCGTCCACCCAACGGTTCTCCCGCCCGCCGGTCCGCTGCAAATTCTCCTGCAACGCCGCTTCCAAGCGCCGCACCGAAGGACTCCCTTCCCCGGAGGCAAGCCGTGGATAGTCGTCGGCCGACATCACGAGGACCTCGGGAAGAGTCAGTCCGAGATCCTCGGAAAAGTAACGGCACAGGGCCGCCGAGGGCGCCTCTTCCAAAACCAGCAGGTTTTGCGCTCCCCGGTAGAGCAGATTCAAAGCGGGGATGAAGCGCCCCCCATACGAGCGGGAGGGACCGACCACTTCGGCCAAGGCCGCGGTCTTCGCGTGGTTCTCATAGAAAATCTCGTAGAGATTGGCGAAAAAGACGACCTGACGTCCCCAAAAAGCGGGCATCCGGTCGGTGCGGTCGGAGATCTCCAAGGCGGATGTCATGAGCGCCGGCGAACTGGGGCACCCCAAGAATCCGTGACCTTTCTTGATTGTAAAGAACCAATCGTGATTTCAAAGGATGGCTAAAGATTGCGGATCAGCCTCTGGTTCTCCCGCGCCACCAGCGCCACGCCGGCCAAAACCATCAAACCGCCGCACACCGCCGGGACCGAGACCGGTTTCCCGAGCCAAAACCACTCGCAAAAGATGGTGACGTGCACCTCCAACCCCACGATTACCGAGGCCAGCAGGGCGCCGATCCGTTTCACCGCCTCGAAGTAAAGCACGCCGATCCCTCCCGCGATCGCTCCCAGCACGCCGAGTTCGCCCGCCTGGGTCCAGGTGGTGATCGTCCAGCCATGATACCACGTGGCTGCCGCCGCGCCGAGAAGCACCGGCAGGATCGCCCAAAGTTCGATCTGGGCCAGATACCCTTGGCGAGCTGCAAAATCCGCCTCACCCACCGCCGACGCCCGGTGCTTCTCTGACGATACCAGAAAAAGCGAGAAGCAGGGGCCTGCCAACAGCATGAAGAACACCCCCGTGTTGACCGTTGCCCATCCTCCGCCGGTGCCCGGCCCGTGCAGATCCCGGGCGCCCAACGTCGCCCCCACCACCGACAACAGCGTTCCCGCAGCCAAGCATCCCAAGGAAAGTTGTCTCCGGATCCCCACCGGAACCAGGAGGAACGCGAGGATGAGGGTGTAGAGGGGATTCAATCGGTAAAGCAGAATCCCGGCCGTCGCGCTCAGACCTGACATCGCATAAAAATAGAAGATGCCGCTCGACGCTTTTCCCAGCACCGCCAGCCAGGTCCAGCGGTCATAGGCGAGGTATCGGCGTGGTTGTCCGCCCAATCGGCGGGCCGTCCCTGCGATCGCCAGCACCATCGCGGCGGAGATCAGATTTCTCATGGCCACGGCCACCAAGGGATCCACGGATTCCACCAGAACCTTGCGGGTCAACGCATGGCTCACGCCCAGGAGCACCGCGCAAATCCCCATCAGGATCCCCCCCGTCGCCCGGCCGCCATGTTCCCGAACCCCTGACATTGGTGCCTTCCTCCTCAGGCTTCCGCAGCCCTGACCGATGCATCGCGCCATCGGGTCTTCACCACGACCATGACGAAGGTCAGGATGATGACCACTAACGTCCAACCCAAGGTTTCCCCGGGCGCCAAATCCTGACCTGGCAGCAACCCGGTCCCGGCGAGGAAAAAGATCAGGGCAAGGTGCCCCACATACATCAAGAGCGACTCCCGCCCGGCCAGGGCGAGCCAATCCGGTGGATTCTCCCGCACCACACCTTCGCAGATCCATGCCAGGGCGAGAACCCATCCAAGCCGTTCCAGAAAAAACTCCGGACTGAACGGTGAAAACGATTCACTCGGAATCATCCGGCCCAAGCCTGCCACTAAGACCGCCACGAGCAGACGCAGCCCCGGGCCGAGCGACGCCATCGCCCCGCTCATCGCCCCGCACAAGACGAATGCGGACCATGGAAAAAGGGGAAACCACGAACCAGTGGAGACATTGAGGAAAGCCCGCAGCGGAACCGGGATGGAGAGCCCGGGCCAGCGGGCCAGAGCCGGTGAGGCGCCGATCACGGCCAGCGCGAGCCCGCCCACCATCAGCCACCAGATCCCGTTGCGCCACCCTTCCGGCAGAAGCTGGATCCCGCGGGTCAGCAGCAGGAGCCCGAAAAGGGAAACGGCCAGGCAAGTCAGCACGTCCACCTGCGTCCCGAACCGGATCGCTGCCGTCCAATCTCCCTGCCAAAGTTGCGGAAACGGGAAATGCAAGCCATAGCCGATGAGCCCGATCGTCCCCAACCGCCGCAGCCGCTTTCCGAGGAAGACCGGACGACCCAGCCCACCCTTCCATGCGGTTCCCTGGACATATCCGGAAATGAAGAGAAAGGAAGGGGCCACGAGGCCGTTGAGATAGGTCAGGGCGGTGAACCAACCTGTCTCCCGGAGATCCTCCCGCAAAAAGGTGTTGGCCACGTGCGTTTCAATCATGAACACCACTGCCGCCCCCCGGAAGACATCGAGCCACGCCATCCGCGACAGGATTGGTAGCTGGGGGGACACGACAGGCTGGGACATCGGCGGGATGCTACGCGCCCCTCTCCTCCCCGTCAATGAAGTGGCGCGAACCGCGTCAGTTGACGCCGCAATCCGATGGCGGTTAGGATCGCAAGGGGCAGGCAGATCAGACCTGGCATCGGATGCAGACTCATCTCCGCCATCCACCAAAACGACCCGATCGGATCAAAAATGTAGCCGGGAGGCTCGACAATTTCCATGACACCTCGGAAATGAACCCCGGTGACCTTGAGGACCGCGAGGTGGGACCAGGTGAGGAACCAGGCGAACGAGCCTGCTCCCAAGGGCAGGGATACAAGGCCCAGCACGACCACCTGCCATCTTCGGGCCCGGACCAGCAACGGAGCCATTCCAGCGGATAGGAGCAACCCGGTCAAGGCCCCGCTCAGAACCACGGTCGCGGCTTGCCCGGGAGGGTGCAGCAGTTCACTGAGAAATCCCGGAACCAAGGACCACAAGACCCCGGCTCCCGCGCCCCATGCCAGCCCGATCCGTTTCATCTTCAGTCCTTGCTTACGCCCATTCCGCGCTCCGGGAAACGCAGGGCTTCATGGTTCTTAAAACAAGGGCCTCAACCGCGCCGCGTAGACCGCATAACCTTCCACGGAAAGATGGATACGATCCGGGATGAACAACTCTTGTCGCAGCGTTCCGTCGGGCTTGGTGAAATCACTCCAGAGATCGAGCACCCGCACGTTGGGATCGTCCTCGAGCTTGAGCGGATCCAACGCGGCGTTGGTCTTCTTGATATCCTCGTAAAACCGGTTCCCCGGCTCATGGGCCGGAAGGATCTTGGCGAGGATGAGGCGGGCCTGGGGAAACTTCTCGCGCAAGTTCCGGACGCACATGGCAATTCCGCTCGCGGCGGCCTCGATCCCGGTTTCCGGCGTGAAGAACATGTTGTTATTGCCGATCATGAGAACCATGGCTTTTGGCTCCAATCCGGCGACCCCTCCGTGATCGAGGCGCCAGAGGACGTTCTGCGTCTTGTCTCCGCCAATCCCGATGTTCATCGCCTTGAATTGGGGAAAATTCCGCGCCCAGGAATCTCCCCACTGGAGAGTGATGCTGTCGCCAACGAGCAGAACATCGACCGGGCCCTTGCACGCCTCCACCTGTTCCACCAGCTTGGTATGGACATCCAGCCAGCTGCTGCCGCCCCAATTTCCGGCTGAGGGAACCACCGGCCAGAGGTCGGGCAGATGCTTGCCGGACTCGCGGCCCGGGCGACGCTCATGTTCCGCCGTGAGGATATAGGCCCGCTCTTCCGGAGTGAGCGGCCAACCCGTCTTCTGGGGTTCCGCGGTGGCGTGTGGGTAGTCGATCGCTAAGGCCGGGGCGAGACCGGCCCCGAGGAGAAGGAGGGTGCGTAGGTTCATGGAAACGATTGAAAGAAGGTGAGATGCCTGACGACAGGCTCACAGCGTGATGGTTCCGTTGCTGCTGGAAAATTGATCCATCCCGAAGCCGGCCTGTTGCAGCATGGTGACAAAGAGATTGGCGAGAGGTTTGTTCCGTTGCCGGTCGAACGCGAGATGCCGCCCATGGACAAAACCGCCACCGGCAAGCAGGATGGGCAGGTTTTTGGTATCGTGGGCATTGGCGTTGCTCAGGTTGGATCCATACAACACCATCGTCCGGTCCAACAGAGACCCGCCGGGTTCCGGGGTGGCGGCCAATCCATCCAACAACCCTGCCAGGCTGCGGAACTGCGCCTCCTCGATCTTGCGCAGCTCAGCCATCTTCGCCTCGTCGTTCCCATGATGGGTCAGGGCATGCGTCTGGTTCCTCACCCCCGGAATCCTTGGCGTGACCAACAACGGCCCAAGGTAAACACTGACCACCCGCGTGCTGTCGGTTTCCAAAGCAAGCCGCAGGGTGTCATACATGAGATTCGTCTGCGCCTCCACTTCCGCTTCGTCCGGAACATCCCGCGGTTCGGGAAGCGCCACGGCCGGCTTGGGCTTGCGCTCCCAGGCTTCCGCATGCTGCAGCCTTGTTTCCAACTCCCGGACCGAAGTGGAATACTGCTCCAACCGTTCCCGGTCCCGGGCAGGCAGCCCCTTTTCCAAACGCTTCATCTCGTCGCGCACGAAGTCGAGAATGCTCCCGCCCTTGCGCAGTTCCCCGATGTTGCGCTCCACCTCCGTCGCCGTGCCTTGGACGAACAACTTGCGGTAGAGCGCGGCCGGGCTTGCTTCCGGTGGAATCGGCACCCCGTCCCGCGTCGTGCTCGGCGTGCCCTCATGCCCCTTGCCCACCCTCAGCACCAGCGAGGCGAACCGGGTTTGCGCCCCGATCTGTTCCGCCGCCCATTGGTCCACCGAGAGCGTGTTCTGGAACTGGCTCGCCGCCGGGTGCGGCGCTCCGCTGAGGAAGCTCTTTTCCGAGAGGTGCTGTCCGTCCACTCCCGGGTGCGAAAGGCCGCTGAAGACCGTGAACCGCTCCCGATGCCTCTGGAGCAGTTCCAAATAGGGCGTCGGCTCGTATTCCCGGCCAGTGCCCGTCGGAAAAAAATAGCGGGGCATCACCCCCATGTTGGTCATGATGAAGACCATGCGGCGCGGCGGAGCCCCGGCGGCCCCGGTGGATTCCAGAAGCGGCAACGCCAACAGGGTGCCGGCAGCGCGGAGAAAAGAACGGCGCTCGATCGTTTTCATTTCGTGCGGAACAACGGACTTCGGGAAATGGCGTGCAACAGGGTTCGGACACCGTATCCGGACGACTTCGTCTCCGCCACGATCCGATCCAGTTCGCGCCGGTCCGCGAACCCGGTCTCCGCCCCGGTTGCGTAGACCAGCAGGTGCCCGGCAAAGGCCCGCGCGATGCGTTCCGGCTCCGCCCGCAGGATCCTCCGGAACCCGCCGGGATCCGAAAACGATTCCCCCTTCGCGGTCTCGCCGCTGGGATCCACGGGGGGACCAGCCTTGTAACGCACGCCGGTTCCATCTGGAAAACGAAATCCGACCGGGACGCCTTGGTCCAAGGAACGATAGCGCTCCCGATACCCTCCGATGACATCGTAACTCTCCAGCGCGAAGCCCGCCGGATCCATCTTGCGATGACAGGCAGAACAGGCCGCGTCGGCCCGATGCCTCGACAATTGTTCGCGGATGGTGGTGGCGCCCCGCGTGTCCGGATCAATCGCCGGGATTCCCGGCGGAGGGGGCGGGATGCGTTCCCCCAGAATCCTTTCCATGACAAAGGCACCGCGCACCACCGGTGAGGAAACCGTCCCGTTGGCGGTCACCTTGAGGACCGCGGCCTGGGTCAGGAACCCGCCCCGGTGACTCTCCGCGGGCACAACCACCCGGCGAATATCCGGCCCCGCCACGCCCGGGATCCCGTAATGCTCCGCCAGACGCTGGTTCAACATGGCGAAGTCCGATTCCACGAAATGCACGACGGAGAGATCCCGGTCGATCAGCTCCCGGAAAAAGGCACGGCTCTCCGCCAGCATCGATTCCTTGAGATACAGCTGGTATTCCGGATACAGGGTCACATCGGGATCCGTGGCATCGATATCACGCAACCGGAGCCACTGATCCAGAAAATCCCTGACAAACCGCTCGCCACCGGGACCATCGAGGAGCCGGTCCACTTGCCCGCGCCAGACTTTTTCCTCCCGCAAGCGCCCCTGCCGGGCCAACGCCAACAACTCGTCATCCGGGGTGGAATGATGCAACCAGAAGGACAAACGGGTCGCCATCTGGAAATCATCGAGTTCGCCCGGTGGCTCCAGCCGGTAGAGAAAACGAGGGGAAGTCAGCGCCGCTTTGCAGGCATGCCTCATGGCCAGCTCGAAACAATCTTTCTTCTCCACGCGTTCCGCCACCAAAGCCACGTAACGCTCCACTTCCTCAGCGCTCACGGGCCCGCGGAAGGCACGCCCGAGAAACGGCGTGAGGAGGCGCCTGGCATCCGCCAGAGGTTGCTTGCTGCGCACCGTATGCAGCGGTGCATCCCGGGCCGCCAACGGCAGATCATGTGGCTTAGGCCAGCCGTATCCCAGCAACTGGACCGGCTTCACCCGGGGCGGCGGCGCGGTTCCTTCCTGCGGATCAAAGGGCTCGATCGGAAGATCTCCGAAAATGCGGCGATGGCTCTCCGGCGGCCAATGCTCGAAAAGCGGCCCCTCGACCTCCAACCAATCCACCACCGTGGCCGGCCCCACATACTCCGAACCCGGGGTGCGTTGGTGGGTTTGCAAGCCAGTCCAGAAAAAGGAGGCCGGATCGAAGATGATCTCGTCGCCCATCCCGAGCCATGGCGTGAGTTCATAAACCCGGGGCGAAAGCGACGGCGCCTCGAAATAGCCGAGCGTGCGCGGCCCGGCGTGGAGCCTGGCACATTGCGACGAGCGCGCCGGTTCGATCTTTCCGGCGTTCCAGTGAAAGCTCCACGTGGAGAGCCTGAGCCGGTAGCGACCGGCATGCATCGGCGCCAGAAGCAGGCTCTTGCGCCACCCCTCCAGATTGGGCGTCAGCAACGCCACCGACTGCCGCAACCTCCAAAACTCCGGGGCCTTGATCTTTGCAAGGTCAGCCAGGTCCCCCTTCACGGCGGGCACCGGCCACACCGGATCCGGTTGCCCTTCCTTGAGGAGGATGGCGCTCCCGAGTTTCAGGTTCATGTCGAACTTGAAGGACTCGGTCGGATAAATCCTGCGCTTCACCACCGGCGGCGGGGTCGCGCGGGTCGCGATGGCAGCATCCAAGGCGCGATCGGCCGCTTCCATAAACTTCGCGAGTTGGACATGGGAGAGATCGAGCGCCTCCCCCACCTTGTCCAGCCCTTGCCGGGTGCCATCCGCCGGCAACAGATCCGCCAACGGGAGCTCAGGCAAGACCAACAGATCCCTCACCGCCTGCTCGTATTCGTGCCGCGTGAGACGACGCAGGATCGCCCTTCCTCGGGAATCGATCCTCGCCTTGTCCTCCTTCACCAACGCCTGCTCGAGAGCATCGAGAAAGGCGCGCCGCGCCTCGCCGGAAGGCTGTTTTTTGTCCTTGGGAGGCATCTCGCCGCCGGCGACAACATCGTGGATCCGGACCCGGATCTCGAAGGATTGGGCAGAATCCGGCAGACTCAGATCCACGCCGCCCTTCCTCGTCTCCCGGTCATGACAGGCCAGACAATGGGATTCCAAAAAGCTCTCCATCCCGGCGCACCTGGCAGGGAGCGACGGGATGAACCACAAGAGGAGAAAAAGAAACCGTTTCATCCCGCGTCAATACCTTGCCACCCGAACCGGAAGCACCGGCTGAGTCTTGAGCGATAGCCTCACATCATCGACAAAGAGTCCTTCCAGACTGGCAGGCCGCAGGTTCGCCCGCGCGGCCACCTGCACCACCGCGAAATCCGCTTGTGACGGGATCAGGCAACGCGCGGTCAACTCCTCCCACCGCCGCGGCGACCCGCCGGGAAAATCCCCGCTCATCGAGCCGCTCGCCACCGCCTCCCCCAGGTTCCCGGGCCAGCGCCCGGCAAGGACTTCAGGTGCCCCGCGAAAAAGAAACACCTGACAGGTGAATGTCACCGAGCCTTGCGGAGCTTCGCGGGCGTCGCGAAACCGCGCCGATACCTGAAGCACCGCATCGCCCCCTTCCGCCAACTGCCTCCGCAAGGGACGGAGGTCGATCCATTGGAACACGTCGCAGGAAATGGCCTGTCCACCGGGCGCCGAGAGATCCGGTCCCGCGCGCAGAAATTGCAAGACGCGCCGGCCCTCGGCTGCGTCCGGACTGGCCACCACTTCCGCCTCATCGCCGCTCCAGACGGAAATCCGCCGGGGAAAACCAGCCGGGATCGGTCCCTCGCCTTGCTCGAATCCCCCGTCCGCAAGTTCAATCAGCCGGGAAAGGGTGGCCACGGCCCGAGGCGAAGCGCAAAACAGTCCCACGGCCAAACCGGCGGCGGCGGCGGCGAGGGAACGCCAAGGCAACCAATGGCGGCGCGGAACCGCCTTATCCCACCCGGTCGCGGCGCTTCTCCCGGCCGAAGCAAGCACCGCCGCCCGGGTCTGCCGCGCAAACAAAACCTCGTCCGCGAAGCGTTTCAGGTGGGCCGGATCCGACCGGAGCCAAGCCCGCAACGCCTCGCGCCCGGCGACGGAGAGGGTATCGTCGAGATAGCTTTCGATGAGTTCTTCCGGATCGTCCGCGTTCATATCGCCATTCAAGCGTCGCTCCCGGAAGGTCCGAGCTCCCGTTCCACACACCCCCGCAACCGCTCGCGGATGCGACGCAACGCCATGCGGACCGAGGCTTCCGTGCCGCCCTCCCGACCGGCGATCTGCGCGGCGTTCAAGTCGTCGAAATAGCGCAGCCGCACCAACCTCCGCGCATGGGTCCCCAACCGTCCGAGGCAAATTTGCAGCGCCGCCTCCCGATCACTCGCCTCCGGAGCGATTTCCGCCCAGCTCCGGGTGAACCGCTCCAGCAGATCCTCATCGAAGGTCAGAAGGTCGCGAACCAGATCCCGTCGCAAACCCAGCACCTGAAACCGGGCCACTCCCAACGCCCACGCCAAGAATGGGCGGGTTACGTCATATTCCGGGAACCGGCGGAAGAGCACCATGGCGGTCTCTTGGATGGCATCCTGCGCCGCCGCATGATCCCGGACCAAAGAATGGATGTAATTCGCCACCACGGGCTGCGCGGTCGTCCAATGTCGGAGAAACTGCTCCTGTTCGCGGTCGTTCAACATCTGCCTTGAAACATTGCCGCCACGGACCGGAAACGTAACGGAATATTTTCACGGCCGACGGCGGAACGGAATCCGCAGTCCCGGCAACTGGAACGCCCGTGTCATCAAAGTCAACCGGTCGACAACCGCCGGAACATGGACCGTTTGGCCGCCAGCAATCGCTCGTCAACCACCTTGACCACTTCGTCTTCCCGGGTAGATCCCACGGAACCGGTCTCCTCAATCGGAACTTCCTTTTCCAGAATGACCCGACCGCCAATTGGCAGCACCGTCGTTCCCTGATCGGTGTGAGTCATCACGATTTCCCGGACCTTACGATAAAGTCCGGCTCCACCTTCCGAGATCTGTTTCTTGAGATCCTCAATCATCTGCCGTTCCCTGGCGGTGCTCGAATCACCTCCACCAATCACCTCCAGGGGAATTCGGTTCTCGCGGAATTGAATTCGCACCAGATCACTTAGGAAAAGCCGGGAAACACACTCTTCCATCGCCATTCCTCGCTTCAGATCAAGAGTTGACTGAACGATGACAATTTGGTCATCCGAAAGGAATAGCGTCGCGGTCACAATCGGATTGGTCTCGAAAACGATCTCCGATCCCGTTTCCACCCGGACAACGTCAGTGGTCTTGTTCCAAGGGGCTGGCCCGAAGAAGAAAACGCTGTGGCGTCCGATCTTTACTAGCTGCTCAAGAATGGTTGCATCTGCCGGATCATCGTCCTTTTCGTAAAGATCCGGAGCGTCGAACTCCTTCAGATCCTCAATATCAAGGCGCGTGAGGCCAAAAGCCCGCTTCCGGGCACGGAGCAGATCATGAAGCTTAGCTCGACGGAACTCCTCGAGGTAACTGTGGTTCAGTTTCTGTGCACGCTCGGTCTGCTTTTTGCCGGCCAGATACTTTCCAAGCGATTGGAGCCCTGCCACCAGACAGATTATAATGCTCACAACCATGATAAGAACACAGATCGCTCCGATGGTCTCCGCCACCTCCGACGGTCGATCCATCCCTACCTGATACAAGATGCCGGGTAAAATTTGCGCCGAGACCCAAAATCCGACCCCCGAACCAAGCAGTGCCTTCAGGCAGGATGGAACTGCGCTTCTCGTCCATTTGGGAGGCTCGGTGCTTCCGTGTTTTTCAAGCTTTGTGAAAAAGCTAACAACTTTAGAACGGTCAATCTTAGCCATAAACCGAAACTATCCCATCATTCCCGATTCACTCGACACTACACCAAGAGGCGCCCATTCGTCAGGGCTTGAAACCGGACTCGTTCCGAGGGAAGCTCAATGGCGAGATTCGCTCTGGCTTCGCGCGCGGTCGCCTCAAGTTTCGGACCGCGGGCGCGACCACTTTCCCCGAGCACCCACGTAAGGAAACAACCGATTAAGGGAGATTGCCGGGCGCCAAAGGCCCGTCGAAGAAGGTTCTCGACCTTGTCAAGCGCATAGGCATCGCTCACCTGCGGATGACGTCCCCGCAGTAGACAAAGCGCGAAAAAGGTGCCGATGTATGGCAATTCATCGTGCACCCCACACTGTTTAAAGAACTTAAGTGCCGCATTCCAGTCTTTTTGACAGGCGGCGAGGAGGGCAAAATTCGCCGCGAGAATTCTGCTGGCGCTTCGCTGGGCGAACGGCAGATCGGCATAGCCACGGTATCTTTCGATCCACCCATGACCCATGAGATCCGCTTCCTGCAGATGCTGAAACTGGGGAAACACCCTGATGGTTGCCTGCTTGAAAAAGGCC
>JAGWVU010000007.1 GCA_018970725.1 Verrucomicrobiota bacterium
AGGATCGCGCCGCAGCCGACCGCCAAACCCACAGGGCGGCAAAGCTGCAAGGCAGGGCGAGGCAACCAATTCGCAACGCGGCAGGGCGACAGCCAAAGGCCCTTCGATCCACCCAAAACTCCGGTCCCTCCAGCCCTGGAGCGCATCGGCATGGCAGGGAAAGCCGTTTTGTCTGGCCTTTCCTGGCTACATCCCCGCACGAGGGCCCTTGCCCGCTCCGTTATTCGGGGCCAAGCCGCTGCTCTCAGCCGCTCATCGGCCATCGCACCCCCACGAGTGGCACAGTCAAGCAGCTGGAATGCTCCGCAAGAACCCTATCAACCTGCTTGATGGTCGGGGCAAGAAGAACCCTATCAACCTGCTTGATGGTGTCGCGTCAGCCTGAAGCGGGCGGCGGAGGGCGGAAGCTACGTCAACTTTCAACCTGCTTGATTGTCGAGCGTCCTGCGGCTGCTGGTGCGCGGGAGGAGGATTTTTGCGCTTTGTTGGTGTTCCGGGTTTTAGGGGCGAACCGACTGGGAGCGATGGGGCTGACGGGGGCTGACGATGAGGAGTCCGTTGACAGGCTCGGGGAGTTCGCGTGAGGATATACTCAGGCTCCCGGGAATGGGCCGATGAAGTTGATGAAGCTGATCCTGCCCTTTCTTTCGCTCCTGATCGCCCGGGCGCTTGCGTCCGGGGACCTTGGGGTGCTGACCGCCGAATCCGATGGGACCACTCCGGATCGGTTTTTGGAGCGTTGGCTGGCCGCCGAGGTGGAGGCGGCTGTGGAGGCACGGAAAGACGCCTTCGGGAAGATGCTCAAGAGCGGGGCGGCCTGTCGGAAATGGCAGGAAGAACGGCGCGCTTTTTTTCTGGATCGCATCGGCGGGTTCCCGGACCGCGGTCCGTTGCAGGCCGCGATCACCGGGACGCTTGAGGGAGAGGGGTATCGCATCGAGAAGATCCTCTTGGAGACCCGGCCCGGCTTTCACCTGACCGCCAATCTCTACCTCCCGGCCGTGCCCGGGCCGTGGCCGGCAGTGCTGGTTCCTTGCGGGCATAGCCATAACGGGAAGGCCGCCGGTCAATACCAACTGGCGAGCCGGCTTCTGGCCCGGCATGGGTTGGCCGCCATCTGTTACGATCCGATCGGCCAAGGGGAACGCTACCAGATTCTCGATCCATCGGCCAAGCGGACCCGGTTCGAGGATGCTCCGCACGTGGAGTCGGTGCATCCGCAGGTCAAACTCATGTGCACGACGGAGCATACCATGGTTGGCATCGGGTGCGCGCTTCTAGGTGGGAATGTGGCCCAATACCGGATCTGGGACGGGATGCGGGTCATCGATTATCTGCAAAGCCGTCCCGACATTCTGCCCAATAAGATCGGGTGCACCGGCAATTCCGGCGGCGGCACGGAGACCGCCTACCTCATGGCGCTGGATCCGCGCCTTGTCGCCGCGGCTCCGGGCTGTTATCTCACCACCTTCCAAAGTCTGCTCTCCTTGAAAGGGCCGCAGGACGGCGAGCAGAATCTTTTCGGCCAACTGGCCTTTGGCATGGATCAGGCCGACTACTGCATCATGCGTCTGCCCAAGCCGACCCTGATCGCGGCCGGCACGAGGGATGTGACCTTTGACTTCGCCGGCACTTGGGAGCTTTTCGGTGAGGCCAAGCGATTTGCTTCCCGGATCGGGCATCCCGATTCCATCGATCTGGCCGCGCCCGATGCGCCTCATGGATTCACCCTGCAACTGCGCGAAGCGGTGACCCGTTTCCTGTTGCGCCATCTGGCTGGAAAGGAGGTGGAAGTGCGGGAGATTCCTTCCCTGCCCGATTCCTTCGACGACGAGCGACTTCGTGCGTTGACGGTGCCGGATTGGACCGACGCCGACTTGCAGGTGACGGAAGAGGGCCAGGTGTTGCTGAGGCCGGGTGAACGCAGCGTCTTCGAGATCAACGCGACCATCGCGGCGCGGTTGCGCGCGGAGCGGGCCGCCGCTTGGAAAGCGCTGGACGCCACGGGAAAGCGGGCGCGCGTCCGGGCGACGATTGGCGTGCCGGGAGAAGCCGGAGAGGCGGCGCTTTTCGAGGTCGGGGAATTGCGCCGGGGTGATTTGACGATCCGGAAGCTGGTGCTTGAAGCCGGGCCCGGGTTGCCGCTGCCCGCCCTTGTCTTTGTTCCGGCGAAGCCGGCCGGGCGCGCAGTCCTCTACCTTCATGGGGAGAGCATGAAAGCCGATGCCGCTCCGGGTGGTCCGATCGAAGCGCTCGCCAAAGAGGGCCGTGTGGTGGTGGCGGCCGAGTTGCGGGGGATTGGCGAGACCGAGACCGGGGTCCGGCGCAAGGCTTTCGGGGCAGGGCGTTTCGGTCAGGATAATCTGGAGATCCTCACCGCCTACCTGCTGGGGAAAAGTTATGTTGGCCTGCGGACTGCGGATGCCTTGCAGTGGGCGGGAGCGGCCGCCTCGGGAGTCGTCGGGATCCAGCCCGGGTCGATCGACCTCGTGGCGATCGGAGAAGCCGCCGTTCCGGCGCTTCATGCCGCCGCGTTGAATCCGGAGCGTTTTGCTTCGGTCACGCTGCGCCGCATGATTTCCTCGTGGGAATCGATCGTGGCGGCGCCGGAGACCCGTGACCAGACCGTGAACATGGTGCACGGGGCCTTGCGGGTCTACGACTTGGCGGACTTGATCGCGATGGCCGGTCCGGAAAAAGTCCGGGTGACCCTGTCCGTGGACGGGATGGGAAAGCCGGTTGAGTGAGTGTCAGGCCACCTCGGCCGGGGCGACACGGCGGGGCAGGTGGGGGAGCAGTTTAGTGACGGCGTGCTGCGCGGTGAGGCCGTGATCCTGGCGGAGCCGGGGAACGCCGCCGTGTTCAATGAACGCGTCCGGCCAGCCGATGCGTTCGACTTTGGTATGGATGTCCGCATCGTTGAGATGCTCGATGATGGCGGCGCCGAATCCATTGGCGAGGACGTGGTCCTCGAAGGTGCAGAGGGCGGCGCAGCGCTTGGCGTAACGTTCGATGACCTCGGTGTCGAGCGGTTTGATCCAGCGCGGGTTCACAAGGGCCACGGAATAGCCCATGGCGGTGAGCAGATCCCTAGTTTCCAAGGCCATGTCAAAGAGGCCGCCCAAGCCGAAAAGGGCGACGTCCGTGCCGTCGTGAATGACTTCCGCCTTGCCGATCTCCAGAGTAATCGGGCGCGGTTTGAGTGAAGTGCCCCGGCCAGTGCCGCGGGGGTAGCGGATGGCGCTCGGGCCGCTGTCATGATGGGCCATAGTCCAGAGCATATCGACCATTTCATCCTCATCCTTGGGTGCCATGAAAATGAAATTGGGGACGTGGCGCAAGTAGCCGATGTCAAACAAGCCGTGGTGGGTGGGGCCGTCGTCCCCGGAGAGTCCGGCGCGATCCATCGCGAGGCGAACGGGAAGGTTCTGAATGCCGATATCATGGATCAGCATGTCGTAGGCCCGCTGCATGAAGGTCGAGTAAATGGTGAGGAAAGGTTTCAGGCCCATGGTGGCCTGACCGGCGGCAAAAAGGGCGGCGTGTTCCTCGGCGATGCCGACGTCGTAGTATCGCTCGGGGAGTTCCTCCTTGAAGGTGATCAATCCGGTGCCGTTGGGCATGGCCCCGGTGATGGCGGTGATCATTTTGTCCTCCTTGGCAAAGTCCGTGAGGGCGCGGGCGAAGACTTGGGAGTAGGTGGGAAGGGCGGAAGGCGGGGTATCGCCCGTTTCCGTTTTGAAAGGGCCCAGCCCGTGGAATTTCATCGGGTTGCCGAGGGCGGGTTCAAATCCCCGGCCTTTCTCGGTGATGACGTGAAGGATGCAGGGTTCCTGCTCGTTCTTGAGATGCTCGAAGGTGCGGATGAGAACGGGGAGATTGTGGCCATCGATCGGACCGTAATAGCGAAGTCCGAATTCCTCGAAGATCACCGGGGCCGGGTGATGGAGGACCGTCTGGTCTCCTCCGGTGGGCAGGAAGACGTTCTTGGCGCTGGCCTCAACCTTCGAGGCCAGTTTGCGGATTCCCCTGCCGGCGATGCGCTCGATGAAGGCAGCCGCCTTTTCGTGCAGGTGCGAGTAGGCGGAGCTGGTCTGGAGCGCGTTGAAGTACTTGGCGATGGCGCCGACGTTGCGGTCGATGGACCACTCATTGTCATTCAGGACCACAATGAAGCGCTTGGTGGTGTCCTGAATGTTGTTGAGCGCCTCGTAGCTGGTGCCGCAGGTGAAGGCGGCATCGCCGGCGATGGCCACGATGTGTTCGTCGGTGCCGAGAACATCCCGGGCGGCGGCCATGCCGAGGGCGGCGCCGAGGGCGGTGCCGGCGTGACCGGCTCCGTAGCAATCATGGGCGCTCTCGGTCCGGAGGCAGAAACCGTTGAGGCCTTCGTGCTGGCGGATGGTGTGGATGCGGTCCCAGCGTCCGGTCAGCATCTTGTGGACATAGGCCTGATGGCTCACGTCAAAGACGAACTTGTCCCGCGGCGTTTCGAAGACGCGGTGCAGGGCGATGCTGAGTTCCACCACGCCGAGGTTGGGGCCGAGGTGGCCGCCGGTGCGGGAAAGACACTGGATGAGGGTGCGCCGGATTTCCGCGGCGAGCTTGGGAAGGTCGGTCTCCGGCAGCTTTTTGAGGGCGGCGGCGTTGTCTACGACCGGGTGGAACGGTGGTTCGCTGGACACTTGGTTCACTTAAAAGAGTTGGATTTCCTCGGAAGAATCGCCGGAAGGGGGCCCGGGTTTGCGCGCCGCTCGGCGGACGGGTTGTTCACCGGAGTTGGGCGAGGCCGGGGTGGAGGCGGGGGGATCGAAGGGTTCGAGGCCGCCGGTTTTGCCGCTGGCGATTTGTTCGATGCGTTTTTCCGCTTCCTGGATGCGTTTCTGGCAGGTCTTCAGGAGCCGGTTGCCGCGCTCGTAATGCTCGACGAGCTGGTCGAGAGGAAGCCGGTCCGACTCCATGTTCTTGACCAATTGTTCAAGCTGCTGAAACGCTTGCTCGAAAGGGACGTCGTCCTTCGGTTGTTCCATGGCAGGGTGGGTCCGATTCTCTGGGCTGGCATGAGACGCGCTCGTCGCGCTGCATGACCGACACACACCCATCGAATGCCCTCACGGAAATTCAAGCCTTTTGGGTTCCGGAATGATGCCGGGGCTTCCGCAGGGTGTCTTCAGGTAAGCCCCATCTCATGGAGGCGGCGTTGCAGGGTGCGGCGGGAGAGGCCGAGAAGGGTGGCGGCCTCCGTGCGATTTCCCGCTGTCCGGGCGAGGGCCTCGTGGATCATGCGCTCTTCCATGGCCGCCAGATTGAGGTCCCCGGCCGTCGGGGCCGTCGGGACCGTCGGGACCGCCGGTGCTGTGCCCGGCGGGGAGAGGGCTTTCGGCGGCAAGGGGGCCGGAGCCTCGCCCCGGAGGCTCATTGGCAGATGCCGGAGGGTGATTTTGGGACCGGGGCTCATGACGACCCCGTGTTCGATGGCGGTCCGCAATTCCCGCACGTTTCCGGGCCACGGATAGTCGATGAGGCACTGGAGGGCATCCGCGGTCAACTCCCTCAGGGGTTTGCCGTTCTCCTCCGCGAATTCCCTGAGGAAGGCGTCGGACAGGAGGACGATGTCTTCCTTGCGCTCCCGCAGCGGGGGCATGTGGATTTTCACCACGTTCAACCGGTAGTAGAGGTCCTCCCGGAACGTGCCTTCGGTGACCATTTTCGCCAAATCGCGGTTGGTGGCGGTGACGAGGCGGACGTCGATCTCGATGGTCTTGGAACTGCCGACGCGCTGGATCGTGCGTTCGCCCAGCACCCGGAGGAGTTTGACTTGGGTGGGCGCGTCGATTTCGCCGATTTCATCGAGGAACAGCGTGCCGCCGTTCGCGGACTCGAAGTAACCGATCCGCGCGGTCCGGGCATCGGTGAAGGCGCCCTTCTCGTGGCCGAAGAGTTCGCTTTCCATCACGTTCCGGTTCAACCCGGCGCAATGGACGGTGACCAGTTTGGCCTTGGGCCGGCCGCTGAGTTGGTGGATGGCTTTGGCCACCAGTTCCTTGCCGGTGCCGCTCTCGCCCTCGATGAGAACGGTGGCCCGGGTGGGCGCGACTTGCCGGACCATGTCGAAGACCGGCTGCATCACCGATGATTTTCCGATGATGCTGCTGATGGCGAAGCGTTTTTCGACCTGCGTCTTGAGGGCGAGGTTCTCCGCTTCGAGGTGACGGCCGCGGAGGGCCCGCTTGATCAGCAATTCCAATTCGTCGATGTTGAGCGGTTTGCTGACGTAATCGTAGGCCCCCCGTTTCATCGCCTCCACCGCGGTGTCCACGGAACCGAACGCGGTCATCATGATGCAGATGGGCGGGTGGGGGAGTTGCAGTGCCTTTTCGATGAGGTCCATCCCGTTTTCAGCGCCCAACCGGAGGTCGGTGACCATGAGGTCGACCCTCTCGTTCCTGAGGATCCCGAGGGCGCCGTTGATGTCCGCCGCCACGTAGATATCAAACTCGTCCTCGAAACTGCGGCGCAAGCCTTCCCGGGTATTCTTCTCGTCGTCCACGATCAGAACCGTGGCGGCGGGCAAACTGGGATCGAAGTCGTCGAGCATGGACAGGAAGGTGACAAATTGACACACTTGCAGGCCGCTGGCAACGCCGCTCTCCAAACCGTTCGCATTTCTGTAATGGCAAGCCGCGGATCCGCGTGTGATGGGGACAGGATGAACTACCGATTCCACGTGCAACGGGTTGGTCCGTTCAAACTTGTCTTGGGAGGCCTGATGGTGGCGGGCCTGCTCCTCGGGGCGGTTCTTTTCGCCTCGGCGGTGGCCTTTGTCGCGCTTCTGGCCGGGTTGGTCATCTCCGCGGCCGGCTTGCTGGCCTTCGGGGTGCGGCGTTTTCTCCATCCGCGGAGGGAGTCGGCCGACGAGCGGCGCGCGGAGGGCATCGTGGTCATCGAGCGCCACGACCTGGCGGGAGTCAGGACCATCGAAGTCGAGGTGATCGACGAGGGGCGGGAGGTTCCGCCCCGCCGCGAAGGGCTTTGAGTTTCCCCTGGGGTCGGCACGATCATCCCGCTTGACCGGGGTCCGCGCCCGTTGCCCTCATTCAAAGACGTAGCGACCCTTCTTCACGGTGGTGTTGGGCGGCCGGTGAAGGATTTCGAAGTAGTCGAAGCCCTCCTTGAGGTTGGCCCAGAATTCCACCCATTCCGACCTGGCGGCGAGTTCCTCGTTCATGCGGGCATCGGTCATGCGGAAGGGGAAGCAGTGGATCCGGAAGAAGGGCTGGCCGTTTGCCAGCGCGGCGCGGGCGAGGGTGACGATCTCCGCGATGGCGGCATCACCCGCCGCGTAGGAGTCCCGGGGATCACATCCGCCTTCGAGCCGTGCCTGCTGGCCGCGGAATTTGTGGTGGCGGTCGTAGGAATTGGGAAAGCCGAGATCGATCGCGAGCCGGTCGCCACGGGTGATCAGGTGGCGTGCGGAGGCAAAATAAAAGCCCTCGGGCGCGCAGTTCCCGGAATCGTGTTTGGGACCGGGCGTCTCCGGAACGGCGCAAAGCGGGTAGTTTTTGTAGAAGGTCCAGGAAGCGCCGCCGGCTGGATGGAGCCAGAGTTCCAGTTCGCGGCTTTCCTTGAAAACGCGGAGGAAAACGGGATCGCCCACCTTCAACCCGAGGGCTTGCAACTCGGCGCGGAGGAGGGGGGTGAGGCGACCGGCGGCAGCTTCGGCCTGGGGGGACGGGCTGCGCGTGAGGGGACGCAGGCTGAGCGTTGCGACGATCTCGTGACGCTTCAGATAGACGAGGGCGACCGCCGTCACCATCAGGAGGAGGGGGAACCATCCCTTCATGCAAGGCAAAGACTGATCAAGAGCCGCTGATCTGCCAACAACAGTTTGCACAAAATCCTTGCCCGCTGAGGTGATGCGGGTGTTCGGTGAGCGGTCATGGACGAACCGGGCATCGGCATCATCGGAGGGAGCGGGCTCTACCAGATCGAGGGGTTCGGGCATGCCCGGGAAATCCGGGTGGAGACGCCCTACGGTGCGCCGTCGGACGCCATCATGGAAGGGGAATTCCACGGGCGCCGGGTCTGTTTTCTGCCGCGGCACGGGCGGGGGCACCGTCTTTTGCCGACGGAGCTGAATCATCGGGCCAACCTTTGGGCGCTGCGTTCCCGCAACGTGCGCTGGGTGCTGGCGTTCACCGCGGTCGGGAGCTTGCGGGAGGATTTCCGGCCGCGTGACCTTGTGATACCGGACCAGTTTTACGATCGGACGAGCCGGCGGGAAGAGCACACCTTCTTCGGGGAGGGGATTGTGGCGCACGTGGCGTTCGGCGATCCGTTGAGCCGGCCGTTGCGCGCCATTCTCCGGGAGGTGCTCGCGGAGATGGGGTTACCGTTTCATTTCGGCGGCACTTACGTGAACATGGATGGCCCCGCTTTTTCAACCCGGGCGGAATCGGAAATCAACCGGCGGCTCGGGTGTGACGTGGTGGGCATGACGAACGTTCCGGAAGCCAAGTTGGCCCGGGAGGCCGAGATGGCGTTGGCCACGGTGGCGATGGTGACGGATTACGATTGCTGGAAAGTGGAGGAAGAACCGGTCACGGCCGAGATGGTGGCCGGGCATCTGCGGCACAATGCGGAGACGGCCAAGCGGCTCATCGCGGCCGTTCTGCCGCGCCTTCCGCTCACGCCGGACTGGCCGGAACACCGGGCGTTGGACCACGCGATTTTGACGGAGCGGGCGCTTTGGCCGGAGGAGACGGTGCGGCGGCTCGGTCCGATTCTGCAGCGTTTCCGTTGAGCGCCGGGGCCCGGTTCCCGGGGCTTGGAAAAATCCTTGCGCCTGGAAGAGGACGGGGCGAGGCATGGCCATGAGAAACGCTCCCTTTCCCGGTCTGATCCCTGCGGCGGCCTTGGCCTGCGTGTTGTTGGTGGTGACGGGGAGCCTTTCCGCGCAGATCGCGGTGCCCGCGCCGCCCGATGATCCGGCGGAGACCGCCCAGCCGAAGATGGAGTTGTGGAAGGCCCTGGTCCTTGGGGTGGTGGAAGGTGTCACCGAGTATTTGCCGGTTTCCTCGACCGGTCACCTGATTGTGACGCAACGGCTTTTGGGGATTTCCGTGGACACCCCGCGGGCCAAGGACGCGGCGGATGCCTTTGCGATTTGTATCCAGGCCGGGGCGATCGTGGCCGTGTTGGGCCTATATTTTCCGAGCGTGCGCCGGATGCTCGCGGGACTGACGGGGCGGGATCCGGAAGGGTTGCGGTTGGCGATCGGCTTGGTGATGGCCTTTCTTCCGGCGCTCGTGCTGGGCGTTCTTTTCAACAAGATGATCAAGGCGGTTCTCTTCGGGATCTGGCCGGTGATTTTCGCGTGGATCGCGGGTGGGATCATCATCCTCGCGGTGGCCCGGAAACCGAAGCCATCGGAGGAGGCGCCGGGGACGTTGCCGGTCCCGGATTTGCGTCAGGCTTTACTCATCGGTTGTTGCCAGTGTGTGGCCATGTGGCCGGGCACAAGCCGCTCGTTGATGGCGATCGTGGGCGGGATCCTGGTGGGCATGGGGATGCGCCGGGCGGTGGAGTTTTCCTTTCTGCTCGGGGTGATCACGCTCGGGGCGGCGACGGTGAAGGACGGTTTGGAATTCGGTCCGCTCATGCTGGAAACCTATGGTCTTCCGGCGCTGGTGACGGGAGCGGTCGCGGCCTTTGCCTCGGCGGTTCTGGCGGTGCGTTGGTTGGTCGGTTACTTGAACCGGCACGGGCTGCAGGTCTTTGGATGGTATCGGATCGCGGCGGGGGTGCTCGTCGGTGCCTGGTGGCTGAGCTAGGCCGAATTTCTCAAGCTCCCGCTGTTTCGTTCCGCTCGACCTCCAGAATTCATGGGATGCCGGAATAGCGCTCATCCTGGAATCCTTCGCGCGCCTTGCAGGGAATCCCATCCTTGAGAAATGCGGGCTATCGATCCGGCCGCGGGAGCTTGGCGAACGCCGCCCGGATTTGTTCCGCGCTGCCCAGAGCCAGGACGACTTCGAATTCAAAGATCATGCCAGGCTGGAGCGCCCAGGTTTGGAGGGGCGCGAGGTAGGAACAGTTGCCGACCCCGGTGTCGGCGACCCGGTAGGAGGTGACCAGCTCGGCGTGGGGGAAGAAAATGCCGATGCCGCGGTCCCTCGCATCCACCCAGGCGGCCCAGGGTTCGCTCACTTCAAAGAGGTTGCCCTTGGTTCCGGGGGGACCGGGTTTTCTCCGGGTCAGGGGCGCGTTCGACCAAGGGGTTTGCGAGGCCTCGCAGTAGACCAGGGTGTCGTATCGCGGATCCACGAACACGGCGGGTAACTCCTGATGCTTGCGGGTGAGGTGAGGTTTCGTTCCGGTGAAGGTCATGCGGTATTTCAACCGGGCGAGGTGCCCGTCCAGACGGAACCACTGTTCCATCACCAGATCCTCCACTTCCTGACCGCCGGCCCACTGACGCGGCCGCGTCTTGACGTGGAGGGTGTGTTCCCCCGCCGCGGACTCCAGCACGGTCGCGGGTTTCCCCTGCCAGCTTCCGCCCTGCACCGGATTGTAGCACCACGGTTTTCCATTCCAGTTGGAGCCGTCAGGGTCCCCATAGAAAGATTGTTGGATGTAGCGGCCGTGATCGTAGGCGTTGAGCAGGTTTTCCGTGGAATGTGAGGGCGAGAACCAGCCGATGCTGCCCCCCGCGTCCATGTTCGCGCCGAGCCGGATCCTGCCATTGTCCAGAAAAATCCAATGTTCGGCGGCGTGCGACGTGGCGTGGCACAGCGTCAGGAAAAGCAAGGCCGGGATCGTTCTCACGAGTAAACCAGATCATAGCTGCGGGCGATCCTGTCGAGGAACTCTTCCTGATCGATGCCCCACCATTTGTCCGAGAAGATTTCCACCTCGCGGTGGCCGGTGAATCCGGCGGCGTCCACCTGGTCGCTGATCTCGCGGATGGGGATGCATCCCTCGCCCATCAGGCCCCGGTCGTTGAGCAGGTCAACGGTCGGCGTTTTCCAGTCGCAGAGATGAAAGGCGTGGAGACGCCCGGTGCGTCCGGCCCTGGCGATCTGCTCCGGCAACTCCGGGTCCCACCAGACGTGGTAGACATCGACCGCGATGCCAACTTCCTCCGGGGAGCCGAGCGCGTCGCAGATTTCGTGGGCCTGCCGCATCGTGTTCACGGCGCTGCGGTCGTCCGCATACATGGGGTGGAGCGGTTCAATGGCCAGTTTCACTCCGGCCGCGCGGGCGGCGGGGAGAAGGGCGGCGATGCCATCGGTGATCTGTTTGCGGGACTCCGTCAGGGACTGTCCTGGAACGGCGCCGCAAACGAGGACCACGAGCGGGGCGCCGAGGGCATGGGCCTGGCTGATGGCGAGCAGGTTGTCATCGATGGCCTTTTGCCGGTCCGCGGGGGAATGGGCCGGGAAGAAGCCGCCCCGGCACAAGCTGACCACTTCGAGACCGGCGTCGGCGGTCCGGCGCCGCACGGTGGCGGGGTCGCGGCCTTCGAGGGCCTGACGCCAGATGGTGATGCCGGTGACCCCGCGTTTGGGGAACGCGTCGAGGCATTGTTCAAGGGTCAGGGGCTTGGTGGTGATGGTGTGGACGCAGAGGCGGCTCATCGCAGGTCCACTGAAGCCTTGACCTGAGGCGGGTAAAACAGTCTTTTCTGTCCGTCGGTGCCGGAAAAAGCGATGGGAGCGTTTTGGCTCCGCGGCGCCCATCGTCTTGTTGCGTGGCCGGCGGTCAGAGCGGCTTGAAGACGAGTTTGCGGAAGGCGATGGGGCCGTGGTCGCCTTGGACCCGGATGGGGCCTTTGGCGACTTCCCCGGGCAATCCGCCGCGGGTGGGTCCGGTCACCTCGACATCGCGATGGATGACGACGCCGTTGAGTTCCACCAAGACAAATCTGGCGTTGGCGGTCTTGGAACCATCCGCCGCGAACCGGGGCGCGCGGAAAATGACGTGAAGGGTCTGCCAGGCTCCGGGTGGTTTGGCGGCGTTGGCGGAAGGTTTGGTCCCTTCGAACCCCTTGGGCTGGCGGTTCTCGTCCCAGCGCTGGTAAATGCCGCCGAGATCCCCGGGGCCGAGCTTGTCGGCCGGTTTGCCGAAGCTGTCCAGAATCTGGATCTCGTAGCGGTTCTGAAAGTAGACGCCGGAGTTGGAACCCTTGGGGTAAAGGAACTCGATCTCGGCCTCGACGTCGCCGTGTTCGAATTCACTCACCAGGTCATGGGCCTTGCCGGCGTTGCCGTTGAGGAGGATCCCGGTGCCGGGAGTGACCTTGGTCCAAACCTTGTCGGTGGGGCTGGCCGCCACGGCGGAGGCGACCGTCCAGTCCGAGGGATCGCCCGTCCAACCGGTCACCTTGGTGGTGTCGAACACATGGGGCGGACCCGGTTCCGCCGGGAGGCTGGCGGGCAGGAGGGCAGCGGCGAGGAGAAGGAGGAGACGTTTCACGGGTCAGCTTTTCACGGGGAGGCTGCCGCGGGCGGAAGCCAGCATGAAACCGGCGACGACATCGATCAACGCCAGCATGGTCACAATGAGGAACGCGGAAGTCGCAGCGCTTTTGTGGACGAGGAACTCCACGAGGAACGCGCAGAAGACGAACATGGAGAGCATGTGCTCCACGATCGATCCGGCCGGAGCCCGGGCGGACTTGATCAGCTCCACGTAAAGGACGATGACGGCGAAGAGCAGGAGGACATCGTTCATGGTCGGATACCAGGGAAGACCGCTCGGCAGGGTCACCTTGAAGAGCGGTTTCACGCTGAGGCTGACCCGGTCCGCCTCGCCGAGGGCATGGAGGCTCGGGATGGACGGAAGCGCCGGGCTGGTGGTGGCTTCGGGGGCCGGAGCGGGTGCGGGAGCAGTCGCAGGGGTCGGCTCGGCCGCGGGGGTCGCCGGGGCCGTTGCAGGTGCCGGGGAGGCGGGTGGGGTTTCGGCGGTCGGTGCCGGGTCCGGTGCCGGGGTGGCGGGAGCGGCGGCTTCGACCGGGGCCGGGTGATCGATGATCTGTGGCACCACCATGTCCGGGGCGACGATCATCACGAGGTTGAAGACGATGAAGACGAAGAGAAAGAGGGGAACGCGTTGGATGAAGGTCATGATCTTCGGTGGGTTGGGGAGTTTCGGGGGCGCAAGGCGGGGCCGCGATTCCCCAGAAAGAGTTTTGCGGATGGGGAGGCAACAATCAAGCTGAATCCGGGGGGCGGGCCCTCAACTTCCCCGGGAAGCCCGGTGGCGTTGCAGGAGGTGCGTCCACGCGATCACCAATTGTTCGATGTTCGCCCGGACGAGCACGTGATCAAACCAGGTCTTGAGGGAGTCCACCTTGGCGGTGCTGCCGACGTAAAGTCCGTAGGTCTCGATGCCGAGGCGGTGCCATTTTTTCCGGTCGAACGGCGTGTCCAGAATGTTGCCGTCGGTGTAGACGGAGATGACATCCGCCCGGCAGAGTTCGGCTCGGTGGGCTTCGAAGCAGGCCTCGATCCCCTCGCACGGTCCATCACAGTCGAGCGAGAACAGGATGTCGTCGTCAAAGGGCAGGGGGAGCCGGGTGGAGCCGGTTCCGTAGGTGAGATAGACGTGGCCGAAGATCTTGCGGGCGAGGTGGAGGTGATTGAAGATTTGGAGGAGGGTGAGGCCGGCGAGATGGGGGTCGTGCCACATGGACCCGGAACAATCGACGACGAGGGCCACGTGGGGAATGCCTTCCGGAACGGCGCGTTTGGCCCGGTAGAATCGTTCGGAGCCGCGGACGTGGTCCCTGAGGGAGAGGTGCTTGCCGGCGGTCAGGGTCTTGCATTTGGCGACCCCGCCGGGCAAGGCCTTGGCCACCAGGGTCTCGAGACGGCTGCCGATGGCGTTGTTGAAGTGTCCCCGGTTGCAATCCGGGCGCCACAGGGCGGCGCGGGATTTTGCGTCCCAGTCGCGCAGGGGTTCGGGCAGACCGTCCGGCGGCTCCGGAGGGGAGGACTCCCTGGAGCCGGGCGCCGCGCCGGGGGTGCTCCGGTAGTCGTCCCCGTGGATGCTGCCGGTGGCGGGTTGCCATCCGCGTTCGGCGGGGCGGGGGAACTCGTCGAGCCAGCGCCGGCAGAGGGGCACGAGATCGGTGGTGGAGCCGATGTAGGGACTGCCCTTGCGGGTGGCGAGCCGGTAAAAGTGAAGGATCCGCAGGGTGCGGGCATGGGTTTCCGGGCCGGCCGCCTCGGAAATGCGGAGGAGATGGGCGAGCGCCTGCCGTTGGTTTTCGATGGTGATGAGGCCGAGGAAAACGGCTTCCGGCGCGGTGGTGAAGAGGAATTCGTATTCCCATTGGGGGCGGTTCCAGCGCAACCATTGGAAGCGATGCCCGAACTCGCGACGCCATCGGGCCTCGATGCGCGCGTCCTCGAAGAGATTGTGGATGATGAAGGGAATCCCCTGTTCCTTGAGGAGGTCGCCGAGGCGCTGGAAATCTCCCTCGGACCACATGGAATGGGCCACCTCATGAAGATAGGTTTCCAGCGCCAGTCCGCCGGGGCGGACCGGAAGTTCCGCCAGTTCGTCAAGACACTCGTTGAGCAGGATTTCGTTGTGGCCTTCCTCCGGGTTGAGGCGCCAGGCTCCGGTGGTGGGTTGGGATTCCCGTTCCACCCACCGGATCCGGTAGGTCCGGGCGTCGGCCAGCAGGGCGGAGCGAAGCACCGTGTGGCGACGCAGGACCATCAACTTGTCGCGTTCCGTCAGCATGATTCCAAGGTGAATCCGGCCGCGCGGATGGCGGTTTCCAGGACTTCGAGTTGTTCGCCCAGCGGGGCGCCGGTCTCCGTGGCTTCGACCCAGATCTGGCCGATCTCGAAGAGCGTATGACCGAGGTCGTCCGGGTGGAAGGCGTTCTCGATCGCCCGGACCACGGTGCGCAAGGTGAGGGCCCCGTTCAGGGTATGGTCGCTCTTGGCGTTGCCCAGCGCCCGATGCAGTTTGACGAACTTCGCGCTCAGTTTGGGGTCGAACCCGCGCTCGATCAGGGAGGAGCGCACCACTTCCCGGAAAGAAGCATCGTCCGTTTGCACGTAGGCCACCACAAAGCGCTCCTTGGCCGCGGCGCAGCCTTCCTCGACATCGAACTCCATGCCGACGTTGCTGGTCGCCACGATGGAAAGGAGGTGGCAGGGGGAGTAAATGAGTTCCTCCCGGAAGGCCCCGTCTTTCCAGGGTAGGGCGCGGCCGGTGCGGAGCTTGTAACAGCGGACCCCGTGGATCACGTCCGGTTGCAGGGCGTTGAGGAAGATCTCCCGTTCCCGGACCGGGATGCGGTAGATTTCGTCGATCAGGAGGAAGGTGGCGGCACCGTTGCGGTGGGAACGGTTCACGAGACCGGGCAGCTCGGTCGGTTCAGAGCAACCGACCGAGCGGAACGCCTCGGTGATGGCACCGTCCTTCCACAGGGTTTGGCCGTTGGAGAGGATCAGGTGCCCGAGCAGGTCACAGGCCTCGACGCCGCGATGACCCGCGACCTCGATGATTTCGGATTCCGCAAAGCCCTGCTGTCGGGCAAAGGCGCGGGCCCCGGTGGTCTTGCCGGAACCCTGGCTCCCCTGCAGCACGACCGGGACCCGCGCCTGGCCCCGGCTGGCGTATTTGCAGAGGGTGTAGTTGATCTTGTCTTCCTTCAGCGGCATGGCGGTGCGACTTGATTTGACGGTTGGTTTCCGGGCAGGGACCGCGCGGACTTCTCCCGGCGGCAAGGTTCAAGGGGCCACGCCCGGTCTGCGGCGGAGGACCGCCGCCCCTCTGCCGCAGGCCCGGACATTCCGCGGCCAGATAGAGGGGGAGCGGGCTCCACCGCAACCACGTGGGCGATGGATTCACAGAACGGAGAGTCGGGCGCCCGGTCGCCATCGGAGCGGAACGAGATCCCCTCCCTCCCGGCGCGGCATCCTCCACGACTCATCGTGTTAGACGGACGAGGCTGGCAAACCCATCGAATCTTTTTAAAAAATCCGCGTGGCGGTTGGGGAGGAGTCGCGGTTGCAAATTCCACTCGACTCCGGGACCCCGAGAGGGCAGCATCCGCGGCGTGATGACTTCCACTTACTGGCCCTTCGTCGTTCTCGCCCTCAGCGTGGCGTTCATCGTCTTCGGCATCGGCAAACTGCGGCTCCACGCCTTTCTGGCCCTGGTGCTGGCCGCCTTGCTCGCGGGTTTGCTCACCGGGAAGGAGAGTTGGGACATCGTGCAGAAGGACGGCACGATCAAAACGGTGTCGCATCTGGCCGGAGTGGTGGAGATGGTGGGCAAGGGGTTGGGGGACACCGCGCGGGACATTGCCATCAGCATCGCGCTGGCCGCGGTGATCGGGATGAGCCTGATGGAGAGCGGGGGAGCGGACAAGGTGGTGCGGCGGTTCCTCGCCTTGTTCGGGGAGAAGCGCGCGGGATGGGCGCTGCTGTGGAGCACCTTCGTGCTGAGCGCGCCGATCTTTTTCGACACGATGTTCATGCTGATGGCGCCGCTGGCGATGACCCTGGCGCTGCGGACGGGAAAAGACTATGTCCTTTACCTGCTTGCGGTTTGCTGTGCCGGGACCATCACGCACAGCATGACGGTGCCACATCCCGGGCCGGTGGCGGTGGTGGAAGATTTGAAGATCAGCGTAGGGGAATCCCTCGTGTGGGGCATGGTCATCGGGGCCATCGTGTCCGCGCTGGGTTTCCTCGTGAGCCGGATCCTGAATCGGCGCATGCCCGTTGCGGTGCGGGGTTCGGGAGCGGTTTCCCTGGAAAATCTCCAAGGCATCAGCAACCGACCGGAGAGTGAGCTTCCCTCCTTTTTCTGGAGCATCACGCCGGTGGTCCTGCCGATTCTTCTCATCAGTCTGACCACCGTGTTTGAACTGGCGGAGAAAGGCGTTCCCGGAGCAGCGGCCCTGGTCACCCTGTGCGGTGGGCACGATGGGTTCACCTGGGTGCGGCATTGGGTCGATTTCCTCGGGCACAAGAACATCGCGCTGCTTATCGGCGCGACTGTGGCCATGGTGGTTCTGGCGCGGCAACGCGGTTACGGTTTGAAAAAGCTGGAGGAATTGGTGGGCCCGCCCTTGGAAACGGCGGGGATGATCATTCTCATCACCAGTGCGGGCGGGGCTTTCGGGTTGGCCTTGCGCAGCGCCGGGGTGGGGGACTCCGTGAAGGCTCTGGCCCAGGGTTACGACATCAATCTCCTCTTCCTCGGGTGGCTGGTGGCCGTGATCATCCGGCTGGCGCAAGGCTCCGCCACGGTGGCGATGCTGACCGCTTCCTCGATCATGGCACCCATGTTGGCGACCACCTCTCTGGGCTGCCATCCGGTCTATCTCTTCTGCGCGATCGGCTTCGGGGCCATGTTTTGTTCCTGGATGAACGACAGCGGGTTCTGGGTGGTCTCGCGCCTGAGCGGGATGACCGAGCGCGAGACCTTGCGGACCTGGACGCTGCAAACCGGCGCGGACTCGGTGATCGGCCTCGTGGTCACCCTGATCGGCAGCAAGTTCCTGCCCATGATTTGAGCGGTCGCCCGTTCGGGTGTTGATTGCGCCGTGGAAACCAGTTCTTCCTGTTGCCCGGCGCATCGTCCGGGATCCCATCTCGACCCGGTCTGTGGGATGAAAGTGCCGGATGGATCGTTGCGGCACCGGTTCCGGGGAACGGATTACCATTTCTGCTGCGAGGCGTGCCGGCGGAAATTCCGGGCCAACCCCGGGCGTTATCTGGAGGCCTCCGCTTCCATCGGGGTGCCGAGGGGCTCCGGACCCTTCACCTGTCCGATGGATCCGGAGGTCGTTCAGGCCGGGCCGGGCCTCTGTCCGAAGTGCGGCATGGCCCTGGAGCCGATGGGGCCGGGCCTGGAGGAAGACAGCGGGGAACTCGACGCCATGACGCGCCGGTTTGGGTGGTGCGCCGCGGCCGCCCTGCCGATCGTCGTTCTGGCGATGACCTTGGAGCAGGTTCCCTGGGTCCGGTGGCTGGGCTTCGCCCTTTCCCTCCCGGTGGTGTGGTGGGGCGGTTGGCCGTTTTTCGTGCGCGGCCGGCTTTCGCTCGAGACCGGTCATCTCAACATGTTCACCCTGATTTCCCTCGGGGTCTTGATGGCGTGGGGTTCCAGCGTCGCGGCCCTTCTGGTCCCGGGACTTTTTCCCGGGGCGATGCGTCATCACGGGGTGGTCCCGGTCTATTTCGAGTCCGCGGTGATGATAGTGACCCTCGTGCTCCTCGGGCAGGTGCTCGAGTTGCGGGCCCGTTCGGCCACCCGCCGCGCGATCCGCACCCTCCTCGGCCTGGCCCCCCGGACCGCGCGGATCGTCCGTGAGGATGGGACCGAGGAGGACCTGCCCTTGGACCGCGTCCAGCCCGGAGACACCCTGCGGGTCCGTCCCGGGGAAAAAACGCCGGTTGACGGCATGGTGCTGGAAGGGGGGAGCCACATCGACGAGTCGATGGTGACCGGGGAACCGGTGCCCGTGGCCAAGTCCCCCGGGGACGCGGTGATCGGCGGGACGGTGAACGGGCCCGGGAGCTTTGTCATGAGGGCGGAGAAGGTCGGGGCGGAGACGCTGTTGGCGCGGATCGCCGGGATGGTGGCGGAGGCCCAGCGTTCCCGCGCTCCGGTCCAGAAACTGGCGGACGTGGTGGCCGGGGTTTTCGTTCCCTCGGTGCTCGCGGTGGCCGGGCTCTCTTTCCTCGTGTGGCTCTGCCTCGGGCCGGAACCAAGGCTCGCCCATGCCGTGGTCAACGCGGTCGCGGTGTTGATCATCGCTTGCCCCTGCGCGCTCGGTCTGGCCACCCCGGTTTCCATCATGGTCGCCACCGGCCGGGGTGCTCTCGCAGGGGTCCTGATCCGGCATGCCGCCGCCCTCGAGCGTCTGGAGAGGGTTGATACCCTGGTGCTCGACAAGACCGGGACCCTCACGGAGGGGAAACCGGAGTTGGTCGCCCTTCGCGCGGAGCCGGGTTTTTCGGAAACGGAGGTGCTCCGCCTCGCCGCCGGTCTGGAGCAGGCCAGCGAGCACCCGGTCGCCTCCGCGATCGTCCGGGGGGCCCGGGCGCGCGGCCTTCCGTTGAGCCGGCCGGCCCGCTTCGTCCCGGTGGTGGGCCAAGGCGTGGAAGGGGAGGTGGATGGACGGACGGTGACGGTCGGCCGCTCCGACGGGGCCGGGATCACCGTCACGGTTGACGGCCGGGAGGCGGGAACCCTCGTGGTCGCCGACCCGGTCCGGGAAACATCCGCGGAAGCCCTCCGGGCCCTCCGCGCGTCCGGGCTCCGGATCGTCATGCTGACGGGGGATGAGGAATCGACCGCCCGGGCGGTGGCGGTCCAACTCGGGATCGATGAATTCCATGCCCGCGTTCTCCCCGCGGAAAAACTGGGCCACATCGCGCGGCTCCAAGCGGAGGGCCACATCGTGGCCATGGCCGGGGACGGGATCAACGACGCACCGGCCCTGGCCCGGGCGGATGTCGGCATCGCCCTCGGGACAGGCACCGACGTCGCGATCGAGAGCGCCGGGATCACCCTGGTCAAGGGCGACCTCCGCGGCATCGTCCGCGCCATCCGCTTGAGCCGGGCGACGATGCGCAACATCCGGCAGAACCTCTTCCTCGCGTTTGTTTACAACGCGGTCGGTGTTCCGGTTGCGGCGGGGGTGTTGTGGCCGTCGTTCGGGATCTTGCTGTCACCGATGATCGCCGCGGCGGCGATGAGCCTCAGCTCGGTTTCGGTGATCGGGAACGCGTTGCGACTCCGCGGGGTGCGTCTGGACCCGCCCGCCTTTTCCCGGGACCCGGCCCCGGCAGCCGGAGATTGATGCCTGCGGGCTACCGGTCCGTTCCCTCGATCCGCAAGCTCCACAGCTTGTGGCCCGCGGTGACGAAGAGCGTCCGGCCATCCTTCCCGCCGAAGGTGCAGTTCGTGATCATGTCCTCCGGGACGGGCAGCGTGCGGATCAATCCGCCCGACTCCGGATCGATCACGTAAACCGCAGCCGGATATTTGTCCGCCGTCTCCACGGGCGGATTCGCGAAGAGCAGTCCCGCGGTGACGTAGAGTTTGTCGTCGGGGCCCCAGCACATGCCGTCCGGTCCGCGCTCCGTGCCCCAGTCGAAGAGCAGCTTGCGGCTGGCGGGATCGATGCCCCCATCGGGGCGGAGGTCGAAGCGCCAGAGCTTGCGGTTCCCGCCGACCCCGTTGTCCGGGCCGCTGTTGACGTTGTCCGCCACGTAAAGACGCTTTCCGTCCGGGGAGATCACGATGCCATTCGGCCGGTCCACTTCATGGGTGGTGACGCGCGTCACGTTCCCGTCCGGAGCAATCCGGTAAACGCCCTCGACCGTCCGGCCCCCGGCGTCGAAAATCTCCATCCCCTCGCGCGGACCATAACGCGGATCGGTGAAATAAACGGAACCGTCTGCGGCCAGGGCGAGATCGTTCGGGCCGTTGAAGGCCTTGCCACCGAAGTCTTTGGCCAGCACCGTGATCGTCCCGTCCAGCTCGGTCCGGGTCACCCGCTTCGCGCTCCCTTCACAGGCATACAAACGGCCCCCGGCGTCGAAGATCAGGCCGTTCGCTCCGCCCGAGGGATGACGGTAAACCTGAAAGGTCCCGTCCTTCATCCGGCGCATGATCCGGTTGTTCTCGATGTCGGTGAAAAAGACGCTTTCACTCGCCGCATGCCAGGCCGGCCCCTCGGTGAACGCGACCCGTCCCTCCAGAACGAGTCCTTTCGGCCAAGGGCTTTCGGCAAAGGCGGGCGCCAGGGAAAGAGCGAGGGCGCAGAGCGGAATCGGACGGCATTTCATGGGTCCTGTTCTCCCAGAGATCGGGCGTTTTGGCAACCGCTTCCGCGCGATCCCTGCCGGAACGACGCCCGAGCCTTGCAGCACTTCCATAAAAAACATAATTACAATTTAAACTATTAATGTGCTGGAAAATTGTGGAGTTTTTTCCTTGCTGGTTCTCAAATTTTAGCAAAAAAGAGAATCAAAACCGCCCTTAAAAATTTATCCGTAAATTCCGCAATCGAAAACCCATGAATTTGCCCAGGCAAACATCAGCTGGCGCGACGCCCCCGCCATGGAGGGTTTGGATGATCCTGACCTCCTTCACCCTCATCCTGTTCCCTTCCGCCCCTTTGCAGGCGCAGGATATCTTCACCCCGCCGCCGCCTCCCGCGGGAGATCCGGTGGTGATTCCGGTGGAACCGGTGGTCGGTGAAGCACCAATCGTGGAGCCGCCCAAGCCGGTGGTCGAAGTGCCCGATCCGGTGGTCGTGGAACCGGACGGTCCGATTCCCCGGGCGGACCCGGTGAATGATCCGGCCGGGTTGCGCCGGGAAGCGAAAGCGAAAAAACTGGGTTCCCTCGCAAACGTCCCGGTGCCTCTGCCAGGGAATCTGGCGGACTTTGTGAAGGATCGGGACGTGGCGATCGCCCTCGGCAAGGCCCTGTTCTGGGATATCCAGGCGGGTTCGGATGGGATGGCCTGTGCCAGTTGCCACTTCCAGGCCGGCGCGGATTCCCGGGTCAAGAATCAGATTTCGCCCGGGATCATCGGAGGCAATGCGAAGTTCGATCCCCTGCCCACCTCCAGCGGTGGGCCCAACGCCACCTTGACGCGTGGCGATTTTCCTTTCCACCGGAAAACGGATGTCACCAGCAATGCGGTGGGGGGGAATGTCAGGTTCGATACGGACGACATCGCTTCTTCCGGGGGCGTGCTCAATGTTGCCTTCATCGGGCTCAATGAGCAGCGTTATCCCCGGGTCTTGCGCAACGATGTCTCCCCGGACGTCCACCTTATTCGCCGTTTGGTGAGGGGCGGCGTGGTTCCCTCCTCGGACCCCTTGGAAAAGTTGGTGCCGGTGCCGTCCGTCCCTCCGACGCGGCCGAATCCCGTCGCGACCTTTCTCGAGGAGGCGCTGAGGACGGAGCAGATCGACCCCCTCGGTTTCAGTGTCGCGAGCGGAGGCAAGCGCATCAACACCCGCCGGGTCGAACCTCGCAACACGCCGACGGTGATCAACGCCATTTTCAACCACCGCAACTTCTGGGACGGCCGGGCCAACTT
The DNA here is from genome assembly GCA_018970725.1 of Verrucomicrobiota bacterium. Lineage (GTDB taxonomy): Bacteria > Verrucomicrobiota > Verrucomicrobiia > Verrucomicrobiales > DEV007 > V1-115. The sequence continues at coordinate 22,105 of JAGWVU010000007.1, forward strand.
TTATTTCAACGGACGCTCGCCTTTCGGCCCGCGCGACAAGGATGCCAAGGTCTTTGCCTTCAATGGTTCCGGGCTCGCGGAAGAGACCATCCGGCTCGATCACGCCAGTCTCGCCTCCCAGGCCGTGGGACCGACCGAGAGCGTTTTGGAGATGTCGGCCCACTACCGCAATTTCCTTCACGTGGCCCGCAAACTCCTGCGTTCCCCGCCCCTGCGCGGACAGTTCGTGGCCCACAACGACAGCGCGCTTGGCCCCCTGTCCTTCTCCACCTCCGCAACGACCCGGCAGGGACTCAAGTTCTCCTACGCGTCCCTGATCCAGATGTCCTTCCAAGACAAATGGTGGTCCGCTCCCGGTGAACCGGTCGTGGTCGCGAATGTGCCTTACAGCCAGATGGAGGCCAATTTCACCCTCTTCTGGGGCATCGCCATCATGCTCTATGAAAGCACCCTCGTCTCGGATCAGACACCTTTCGACCGCTTCATGGAAGGCAATGACCAGGCCCTCACCGCCACCGAACGGCAGGGTCTCTCCCTCTTCCTCCACGAAGGAAAGTGCATTGCCTGCCACAAAGGTCCCGAGTTCACCGGAGCCGCCATCAGTCAGATCCTGACCAGCTCAGGGAAATCCAAGCTCATCGAACGCATGCTCATGGGGGACGGCACCAAGGCCATCTATGACAACGGCTTCTACAACATCAACGTCCGTCCCACCCGCGAAGACGCCGGCCTAGGGGGCACCGATCCGTTCGGCAACCCCCTTTCCTTCTCCGTCCAGGCGGTGAGCGGTCCCGTTGTCGATGACCTCTCGCTCACCGACTCGACCGACTTCGAGGTCGATCCCCGCACGCCGCCCTCTCCGGGTGAACGGGTGGCGGTGCGGGGCGCCTTCAAAACCCCCGGCTTGCGCAACGTCGACCTTACGGGCCCCTACTTCCACAACGGCGGCCAGCTCACCCTCGAACAAGTGGTCCAGTTTTATGCCCGGGGAAGCGACTTCAAAACCGTACAACGTTCCGACAGCGATGCCGACATCGTCGAGCTGCCGGAAATCAACGGAAAACGGCCCAATATCCACGCCCTCACCGCGTTCCTGCGCGCCCTGACGGATCCACGGGTCTCCTTTGAACGGGCGCCCTTCGATCATCCGTCCCTGCCCATTCCCCACGGACATCCGGGGAACCAGTGGTGGGTTTCTGAAAACAGCAGGCTCCCGGGCTCGGCCACATCGGATTCCCTCTTCCTCACCTCGGTCGGAGCCGAGGGCCGGAGGTGGGCGATGCGTCCCTTCCTTGGCGGGTCTCAAGTGAATAGCAGCGGCATTCCCCAGAGCGATGGCCTGCCCACAACCATGCGTTGAGGTCCGGTCATCTGCTTGGCAGGGCGGAGCGGATGAGGGGTCCTTTGTTATTTAAATTATAACTAGAATCACAATTTTCCTAATGTTGGCAATTTTGTGAGAAATTCGGAGCATTCTTTGAAAAATGCTAGACTTATACCAAGAGAAGAATTTCAGTCAGACAAGTCAGATCAAATAAAATGTTAGAGTATTGTTATTTTCAAATTACGAAAATTGATCTTAGCCTTTTTCAAATCCTCCCCTTCTTTTGCCTGAATTGATGAAAACCCGCAGAAGCCTCCTCAAGACCAGCGCCGGCGTTGCCGCCGGTTCTGTTTTCCATATTGGTTCCACCGCTCACGCGGATTCTCCGCTCAAGGTGGATAGTCAGTTCGATGGCTCCGTCCAAAACGTTCCCCGCTGGGAAAATTCGCTTCCGGTTCCAGTGCCGGTCCGGCCCCTGTCGGTCCGCCAGATCCCCGCTGCCTACGGCGGAAAGCCGGTCGGCGCCGTGTTTCACGGGGTGGCTCCCGAATACTTCACCGCTCCGGCGGGATGGAACATGCAGAGCACCCAGTTCCATGCCATGGCGGCCAAGGCGGGCGAAAGCTTCATCCTGCCCCGCTCGATGGGTTTGAAGACCCCGATCTGGGGCTACGCGATGGCCCGGCCCGACGGCACGTTCGGGGACGCCATCAGCCCGGGGCCCCATTACCGTTTCCGCACCGGAGTCCCGGTGCTGGTCCGGACCACGAACCAACTTCCGGAAGAGATCAGCACCCACCTCCACGGCGGACATTGGCCGAGCCATTCCGACGGCCATGCCTCGTTTTTGGTCCTGCCGGGGGAATCCCGCGATTATTTCTATCCTAACTGCCTGCCGCTTCGCAAGGATGGCACTCCCGACATCACGGAGTCGCCCTCCAGCATGTGGTATCATGACCACGCGGCGGACCTCACCGCCTCGCACGTGGCCCGCGGGATGGCCGGCACCACCGCCGGTTTCGATGACCTCGAGCTGGGGCTTATCAAGCGGAACGTGCTGCCCGGCATTCCCGGGCAATCCGATGAGAACACCATCTACAACAACCCTTACGATCTCTTCCTCGCCTTGGGAGACCGGGTCTTCCATCCGACGGGCACGATTTGGTATGATACCAACAACAACAACGGATACCTCGGGAACGTCGAGACGGTCAACGGCGCCGCCTATCCCCGCTTCACCGTCGAGGCGCGCAAATACCGGTTCCGCTTCCTCGGCGCCTCCACCGCCCGGCACCGCCGGATCCGCTTGAGCGACAACTCCCGCATGCTGCGCATCGGCAACGACGCCTGGTTGTTTCCCAAGGGCCAAAGCATGCAGGCTTTCGGCATCTCGCCCGGCAAGCGGGTGGATGTGATCATCGACTTCTCCCGTTACCAGCCGGGCACCCAGGTCTTCTTGGAAAACATCCTCGAGCAAACCAATGAGCGCGGCCCGGAAGGCAGCCTCGAGCAAATCGGAGACACCGAGGTCACCGGCAATCCCGCCTTCATCCACCGGTTGCTCCGGTTCGATGTCGTGGCGGCGAATCCGGCGGTGCCCAACGCCAGCATCACGGCCCAGAGCGAACTCCGCCCGCATGAAACGCTTCCCGCCAGCGAAGTCGAAATCCGCCGCAGCTTCCGCTTCGAGCGCAAGAATGGACACTGGGCCATCAACGGCCAGTTCTACGACGAACGCATCGCCAACGCGGTGCCGCGGCTCGGTTCCGTGGAGGAATGGACGCTGGAAAATAGTTCCGGCGGTTGGTGGCACCCGATCCACATTCACCTCGAATCCCACCAACAGGTGCGCAACCTGACGACCGGGGCCTTGCCTCCCTACCAAAACTCCTTCAAGCAGGATGTCACGATGCTCGGCCCGAATTCCTCCATCGTCATCCGGATGCGGTTCCGGAGCTTCCTCGGCCCCTTCATGTTCCACTGCCACAACAACGAGCACGAAGACGTCGAGATGATGTTCCAGTTCGAGGTCGCGGAATCCGGCTCCCGCGGACCGAAGCCGGTCAACCGGTTCTTCGCCTGACGCACCCGACGTCCCCTCCACCGCAAGAAAAGGATGGTTTGTATGATCCAGGCGCGATGGCTCGGCCGTGCCCTCGTCGTCCTCCACCTCTGCCTGCCCTCGCGGGCGGTGGTGGCGGCGGCCGGGGGCCCGGCGGCAACCGGGGTGCAGGACCCCGGCGCCGCCTTGATGCGTCGGCAATTCGCGGAATCGATGCCCGACCCCGTGCTGATCAATCAGCGCGGGGAACGGCTCCGGTTCTTCACCGATCTGGTCAAAGGCCGCGCCGTGGTCATCAACTTCTTCTACGCGGATTGCGACCGTTCCTGCCCCTTGGCCAACGGGACCATCCGCAGCCTGCGGTCCGAATTCACCGAGAGCTTCGGGCGCAGCGTCCGCTTTCTCTCGATCACTCTCAAGGCCGGGACCGATACCCCGGAGGTGATCGCGCGGTATGCCAAACAACACGCCGTGGAATCCGCTCATCCGGATGTCCCCGATTGGCATTTCCTCACGGGGAACCCCGATGAGATCCGTGCCCTGCGCTGGCATCTCGGCATGCGCGAGAAAGATCCGGCCGTCGATGGCGATCCCGCCCAGCACGCTGCCATGCTCGTGGTCGGCAATCACGCCACCGGCCGCTGGGCCAAGCTCAATCCCCTCGTTCGGCCTTCGCTGGTGCGCGAGAAGGCGCAACGCATCATCGGCTGGACCGCCGCCCAGCGTTACGCGGACATCCGCGCGCAGGTCGCCGCCTCCGCCGGGCGTCGGGCCGAACCCGATCCCGCGCCGCCGGTTCTCCCTCCGGAGGAGCCGGAAGAGGCGCCCCTCCCCATCCTCGGCCGGCTCGAAACGCCTCTGTCCGGCGTGGAGCGCGGCGGAACTCCGGTCAGCACCTCCCCGTTGCGCGGCAAGGTCACCGTTTACGGCCGGATCTACACCCTCTGTCCCCACGGCTCCCAAGCCGTGCTCGCCGCCATGAAACGCCTCAAGGACGCCTTCGGGGAGACGGGTGAGTTCCATCTGGTGGCTCTTTCCCCCGAATCCACACGGGATACCCCCGCCTTTTTCCAATCGTTCGCCACGCTGGCGGGGGCGGTGGCGGAGGATCCATGGTGGTTTGTGATCTCCGGCAAGGAAGCGGTCGACCGCTTCACCCGGAGCGGCCTCGGTCTCGATCCGCCGCGCCCCATTCCCGCTGAAGAGCGGCTCCATCCGGACGAAGAGGAGGAGTATGATCTCCGGTTGGTGTTGGTGGATCAGCAAGGATGCATCCGCGGAAGGTATGAAGTCTTTCATCCGGATCCGTTTCTCAGTCAGGACGCCGCCTGGCAGATCGGCGCCGACACCGCGAAACTACTGAGCCAACCCCTTCCCGATCCTAACCGACCATGACAACAAGATTTGCCTTTTGGCCAACCCTTTTGCTGAGTTTGGGAATCGGCGCCTTCGCGAGGGCCGCTGAACCTGACACCTACACCCACCGGTTCTCCGTGGCCGGCGTGGTCTGCGGAGCCTGCTCCAAAGTGGTCAAGGATTGTGTGCGCAAAGTGGACGGCGTCGTCTCCGTCAAGATCCAGAATCATCCGGAAGGCGGCTTGCCCACCTTGACGGTGGAGAGCAGAAGCCCGGAGTTGGATGCGGCCACCTTGCAGGGCGCTCTCGGTCACACGTCGGGACACTACCGGATCCTCGCCCCTTCCGCCAACGTTCCACCGCCCGCGAAATGATCCGCTCTCCCCGGTTTCTTCTTTGCCTCGCGCTGGTCGCGCTGACGTGGGCGGGTGGTCCGGCCACGGCCGCTCCACCTGTCGTTCCCGCCATTCCTGAAAAAGCGGATATCTCCCGCTACCGGGTCTTGTGGGAACAACCGCTCTTCGCCGTTGCCGCCGAACCCACGCAAGCGGAACCGGAGGTGGCGGAGGTGCCTGCGGAATCCGACGATCTCCGGCTCGCCGGTTGGGGAGAGGTCGGCGGGGTGGAAACGGCGGTGGTCTTCAACCGGACCACCTTGGAAACCTTTCTGCTCAATGCCTCGGACAACGCCACGGCTGCGGGCATGCAACTTTTGCAACTGGAACGACGGAGCGAAGGTCAGGGTCCGGAGGTGTTGGTGGCGTGGCAGGGCCGCACCTTCTGGATCCGGGCGCGGGATCCCGGTGAGGAGGCGGCCATTCCCGCCCCAGCCCTGGAGGTGGACTCCCGCTCCGCGCGTCTCAAAGACCCGGTGTTGCTCGGTAAAGAGGACACCATGGAGGACTGGCTCGGCACCCGGAATGAGGGCGCGGGAGGACAATCCTCCCGGATGCAGGAACTGCGGGAACGGCACCGCCGTCTCCAGGAACGATTTTCACGTTAGGCGCCGGGCCGGGAATTCTGGATGATCCGTGATCCGGAGGCGGTCTCGGGCTGAAAAACAAGAATTTGAGAAAACCAACGAAAAACCAAGTATGAAGAAACACACCATCCTCGCGTTGGGCGCCACTTTGGCGCTGGCGCCGTTTGCGTCCGCCCAAGTCGTTGCGGAATCCGTGGTCGAGGGGACCCTGACCGCCATCACCCCAGGCACCACCTCGGTGGAACTGAAGGTCATGGATATCCTGGTCATCGTTCCTTCCACAGCCGTCATTTCCACACCGACCAGGGAGGACCTGACGCTCGCGGAACTCTCCAGCCTCACCCGGTTCCCGGGTCGGGACCGGGATGGATTCCTCGGTGGCACGGCCATTGTCACCGGACCTTCGAATGCCGCCGGTGTCATCACGGCGAACACCGTGTTCGTTGAACCCGCGGAAAACGTGGTGGTGGGCCTGGCGACGCCCAGGGCCGTGTCCGATCCGGTGGGCACGGTGCGGGTCAACGGGATGCTGGTGAAATTCCTCCAAGACCCCCGCATCAAGTTCGGGGCCCCTCTCAATGACCTCGGATTTGAAATCGACCTTGCCGCGATCGTTCCCGGGACGGCTGTGTCCATCGAAGGGTATTACAGTGAGCTCGACAACGCCTTTTACGCTTTCTTGCTCGACGCGATCGGGGTTCCCGCCCTCAGCCCCGCCCTACAGGCCAGTGTGTTGCGGGCGCAGGGACGGGCGGATCGCGGCGAGTTGTCCGTGCTCGGAGCCGTCTCCGGAGTGACCGGAGCCGGGGCCGTGACCGTTCAGATTTTCCGCGTCCTCCCGAACAACACGGTCGGCACGCGGATCGGCACGGTCACCGCAACGGCCGACGTGCTCCCCGGAACGTTCACCTACCGTTTCTCCGCGCGCGGCGTAACCCCGTTGCCGGAGCGCGTGGTCGCCCGCGTGGTGCGCGGAGCGGTGACCGCCACCTCGGCGATTTTCTCTGTCGACATTCCCTGACCCCCAGCCGACACCGACATTGGTGCGGCCGTTTCCAACCCTGCGGACAAGATGTCCGCAGGGTTTTTGTGTGGCCGTGGACGGGCCGCGCCGGATCCCGGAGAGGGCTTGGGGGGTGCCGATGCAAGCGGGATGATGGTCGCCTTCCAGCAGGCTTCCAGACCGCCGGCGGGGGCCTGTAATGGGGGGCGGAGGTGCAGGAGGGTTGTTTTCCCAAAAGTGGGAAGCGATTTCCACAGGCCCGGCCCGCCGGGCCTTGAGGGGCAGGAACCGAAGAACTTGTGGGGAATGATCAGGCTGGAGGCCTTCCCTTCCGGAAGAGGATGATTGGGACTGATTGGGGCTGCGGGATCAGTTGGAAAGGAAATCGATGGCCGGTTCGGCGTTCTGCTTTGAGTCCATTCCCAGTGCGGGGAAATCCAGCTGGCGGTCATCGAAGACCTCGGTGATCAGGTTGCCGTTGGGCAGATGATGGACGACTTTGAAACCGGCACCGATGGACGTGGCGACCGCCTGATAACAGCGGACGGCGGTGCGGAGTCCGTTGAAGCCGTGCCCCTCGTGGAAGCGGCGGGTCTGGGTCAATTCCGGGGGGCAGGCGGCGTCCGAAACGTGGATGCGCCACTCGTTGCGGTTTTTGTCGTGAATCACTTGGAAGTAGTCGGTGTCTTGCATGCAGGCACATGAACACCAATTGTTCATAGAGTCAAGAAACTTTATTTTTGAACAGTGAATTTATGAGTGATCGGTTGCCGCGAGCCGGTGGTTCGCCTCGTTGAGGTAATCCTCGTCGATTTCGAAGCCGATGAACCGGGCGACGGCGGCCTCGCGGGCGGCGAGGGCGGCGTGGCCGATCCCGAGGAAAGGGTCCAGCATGGTGATTTCGGCCGGAGGAAGCCCGGTGACGGCGATGCAGCGGGCGGCGAGGGCCACCGGAAAGGTGGCGGGGTGGGGGCGTTGGGTATCGCGGCGCATGATGGTCTCGTAAGGAATGAACCAATTGTTTCCCCGGCAGCGTTTGTCCTGGCCGCCGGTGTGGCCCCAACGGGCGATGTTGCTCTTGTGGACGTAGGCGACGCCGACGGCGCGGCGGTCGAGGGGCACCCCGCCATCCAGCGTGAGGTGATAGAGGTATTCATGGCAATCGTTCACGTAGCGCCGGGAGTTGATCGGCTTGAAGTGACCGGCGGAAATCTCCTCGCCGTCGCGGGTGTCGACGGTGATCGACTTGATCCAATGAAAGGTATTCTGGAGCTGAAAGAGTCCGGGGACGAGAGCGAGGAGGATCTGGTGGGGGAGGAGTGGGTTGGAGGGGACGGCGCCGGCGTTGAGGAAGAAGGAACCGCCCGGTTTGAGGATGCGAGCAACCTGCCCCGCCCAGGCCCGGGTCCAGGCGAGGTATTCCTCGCGGCCGAGGGTATCGTCATAGGTGGAATAGGAGATGCCGAGATTGTAAGGAGGGGACGTGACGACGAGGTCGATGGAGGCATCGGGCAGGTTTTGCATGCCTGCGAGGCAATCCCCGAGGTGCAATTCAAAGGAGGTGAAGGACGCACTGGAGGTGGGCATGTCAGGAAATATGCCGAGGTTGGGGCGGGTGGCAATGGACCGTTGGATGTCCGGTGAGAATTCAGGACTTTCCGGTCGCGAAAGTGGTTTTGTCAGGTGAAGATTGGCCCCGAACAGGGGGCCCGAAGATACCGTTGGGAAGGCTCGGGACGGCATGAAAGGAGTTGCGTTTTGGCCTTGCACGATTTCTTGAAAGCCCTGGCGTCCGGCACGCGGCGGTGGGGCTGGGTCAGTGTGGTGGCGGGTTGCGTGAGTGTCCCGGACGGGGAGCGGGCGGCGTTTGCGCTGCCCGTGCCGGGTGGATGGGCCGAACACGCGGCGGCCAAGCCCGTGGCGGATGCGGATTGGGTGGACTCATTCCGGGACGCGGCGTTGAACGGGTTGGTGGCGGTCGCGCTGGAGGAGAATCGCGACCTCGGGAAGTTGGCGGCGCGGATCCAGACGGCGGAGGCGGAAGCGGCGATCGCGGGGGCGGCGGGGCGTCCGCAAGTGAGCGGGTCGTTCAACCCGGGCCGGAACCAGACCAACTTCATCGGGTTGCCGGGGACGAATTTGTTCGAGCGGGTGACGGGTCAGGAGGGGGCGGTCCTGTCGTCCCTGTTCAACCAGTTCGAGCTGACCCTGAACCTCCGTTGGGAGCTCGACATCTGGGGGCGGGTGCGGGCGGGGCGATCGGCGAGTCTGGAACGGCTTGAGGCGAGCCGCGGCGATTACGAGGCGGCCCGGCTTTCCCTGGCGGGTCAGGTGGTGCGAACCTGGTTTGAGATGGCGGCGGCGGCGGACCAGATTCGTCTGGCGGAAGAGGCCTTGCGGGTTTTTCTGGAGACCGAGCGGGTGGTGGAGAGCGACTTCCGGGAAGGCGTGGTGCGGCCGGGGCGCGATGCGGGATCGGACCTGAGTTTGGCCCGTGTGGATGTGGCGAACGCGCGGGCGGCGTTGGCGGGGCGGGAAACGGATTTGCCCCGGTTGCGACGCCGTCTGGAGGTTTTGCTGGGGCGTTATCCGCAGGGGGCGGTGGAAGGGGCGGGACGGTTGCCGGACCTGCCGGGGCTTCCGGCGGCGGGAATCCCGGCACAACTTTTGGAGCGGCGTCCGGATCTGCTGGCGGCGGAGCGGCGCTTGGCCGCGGCGGACCACCGGGTGCTGGAGGCGGAGCGGAGTTTGTTGCCGGCGATTTCCCTGACGAGTGCCTACGGGACCACGAGTCCCGAGCTGTCCGGAATTCTCAACGGGGACCGGGTGATTTGGAATCTGGCGGGGAATTTGACCCAGCCGCTTTTGGAAGGGGGCCGCCTGCGGGAGACGGTCAAGGCCCGGGGAGCGGACCGTGATTTCGCGATGGCGGAATACGAGCAGGCGGTCCTCAACGCGTTTCAGGAGGTCGAGGACGCGCTCTCCCGCGAGAAGTTTTTGGCGGAACAGCAGCGGGCGGCGGAGGAGGCGGTGAGGTTGGCCGGCGAGGCGATGAAGCGGACGCAATCCGCTTTCAAGGATGGGCTGGGCGATGTGTTGTCGCTGTTGAACGCGCAGCAGCGGTGGATCAACGCGAAGTCATCGCTGATCGATGTGAGGCGGCAGCGGTTGGAGAACCGGGTGGACTTGCATCTGGCCTTGGGCGGAAGTTTTGCTGGTGGCCGGGGGTCGGAGGAAAGTCGCTTGCCAAAGCCGCAAGGAATGTAATCTTTTGAACATTTCAACAATGGCCACGTCTGAACGTCGATGATTCGCGATCCCCTGCCAGCGCTCGAAAAGTATTTCGGGTTCCGGGAGTTCCGTGAGGGGCAGGAGCCGGTGGTTTCGGCATTGTTGTCAGGGCGAGACGCGTTGGTGGTGATGCCGACGGGAGGGGGAAAGTCGCTCTGTTACCAGTTGCCGGCGCTGGTGATGGAGGGGGTGACGCTGGTGGTAAGCCCGTTGATCGCGTTGATGAAGGATCAGGTGGACGCGCTTCAGTCCAAGGGGATCGCGGCGGCGGTGATCAACAGCACGCAGACGTTGGAGGAACAGCGGGAGCGGCTGCGGCAGTTGCGCAACGGGGAGCTGAAACTGGTTTACGTGGCGCCGGAGCGGTTCCGGGCCGAGGGTTTCCGGGCGGCGTTGCGGGACGTGGAAATCTCGTTGTTCGCGGTGGACGAGGCGCATTGCCTGTCGCAATGGGGCCATGATTTCCGGCCGGACTACCTGCGGTTGGAGCAGACGTTGGAAGAGTTGGGGCACCCGCAAACGGCGGCGTTCACGGCCACGGCGACGCCGCATGTCCGGTCGGACATCCTGAAGACGCTGAAGCTGCGGGAGCCGTTTGTTTCGGTGACGGGGTTCGAGCGTCCGAACCTGAGTTTGCGGGTGAGGCAGGTGGAATCCCAGAAGGAGAAATACGAGCGGTTGCTGCGGGTGGTCGGGGAGTGGAAGACCGGCATTGTCTATTGCGCCACCCGGAAGCGGGTCGAGGAAGTGGCGGAGCGGCTCAACGAGAACGGGGTTTCGGTCACGGCTTACCATGGAGGGATGGACGACCGGGCGCGGGAGCAGGCGCAGAACGAGTTTTTGAGCCGCGCCTCGGACGTGGTGGTGGCGACGAATGCCTTTGGCATGGGCATCGACCGCTCCGACGTGCGTTTCGTGGTCCATTTCGAGGTGCCGGGGAGCATCGAGGCCTACTATCAGGAGGCGGGGCGCGCGGGACGGGATCGTGAACCGGCGGTGTGTGAACTGCTCTTCAATTTCGCGGACACTTCGACCCAGGAATTTTTCATCGAGGGGAACAACCCCGGGCCGGTCCTGATCCGGAATGTCTACAGCGCCTTGCTCAGCCATGCCGACGACAACCATGTGGTGTTGTCCTCCATCCAGGATCTGGCGGATTGGGCGGGGGCGCGCAACAGCATGGCGGTGGGCAGCGCGATCGCGACCCTGACCCGGGCGCGCTATCTGGAGCGGTTCGATGTGCCGGGGCAACGAATCCGCGGGACGAAATTGACGCGGCCCGAGGTGAGCGCGTTCGAGATTGATCTGGACGAGGCGGCGTTGCAGGCCAAGGAGAAGGCGGACCGGAACAAATTGGAATCGATCATCCGGTTCTGCTATGACGACCGGTGCCGCCAGCAGTGGATCCTGCGCTATTTCGGGGAGGCGGCTCCGGAGGCGTGCGGCACCTGTGACATGTGCGTGGCGGAGACGGTGACGACGCAACGGCCGCCGGGCGGAGAGGAGGCGGTGTTGGTGCGCAAGGCGCTTTCCGGGGTGGCGCGGATGTCCCGGAGAACCGGCCACGGATGGGAGGGGCGTTTCGGGAAGGGGAAGATCATCCAGATGCTGATCGGGAGCCGGTCGACGGAGATCGTGGACAAGGGATTGCATGAACTGTCCACCCACGGGATTCTCAAAGAGGCGGGGCAGGCCTACCTTTACGCCCTGTTCAAGGAGATGGAGCAGGCGGGATTGATCCGCACCGAGCCGGGGGAATACCGGCTGGTGACCCTGACGAATCTCGGGGCGGAGGCGATGAAGGGCGCCACGGACTACCGGATGGCGTGGCCGTCGGTCCCGGCCCGGGAAAAAAGCAAGGCCGCGGCGGACAAGGGGCCGGTCGTTTCCGACCTGAAGGATTTGGGGTTCGATCCGGTCTTGTTCGAGAAGTTGAAGTCGAAACGGGCCGGGATCGCGGCGGCGGAGGGAGGCAAGCCGGCTTACACGATCTTTGGCAACCAGACCCTCGAGCTCCTGACCCGGTTGCAACCGACCACGATGGAAGCCGGCCTGACGGTGCGCGGAGTGGGAGCGGCCAAGGCGGAGCGCTACCTGCCGCATTTCCTGGAGGTGATCCTGGAGCACCGGAAAGGCGGGAAGTGAGCCTTTCCGGGAGGCGTTCAGCCGGGTTCGGGACCGGAGGCGCGGAACTGGCGGGTCAGGGGATCGTAAACGTAACCGATGGAGAGCAGGGTGGCGCGGAGCGCGGCTTCGTCCAGGTCATGGGTGGCGATCAAGTCCACGAGGTCTTCGGCCTCGTTGCGCAAGGCGGTGTTGACCAGCCCGAGGACGAGGTGCGGGTCCATGGAGGCGAGGCGGGTCAAGCGCATGGTGGGATTCGGTGCATCTCCGGTTGAGGTTGGCGGCGCGGTGCGCTAGCGTTGCGGGATCGAGGGAGAAATCCGCGACGCCGGGGTGGCGAAATTGGTAGACGCGCTTGACTTAGGATCAAGTGGGAAACCGTGCAGGTTCGAGTCCTGTCCCCGGTAGCGGACGTCGGCCATCGGGTTGGGACATGTCAGGCGGCAATCGGTTTCAGTTCAGGCTTCGTCCCGCCGGGGCGGGGGATTTGGCGTCGATCAACGCCATCTACAATCATTACGTGCTGCACTGCACGTGCACCTACCAGACCGAACCGTCGACGGCGGCGCAACGGGAGGCGTGGTTCGCGGAACACGGGCCCGGTTACCCGGTGATGGTGGCGGAACAATCCGGCGAGGTGATCGGTTGGGCGTCGTTGAGCCGGTTCCATCCGCGGGAAGCATATCGGCGGACGGTCGAGGATTCGGTCTATGTGCGGCATGACGCGCAGCGCCGGGGGGTCGGGCATGCCTTGCTCGCGGAGATGGTCCGTCAGGCGGCGGCGTTGGGGTATCACACGGTTCTGGGCGGGATCAGCGCGGATCGGGAATCCAGCATCGCCCTCCACGCCCGGCTCGGGTTCGAGAAAGTGGCCCATCTGCGGGAGGTCGGCTTCAAGTTCGGCCGGTGGCTCGACGTGGTCTGGATGCAGCGGATCCTGCCATCCGGACCGAGCGGAACGGTGTGAGGGTGAGGTGGATCGTCGCCGAAATCTCCGATTTCAAATCGCGGGCGGCGCTGCTAGGTTCCCGGCCATGAATCGAAAGGTCCTTCGCGTGATCATCCCTTTCCTTTTGGCCGGGAGTGCCGGTGCGTTGGCGGAACCGGGGAAACTTACGTTTCACCGGGCTCCCAAGCCGTTGGCCAAGACGGCGGTGACTTCGGATTGGCCGCGTTTTCTCGGGCCGGCGGACGATGCCACTTCTCCGGAGACGGGACTTTTGTCTTCCTTCGGGCCCGGGGGACCGGCGTTGGTTTGGGAGATGGAGAAGGGAGACAGTTACACCTGCCCGGCCATCGCGGGGGAACGCCTGATCCACTTTGACAATGTGGAGGACGTCGACCGGGTGGAGTGCCGGCATCCGGAGACGGGGGCGCTGCAATGGCAGTTCACCTACCCGTGCAAATACCGGGACCGCTACGGTTACGGGACGGGACCGCGCGCCAGTCCGGTGATCGCCGGGGGGAAAGTTTACACGCTTTCGGCGAACAGCCTGCTTCATTGCCTGGACCTGGCCGGCGGCAAGTTGGTCTGGATGCGGGACTTGGGAAAAGATTACGAGCCGGGACCGTTTTTTTTCGGGCACGGCCCGACGCCGCTGGTCTCCGAGGGCAAGGTGATCGTGCCGTTGGGAGGACCGGCGGGCGTGGCCGTGGCGGCGTTCGACGCGACCACGGGGGCCACGGTGTGGGAGACGAAACACCCGTGGCCGGCGAGTTATGCCTCGCCCTTCGTGAAACCCCTGAACGGGCGGCCGGCGCTGCTCGTGTTTGCCGGGGGGGACAGCGATCCGCCGTCCGGGGGTTTGTTGCGGATCGATCCGAAGACGGGAAAGCTGGAGGACGCTTTTTCCTGGCGGTCCACGAAGTATGAGTCGGTGAACGCGGCCAGTCCGGTGGTGGTTTCCGGGAACCGGGTGATGTTGTCGGAGACCTACACGGAGGGAGGGGTGCTGTTGGAGTATGGGGACGACGGGAAGGCGAAGCCGGTTTGGAAGGCGCCGGAGTTGAAGTTGCACTTCATGACGCCGCTGTTGGTGGACGGGCATTTTTACGGGTTCACCGGGCGGAACGAGCCGGACGCGGGCTTGGACTGTTGGGATGCGGCCACCGGGGAGCGCAAGTGGCGGGAGGAATTCTTCTGGCGCAAGGAGTTGGGCGGCCGGAACTACGGTTGGGGCTTTTTCCGGGGGTCGCTCTTGCGGATGGAGGGCCGGTTTCTGGCGCTCGGGGAGATGGGGACGCTGGCCTTTCTCGATTTGAGTCCGGCGGGCGGGAAGATTGCCTGTCAGGCGGATCTGTTCTCCGCGACCCAGAGTTGGACCCTGCCGGCGCTGAGCCGGGGCTTGCTTTACGTGGTGCAGAACCAGAAGGATCTCGTCACCGGAACGCCCCCGCGCCTGCTGTGTTACGATTTCCGGGCCGGGGAGGGCGGGCAGTGAACTCCCAAAAAGGTTTTGTCTTCCCCGGTTCCCTCGGTTAAGGGAAACTCTCGCGAGATGGAAAGCCAGCGTTTGGGGCAGTTGTTGATCACGGGCGTTCCCGGTCCGGAACTCGATGCGGAGACTGCGGAGCGCTTCCGCAAGCTGCAGCCCGGCGCCTTCATTCTCTTCGGGCGGAACATCCAATCCCCCGGGCAACTGCGGAAGTTGATCGACGACTTGCGCGACCTGAGCCGGATCGAGCCGATCATCACCATCGACCAGGAGGGAGGGCGGGTGTCGCGGCTCCGCCTGATTGGCGAGGAACCACCCAACGCCCAGCAACTCCGGGAAAAGGGGGACCCGCGGCTGATCCACCAGCATGGCCAGCTCACCGGCCAGCTGTTGCGCCTGTTCGGGTTCAATCTGGATCTTTGCCCGGTGCTCGACATCTCCTGCAACGGGGACACCGACAACTCCCTGCGCGGCCGGACCTACGGGACGACGCCGGACGAGGTGATCGGCAATGCCACCATCTTCAACACCGCGTTGCGGCGCGAAGGCATTCTCACCTGCGGCAAACATTTTCCCGGCTACGCTTCCGCGCGGGTGGATCCGCACCACGCCTTGCCGGTGATTGAGAAAACGATGGCGGAGATGGAGGCGCACGATTTGTTGCCTTACCGTTCGATGTTGCCGGATCTGGACAGCATCATGGTGGGTCATGCCTACTATCCCTGCTTCGACCCGCATCGCTGGCCGGGGTCGCTCTCGCCGAACGTGATCCAGCGTTTTCTGCGGGACCAGCTCGCGTATGAGGGGCTGGTGATGACGGATGATCTCGACATGGGCGCGATTTTGAACGAGGTCACGTTCGCGGATACGATCCGGCACGCGATGCACGCGGGGAACGATCTGGTCATGATCTGTCACCGGCTGGACATGGTGGAAGAGGCGCACGCCCAGCTGGCCACCCTGCCACACCCGCTTTTGGACGATGCCTTGCGTCACGTGGAAGCCTTGAAAGCGAAGATGGCTCCGCCCAAACCGTGGTCTCTGGAAGCCTTCGAATCGATCAACCGGGAGATTTGGAACTTGCGGGTGGCCACCTTGGGTGAAGAACAGGCCGCCGTCCGTAGCGTTGAGGATGGAGCCCGGTCTCCCGTTGAACTTTACTGAATCATGCAGCCTGCCCTGGAAACCCTGCTCATTGTCCAAGATCGCGACCTCCGGATTCTCGCGTTGCGCAAGGACATCGCCAACATGCCGCGAATGATCGAGCTGGCGAAGACCCGGCTTCACGGGGATCAGACGGCGGTCGCCAAAGCCAAGGAGGCTTTGCAGGGCAACGAGGTGCTGGTCAAGCGGTTGGAGCTGGATATCCAAACGCGGCGCAACACCTTGCAACGCTTGCGCACCCAGCAGTTCGAGACCAAGAAGAACGAGGAATACAAGGCGTTGGGCAACGAGGTGGAACGTTACCTCGTGGAAATCGGCCGACTCGAGGATGAGGAACTTGGCCTGATGGAAAAGTCCGAACAATTGCGCGCTGTTCTCGCCACCGCCGAGACGGCTTTGCGCCGCACTCAGGATCTGGTCGACGCCGAGTTGCGGCAGTTGGAGGAGCGCAAGCGCAACGATGAAGGCCAGATCGCGGCCCTGACCGGTGAGCGCGATGGATTCGCCGTCAAGGTCGAGCCTCAGTTGATCGGCGTTTACGACCGTTTGTTCAAGGCCAAGCAGGGAGCGGCCCTCGTCGCCCTGGCCGCCGGCCAATGCAAGGGTTGTCACATGAAGGTCACCACCTCAACCGTGCTCAAGGCCAAAACGGAACAGGAGATTACCCACTGCGAGAACTGCGGACGGATCCTCTATTTCGAGGAGTGACCCGCGGCCGGAGGTTGAGGGAAAAAGAAAAAAGCCAGCCGGCTCTTGGGGAACCGGCTGGCCATCAACTCGCCCGGGAGCGGGGAAAAATCAGCCTTGGTCTCCGCCTCCGGCGGCTTTCTCTTGTTCGGCGCGCTCCTTCATGGCGGCCTTGCGGCTCATTTTGACCCGACCTTTTTCATCGATTCCGATGCACTTGGCCCAGACCATGTCTCCCTTTTTCACGACTTCCTCTACCGTGTTGACGCGCTTGTCGCACAACTCGGAGATGTGGATCATGCCGTCCTTGCCGGGGAAGACCTCGACGAAAGCGCCGAAGTTCGTCGTGGAAACGATCTTGCCGAAGTAGATCTCTCCGACCTCGATCTCCTTGGAAACCCGTTCCACCATCTGCTTGGCGCGGGCCAGGCCCTCCGCTTTGGAAGCGTAAATCAAGACGGTGCCATCGTCCTTGATCGTGATCTCGGCTCCGGACTCCGCTTGGATCCCCTTGATGTTCTTTCCGCCGGGTCCGATCAGTTCGCCGATCTTGTCGACCGGGATCTTCAGGGTCTCGATCCGGGGGGCGTGCGGGCTCAGCCCCGCAGCCGTGGAAATCGCCTCGTTCATGACGTCGATGACCTTCATCCGAGCGGCTCGGGTCTTGTCGATCGCTTCAAAGAGAATGCTCAGGGGAATGCCGGGCAACTTCAGGTCCAGTTGGTAACCGGTGACCCCTTCGGTGGTGCCGCAGAGTTTGAAGTCCATGTCACCGAAGAAATCCTCGTTGCCGATGATGTCGAGCAGGGTGGTGTATTGCGCGAGATTCCCGCTTCCGTCATACTCGGTCATCAACCCGCAGGAGATGCCCGCCACCGGGCGCTTGATCGGGACCCCGGCGTCCATCAACGCCATCGATCCGGAACACACGGAGGCCATCGAGGTGGAGCCGTTGGACTCCATGATTTCGCTCACCACCCGCACCGCGTAAGGGAACTCCTCCTCGCTCGGCAGCAACGGCTCAAGCGATTTCTCAGCGAGCGCGCCGTGACCGATTTCCCGGCGGTTCTGACCGCCAAACCGACCGGTTTCCCCCACGCTGAACGGCGGGAAATTGTAGTGCAGCATGAAACGCTTGGTGTCCTGGCCGCCCGTGTAGTTGTCGAAAAACTGGGCTTCGTCCGACGGCGCCAGGGTGGCGATGGCCAGGGCCTGGGTTTCTCCGCGGCTGAACAGAGCGGATCCATGCACCCGCGGCAGGACTTTGACCTCGGCGGTGAGCTTGCGCAATTCGTTGTCGCCACGTCCGTCCATCCGGCGCCCGCTTCCCAAGACGGCCTTCCGGGCCGCCTTTTTCTGCAGATATTCGAAGGCCTCGGCGATCTCGAAGCCGCCGGCTTCGGGATATTTCGCCTTCACCGCGTTGATCACTTCATCCTTCAAGGCTCCGACCGCCTTGCCGCGATCGATCTTCTTCGGTTGGCACAGGGCGTCCTCAATCCGGTCCCCGGCCACCTGGTAAGCGATCTCGAGGAGATCGTCCTGCACGAGCTTCAGCGGGGCCTCACGCTTCGCCACCCCCGCCCTGGCGGCCAATTCCTCCTGCGCCGCGATCAGCTTCACCACTTGTTCCTGCGCGAAACTCAGTGCCTTCTTGAATTCCTCGTCCGGCAGTTCCTTGGCCCCGCCTTCGATCATGATGACGTCGGTCTTGTTCCCCACGTAAACCAGATCCAGATCCGATTCCTCACGTTCGCTGTGCGTCGGGTTGACGACAAATTCTCCGTTGATCCGGCCCACCCGCACCGCGCCGACCGGTCCGGCAAACGGAATGTCGGAAACGCAGAGGGCCGCGGAGGCCCCGTTCATGGACAGGATGTCCGCATCGTTCTCCCCATCCGCGGAAAGCAGAAGGGCGACGATCTGGGTGTCGTAGAGATAGCCCTTGGGGAAGAGCGGACGCAACGGCCGGTCCGTCATCCGGCAGGTCAGGATTTCCTTCTCCGTCGGCCGTCCCTCCCGCTTGAAGTAACCGCCGGGGAAACGGCCCGCCGCAGCGGCCTTTTCCTTGTATTCCACGGAGAGAGGGAAAAAGTCCTGCCCCTCCTTGATTTTGGTTGCCGAAACGGCGGTGACGAGGACGACGGTTTCCCCCATCTGGACGGTGACGGCCCCATCGGCCAATTTGGCGATCTTCCCTGTCTCGAAGATCATTTCGCCGGAGCCGACTTGGCTCGTGATTTTATGGATACTCATGTTTTTTTGTTGGAAACTTAACTAAGGGGACGCTGGCTCGTGGTCCTGGGCCGTCGGACGGCTTGCGGCCAAAGCAATGCGCGCTCTGGGCCGAGCAAGGATGCGGAGGGCACCGTCTTGCCAAAGGCGATCCACTGGTGGACCGCGGAGCCGTGGCGGAAGAGCGCCCCGGAAACAACGAAACACCGGAAATCCGGTGTTTGCTGCGGTGAAGACTAGCGGCGGAGACCCAGACCCTTGACCATCTTCTGGTAGCGGTCCGGAGCTTTCTCAGCCAGAAAATCGAGAAGGCGGCGACGCTGGGAAACAAGGCGGAGCAGACCGCGGCGGGAGGAGAAATCCTTCTGATGCACGGACAAATGCTCCGTGAGATCACTGATCCGCGCGGAAAGGAGCGCGATTTGGACGTCGGCACTACCGGTATCTCCTTCGTGAAGTCGGTAAGCGGCGGGGTCTGTGGTGGTTTGACTCATTTCGTTCCAGTTGGGCGGCTCTCGCGGTTCCACCGCTTGCCGCCTGTGACCCCTCCTTGGGATCGGGTGGAAGTTTGTTTTGTGGAGGGCAGACAAAATCACGGTTTCGAAAGCTTGCAACGGGAAATTCAATCCGTTTCGCCCGGCTCCTGATCGGGCGGCGGAGAAACGGCAGGCAGACGAGTTTCACTTCACGAACCGGCGCGTCAACCCACCATGTCAGCGCATGGCCTGCGATCAACGACACTTCAACCGGCCTCCCGCTCTCGGGATCTTTCTCCTGGTAGTCTCCGCCGAAGTGAGCAAAACCACCCAGTGTCGCGAGGAATCGAAGCACTGGCTCACGGCGTGCTCCGGACTACGGAAGAATTCCCGGGACGTCCAGGTGAACCAAGACCTTGCAGTCCTCTGCCATGACGACTTGGTCAATTCTTCGAGGCTGACCCAGTGCCCGGGTTCCCGATCATCGATCCGCATTCCCGCATTCGGAGTAACCATTCAGGTCCCTGCGGTGCAGGGAACCAGTTCGACGGCAGCTTGATCGGGGGAATCAAACATCTGTTTCAAGGTATCCAGAATGGAGCTGCCTGCCTTTCTGGCCGTTGAGATGACACTGCGAAGATCGGCGAAGAGTTCCGCGATTCTCTCGCACGGGATCATCTGGAAAGCTCCGAGATAGCTCACGAGCGCCTGCACGCCGTTACCATATTGCACCGGCGCCTGGACCCCGGCAGGAAAGGAACCCTTGACCGGAACGAGGCAGCGCGGACACTTTCCGCAGGCAACCCGATGCTCGGTGACCACGAGCTTGAGCGGCGGAAGATCGAAGACCTGGCGGCGTTCGATTCCGGTTGCCGCAGTGCCCTTGAGGCTGCCGCCACAGTTCCCGCAACATCCCCCGAAGCCGTGTTCGATAACGTGGTCGGGTTCAAGGCGCATCTCCAGCGTGCTTCCCTTGTGTCCAGACTGTCCTATCGGGTGATACGGGCGATCTCGGCCGCGCGGGACACCGCAGGACAGCAGGTGAGGACGAGGATGAGGCGGCGTTCCATGGCGGTAGTGAACCGGCCGTAGTCCTCCGCCCACGGGACGCGCGCCGTGACTACTTTTCCCGATGACAGTTTTATGCGGGGCACCTTGGCGACCACCCAGGTGGCGAACTCGCAGGTGTCGAGGTGTCTCCAGCGCCGTTCCCGCCAGCCGTGGACCGTGGCGCGCTCTCCGGTGTCCGGATCGGCCCAAAGCGTGCCTTCGTCGCACTCCAGCCGGGCCTCAACCGTCTTGGATGCCTCGAGGATGATGATCTCGAAAACCCTCCATACGGGACCATGTCAAGATCCCGAACGCCTGACAAGGCCACCAGCCTTACGCAAGCGCTCCGGACAGTCAAGCGGGATGATGGTGGTTTCCCTCACATCACGCGGCCCCTCGTTGTTGACAGACCGGGCCCGGTCCATGGTATTTTGGCGGGCTGATGAAACGCGCCCTCCTGTCCGCCCTCTTCTTCCTCGCCGCCCTCCCTTTGCGGGGCGAGGCTCCTGCCGCTTCCCTGCGCGGTCGTCTTGAGGCCTTCGTCGAGGACGGTTCCCTTTCCGGCGCGGTCGCCGTGCTCGCTCAAAACGACAAGATCCTCGGCGAGGAGGCGGTCGGCTACCGGGACCTTGAGTCGAAGTCGCCGATGCAGAGCGACAGCCTCTTCTGGATTGCCTCGATGACCAAACCGATCACGGCGCTGGCCGTGATGATGCTCCGGGACGAGGGCAAACTGCAGATTGGAGATCCGGTGGCGGACCACCTGCCGGAATTCAAAAACCAGATGCTCGTGCAGGAAAAAAGCGTCGACCGCGTCATTCTTGTGAAACCCGCGCACCTGGTCACGATCCGCGACCTCCTGACCCACACGAGCGGTCTCGTGGGCAATTCGCCCCTGGCCGGGGAGGCCCTTGACGCCCTCAGCCTGAAGGAGGCGGTCATCACCTACGGCCTTTCCCCCCTCCAGTTCGAGCCGGGGACGAAATGGTCCTATTGCAATCCCGGCATCAACACCCTCGGTCGCCTCGTCGAGGTCGTCAGCGGCGAGGAATACGCCGCCTTCCTGCAGAAGCGGCTCTTTGATCCCCTCGGGATGAAAGACACGACCTTTTGGCCGACCGAGGCGCAACTCGCCCGCCTCGCCACCAGCTATAAACCGACCGCCGACGGCAAGGACCTGGAACCGGCCCCCATCAAATACCTCACCGCACCGTATTCCAACCGGAACCGCGCCCCGTTCGCGGCCGGCGGACTGTTCTCGACCGCGGCCGATTTGCTGAAGCTCCACACCATGCTGCTCCACGGCGGCGAGTCCGGAGGGAAGCGCTACCTCTCGCCGGAATCGCTCGCCCTGATGACGACGGACCACACCGCCCCCCTGAAGTCCGGTTTCACGGAGGGGATGGGCATGGGGCTGGGCTTTCAAGTGGTGCGCCAGCCTGTCGGAGTGACCGCCACCCTGAGCAAGGGCACCTACGGTCACGGCGGAGCCCATGGAACCCAAGGCTGGATCGATCCGGAAAAGAAGGCTGTTTACCTCCTCCTGATCCAACGGGCCGGACTGAAAAACGGCGACGCCTCGCCGATGCGCCAAGCCTTCCAGGAAGCGGCGGCCGCACTTCTGGAACCCGCCAGACCGATCACGTCAAACGCAGGCCGCCCCTGAAACCAATGCGGACCATCCTTTGCCATTTCACGATCCTCCTTCTTGCCCAGTGGTGCGGCGCGCAAGAGGTCGGACGTCTGTTCTTTTTCGGGGTGGCCTACGATGAAGCCCCGCCAGAAGGCCAGACCGTGGATCATTACAACTACGCCCCGGACAACTTCAGCGCCTTGTTCCGGGCCCAGTCGAAAGAACTCTTCCGGGAAATCAGGGAAACCACCCTGAAAGGAAAACAGGCCACCAAACCCGCGGTCCTGCGCACTCTGCGATCTCTCCGGGAAGAGGCACGTCCCGGGGACCTCGTGTTCTTCTACTGGGGAACCCACGGGGCGACAAGTTCGGGGGATTGGGGGGCGAACCTGCCGGGCGACGGGGCGATTTCCGGCAAGGAACTCAAGGCGGAACTGGGACGGTTCCCCTGCCCTGCCGTGGTGGCCATCAGCACCTGTGGATCGGGAGGGTTCATCCGGCCGGACGGCCAAACCGTCGACCTCCCGCCCAATGTCACCGCCTTTGCCGCCTGCCGGCCCCGGCAAACCACCAACAATGAACTCGACATCACCCTGCTCGAAGCCCTGGCCGGCTTCGGCGATGCGGATGGAAGCGGTGACGTATCCCTGCGGGAGGTGCGGGAATACGTGCCAAAGCGTTACCGCATGCTCTCGCCCGACGACACCCTGGAAACGCTTCCCGTGCTGGGCCAGGGCGAGGGCGGAGTCTTCCGGGGAGCCCTGACACGCGTCACCGGACGGCACGCGGCCGCGGTTCACGACGGTGCTTGGTATGGCGCCACGATCCTCGATCAATCGGAAAAATCCGTCAAAGTCCGATACCTCGGGTGGGATCCGTTTTCACCCCGGGCCGCCTTTTTTCTGCCGGACGAACTCGTTCCCCTCCAACGGATCGATTTCGCCGGAGGAGAACCGCCGGTGGAGGTGCGGTGGAACGGGACGTGGTATCCGGCGGTGATCCTGAGCCGTGCTCCGAAAAACCGCTACCGCGTCCATTACATCGGCTATCCGCAAAGCGACGACGAGACGGTGCCGGAGGCGCGGATCCGTTTTCCCTTCGGCGGGCTTCCCGGCATTCCGGACTGAGATTCCCGCGCCCCGGAGCAAATCCTGCTCCGGAACTCGACTCATGCATAGCGTCGTGCTTCCGGCAGGGGCCTCCGTTCCTGGTCCCGCTCCCAGTGGGTTGAGGCGCGGAACTCGCGGGGGCTCACGCCCTTTTGCTCCCGAAAACGCCGGTTGAAGTTGGAGAGATTGGAGAACCCGCTCTCCAAGGCCACTTCACTCACCGGAAGATCCGTCTCGAGGAGCAATCGGGAGGCCGTGCCGACCCGCAACTCGTGGAGATAACCCACCAAGGTCTTGCCCGTGCTGGCCTTGAAAAAACGGCAGAAAGCCGTCGGCGTGAGGTGGGCCACCGCCGCCACCTCTTCCAGCGTCACCGGTTCCGCCACCCGCTGCTGCAAATAGCGCATCACCCGGTCCATCCGCTCGATCTGCCCCGGTCGGAGCGAGGGACGATAACCGGGACTGGCCAATGGGGTGCGTTCCGCGGACCGGGCCAAATCCCGCAAGAGGAGCAAAAAGCCCGCGAACCGTTCCAACTCATCCTGCCCGGGCATCGCCAGGATCCGTTCGGCCGCTTCCCGCCGCGTCCGCCCATGGAACTCGAATCCCCGGGCGGATTCCTCGAGAAACCGGGCCACTGCGGCCATCTCCTCCCGCCCCAACAACTCCTCCCCCAAGGTCTTGGCTGAAAATTGCAAGACCGCCACGGCGGGACGCCCCCAGTCTCCCTCGTCCGCTTCTTCCGGATGCAGGGCATGCGGCACATTCGGGCCGTTCAGAAACAACGATCCCGGTTCCATCCGGCCGATGAAATCCCCGGAGATGTAAGTGCCCGTGTTCTTCAACACGAGGAGCAGATCGATTTCCGGATGGAAATGATAGACCGGCCAGACATCCCGATCGATCTTGAACACGAACGATCTGCGTCCACTGGTCGGGATGTATTCGAGTTGTGGCCGGACCTGCATGAGCGTCGCTTTGCCTTCTCACTTCGGTTTCGGCCCCGAACTTGCAAGGATCGTATCGGATCCCGCGAATTCGCACGTAGCCGATTGCCCCTGAAGGCGGCATCTTGGAAGGGTATGCATCCGCTTGTGCGATTCCTCCCCGGCGGCCTCCTGCTCGCCACCGCCCTCGCCGCCCCCCCGACGCCGGAGCAGACCGAGTTTTTCGAGACCAAGGTCAGACCGCTCCTTGCCGGGCAATGCCTCGACTGCCATTCCGTGGCCGCGGGAAAACAAAAAGGCGGGCTCCTGCTGGATTCCAAAGCGGGCTGGGAAACCGGCGGAGACTCCGGGCCCGCCATCGTTCCCGGCCAGGCGGCCAAAAGTCTGCTCATCTCCGCGGTCAAGCGCTCGGGGGAACGGGTGGAAGCGATGCCGCCCAAAAAGGCCCTCTCCGCGGAGGAAATCGCCCTGCTGGAACAATGGATCGACATGGGGGCTCCCGATCCCCGGCCCAAAGTGGAAGCCACCGGCGCCCTGGTGAAGACCTTTGATATCTCCAAGCGCAAGGCCGGACACTGGTGCTGGCAGCCGGTCTCCCGCCCCGTGCCCCCGACGGTCCGGCACGCGGATTGGCCGCGCCAACCGATTGATTCCTTCATCTTGCACCGCCTTGAATCCGCCGGTCTCCGCCCCGCGCCGCCGGCGGATCCGCGGACCTTGACCCGGCGGCTCTATCTGGACGTGACCGGTCTTCCCCCCTCCCCGGCGGATTTCGCCCGTCATGGGGTGGACGGTCCGGGATTCGATGCCGCCAAGGTGGTGGATGAACTGCTCGCCTCACCGCGTTTCGGTGAAAAATGGGCCCGTCACTGGATGGATCTGGTGCGTTATGCCGAAACCTGCGGCCATGAGTTCGACTATGAGATCCCCAATGCCTGGCGTTACCGGGATTACCTGATCCGGGCCTTGAATCTGGACCTTCCTTACGACGTCTTCGTGCGGGAACACATCGCCGGGGATCTGCTCGCGGAGCCGCGACGGCATCTGGTCGACCAGAGCAACGAGTCCGTGCTGGCCACCGGATTCTGGTATTTTCATGAAGCGGTGCACGCCCCCACCGATGTCCGGCTCGACGAGGCGGAGCGGATGAACAACCAGATCGACGTATTCGGCAAGACGTTCCAAGGCCTCACCATTGCCTGCGCCCGCTGCCACGACCACAAGTTCGATGCGATTTCCACCGCGGATTACTACGCGCTGACCGGTTATCTCCGCGGCACCTGCCGGACCGATTCCGTGGTGGACCCGGGCCGGCAACGGGAGATCGCCGCCCGGGCGCAACTCGCTCTCCGCGCCCAGGCGATCCCCGTCCTCAGCCGCAAGGCCTCCCCCGGAAACGCATTCCTCGCCGCGCACGATCTCGTCCGGGCCCGGATCGAGACCGGGGAGGCACAGGTCCAGCCGGATGCCGACGTCATCGCCAAAACGGCCGCGGAACGTGAGATGGATGCGGACCAGCTCGCCGCCTGGTGCCGCCTCCTCGCCGCCGAACCCTCAGAGCCCCGCACCCCGGCCGGTTTCTGGAGCTCGTGGGTCCGCAAACCGGAAATCCTGCCCGGCCTGGCGTCGGAGGCCCGCAACGCCCGGCAAAGTCTGGCGCGGTTCCGTCAGGAAACCGAGCTTTTCGCGGATTTTTCCGGGTCGTCGCTGCCCACCGGATGGACCACCACCGGCCAGGCTTGGCAGCCGTCCGGTCCCCAGCCCGGCGCCGCTTTTTCCAGCGGTCACCCGGTCAGTTCCCCCGGCATGGTTTCCAGTGCGCTGCTGGGCGAGGCCCACGTCGGCACCCTGCGCTCCCCCACCTTCCCCACGCCGACACCGCAGATCCATATCCGCATGCGCTCGGATCAGGTGCTGGCCCGGGTCGTCACCGCAAACTACCACATGGCGGCTTTCAGCCGGCTCCTCTTCGGCGGGACCATCCGTTCCAAGGACGAGACGGCGACGGGTGATACCTTCCGTTGGATCAGCCTGGAGGGCGACCTCCGGAAATACGTGGGCCAGAATTCCTACCTTGAGTTCGTCGACAGCGGGAACGGGCACGCCACCATCGACGAAATCCGTTTTTCCAACGGCCCGCGGCCTCCGGCGGAATTTCCGGCGCTCCTTGACCGCCTGCTGGCGGATGGCGGGGCGGCCCCGGCCGGGGCGTCCGACCTGGCCGGGCGGCTCGACGCCCTTTGGCAGGAAGAGGTGGAAGGACGGGGCGACGCGGCGGTGCTCGACTGGCTCCTCGGGCAAGAGCTGGTGCCGGGGACGGAAGCGAAGGATTTCCGTGCCGTGGTCGCGCAAGGGGCCACGCTGGCCGCCAAACTCCCCGCCCCCCAGTTTGCCCTCACCATGGCGCAGGGCACTCCGGAAAACGGGTTCATCTCCATCCGGGGCAGTCACCTGAACCGGGGAGCGGAGGTTCCCAACCGCTATCTGGAAGCGCTCGGAGGGGAGCGGGGAACCCGGCTTGACCTGGCCGGCCAGATCGTCTCCACCGGAAATCCCCTTGCCGCCCGCGTCATGGTCAACCGGCTTTGGCATCACCTCTTCGACCGCGGCCTGGTCCGAACGGTGGATGATTTCGGGGTGCTCGGCGAAACCCCGAGTCACCCGGAACTGCTCGACTGGTTGGCCCGGGATTTTATGGAGCACGGCTGGTCGGTAAAGCGCAGCCTGCGTCAGATGCTGCTCTCAGCAACCTACGCGCAGGCTTCCACGGCGCATCCGGAGCTCGATTCCAAGGTCATCGCGCGGGTGGATCCCGCCAACGTCCTGCTCCACCGGGCCCCGGTCCGGCGCCTCACCGCCGAGGAAATCCGGGATGCGATCCTTGCGGTATCCGGGCGTCTCGATCCCACCGCCTTCGGTCCTGCGGTGCCCACCTACCGCAGCGCCTTCATGACCGGGCGCGGTGCCCGTCCGAGCGGACCGCTCGATGGCGCGGGAAGGCGCACCGTCTATCTTTCAGTCTACCGCAACTTCCTCAACCCGATGCTGCTCGCGTTCGATATGCCGAATCCGTTCGGGCCCAAGGGCAGGCGAGGGACGTCGAACGTGCCCGCCCAAGCCCTGACCCTGCTCAACGATCCCTTCGTCCTCGAGCAAGCCGCTTACTGGGCCTCACACGAGACCTCGGCCCCCTCGCTGGCTCCCGGCGAGCGTCTCGCGGTCATGCTGGAGCGCGCCACCGGGGACCTCCCCGAGGCCCGTGAACTGAACCGGCTCCAAGCCTTCTGGCAGGCCCAGACCGCGGCCTGCCAAGGCGATGCCCAGCGCGCCTGGACCGACGTGGCCCATCTCTTGTTCAACACGAAGGACTTCCTCTACATCCGATGAAACCCTCCCATCATTGCCAACGCTTCGCGCCTCCGTCTCCTTCGCGTCGCGCCATGCTCCGCCATTGCGCCCTGGGCTTCGGCGGGGTTGCTCTCCAAGCGTTGCAACAAGCAGCCGCCGGCCCCGTCGCCCCGCATTTTCCGGCCCGGGCGCGCCACGTGATTTTCCTCTATATGGACGGAGGCCCCTCGCAGGTGGATACCTTCGACTACAAACCCGCCCTCGCCAAATACGACGGTCAGGATCCGCGTCAGGTCATTGGAGCCCTGGCACCGACCCAATTCGACAACGTCGGAAAGCTCCTCAAGAACCAGTGGGAGTTCAAACAGCACGGTCAGGCCGGGCATTGGATCAGCTCGTTGTTTCCTCACCTGTCCACCGTTGCCGATGAGTTGGCCGTCGTGAAATCGATGACCTCGAGATTTCCCGAACATACTTCCGCGAATTATTTCCTGCATACCGGCAGCGGCTTGCAGGGCCGCCCCAGCATGGGCGCGTGGGCCGGCTATGGGCTGGGCTCGGAGAATGACAATCTTCCCGGTTTCATCGTCCTCAACGGCGGACTCATCCCGCCCGGAGGTCTCGATTGCTTCGGCTCCGGTTTCCTTCCCGCCACCTATCAAGGATCCATCTTCCTGCCGAAGCCTGAGCCCATCGCCAACATCCAACCCCTGGAACCGTCCAAGGCCTTGCAACGCAACAAACTGGATGCCTTGCGCGACCTCGATGCCGCCACGCTGGAAGAGTCCGGCCATGACCGGGAGATCGATGCCGCCATCAAGAATTATGAAACCGCTTTCCGGATGCAGTCCGCGGTCCCGGAATTGATGGATCTGCGCGGGGAATCCGAAGCGGTAAAGACGCTCTACGGAATGAGCGCCGCGTATCCCAACACGCGCACCTTCGCGCTGCAATGCCTCATCGCCCGCCGCCTTGTGGAACGCGGAGTCCGCTTCATTGAGCTGACTTGTCCCAACGGAAACGGGGACCGCTGGGATCAACACGGAAACCTCATCGAAGGACACAACAAGAATTGTGTCACCGTGGATCAACCGATCGCCGCCCTCATCACCGATCTCAAACGGCTCGGTCTTCTCGAAACCACCTTGCTCGTCTGGGCCGGGGAATTCGGACGCACACCTTTCGCCCAAGGCACCAACGGGCGGGATCACAACCAGTTCGGATTCACCATCTGGATGGCGGGCGGCGGGGTCAAGCCCGGCGTGTCGGTCGGACGCACCGATGACTTCGGTTACAAAGCCGTGGAGGACCGCTTTGAGATCCATGATCTCCATGCCACCATGTTGCACCTGCTGGGGATCGAACACACCAAAAGCACCTTCCGGTTCGGCGGGCGGGACATGCGCCTCACCGATGTCCACGGGCACCTCATGCATCAGGTGATCGCCTGACGATTCCTGTGATCGGTTGCCGGAGCTCCGGTCGATTCCGGTCAATCCATTTCCCCCAAACATCCCGGACAGTTCTGCACCCAGTGTCCCGGGGCCAGCTGGATCAGCGCGGGCGGGCGGTCCACGAGGCATTGCTCACGGGTCCTGGTCTGGCACCGCTCGCGGAAAGCACATCCGGAGATCGGCTGCGCCAGATTGGGCGGTTGGCCCGGGATGGTCGGCAACTCGCGCCCTTTCGGCTGGAGAGCCGGGATGGAGCGCTGCAAGGCCCGCGTGTAGGCATGGCGCGGATTGGCGAAAAGGACGTCGACCGGTGCGGATTCCACCACCCGGCCGGCATACATTACGTGGACGACATCGCAAAAATCCGAGACCAGTGCGAGGTCGTGCGTGATGAAGATCATGGCCGTGCCCAGCTCCCGCTGCCGGGCGCGGATCAAGTCGAGCACCTGACGTTGCACCGTGACATCGAGGGCGGTGGTCGGTTCGTCCGCAATCAGAATCTCGGGCCGGGTGATCAGGGCCATGGCGATCATCACCCGTTGCCGCATCCCGCCGGAGAATTCGTGAGGATACGCCTCCATCCGTTTCTCCGGGTCCGGAATCCCGACGGCCGCGAGTTCGGCGATGGCGCGGGCCCGGGCGTCTGACTTGGAGAGCTTTTCATGGAGGCGCAACGGCTCCATCACTTGCGTCGAAATCCTGAGGTAGGGATTCAACGAAGTCATCGGGTCCTGAAAAATCACGGAGACCCGCTTGCCACGAACCTGCCGGAGTTCCGGCTCGGACAGGGTGAGGAGATCCTTGCCCCCGAGCAAGGCCGTGCCGCCCTCGATCCGTCCGGGCGGCTTCGGGATCAGCCCGAGGAGGGAAAGACAGGTCACCGACTTGCCGGAACCGGATTCACCCACGATGCCGAGGGTCTGACCGCGCTTGAGCTTGAAGGAAACGCCATCGACGGCCCGCACCACGCCATCCCGGGTGTGGAACGAAGTCCTGAGGTCGCGCACGTCAAGAAGCGGGGCGGGCACGGGACCAGTCTGCGGTGCCTTTCCCCGGGACGCAAGCAATCAGCGCGGCAGCATTCACTTGCCGCCTTTCCCGGCCCCGGCTATCGGTAGCCCATGTTTTCCGGCAAGTTGGAGAAAGTCGGCGTGATCGGCCTCGGCATCGTCGGGTCACGGGTGGCCGAGAACCTGCGCCAAGCCCAGAAACACGTTTACGTCTGGAGCCGCACGCCGAAGCCCGAACCCAACTTCATGGGCTCACCGGCGGAGATCGCGGCCAACGCGGAAGCGGTGCAGCTGTTTGTCACGAACGGGGAGGCGGTGCTTCAGGCGATCGAGGCGATGGAGCCGAACCTGCACCGCGGGCATCTCATCCTGAATCACGCCACGATCGATCCGGCCACCACGCGGAAGGCGGCCCGCATCGTGCAGGCCCACGGCGCCTCCTTCCTCGACTGCCCCTTCACCGGGAGCAAAATGGCGGCGGAGAAAGGCCAGCTCGTGTATTACGTCGGCGGGGACGCCCAGGTGGTCGACCGGGCCCGCCCCCTCCTCGCCCTGACCTCCAAGCACATCCTCCATGTGGGTGATATCGGAGACGCGACGGTCCTGAAGATCACGACGAACATGATCTCGGGGGCCACGGTCCAAATCCTGAGCGAGGCCTTGGCCGTGACCACCGCCCAGGGGGTCGACGGGCGGAAGCTGCTCGAGGCTTTGGGCCACAACGCCTGCTGCTCGGACCTGATCCGGATGAAACTGCCTGCGATGCTCGAGGAGAACTACGAACCGCATTTCTCCCTCAAGAACATGTTCAAGGATGCCCAGCTCGCCTTGGCCCTGGCCAATGCCACCAAAACCGAGACCCCCGCGCTCTCGACCACCGCGAGCCTCATGTTCAAGGCGATCCAGCAAGGCCACGGCGACGAGGATTACTCGGTCCTCGCCTCCAACTATCGCAAAACCGAACAGGCGGAACATGCGGGCTGAAGGTTGGACCGATCTCAGCGGCCGCGCCAAATTCCAGCTCGCAGGGCCCGATGCCGAACGTTATCTCAACGGTCAGACGACCCAGGACGTGCGGCGCGCCACCTCCGGTCACGCCCTGCCCTCCCTGATCACCACGGCCAAGGGAAAGATCGAGGCGGACGTCTTCATCTCGCGCCACGGGACCGGGGCCTTCCTGATCGACGGCCCGGAGGAATTGCGGATGGCCCTGCAACTCCGGCTCGACCGTTACCTGATCGCGGACAACGCCGCGCTGGACGATGTGAGCGAAGACTTCCATCTCTTCCACGTCCTCGGGACGGAGCCGGTCGCTCCGGAGCCCGGAACGTGTCGCCGGGCGAACCGGTTCGGTCTTCCCGGCTGGGATCTGCTGCTTCCGGCAACCCTTCTCCACCGCCCGGAAGGCCCGGAACTCGATCCGGAAACGCTGGAAGCCCTCCGGGTAGCCCACGGACTCCCCCGCTGGCCCAACGAACTGGACGGGGACGTGCTGCCCCAGGAGGCGGGCTTGGAGGACCGCTGCCTCGATTTCCACAAGGGTTGCTACATCGGTCAGGAAGTCATCTCACGGATCAAGAGCGCGGGCCGCGTCAACCGCTTGCTCCGCGCCCTCGTGGCCGACCCGGGAGCCACCCCGGCACCGGGCGCGCCCCTGTTTCTGGAGGACCGCGAGGTGGGCCGGATCACCAGTGTCGTGAAAAATGCGGACTTGGATCGAATGACGGCGCTCGCCTACGTCAAAAGGGACGCGTCCGCGCCCGGAACCCGGCTTCACGCGGGCGGCCCCGAAAAAACACTTTCCTCGTCCTTGGAAATCCGCGAAACTCCACTTTGTTGATCCCCTGACCTTCCGCGAAATCCCGCCCCTTGACCCACGGATGAACGTTTCCTGCGCCGCAATCCCGGGCTCGTTGAGCTCGTTCGCCCTGATCTTTGCTTTGGCGCTGGCCTCCCTCACGGCGGCCGAGCCCAAACCCGAAGCGTCCGCCAAGGCCCAACCAGACCGCGTCAGTCTGGACTTCGTCGTCGGGGACCGGGTCAGGCGCGTGGTGATTGAGCTCGACGCCGGGGCCGCTCCCAAGACGGTCGCGAATTTCAAAAAACTGGTGCAAGAGGGCTTCTACGACGGACTCGCGGTGCATCGGGCGATCAACCATTACCTTGTGCAGATGGGCGATCCGTTGACCAAGGACGACAGCGCCAAGGGCAACTGGGGCACCGGTTCCCCGGGTTACACCCTCCCGGCTGAAATCAAGTTGGGTCATGCCCGCGGGGCCGTCGCCATGGCCCGCCTTCCGGACTCCCGGAATCCTTCCCGCGCCTCCAACGGCAGCCAGTTTTACATCGCCCTCGCGGAGATGCCCCAACTCGATGGCCAATACACCGTCTTCGGCCACGTGCTCAGCGGGATCGAACATCTCGACTTCATCACCGAGCAAACGACCGATACCAACGACATGCCGGTGCAGCGGATCAAACTGTCCGCCCAGATCGGCGAGGGCGAGGCCAAGTCCGCCCCGGTGGAAGCGCTCGCCCAAGGGGCCGGGACCCTGACCAAAGGAGCCACCTCACTCACCAAGGGGGCGGTTTCGGCCGCCTCCCAGGGCGTTCGCGCCGCCGGGGCCGTGGTCAAGGATGTCGACAAGGTCATCCCCAAAATCGATCTTCCCAAGGTCCCGTTCCTCGGAGGCAAGGCTTCCGGCGAAGCGGAGGCGGCCAAACCGGCTGCCGGGGCCGCGCCGACGGAACCCGGGATGCCTCAGCCGCCCCCGGCCGCCAAGCCCCAGGAGGTGATCCTCGAAGAAGTGCCTGCCGAAGCCGGGCCCAAGGAGAAAAGGCTCAAACTCCCTTCCCTCCCCAAGTTCCGCAAACCCGACGGTTCTGCGTTCCGCGATCCGATCCCCTCGGACGAACTGATCCCAACTTCCTCGACCGCCTCGCTGCCCGCGGCTCCGAAGCCTGCTCCGGCCCCGGCGCCAACCGTCCGCGCGGCCCCGCCGTTTCCCGCCGCGGTTCCCCCGGTTCCGGTCACGGCGTCCTCCACTTCAGCTCCGGACCCGGCTCCCGCCGTCCCGCCCCAGATCCAAAGCGCGCCCCCGACCGTTCCCGGCCAAGCCCCGGAGACAGACCCGGAACCCCCGAGGCAAAAGCGCATTTTCGGCAAGGTTATCACCCGTTTCTGGTGATCGGCCCGCACGGCGGAACCTCACCGCGCCGACCATTTTCCGGGTGGCCTTCTCCCCGCCTCCCGCGTAGATAACCGGATGAGGTCCAGCGTCCGGAAGAATCCCTCCCGCCAGTCCCCCCGGGACAAACTCCCTGTCATCGAGATCCGGGGAGCGCGGCAGAACAATCTCAAGGGAATCGACCTCGACATTCCCCTCAACCAACTCGTCGTCGTCACCGGCCCGAGCGGTTCCGGCAAATCCTCGCTGGCCTTCCAGACCGTCTATGCCGAGGGCCAGCGACGCTACGTGGAAACCTTTTCCCCGTATGTCCGGCAGTTCTTCGACCGCATGGACAAGCCGCAGGCCGATGAAATCCGCGGCATCCCCCCGGCCATCGCGATCGAACAGGCCAACAACGTCAAGACCACCCGCTCCACGGTCGGCACCATCACGGAAATCAATGATTACCTGAAACTGCTTTTCCCCCGGCTCGCCACCGGACGCTGTCCCTCCTGCCAAGGGCCGGTGCAACCGGACTCCCCGGCCAGCATCGCGGCCACCGCCCGGGAAAAGTGGGGTGACTCCCCCATCCTCGTCACCTTCAGCGTCGCGGCCCCTTCCGGCACCGCCCCGAAAGAATTCTTCGGCTTCCTCCAGAGCCAGGGGTATGTCCGGGTCTTTCTCTACGGCGAAATCTTCCGCACGGACCGGCCGGAAGATTTCACCCGGAACTTGCCGGCCCGCGTCGATATCGTGCAGGACCGCGTTCCGGCCAACCGTCGCGCGCGGCTTCTGGAATCCCTTGAGGCGGGATTGCGGCTCGGGAAAGGCAAGGTTGCGCTCGTGGAACCGACCACGGGAGAGCGTCAGGATTTTTCCTCGGTATGGCATTGCGCGGCTTGCGATGCCTCGATCCGCCCGCCCTCGCCGGGCCTGTTCAGCTTCAACCACGCGTTGGGAGCCTGCCGGGTGTGCCGGGGATTCGGCCGGGTGATCGGGATCGATTACCGCAAGGCGCTACCCGATCACTCGCTTTCGATCGGCGCGGGCGTGGTCAAGGCATTCCAAGGGGACACCTACCACGAATGCCAGATTGATCTGGAGCGCAACGCCCGCAAGCGGAAGATCGACCTCGACACCCCGTTCGAGGATCTTGCCGAGGCGGATCAGGAATGGGTCTTGCGCGGGGAGGGCGGAGATCCCGAGGAAACTTACGAGAGCGGCCGTTGGTATGGGGTCAAGGGTTTCTTCGATTGGCTCGAGACCAAGACCTACAAGATGCATGTCCGCGTCTTCCTGAGCCGGTTCCGCAGTTACACCGAATGCCGCGCCTGCGAGGGCCGGAGGTTGCAGCCGGAATCATTGAACTACCGGATCGGGGAAAATACATTGCCTGATCTTTGGCGTCAGCCAATTAGTCGCCTGCTCCCTTGGGTGCGGGACCTGACGCTCCCCCGGGGCGATGATTCGGCCAAGCTGCTCAAAGAAGAGATCGAGGCCCGGCTCGGCTATTTGGAGGAGGTCGGGCTCGGCTACCTCGATTTGGATCGCCCGACCCGGACCCTGTCCGGAGGCGAGGCCCAGCGGGTCAACCTGACCACCTGCCTCGGAGCCTCCTTGACGAACACCCTTTTCGTCCTCGATGAACCCTCCATCGGCCTCCACCCGAGGGACATTGGTCGCTTGATCGGCGTCATGGAGCGGCTGCGCGACAAGGGCAACACCCTCCTCGTGGTGGAGCATGAGGAGGCGGTCATCCGCGCGGCGGATTACCTCGTGGACATCGGTCCCGGCCGGGGCGACCAAGGGGGCGAGGTGGTCTTCAGCGGCCCCGCCCCGAGGCTGGAAAAAGAGGCCCGCAAGGATTCCCTGACCCGGGCCTATCTCCTTGGGGAGAAATCCATCCC
The DNA here is from genome assembly GCA_018970725.1 of Verrucomicrobiota bacterium. GTDB lineage: Bacteria > Verrucomicrobiota > Verrucomicrobiia > Verrucomicrobiales > DEV007 > V1-115. The sequence continues at coordinate 56,872 of JAGWVU010000007.1, forward strand.
GGTGCCCGCGCGGCGGCGGAGTGCCAGGCAACATCTGCGCCTTCTCGGAGCCCGCCAGCACAACCTGCAACGCCTCGACGTCGATATCCCGCTCGGGGTTCTCTGCTGCGTCACCGGGGTGTCCGGTTCCGGGAAATCCACGCTGGTCCACCACGTGCTTCACGAGAACCTGCTGCGGGCCAAGGGCGAGACCTCGGAGAACGAACCGGGAAGGCTCAAGGAACTGCGCGGCGCGGAAAAAATCGGGCGCGTCGTCATGGTCGATCAATCGCCCCTGAGCCGGACCCCGCGCTCCACCCCGGCGCTGTTCATCGGTGTCTTCGAGCAGATCCGCAAACTGTTCGCCGCCACTTCGGACGCGATGTCCCGCGGGCTTGCGCCCGGCTTCTTTTCCTTCAACTCCGGAGCCGGCCGCTGCGAACGCTGCTGGGGACACGGCTATGAAAAGGTGGAGATGCAATTCCTCAGCGACGTCTTCGTGCGCTGCCCGGAATGCGAGGGAACGCGCTACACCCGGGAAACGCTGGAAGTGAAGCTGGACGGCCGGTCGATCCATGACGTTCTCGAGATGACGGTGGACCGGGCCGTCGATTTTTTCGCGGCGCTGGATGGTGGCAAGGCCAAGGCCTCACGCGATGCCGTGGCGTCCCTCGTCGTTCTCCAGGATGTCGGTCTTGGTTACCTCCGTCTCGGGCAACCGCTCAACACCCTATCCGGAGGGGAAAGCCAGCGGCTCAAACTGGTCGGGCATCTCCTCGAGCACCGCACCGCTCCGGCCCAGGGCCGGAAAACAACCAATCTGCTGATATTCGACGAGCCGACCACCGGCCTGCACTTCGACGATATCGCGATGCTCATGAAGGTGTTCCATCGGTTGGTCGACAACGGGGACAGCCTGCTGGTGATTGAGCACAACATCGATGTCATTCGCTCGGCGGATTGGGTGATCGATCTCGGGCCCGAAGCCGGCAGCGGCGGCGGAAACATCGTGGGCACGGGCACGCCCGAGGCGATCGCCGCCCTCCCCGGTTCCCATACCGGCGCGGCGCTGCGCGGGGCCGCGACCCCTCGCGTCAAGGACGACCGCCGACCGGTTCCCGCCCCGCGTTCCCAAGGCATCCGCATCACCGGGGCCCGGGAACACAACCTCAAGGATATCTCGCTGGAGATCCCCCGGGACCAATTCGTCGTTCTCTCCGGTCTCAGCGGCTCGGGCAAATCCACCCTGGCCTTCGACATCCTTTTCGCGGAAGGTCAGAGACGCTTCCTCGACAGCATGTCCACCTACGCCCGGCAATTCGTCGAGCAGATGGAAAAACCGGATGTCGACCACGTCACCGGCCTGCCGCCCACCGTCGCGATCGAGCAACGGATCTCGCGCGGGGGCGGGAAATCGACCGTGGCCACCGTGACCGAGGTCTACCATTTCCTGCGCCTTCTCTTCGCCAAGACGGGCGTCCAGCATTCCCCGGTGACCGGGAAACCCGTGATCGCCCAGTCCGTCACGGAAATCGTCTCCCGCCTGCGCGAAGCCGCCCGGACCGGGCCGGTGACGTTGCTCGCCCCGCTCGTCAAGGCCCGCAAGGGATTCCATACCGAGGTCGCCGAATGGGCGGAAAAACACGGTTACGAGACCCTGATGGTCGACGGCCGGTTCATGCCCTCCGCCGGATTTCAACCGCTCGAGCGCTTCAAGGAACACACCATCGATGTCGTCATCGGAAAACTCACCGCCTCGACCCCCCTTCCCGAGGCCCGTAGCCTGGTGGAAACGGCGTTGAAATTCGGCAAACAGACCGCGCGGTATCTCGATGCCAAACGCAAGCTCCACGTGGTCAGCACCCGGTTGAGCTGTCCGGAATCCGGCCTGTCCTTCGAGGAACTCGACCCGCGTCTCTTTTCCTACAATTCCCCCCACGGTTGGTGCCCCGGTTGCCGCGGTTACGGACTTCTCCTCCCCCGCCCCCAAGCGGTCCCGGACGGCACGGCCGAATCGGTTCTGGAGGCGGAATTGCGCGAGGAACGGCAGCACCTGCAGGATGACCCCACGGAGATCCGCCCCTGCCCGGATTGCGAAGGGGCCCGCCTCAATGTCATCGCGCGGCATGTCAAGGTCCTCGGCCAGCGCATCGAGGACATCGCCCGCCTCAGCGTGACCGAAGCCCGCAAACTGGTCGCCACCTTCCGGTTCCCGGCGGAACAGGCGTTGATCACCCGGGATATCCTGCCCGAAATCGTGCAACGCCTCCACTTCATGGAGGAAGTCGGTCTCGGGTATCTCCAGTTGGACCGGTCCGCCCAAACCCTCAGCGGAGGCGAAAGCCAGCGCATCCGGCTCTCCGCCCAACTCGGTTCCAACCTCCGCGGCGTCCTCTACGTCCTCGACGAACCGACCATCGGGCTGCACCCGCGCGACAATGCAAAACTGCTCGATACCCTCACCGCCCTGCGGGACAAGGGGAACTCGGTGCTGGTGGTCGAGCACGATGAGGAGACGATGCGGCGGGCGGATCACCTGATTGATCTCGGACCCGGCGCCGGGAGGCTCGGAGGGGAAATTGCCTTCTCCGGCCCGTTCCAGAAACTCCTTGAGCCCAAGGCTTCCTTCCCGGATTCCCCCACGGCCAAGCTCCTGCGCCATCCCCTCTCCCATCCCATCCGAGGTCAGCGCCGACCTCTTCCGGAAGCGCCGGAAGGCTGGTTGCGCCTCACCGGGGCCAAGGCCAACAACCTCAAAAACATCGATGTCCGACTCCCCATCGGCCGCCTCACGGTGATCTGCGGCATTTCCGGGTCCGGCAAGAGCAGCCTGATGCGTTCCGTGCTCCAACCCGCCGTGAGAGCCAATCTGGAAAAACATTCCACGCCTCCGGCCACGGTCACCTGGGAATCGATCGAAGGCGTCCAGAACCTCGGCGCGGTCTATGAAGTGGACCAATCTCCCATCGGCAAGACCAGCCGTTCCACCCCGGGCACCTACATCAAGGTGTTCGACGAAATCCGGAAGCTCTACGCCCAGGTCCCCGACGCCCGGGCGCGCGGCTACAACGCCGGACGTTTCAGTTTCAACAGCGCCGGCGGCCGCTGCGAATCCTGCCAGGGCAACGGCCAGATCAAAATCGAAATGAGCTTTCTCCCCACCGCCCATGTCCCCTGTGACGATTGCCAGGGCCAGCGCTACAACGCCGCCACCCTCGAAATCCTCTACCAAGGTAAGAACATCGGCGAAGTCATGCGGATGAGCATCGATGAAGCCGCCACCTTCTTCGAGGCCAGTCCGCGCATCGCCCGCTGCCTCGGCCTGCTCCGGGATACCGGGCTCGGCTATCTGCAAATCGGCCAACCCAGCCCCACCCTGTCCGGCGGGGAGGCGCAACGCATCAAGCTGGTCAGCGAACTGACCCGCGGCGTCAACCGCTTCCAAAACGCCCGCCTCCGACGCAACGTCATCGAGAAATCCCACCTCTATCTCATCGAGGAACCGTCCATCGGCCTGCACAAGGCGGATGTCGTCCGTCTCCTCGACGTGCTCCACCGCCTGGTGGATGACGGCGCCACGGTCGTCGTCATCGAGCACAACCTGGAGATCCTCGCCGAAGCCGACTTCGTCCTCGAGATCGGTCCGGAAGCGGGATCGGCCGGTGGCCAGCTCGTCGCCGAAGGCCCCCCGGAACAGGTGGTCCGGGTCAAGCAAAGCCGGACGGCCCCGTTCCTGCGCAGCGTCCTCCAACCCGGGGCCCGTTGACCCGTGCGACCGTGATCGTGAACTCCCGCCACTGCGGGCTTGCATCACCGGACGGTCTCTCTTTGCTGCCGGATGCTCAAAGGAATCTCGCCCCTCCTCTCCCCGGAACTTCTGGCCACCCTCTGCGCCATGGGACACGGCGACGAGATCATCCTGGCGGACGCGCATTTCCCGGGAGCGACGTTCGGGCGCCGGCTCATCCGGGCCGACGGCCTGAAGATTGCCCCTTTGCTCGAGGCCATCCTTCCCCTTTTTGAACTCGATTCCATGGTTCCCTCTCCAGTCTGCATGATGGCGGCCGTCCCCGGGGATACCTTGGACCCGGCGGTCGAGGCCGCCTACACCGCCGCCATCCGGTCCCACGCGCCCGCCACGCCTCCGGTCGCGCGGATCGAGCGCTTCGCGTTTTACGAGCGGGCCAAATCGGCTTTTGCCGTGGTCATGACCGGCGAGACGGCGAAATACGGGAATATTCTGCTGACGAAAGGGGTCACCCCGGTTTGAGATTTCGGAATTCGCCACATGTCTCCAGTTGACGATGGCCTTTCTCGTAGTGGTAATTACGAGGTTTTCAGCATGAGGTTCATGAATCCTTGGTTTTTGTTCGCATTGACTTGGCTGGTCGCTCTTCCCGAGACCCAAGCCGCCGAAACCACCCGGCCACGTCTCGGTGACCTCCTCCACCTTCCCCCGGTGATGGCCCGGGAAATCGGGAATCCTCCCGTGGACGTGCGCCCGGCTTCGGGACGGGGCCGCGAAACCATCGTGACCTTGCGCCGCCCGCCCCTCAGGTCCGGCCAATGCGTCCGGATCGAATCGATCCGGGTGGAACCGCCCAAGGGCTCCTCTTCCTGGCGTCCGGCCCTGGCCGAAGCCCTTCTGGAACATTTTTGGGATCGCCATGCTGAAGCGATCGAAACGGGAAAGGACACCATCGCCCTCGTGACAATGAACCGCCAGCGTTTCGTCAAAGTGGGGCTCGCCCGGTTGACCGGCAAATCCGGCCCGGATCCGGTCGGTCACGCCTGGTGGAAAGTCCGGATGGATGAACCGCTTACGCCGGATAAGGACCACCAACTCATCGTGATGACGGCCAAGAGCCCGGCCGAGTTTTACTCCCACTTCGCCCTTGGGCTGCGGGAAAATGGCAGCATCGGACGCCGCGGGGATGACTGGGTGCTGGATCCACGGGCACCCTGGCTCAAGGATACCCACCCCACCATGCTCGACTGGTTCAACATGGACAATTCGATGCTCATGACCGTCGAGGTCTCGCATCTCCCGGACTGGCTCTACACGCAAACCGCCTACCGCGGCTACGGAGTCACCATGCAATTCACCCCGGCCACCAAGGAGTATGTCACCCTCTTGAAAGCCGCCGGACGGGGCGAGCATCTGCGCACCCTCAATCTCGGTCCTTTCAAGCCCTTTCGCCACAACTGCGCCACCCACGGCCAACAATTGGTCGAGGCCCTCCTTCCCATGGGCGAAAAACTGTGCGGCCCCCACCCCCTCGCCGACCTCCCGAAACGGCTGATGCGCAAGTCCGAACGCCAGTTCGGCAAGGTCACCACCGTCGCCATCCCGCCGCAACCCGCTCCTCCCGGCGTCACCCAGTCCCAGAATTCCACCCTGCGGGTTTGCCCCGATCCAACCGCCATCCCGGAAGTCCGTCAGTTGCGCGAGGTGCCGGAAATCAACGGCCGTTGAATCCCGCGTCCGCAACGAGGGAACGCAAAGCGCGGCGATACGGGGAACCCAGCGCCACCGATTCCAGCTCCGCCCGCGAAACCCATCTGCCCTCGCCCCGGGGGAGCGCGGAGGCGGGCATCGCATGCACGTGCAGCCAAACGCGGTATCGGGTGATCGAATAGGCAAAGCGCAGGAGGGGTTCCGCGTCCCCGTGTTCCTCCGCGGAAACCGGCGGCAACCGCCACAGGCCGGAACGGCGCGGACCACTCTCCACGCAGAGAAAGACACGATCGCCCTCGCCCCGGAAATATCCGACGTGTTCCGCCACCTCCTCGATCCGGGCCCGCTCCCGCTTCACCGGGAGGTGCTCCGGGGCCCGCGCCGCGCAAAAACCGGCCACGGGACAGTCCGGACACTGCGGCCGCCGGACCTTGCAAAGCCGTTGCCCGATTTCCATCAAGCCGGACTGGAAACGACGCGCCCGCCGGGGATCCGTCAGACGACCGGACCATTCCGCCAGCTGCCTTCGGCCCGCGGGCCCCTCGATCGACCCGTTGAAATCGAAGAGCCGGGCCAGCACCCGCGCCACGTTCCCGTCGATCATCGGTGCCGCGCGATCGAAGGCAAACGCCAGGATGGCCCCGGCCGTGTAATCCCCGACCCCGGGCAGCGCGCGGATCTCGGCCGGGTCCCGGGGAAAAAGACCGCCGTGCCGTGACACCACCGCCCGCGCGGCCTCCCGCAGGTGCCTCGCCCGCCGGTAGTAACCCAACCCCTCCCAAAGTTTCAGAATCTCCTCGTCCGGGGCGTCCGCCAGCTCCCCGACCCCGGGAAACCGCCGCATCCACCGCTCGAAATACCCCCGCTCCAGGACCGTCTCGACCCGGGTCTGCTGCAGCATCAATTCCGAGACGAGGATGGCGTAAGGATCCGTGGTCTCACGCCAGGGATAGGGTCGCCCCACGGCATCGAACCACCCGACCACCGCCTCCCGGAACCCGTCCGGATCTTCGGTCGGCAACTCACGGCAAGGCGGCTTGCCGAATCCCGGGAGGTCGTCCGCCTCTTGCCTTGCGGCCGGGCGTCGGTTAGGTTGGAAATGTCTCATGGCAAAAACCTCCCATACCGCCATCCTGACGGCAGCTCAAGCGGCGCGCCTTCGTGAAGTGCTCGAGGAAGACGGCTACGAATTCCAGCCGAAACCTCACACGCTCTTCGCCGCCAGCCGCGGAAAACTCTCCGTCGCGGTTTACGAGAAAGGGCCCAAGGTCTTGATCCAAGGCAAGGAGACGGAGGATTTCATCCGCTTCACTCTCGAGCCACGGGTCCTCGGAGAAGCCAGGCTCGGTTACGAGGAACTGCACCAACCCGAAATGTTCGCCCCACACATCGGAGTGGACGAAAGCGGCAAGGGCGATTTCTTCGGCCCTCTCGTGATCGCGGGGGTGTTCACCGACGCAGTCGCGGCCCGACATCTGCTGGAGGCCGGGATCCAGGACAGCAAAACGATCCGTTCCGACGCCCGGATCCGGGCTCTCGCCGAGGTGGTCCGGCAGGCTCCGGGAGTCGCTTGGGAAGTGGTCTGCATCGGCCCGCGCCGTTACAACGATCTCTACGATAAATTCACCAACCTGAATCGTCTCCTCGCCTGGGGTCACGCCAAGGTCATCGAGGTGCTTCTGGATCGCAGACCGGACTGCCCGCGCGCCCTGAGCGATCAGTTCGCCAATCCGAGGGAACTGGAGCGCGCCCTTCAGGATCGCGGCCGCGGCATCCTCCTCGAACAACGCACCAAGGCGGAATCGGACATCGCCGTGGCGGCGGCCTCAATCCTCGCGCGGGAGTGTTTCATCAATTGGCTGCGGGACACTGGCAAAACCCTCGGAATCAACCTGCCGCGGGGAGCCTCGTTGGAAATACAAGAACTGACAAAATCCCTGCAAACTAAACATGGGGATGATTTTCTTCGGGAAATCGGGAAGATGCACTTTCGGTTTGCAAAAACCCCCTAAAAGGCGGAATAGGATGAGCATGCCTACCATAACCAAGCGTGATATCGTTCAGCAACTTGCCAGCCGCACCGGCCTGACTCAACAACAGGTTTTCGATGTCGTGCAAGGAATGCTCGATGAAATCACCACGCGCTTGGCTAATGGCGATCAGATCGTCATGCGCAACTTCGGCACGTTTCACCTGCGTCGCACCAAACCAAGGGTCGGCCGCAATCCTTCCCGTCCGGAGAACAACGTGAACATCCCGGAACGCACCATCGTGCGTTTCAAACCCGGCAAGGAATTGCAAGGCAAAGTGCTTGAGGTCGTCCCGTCAGGGGAATGACCGTAGCCTCACTTGACCAAACCCGAACTTAGCTGGGTCACCGCTTGACGCAGGCTGGTTAGACCGGCCTCCGCAGCCTGCAATTCGGCGGCCTGTTTTGCCGCCAGCTCACGGACCCCGTCCAAGGAACGCTGCAAGGCGCCGATCCTCTCCTCCCCGCGCACCGTCATCTCTTTGCGCCCGGCCTCAAGTTGCCCGATCTGCACCAAACGCTGATCGGCCAAAGCCCGCGCACTGGCCAGCTCCTGACGCGTCTGGGCCACCAAATCACGCTCTGAAGAAAGCTGTTGGGTCAGGGAATCCGCATCCCGCTTCCGCGCGTCCGCCAGATTCTGGACCGCCACCAACCGGGTCTGCGTGACTTGGCCGATCTCCGTCAACGCGGCGACTTCACTCTTCAGCCGACCGTTTTCCGCGCCGCGCTGGTCGGCCAAAGCAGCGAACGAGCGCGCTTCCTGCCGGGCGGCGGTCAATTCCGTGTGCAGGGTCGACTCCGCCTCACGCCCATCCGCCAGGCGCTGGGTCATCCCGGCCACCTGATAGGCAAATCCCTGAAGCCGCTCACGGTGGACAATCTCCGACTCGGCCTGCTCCTGCCGGGCCAACCGGGCCACCTCACGGACCTCGCGGATCTCGGACAAGAGTTTTTCCAACTCCGCGTCCAGCATCGCGTTGCGCTGCTCGGATTCATCGAGCCGGGCCTGCAGCGCGGACAATTCCGGGCTCCAATTCCGATTCGCCCCCCCCGCGCCTCCCGTTCCGGCGGCGGTCGTGGAAAGGAGGGCGGACCGCGTTTCGACCCGGTCGGGGTTCAGTCCTTTGAGCACTCCTGCCAGCATGATCAGCGGCAGTCCGACGGCGACCGCGAGCGAGGCCAGCAGGTCGTTGCCCCGCGGGATCTCGACGATCTCGGACTCTGAGGCGAGGGGATGGGAATGGCCGGAAGAAGAGGGCATGGCGGGTTCGGGGCTTCGGGTTGTCAAAAAAGGAGGTTCAGGGATCGATGCGCCAAAGTTCGACCACACGGTTCTTGGAGAGATCACCCGGGTCGAATTGGGACGTTTCACCGAAGAAAACCATTTGCACTTTCCCATCGCGGACGACCGGACGCACCAGATCGGCCACCGCTTGGGCGCGCCGGGAGGAAAGACCGTCGTTGTAGCCGGACTGGCCCTTCACCGATGCGTAACCCACCGCCAAAAGGTAGGCATTCGGAGCGATTCCGGAAACTGCGCGGTTCAGCGCGGCCGTTGCGCCGGGACCGGGCCGGGCTTCGGCATCGTCGAAGTGAATCCGGGCCACCAACGTACCCAAACGGTTGGATTGCACATAGGCGTCCCGCACCTCCACGGCCTCCCGGGCATGCGTCGAAAGTTTCAAGGTCTGGAAAAGAGGCACCGCCCCGATCCAAAGATCCCCGGGCTGCACCGCCTCCGCCGGCAACACGGTCCAATCCGAGGAACGGCGGAAGGCATCGGTGCGCCCCTCCTGGCGCGTCGCCGATTGCTTCTTCAATTGCTCCTCAAGGCCGCGGATCCGGTCTTGCGCCGCTTCCAGCTCTTTCCGAAGCCGGGGCAGCTCATCACCCGGAACGGCGGGAACCGCAGGGGAGACAGTGTCCGGTGGCATCGCCGGAGTCACGGGAACGGCCGGCGCCGTCTTCTGCCGCAGGATCATCCGCTCCAACTCGGCCACCGCCGCCTCACGATCCTTTTCGGCCGCAGCCAACCGCGTCTGCAATTTCCCGAGGTCGGCCCGCGCCTTTTGCAGCGCCACCCCTTCCTCCCGGGAAAGCCCGCGCAACTTCGCTTCAGAAGCTTTCAACCGCTCCACCTCGCCCCGGGCCGCCGCCAACTCCCCCGCCCCTTCCGAGGCCCGCGCCTCGTGGCGCTTGTTCGTCCCGTTCAACTCCACCACCAAGTCCTTGAGAACGTTCATCTCCCGCTCCATGGCCGCCAGATCCGAGGCGGGAACCCATCCCGCCAATTTCTGCTCCTGCTGCGCCAGCCTCGCGCGCAACTCCGCGTTGTCGCTCTCCAACAGAGCCAGCCGGGCGGAAGACGCCCGCGCCGCCACCTCTGCCGCCGTCCCTCCCGTTCTCGCGACCACGGCGGGCACCTCCGGCAAAACCAGCTCCTCCGGCCCATCAAAAACCACGGGCCCCGCGCTTGGCCGCCCCCCCCACACCGAAGGCACCAGCCCGGGGACTGCGCCCGGGGAAAACCAGGCGAACAACAGCGCGATGAGAATCAAGCCGAGAGCGAGCGCCATGAAGATCATGACGCGCTCTTCCTGCTCCCTGGTCTGGGAACCGATGGGGCTCGCACTCATGCGTTTATCATGCGGGGGCAAAGGGCCGACATCAAGCGGTTATTTAATAATTCTTAAATAACTACGATTATCGCAAAATTACTCATCTGATTTATATGGAGGTTCTGACCTGCAGCAAGAGCAATCACTGCTGCCCCTTGAACAGGCCGCACCGAGCTGGCTCTCAGCGCAACCGCTTCGCCCGGTCGAACCGGGAGCGTCTCCGGTCCACTTCCGCCGGGTCTCCGGCCGCGGCAGCTGCTTGGGCTGGTGCGGGGCCCTTGCCGGGCGCTGGCGCCGGAGCACCGGCTGGCGGGGCGGACTCCCGGGCCGGTATCGCCGACCGGTAAGCGCCGGAGGGAGCCGACCGGGGAGACGCCTTTTCGCCCCTGGCTCCACGGCCGAACGAAATCCGGTTCCACCCCAGCCGGGTGGCCAACGCCTCCGCCAAAATCAAGAGCAGGGCGGCGCCCAGAAGCCAGGGCTGGATGCTGGCGAATTCCTTGGTCTCCGGTTGCTGCCAGACATCCGCCAGATTGATCCGTTCCTGACCCCCGGATTGGGCGGCCACCTGACGCAACTCCTCGACCCGGCTCCGGTCAAAGGTCCACTCCGGACTGCCCCCCACCACCACCGGACCGAACGGGATCGCCAGATCGCCCACCTGCACCGCCCCGCGGGTCAGCACTCCGTGTTCCAGACTGGATTTGGCCCGGAAATGCCCGGGCTCGAGACGCTCCCAAGCCACTTCCCGGACGCTTCCCTCTCCGGTCTTCGCCCCGTCCGCAAGGAAAACCCGGGGCGGAACCGCCAGACGCTGGAACCAGGTATCGTCATGGAGGAGGTCGATGCTCAACTCGGTGCCATCCAGCCGGGTCCGCAACCCGAGACCGGGCGGCAGCATTTCCCCCATGAGCCAGCGGGTCAGGGTTTGCGCAAAGTCCGCCATTTGCGGCCAAGCCCGGGTGGCAGCGGAAAATTCCCCGCCCAAGGGAAAACAGACGGCGGCGGTCCGGCCCAACCCGCGCTGCACGCAGGCCACCAGCGGCGCCTTGTATTCGTCCGTGGTCAAGGCCATGACCGACGTCTGCGGCCGGGCATAACTCAAATTGTAACCGTCCACCCGGGAGAGCCAGGCCAGGCTGTCCCGGGAGATCTCCAGCCACCTCCCGCTCGGCACCAACCCGACCGCCTCCTTGATGAACATCGACCTCGCCACCGCCACCGTCTCCTGCGCGAAGATGTTCGGCACCGTGGTGGCGTCGTCCGTGAAGAACATCCGTCCCTTGCCCAGTTTCGCGATGTCCTTGAGCAGGGCCGCATCCACGTCTTTCTCCGTCCCCAGCCCGATCACGCTCACGGACGCCCCCTCAGAAACCATTTCCCCGACGAGCCGCTTGTAGTCCCCCGGTTCCTCGGAGTCCGCCGCATCGGAAAACAGGATGAGGTGCCGCTGCCCCACCTCGGCCTTCTTGAGGTCCTCCCAACCCGCCTTGAGCCCCTCGTAAACAAAAATCCCACCGCCCGTGCTGCCGATGCGCCGGACCCGGTTCACGATCGAACCCCGGTTCGGCCCCACCACCGTCAGCGGAACTTCCCGGTGCGGCGAGCTGTCGACCGCGTGGACCGTGACAAAGTCGAAATCCCCGAGCAACTCCACCGCCCGGGCCGCCCCTTCGTTCGCCAAATCCATTTTGCTCCTCCCTCCGGCCACCGTGGCCGACATCGAACCGGAACGATCCATCACAATCGCCATGGCCACCGCCAGCTTGCGGTGCTCCGCTTTCAACTCCATCGAAACCGGAAGCAGCGGATCGATCGACGATTCAAAATACCCTCCCGCCCCGAAACTGCGGGTTCCCCCCGCCATCAGAAGGCCGCCGCCCTGGCGCCGGACGAAAAAGTCGATGGACGCGAGGAAGTCCGACGGGATCTCATGGGCGGGCACATTGTTCAGGATCAACACCTTGGCCCCCGTCAACTGCCCCGCATGCAGCCCGGCCGGCTCCATGATCTTTTCCACCGTGAATCCCTGCGCCGAAAGAATGCGTTGCAACGGATCGTCCTGATAACGGGTCACCAAGAGAACCCTCGGACCGGACACGATCTCCACCCATCCCTCGAACCGGTTGTTCCCTGAATAAGCGTCCTCCACGGACAACCGGGCCTCATAGCGGTGGGCCCCGGGCTCCACGAGACGCGCCGCGAACCGGAGCGATCCCGTCCCCCCCTTGATCTCCACCGTCTCCTCCCGCTCTTCCCCGCCATCCCGGGAAATCAAGACCGGCACGGTGCCGTCCCGGTTGCCGCGCACCTCGATTTCCACGATGAACGGTTCCCCGGGCCGCTTCCGGGATGGCAACCGCAGATCCAGAATCTGGTAGTCCGTCGCTTCCGGCGGAGCCACGAGGCGGAAATCCAGCGGAACCCCGGCGCCTTGCAGCTTCAAACCCACGTCCCCAAGCGGCTCCGTGGCATAACCATCGGTAAAAACCAGCATCCGCGCGTGCCGGTCCGGATCCAGCGAAGCCAGCGTCGTCTCGATCGCCAACCGGGTCCGCGTATGGTTCGCCGCCCCGGCCACCGTGCCGGTCTCCGGTCCCGTCAATTCAACGGCCTCCCCGGAGAAATTGACCCAGCGGATCCGGTCGGACCTCGAGGGCATGGAACGCCGCAACAACTGTTCCCACTCCCGGAAGGAACGCTCCACGAGGGAGCCCGCCGATTGGGACCGGTCCACCAGCACCCACAGGTCCATGCCCCGCTCCGTCCGGTTGATCCGCGGATCCGCCAGCACCAGGACCAACACCAGCAGGCAGGCCCCGCGCAACGGCCGCCAGAGACGGAGCCCCTTCCAAAACCAGCCGCAGATCAAAAGGACCGGCAGTAGGAAAAGCCATTGGGGAGAACTGAAGACGACCATGGGACCGGAGATAGACGCAAGCGCGGCAAAACCAAGGCAAGATTTCGTGCCAATGCCCCGAAACTCAACCGGGCATCATCGGATGATTCTGCGCCAGATACAGCGCCGCCGCGATCTTGAAATCCACCGCCACCCCTTCTTTTTGCCGTTTCGCCAGAAAATCCCGGACTTCGCCGATTCCCAGACAATGCCGCCGGATCCTCTCGCCCCCCACCCCGAAATGTTCCAGATCCCGCACCTTGAGCAGCCCGGTCGCCAAAAAGAGGGTGACCATCTCATTGGTCAATCCTGCGGAACTCGGCCCGTCGCCAAGGCTGTGCCAGTGCCGCGCCTCGTAGCCCGTCTCCTCCAGCAGTTCCCGCCGCGCCGCCGACACCAACGGCTCATTCCCCCGAAGCGGCTCGTCCCCAGCCAAACCCGCGGGAAGTTCCAGCACGTTCCGCCCCAACGGAGGCCGGAACTGTTCCACCAGGAGGATCTCCCGACGCTCCGTGACCGCCAAAATCCCCACCACTCCGGTTCCCCTGGCCCGGCTCACAAACTCCCACCCCCCCACACTCCGCAACTGGAGGTGGCGGCCCGCATGCAAAATGTTCGCCTCGTCACTCATCCGCACCCGGTCCCGGACCGGGGACAACCTCGAACCAACCATGCGCGGGCCCGGACGCAACGAAAACCCCGGGAAAACTCCGCGCCGGACTCCTCCACCTTGCCCGGTTCCGGGGATTGCCTCAATTCAAGGGCAATTCCGCCACAGGGGCCACGTCCAAACGGGACCGTTCCAAAGCCTCCGCCAGATGGCTGTAAACTTGACGGCGCAACTCCTGCAACCTCCGCTCCATCTCGCCCTGGCGCATCCCGTCCAACCCCTTCAACTCCCGTTCCATCCCGTCCAACGCCCGCGCACAATCCAAGGCCACATCACTGACCCGGCGGCTCACCCACAATTCCGTCTCGCGTTTTTCTTTGCGCATCCGCTCCAATTGGCGCGATACTTCTTCCGTCACCTGGGCAAGGAAGCCACCGGGGGACCCCTCCCCGGAAACCGGCACCGGAACAAAGTGGGCCCATCCCTCCGTGCCTTCGGCCGGGTCGAACTCGAAATGATCCTCTGGAAACGTCATCGGCAAGACGATAATTCTTAATCTCCATAATTTCCATATTTTTTTACCATCTTTTTCCCATGGCCACCTCCGCCCCCTCCCTGGATCTCCGCGACGAAATCCTCGACCTCAAAAAACGGCGCAACGCCGTCATCCTGGCTCATAACTACCAAATCAAGGAAATCCAGGAGGTCGCCGATTACGTCGGGGATTCCCTCGGCCTTTCCTATCAGGCGCGGGAAACCGATGCGGAAGTGATCGCCTTTTGCGGCGTTCATTTCATGGCCGAGACCGCCAAAATCGTCAACCCGGGCAAAACGGTGGTCCTTCCGGACAAAGATGCGGGCTGTTCGCTGGAGCAAAGCTGCCCGGCCCCCCAACTGGAGGCGTTTCTCCGGGACCACGCGGACCGGAACTACTACGTCATCTCCTACATCAACAGCAGCGCCGGCGTCAAAGCCCTGAGCGATGTCATCTGCACCAGCGGCAACGCCGTCCGCATCGTGCAAAAGGCCCCGGCGGACCGCAACCTCCTCTTTGTGCCGGACGAAAACCTCGGGAATTGGGTCGAACAACAGACCGGCCGCCCCATGGACATGTGGCGCGGCGCCTGTTACGTCCACGTCGAGTTCACCCGGGAAAGCATCGCCCGCATCAAGGCCCTGCATCCCGAGGCCAAAGTCGTCGCCCACCCCGAGTGCACCCTCGCCGTGCGCCTCCTCGCGGACGAGGTCTGCTCCACGGAGAAGATGGTGACCTACTGCCGCGCTAACCCCGCCCCCGCCTTCATCGTCGTGACGGAATCCGGCATGCTCCACCGCCTCCGCAGGGAATGCCCGGACAAAACGTTCATCGCCGGTCCCACCGACCACTGCGCCTGCGCGGATTGCCGCTACATGAAGATGAACACACTCGCCAAACTGCGCGACTGCCTCGACCATCTCAGCCCCGCGATCGAGATGGAAGAGAACCTCCGCCGCCGCGCCGAGGCCCCGATCCTCCGCATGCTCGAATGGAGCCGTTGACCCGAAGCTCCCCGGCTTCCTCAATTTGCGGTTGGCGCTCTTCGGATTGAAGGCTACCTTGAAGGCCGCAACGCGAATTCCCGCGAGGGAGGGGTGGCAGAGCGGTTGATTGCAGCGGTCTTGAAAACCGCCAGACGGCAACGTCTCGTGGGTTCGAATCCCACCCCCTCCGGACTGCTGATTTTCAGTGACTTACGACGAAAATCCGAGCAAACCTCAACGCGTAGAGAGGGCAGCTGCCCGCAGGGGAATCACGGATCGCCAGGATGCTTCGCAGGTTAGAAATTCTTGTTCGACCCGAACAATCATCCTCCCGCTTCATCGCGTGCTTTTTCCGACGAGGCTTGCCGGGGAGTGATCATCGTTGAACCTCGTCAAGCTTCGGTTCGGAAAGCGGAGACGAGTCTCCATAGTCCGAGGACCCGCCGGGAGGTCCGGTCTTCCGCTTTGCCCTGGCCGGCTGGCTCCAGTCAGGGACGGAACGCGGCCAGTTCCAATCCACTCTTCTCTGGTTGTAGTTTGGAGATGCGGCGACACGGAACGCCGGGTTGTTTGTCGCTCCCCACGGAAGAACGCGGCAACCAGGGACAATTCATGGCCTCGCGCGGAGCCGCAGAGAGCGAGAGTTTTGTTGGACTCCACCGGGTTAGGAGATACCGGCTTGAAGCAATCATGAGCGCCAACGAAACCTCTGGGACGATCATTGACATTTCGGTCAAGATCCATCGCGTGTTGGGCCCGGGCTTGCTCGAGTCCGTCTACCAGCGAATTCTTGCCTATGAATTGCGAAAAGCTGGACTCGAAGTGGAAACCGAGGTTCCGGTGCAGGTGATCTGGGACGGGCACGTGATTGACGAGAGCTTCCGGGCCGACATGATCGTCAACGGCAAGGTATTGGTCGAACTCAAGTCGATCGAAGCCACCAAACCACTACATCGGAAACAAACGTTGACCTACGTGAGGCTCGCGAACCTGAGTCTTGGTCTACTCATTAACTTTGGATCCCATCTACTCAAAGATGACATCCACCGGCTCGCCAACAACATTCAGGAGTGAACCTTCTTCTGTGGCCTCACGCAGAGGCGCAGAGCTCGCAGAGGACGGAATCTTCGCCGACCCGTCTCGCTCAAATTGCTTTTCCACCCCATTCTGACACCCCCACTCCTCTCTGCGCTCTCTGCGGCTCTGCGCGAGGTTTTCCAACGTCCGCCCCTTCCTCGCGCAGAGGCGCAGAGAGCGCAGAGGACGGAATCTTCAAAAGATACCTCCGGCCGATTCACGAACCGTTGCTCGATGAGCCAATGCCGGACGGCGTAAGCGTAAGCTTAGTCCTTGTGATTATAGGAAATGAAGAGACGGGCCATGACAGGAAGAGTAGGCTGCCCCCAGGTTTCGGGGACCGCCCGCGTCACTCACCGGCGCCGACCGCCTGCAGGGCGACACTCCCTAGTCCGGTAGCGGAGACGGCGAGAAAGGCGGTGTTGATCAGGGCCATGAGGATGGCAATGGCCCATTTCAGGGGGGTCCGGGGACGAACCTGAGCGTCACTCAAAGTCACCAAAAAAATCAGCAACCCGATGACGGACGCTGCGCCCAGGATCAGGACGTTTTCTTCCACGCCCTGGACCAATCCCTTTGCCAGCTTGGAGAGCATCGCCACCGCTCCGGAGGCGATGGGAAAGGACATCACGGATTGGGGGGTCACGAAGGCTCCGACGGCACTGGGGAGCGGTTGCCCGGTCGGCTCTTCACCGCTTTCCGCGGCTTCGGGAGCTTCGGCGGCGGCGCTTCTGGTCCCGCCGGGGATCGTCCGGGAGGATCGCGAGGGCGCCGGGCGGCGGCCCCGGGTCACGAAGAGGTCGGCCATGCGGAATCCGCCGCCTGGTTCCGTTTCCGGCGCGGCCGCTGGTTCCGGCGCTGGAGGGGAGACCGGCGCCGGGGCGGGGGCGGGAAGGACGGGCTCGGCTGGTGGAGGAGAGACGACGGGAGCGGCGAGAAGCCGGGCGCGCAAATCCGGCATGAGGAGGGAGAGCGATCCACCGGGGTCCTGTTTCCGGGCGGGGGCGATCTCGTCGTGGCCGAGGACGTATTGGAATTGGAAGACGGTCGGATGATTCGCCTGGAGCCAGCGGAGCAGGGTGAGGAGGGATTCTTCCTGAGCCGGCGTGAATTGAAGGTAATAACCCGCCTGGGTGATGTTCGCCGTCTTCTCGACCCGGCGCACCTGATCCGCGGTGTAATACGTCTTGCGCGAGGAGGTCTTGTTCCAACCGGGTTCAAATCCCTGATCCGTCTGTTGCACGATCCCGGCCCCGCAGACTTCGATGCCCACCAGTTTGCTGGAGAGCGACTCCCCCAACCCGGGGTAAGAACTCCGGCCGGCGTGGGAGCCCCAACGGTTCAGCGGTGCGGTCTGGTAAATCCGGCCGGTGGCGGAGATGCAGAAGTAACAATGCTTGAGGCTGGCACCGTAACGGATCGTATTTTCCGCATCGGCATCTCCTTTCTCACTCCGTCCCGCGGTGAAGTGGACCACCGCCCCGACCGGATAGTTCCGGGGATAGGTTCCTTGGGTGGGCATCTTCAAAAACGTGGTGGCCCCGGGATACCAGAGGGCGGGGCCGGATGACCGGGTTCCCTCACTGTCCGGCCCGAGCCCGAGGGCATCGTAATCCGTGACCCAGTCCACGGCTTCGCCGCGGGTCTCTTCCGCTTCGAGATCGAGAAGATCGGCGATGTATTCAGCGGCTTCTCCGGGCAGGTCAGTCGGTGTCATGATGGGATCGGGTTGGGTGTGGCTTGAGGTTAGAGATGGATGTCCGGGGAGCCGTAGAGCAGGTAATTTGCCCAATCCGCGCGACCGGCGTCGAAAAGTTCCTGACGGGCTTTGAGCATGGCGGCTCCGAGAGTCAGGCCTTTGGCGAGGGAACGATAGAGCGAGATGGCGAAGGCCGCGGCGCTGTCATCCCCGACCTCCCAGCGGTTCGACACAAAGCCGCGGATCCCGGACCCGAGAATGCGGTGGGCCAGGCTGGTGGAGCCGCGGACGGCGTTGCGGATATCGTCCACCTTGGCGGTCTCACAGGCGTTGAGGAAAACGAGCATGGGCAGGCCTTCGAAGGACCGGGAGCGGAAGGGTTCCAGATCGTTCTCGGTGAGCATTTCCCCGCCCGGAAACATGAGACCGCCTTGCCGCGGGTCGGCCGTGTCGAACTTCCCGTGGCCGGCGTAGTGGACGAGGTCGAACCGCCCATCGGCGAGTGCCTGGAGAACCGCCGCCTTGGTCGCTTGCTGGGGACCGATCAGCGAGACCACCTCGATCAGGGGATCCTGCTGTAGTTCCTTGGCAATTTCGTCCGCTTCCTTCTCGGTTCCCGGGAGGTCCCCGGTCGGGTTGGCCACGATGAGGAGTTGGACTTTAGCGCCTTCACGCCGGTAGGGTGGCAGGATGGGCACCTCACCGGTGAACAATCCATGGCGGATGCCCTCGGTCAAAGCTGGCCGGAAGAGGGCTCCGGAGGGGAGCGGAAAGGCCAGCAGCTCGAAAGGAATGACCGACGCCGCCAGATCATGGAGCACGTCCCAGGATCTGCCCCGGTTCTGGAGAATGGATGTGATGACCGCTTTCGAAAAGACCCGCTCCGCGAGCAGTTTGCCGAGCTCATGCTGGCGCTTGAACGATGGAGGCACGCGACCGAAGAGTTCCTCGAGACCGGACCAGTCCACGGGAATCCGTTCCTCGGCCACCGCTCCGCCGGTCCCGGGAGCACGGGAGAACTGGAGCCAAGAGTTGTGGCGTTCCCGGATCGAAAGATAAACCGGGGCCCGGATCGCCGCGGGGATCTTGGGCGGCAACTGCGTGAAGACGAGCGTCGACGGACCCTCGTCCCCGGCCAAACAACGCACCGCTTCGACCACCTCCGTGTAGTGATCCGGGTCATGCTCGCAAATGGTCAGCGCGGGAACCGGCCCGTCCTTCCGGGCGTGGACAAAGCCGCACACGATGGCATGGATCGAATCTGCGGCGCTCAGTCCGAAGCCTCGGCCAAAGGGGACCATGGCCACGGACTCGATCCCCTGGTCCTGGCAGGCTTCGACCACCTCGCGCACCGCGCGGTCAATCCGCTGCAACCACCAATCCTTTTCCTGCGACTCCTCGACGGATTCCAGGTCTGAAAGATCACCGATCGTCTTAGGGATGATGTAGCTGCCGGCGAGCCGATCGTCCTGGATGGCGAGGAAATTTTCGCGTTGCCCGCTATTCAAGTGACGCCCCAAAGCCCCGCCAAGGCGTTCGTCCAAGGCTCCATCCGCTCCGCGGAGCCTCGCGCTGCCGAGCACGAGCACGGCGTAGGCCTCCGTATCGAGCACCTCGGTGATGGAACCATTGAAAAGAGAGACCTGGGCCGGGGCGTCTTCCTGCTGCGTCTCCCGGTCTGCCAGCCGCCGCAGGCCCCGGAGAATCAGCGCGCTGATTTCATCGTGTCGCGTGGAGCGGAACAACGTCAGGTTTTCGTCTTTGCTCAAGCCGTTGTCAATCCAGCGCGTCCCCGCCGATGCGTCCCCCCAGAACATGCCCTGGCCGAACCCGGCGAGCCCCGCCCAGAGATCGTCCAGGGAATGCGGCAACAGGGCTGCATCTTCCCCCAGAGCCTGGCGATCATACTTTTGGCACAGTTCCCGGAAGAGCGGATTGCCTTCGCGGAGGGAGGCTTCCGTCGCCAGTCCTTCCCGATCTCCCTGGAGGACGCGGGCCACATCTCCGGCCACGCCGCCGAATCCGCCGATGACATAGAGAGGTTTGCCCGCCTGAAGATGAAGGAAAGCTTCTTCCGCCTGCCCGGGAAACCGTCCCTTGTAGCCGACTTTGTCGTCTTCGGATTCCTTGGGCAGCCTGCGGCCTCCAAGAATGATGCGGACATCGCAGTCCCGGGCCATCGCGAGACGGGTTTGGGACAACTCCAAGGCCTGCGCTTCCGGCGCTTCGGCGACTACGTCAGGTTTCTTTGCAGGGATGGGCCGCAGCTCCGCCCGGATCGACTCCAGAACCTCCTGTCTCTTCTCGAGGACAAAGCGGGCCACGTAACAACGGAGCAGGTATTTCCGGGCATCATGGTCTTTGT
This sequence comes from Verrucomicrobiota bacterium, assembly GCA_018970725.1. GTDB lineage: Bacteria > Verrucomicrobiota > Verrucomicrobiia > Verrucomicrobiales > DEV007 > V1-115. The sequence continues at coordinate 77,130 of JAGWVU010000007.1, forward strand.
CGCCGGAATCATTCAAATAGCGCCAATGAGCCAAGGTCAGGTCCGAGAGCAACCGGGAGAAGGATTGATCGACGCTGCCATAGGCCAGCGTGGCGCCGGCGCGGATCAGACAGAGGGCCAGATGTTTGATGGTGCCATAAATGTGGGCCTGCAAGACCCCTCCTCCGTCGCAGGCAGTGCCCGCACAATCCGGGGAAACTTCGGAGATGGAGGCGGGGATGTCCGGGCTGAAGTGCGAGAGTGAGAGGGCCACGACCTTGCCGCGCAAGGGCACGGTGGGAACCCGGCGGAGCAGTTCGCGGGACAGGGTGGACGGCGTGGCAAAGCGGACCCGGGGGAAAGAGTGCCGGATGAGGTTGATCTCACTGAGCGGCAGGGGGGGATCCGGATACAAGACCAGACTGGCTCCGGTGGAGGCCAAAGTGCCTTGGGCGAAGTCCACCAACTCCGGAGGGCGGGACAGGTAGAAGGCGTGAAAAGGCAAATGCTGGCGTTGGAACACCAGTGGGGCGGTGAGGTGGAAGTGAAGGTGCCTCAACCAGACGAGGAGGATTTCGTCGAGAATGGAGTCCGCCTGCTCCGCCAACTGCTTCTCATCTTCCGAAGGATTCCAGACCAAGGTGGGGGAATTTCCCGCGTATCGCGGGCTGAGCCGCTCTTGCGTGCGAAGAATCTGGATCGTGACCACCGGCATGCCGAGCCGCTTGCAATGGAGCAGCCGTTCCTGACAGCGCAATGAGGCCGCGAAGGAATCGGTCCGCAGCACCAGGCTGAGCGAGCCCGATTCACGGAAGGTGGCAGCGAGGTTTTGGGGTTGGATCGACTCGGCCGGAGGCACCAACGAAACGAAATCCCGCAGGACGGAAGCGTTGAAGCGGGCGTTGAGTTGCTCAAGCGGGATCTTATGGTGCGCATCATCGTTCTCCTCAAAATTCAGAATCACCTGGACAGGTTTGAGAGGGCCATTGGAAACGGCCCCATCCCCGGCAAGGCGGCGGCACAGCGCCTTGGCCACGTCCCGGATCACCGCCCGGTTCTTCTCTCCCAGGGTGGCAGCCTTTGTGGCAGAGTCGGAAGGCACCAAACGATGCTGAACCAGATCGGGAACGGGCAAAGGCCGGCTTCCGTCGAGATAGACCGGGATGACGAGCAAGGAACCGGGACCGGTTGGATTCGTGGCCAGATCGAGGAACCAGTGGCAGGATTCAAGGAAGCTGGCGTCGCCCATAGCCGGACCGTCAAGGAGCAGGACGACCACGAGCAGTTGGTGGTCGGTCCGCTGCGCGGAAAGCGCCGCCACCTTGGCTCGCACCGTCCCGACGTGATGCCCGGCGAAAACCGGGATGTTGACCCCGGTCTCCACGTCGGCCCTCAGATTGGAGCGATGACAGAGAAAGGAAAACAGGGCTTCCGCCGTCTGCGGGCAAAGCTTGCCGTTCTGGGACTCCGGGCTCCACAAGAGGTGGACGACGACGGGCGGTTCCCCGCTCGTCTCGACAGGCTCCACCGGGGGGAGGATCGCCCGCTTTCGTGCGGGCGGGGTCGGTCCGGGGACCGGAATGATCGGGGACGTCACCGCCATCGCCGGGACGGGTCCCCGGTCGGCAGGAGCCAAACCGGCTTTCGCGGCGAGCAGTTCGAGATACCCGGGAAGACGGTGATCTTGCAAACCGTCGAAAAAGCGCGTGTTCTCCGCCCGGGTGGACTCACCCGCCGGGGCCCGGCGCAAGTCCTCCTGCAGATCCGCCCATTCGTCCTCCGTCAGCAAGGACTCCCCTCCCCGTCGTGAATCGCCGAGCGGCACGAGTTCCGCGACGTGGGCATAACCGGGGGGCAACCGGGTCACCACGTCCTCCCCGTGAACGAAACGGAAACAACGCCCGCGGTAATGGTGGTTGAAGAAGTCCGCGAACCCCTGCTGCCCGGCGCAGGGCTGGCCGAAGGTGTAAATCCCGGCCACCAAAGAGGCGTATTGGGAAAACTCGGCGGCCAGGATGGTGGCAAGCGCTCCGCCCAGACTGTGCCCGGTCAGCCAGACCCGCTTGGTTTGCAGGCCATGCGCGGAGAGAAGCCGCCAGGCCTCCGACCTCACCTCCTCGAAGCACTCGGCAAATCCACCATGCAGCGTGGCGTATCCCCGGTCCACCGGAAGAAAGTTCAGGTTGCGCAACCAATTCTCCAGGTTGGCCGAACCCCGGAAGGCGAGGACCAGATCGGTCTCGTTGGACACCACCATCCCCCGGGTTTCGTTGACCTGAAAATAGTCGCACCGGGAAAAGCGGCCCTCCTCCAGCGCCTCCGCTCTTCCCACGGATTCATCCCGGTAAGCCCACTGGGAGACGAGGGCCAGAAGATGGGCCCGATTCCAATCCACGTTGTTCATAAGTATTCGCCGGAACCGGGGTCGGTCCTGTCAGGCCAAAGCGCTTTCCTCCGGGCCCTGTTTGACCCATCGGGCGACTTGTTCCCCGGTCTCCCCGCTCAACAAGGGCCCCAGATTGGTCCGGTTGTCCTCGGAGGTATGGGCATGGATCGCCACGACCTGCAACCGGGCCCGTCCCGCGGAAGTGGGATGGATCAGGAACACCGGGCCCCCGCTCTGGCCCTCCGTCGTGTCTGTCCGGTAGTGAAGAAGTCCATCCCGGATCTCCACGATCTCATCCTCATGGAAATATTGAAATCCCGGTTCAAGATCCTCCACGACCGGATACCCGCTGACGCAAACCTTTTGCCCGACCAAACATGCCGGGTCCCCGGAACAACCGAATTCAAACGGGGTGGTGACGTGCGGGAAAGGCTTGGGCAAACCGATGACGCCGAAATCGCGCGCCGGGGTTCTGAGGCTCCCGGGGCCCCGTTCCCAACCGGAGAAGAGACGGTAGCCGGTCTGGTGACCGAAAGGAAACTTGTGGCCGTGGCGACCCGGACTGACCCGGATCTCTGCCAGAGGTGTGCCAACCTTCTCATGACCGCTGGGATACTCCAGACAATGCGCCGCCGTCACCACCTTGTCCGGAGCCACCAACCAGCCGGTGGCAAACGGCACCCACTTGGAAAGAAACGGCCAACGTCCCGGTTCCCGATACTCCAAACAGCAAATCAAGGACCATGGAGCCTTCTTCGGGTCCTCAACGAGTTTGCGGCCCTCCTCACCAAGCACCGCACGAGTCGCTACCGCCGGGGAAAGCAGTCGCTCATCCAAATCGACTTCCATGGTTCACCTTGGTTTGATCAGCCCGGGAACCGCCCCGGCAAAATGAAGCGGCGAGGCCTCCGCGTTCAGGAACGCACCTCGCTCCAACTCCGCATTTTCAATTTCGCGAGCTGGGCTTTGAAATCCGCCGCGCTGTCTTCCCGCTTTTGCCGCCAAGGTTTCGCCACCCCTCCAAATGCCCCGATCAAGACACCCACCGCAGCCGATTCATTGGTGCCCCGGGTCATGCCGATCGCTTCCTTGAACGCCGCATACGCCTCCACGACGCCGGCGGCGGATTCCTCGGACAGATCCACATACCCCGTCAGCTTTTTCCCCAAGGCATCCGCCTCCCCGCCCTTTTCCTCGATCCAAGTGTTGACCGCGGCCGCGAGCAATTTGTAACTCCGCGCGGCCGTTTCCGGCGCATCCCCTGCCAAGGCTTCGGCATCGTTTTTGATGACGCGAACCCTTGAAAGTCCCCGTCTCTGCTCGGCCGCCGGGGGGACGACGCTCCGCGCCTCACCAACCTTTTTTGCCACACCGGCTGATTGCTTCGCGACGGAGAGCGCTTGCGTCATGTCGGGAGGGGTATTGCAACCGCTGGCCGCCAAGCACATCGGAACCACACAGCAAACCAATTTTGGGAACGTCGGTTTCATCTTCGCCTTTTCTGGACTTTGATTACAAAAATTTCAAGGATGCTAACAACCCGCATCGGGAACACAAGCAAATTTTTTTCAAGATTAATCCCATTTTTCCTCTCCGATCCGCCTTTCCTTGCAAATTTCCACTTGGCATTCCGACAGGCCGTGGTCTAGCTGTACCCGCGAACTACCGGCGTATCCAAGAGCATCATGATCACCCCGTTGCGCCCCGAGTGCCTCCTCTCCCCTGAAGCTGAAGCGGCGATCGATCTGGCTCGCTCCCTTCGTGAGGCGCTGTCCGGGGACGACAGCCTTTCCGAGACCCTCAAGCGGTTGGAGGGTGACGGAACGCGATCTCCAATGCGCGCCTTGGATCCGGCGGCGAGAGACCTCATCATCGGCTTTGAAACAGGGGGCAGGGCTTACTACCAGAAGAAGCTGACGCGCCCCAACTGGCCCGGTTTTTTTTCCGGTGTGACCATTGGCTTCGGCTATGATTTGCGATCGGATGACGCCGCCCGGTTGGCGCAAGCGTGGGGCACCATCCTCACCCCGGAACCACTCGGGCGGCTTTCCGCCGGTTGCGGGTTGCGGGGCGAAAAAGATACCGAACGGATCAAGGAAATCCTGGGGACGGTGCAGGATATTGTCATTCCTTGGGAAGCGGCAGAGCGGGTCTTTCTCGATCAAACCCTACCGCGTTACCGGAAACTTCTCCTGGACCATTTGCCGGAGATCGCGACGGCGCCGCCGAAGTGTGAGGGAGCCCTTCTGAGCCTCGTCTTCAACCGCGGCGCGGTTTTCCGCGAGGAAGGAGATCGTTTTGCGGAGATGCGGGAGATCCGGGGTTTGGCGGAGACCGGGCAGTGGGAAGGGATCCCCGCCCGGATCCGGTCGATGAAACGGTTATGGCCCCAAAGTCCGGCACCTTACGGGTTGCAGGGAAGGCGCGAAGCCGAGGCGCTCCTCTTTGAGGAAGGCCTGCGCGAGAGAACCTCTGTGGTGACCGCCCTTCCCTTGGAACCTCCTCCCCGTCCGGACCCCTTGGCCGTTGCTCCCTCCCCGGGCCCAACCGGGAGCGATATCTCCGAAAGATCGCTGCCCGCTCCCACCGACCTTTCCGCGCCCGTGAGCAACGTCCCGACCGCCCCTGCCGCGCCGCCGGTCCCTCCAGCCTTTCCGCCCGTGCCCGCCCCTGCCAAATGGCCTGAAGACGCGGCACCGGTGGCGTTCCGTGCCTTGCCGGAGGCCGGGAGCCTCACCCGGAACATGCCCGAGGGGGCTGAGGAATCCACTGAACCGGGCGAAGGCGACCTGGCCCTGGATCGTTTCATGGACGGCGCCCGCGGAGTAATGGACTTCACCCAGGCGCGCGCGTCTTCTTACTGGCCGTCACGGGATGAGACCTCCACCGAATACGCCCACCTCGCCACGCTCGGAGCCCCGGATTCCTTTGAACTGACCCCGGAAGCCATCGAAGTCCTCATCGCCGCCAACCGGTTCGACCCGGAGAGGGAACAGTCCATCTTCGCCCTAGGCATCCGCGGCAGCTTCCTGACTTCGGACGGTCACGAGGCGGAACGACGGGACCGGATCTCCCTCACCGAGACGCGTCCGGACCATGTCCACTTCAAGTGCACGGTTGGCTTTTACCATCGGGCAGAAGGCAAGATCACCCTCTACGCCGGTTCCACTGTCCCCTGCCCTTACTACATGCGGAACTACCATCTCCGCATGACAGGCAAGGCCCATCAAACCAAGGAAGGCTGCAACCTGATGCCTTGCGGTTGTTACCTCTCCCGGGTCGGCACCCATTCCAAGGGAACCATCGATCCCGCGGTGCGCACCACGGATCCCGTCAATCCCCTCGCAGACGCGTGGGTAACGGTCTTGCGAAGCAGCAGCGATGTCGGCTTCGGCACCCACGACCACTGGGACCGCACCCAGCCTTATGACAACATTCACTGCTCCTACTATCTGAACGAAAGTCCCAAGCACGAAGCCTTCTTCTCCTCCGCCGGTTGCACCACGGTCCGGGGGCGCAAAGACAGCAGCACGGACCAATTCGGCAAGTTCCAGAAAACGCTCCTCCAGATCGGCAAAGGACGGCGCATTGATTACCTTCTGCTCACCGGCAAGGAATATGCCCTCGCTGCCGAATCCTTGCGCCCGGGAGGTTCGGGGACACCGGCCTCGTCGCTCACCCGGCTCCGGACTGGATCGATGGGTGAGGAGGTGCGGCGTCTGCAGCAAAAACTGGGCTTCGTGGGTAGCGGGTATTTCGGTGCGTCCACAAAAAAGGCTTTGGCCGAGTATCAGCGAAGTCACGGGGTCACCTCCGACGGGATTTATTCTCCGGATCTGGACGTGAAGTTCCAGTGGAACGTCTTCCACCTCCAGACCGCCGGAACCTTGGCTTGAGGTCCCTCGAGGACGGGCATTTGGCAATTCAATCATTCACCACCATGTTCGGAAACAAACGCAAGGATACTGGGACGGCCCGGGCTCTGCTGGTCACCCTGACCCACATCGATCCGGCGAAGCACAACCAGTGGGATGGACGCAATGGTTGTTCAGGGTGCGGGCTGGACGCGGAGCACATCGCGGATTTGCTCCGTCCGGCGGGTTACGAAATCACCTGGATCAAAGACGCCGAGGCCACCAAGGCCGCCGTGCTCAAAGCGCTGCGCGCCGCTGCCGCAGCCACGCAGCCCGGGGACAACTTCTTTTTCTTTTACGCCGGTCACGGCGGGCAAATGCCGGATCGGAATGGCGACGAGGAAACGGAAAGCCCCGGCGGGGTCGGACGGGACGAAACCCTGGTGCTCTTCGATGCGGAACTGATCGATGATGCCTTGGATGAAGTCTGGCTCTCCTTCAGGTCGGGGACGGTGATCCACATGATCAGTGACAGCTGCAATTCCGGCACGAACTATCGCGGCCGGGCGACCCAGGGCCCGAGCCCGATCCGGCCCATGGCGCGAGCGGCGGCAAAAAAGATGAAAGCCCGCCTCCTGCACATGGGAGGCTGCCGGGACGGATTGACCAGCGCCGGAAGCGATCAGGGGGGCGCGTTCACCCGGGCGCTTCACGCCTGCTGGCACGGTGGCCGCGGTGCCTCCACCTGGAAAGACCTGCACGAAGACGTCTGCGCGCACATCAGCGGACAAGTCCCGCAAATCAGCACCTATGGCCCGGGGGCGGGCGATTTGCTGCAGGAACGTCCGTTCCAGGGAGTGGCCGCGCAAGGCCCGGAAATCCTCACCGCCACCCGTGGCTCCGCTCTGGAAGATGCCTTCCGCTCCGGTGAACTGACGCCGACCGGTCTCCTGAGCAACGAGGAAACCCGCGGGGTCGAGGAACTGCCGATCGACGAAGCGCAGGCGCGGCAAGCGACGCGCTGGCTCATGCATCATTTCGGCGACCTGATCCACGCAGCCGGAGAAGGCACGCCGTTCACTCCGGAGATTCTCACCGCGATCGTGTGTCAGGAGACGGCTTACTTCTGGCTTCCCTTGGTCAAGAAGTTGGAAAAAGATCCCGATCGTTTCGATTGTCCCGAGGAATTGCCCGAACTGATCCTGGCGCGCTGCGTTCTGGATGCCTCCGGCGATTGTCCTGGGACCAGCCGCAGCGCGTTTCCTGTCAACACGGCTGCATTCCGGGCCAAGTATGGTGAAGCCTTCACCAACCTCTTGATCGCGGAAGCCAATGCCACCCGCGCCTTGCGAGACTACGCCCCGAAGCGATGGGTTTACAAAGGGTATGGGATTTTCCAATACGACCTTCAGTTCGTGGAGAAGGACCCGGACTTTTTCCGGGAGCGCCGGTGGCAGGATTTTTCCGCTTGTGCGAGGCATTGCGTCGAAGAACTCAAGGTCACCTACGCCCGGGAGAACCAGGACCTTTGGGAAGCCGTCCGGGCCTACAACGGGGCCGGTCCCGCCGCCCGGAAATACCGGGACAATGTGAAGCAGTTCGCCGTTTGGACCGAGGACGAAATCAGCAAACTCGAGTCTTCCGCCGGAACCCGGAACACGCCCCGGGCCCCGAGGGTTCTGATGCCCTCATCCAAGCCCAAACGGACCCAGGCCGAGTTGGCCGCCCAACTCAGCGCGCTCGGAATCGATCGCACCAAACATCCCCTCGTCATCGTTGGCATCCGGGGCTACTACCGCGACACGATGGGCAACCCCGGGGTGAACGATCGGGGGATCTATGACGATGCGATCTTCATCGACAGTCCGGATGCGTTCGCCGCCTTCAACGGGAACACGGATCCGAGCAGTTACCGCCCCGGCAAAGGCTTTGAGCCAAGCGCCCGGGGCCGCGCCACCCTCAAACCGGGGGTTTGGTATGCCTACCGTTTCGCGGATCACGGCAGCAAGGTTCATGGCTCTTACCCGGCAATTTGCCAACGACTCGGCGAGGTCACGGTGATCCGGGACGGAAATCCGCCTTACGAACACACCGGTGCGGACTTCGGGATCAACATCCACAAGGGCGGTTATCAAGGGACGTCCAGTGAGGGCTGCCAAACCATTCACCCGGACCAATGGCCCGGATTTTATGCTTTGGCCAAAGACTTGGCCCAGCGGTATCACGGAGCCCAATGGAATGCCGTGGTCATCCCGTATGCCCTGATTGACGAAAGTGTCAGCCCGGTCCCGGTGCCGATGACAGGAGAGCCGACGGAAAGCGTGGACTCGATCGCATGACAGGCCTTCGGGAGCTTGGTAAACGTTTAACCAAGCAGCGGCCCGGAGGCGTCGGAAGTGCTGGTTTCGGCCAAGCGGGCCAGCTTTTGCCTGAGTTCGAGGTTCTCGCGCTCGAGGGCGTCCATGTCCTCCAGTTGGGCGCGGGCACGAAGCAGTTGTTCCTCGCAAATTCCGCAGGGGCGACGCCAGAGGATCCAACCGACTAGCACGCCCACGGTCAGGAAAGCAAGCGCCGTAAGGAGGGTGATGCCGAGGGCGGAAACAGCAAGATAGGAGGATCCTTCGAACATGGATTGAGGGGTTGGGAAAACAGGGCGGGGAAGAATGACCGACCCGGTATCTTCCCTCAGCGCACGCGGATTTCAACCCTGTGACTTTCCGGAGCTTCAGGGGAAGCGGAACCGGAAGGCAAGGCGAAGGCGGTGACCTCCAGTTGCGCGGGCCCGACGCCGAGGGCGACCAAGGCCCCGGCCACCGTTTCCGCGCGGCGGGCCGCGAGTCTTTCCCGGGCCGGACCGCCATCCCCGGCCAGATGGAAGCCACCGACCACGAAACGGACCCGTCCCCCAACCGCGCGCATCGCCCGGGCGGCCTGCTCCAGCTTTCCTTTCTGCGTGGGCAGGAACTCGGAAGCCCCCGCCGGGAACAGGATCTCCGCGGTGCGCAGTTGTTCGGTGAGGTTCTCGAGCCGCGCTGCGGTGAGGGGCGCTTCCGGTGAATAGAGGGGCATGTGCAGGGGGGAAGGGAAGAACTTCACGTCCGCCTTCACTTGGAACCGCTCCGGGCGGGTCTCCATGCCCAGCATCTTGGCGGCCGCGGCCAGGACGTCCGGCCGCACCGTTCTCCCGATGCGTCCCTCGGCTCCGGCCCAAACTTCCGCGAGCTTGACCGTGGCCATGCCCTGCAACCGGATGCCGCACTCCGTGGCCTGCAGGATGCCATTCCCGGGAAGCTCGAAAAAGCCCGACGCCAGCTCGCCGAACGCTGGTTGGGTCAGGTATTCCGGGTCCACCACGAAGGGATCGAACACGAGATCCTTGGTCAGCACCGCGTCCACGCTCCCGAGATCCTGCAGAAGACCGACGAGCTTGCGGGCGGTTTCCAGGTTTCCGAGACGACCGGAGAACTGCAATCGTCCCGAGCCCGGCACCATCCGCAACTCGACCCGGGCCGGAATCTTGAGGCCGTTGTTCCGCTCCAGCGCCCGCAAGCCCTCCATCCGGTCCACGATGGCCCGGGCCTCGAGCCGGTCCTTCGCTTCGGGAACCGCGCCGGTCAGTTCCACATCCATTCCTCCGACCGGGGCCACCCGGACGGTGTAACCCGCCTGGTCCAATTCAGCGGCGGCCTTGGCCAAAAGAGCGGGCCTCGTCTCTTCCCGGTAATGGTTCACCTGCCAATTGGAGAAGGCATACACAAGAACCAACGTGGCGAGCACCAGAAACTTCATCCAAAAGCTTGTTAGGAGAACCTTACATTCCCTACCACCAAAGATTGCGCCTGTCACGGGAGAATTTGGCCCTCGTCGAATCCGTGGACGTCCCCTGCCCTCCCGTGCTATCTTCCGCTCGATGCCCCGTTCCTTCCGGCCGCTTTCCCGGCGTCACCTCCTCAGGGGAGCCGGCGCCGCCCTTGCTTTGCCCGCGCTTGAACTGATGGGAGCGTCCGCCGCCCCGCCGACGCGCTTCGTCTGCCTCTTCCAACCCAACGGCGTTTTCCCCGCGGCCTGGGATCTCCCGGGTCCGACGCTGGACGGCGACCTCTCCCCCATTCTGCGCCCGCTCGCTCCCCACCGGGAGCAGCTCACCGTCCTGCGCCAGCTCGACAACACCGGGTTCGGCCATGTGGCCCTGACCACCGCCTTCCTCACCGGCGTGGGCGTCAAGGACCGGCGCAACGCGGTCTCCCTGGACCAGTGGATCGCCCGGAAGATCGGAGAGAAGACCGTTCTCCCCTCCCTCGAACTCGGGACCGAGCCCCCGCGCCCCGGAGGAGACGGCGGCCAACCGATCGCCTACGCCAACACCATCGCTTGGAACAGCCCCTCCACGAGGCTCTCTCCGGAAATCATTCCCCAAGCCGCCTTCGACCGCCTCTTCCGCACCCGGACCGATCCGGCGTCCCGCCGGGCGGCGGAGCAGAGGCTGAGCGTGATCGATCTTGTGCTGGACGAAGCCAAATCCCTGCGACGGCAGGCCGGAAGCGCGGATCAGGCGCGATTGGACGAGTATCTGGAAAGCGTGCGCACGGTGGAACGCCAGCTGGAGCGGAGCTTGGAGCCGGCGGCGGGGGAAGTTCCGGCCGGGGTGGATTTGGTGCGACCTCCCTCCGGAATTCCGGGGGACCGGCGCCAGCATCTCCGCCTCATGATGGACGTGCTCGTCCTCGCCCTGCGGACAGATTCCACCCGCGTGGCCACCCTCATGACCGCGCATGGGTTCAGCCGCCAGTCGTTCGCGTTCCTCGGAGGGATCACGACCGACCACCACGGGATGTCCCACCACCGCCAGCAACCGGTTCTGGTCGCCGAATACACCCGGGTCTGCACTTGGTTCATGGAGCAATTCGCCTATTTGCTCGACCGGATGAGCGTCGCTTCCGAGGCCGGCGGCACCTTGCTGGACCATAGCCTGGTCCTTTACGGTTGCGGCATGAAGGACGGCAACGGTCACGTGCCCCGGGATCTTCCCCTCCTCCTCGCGGGCAAGGCCGGGGGAGCCCTCCGACCGGGCAAAATCCACACTGCCCCTCCCGGGACGCCCCTCGCCCACCTGCACCTCGCCATCGCCCAACAGTTCGGCATCGCCATGAACGACTTCAATGGAACCGGCGCGAAGCCGCTTTCCGGCTTGTTCACCTGAAATTCCCGGTTGCTTTTTGCCGTGGCCCGCCCAGCCTGTGGCATGCCACGGAGCCGGGTCCGGATGTTTCAAGATCGCGCAGCCGAGGCTGGCCATGGCGCGTTGTCCCGGGGCGGGCCCACGGGTCAGAACCGCCTAACGCTTCTCGCGCCCCTGTGCCTCGGACTTCTCCTTTTGCTGGCCGGTGGATGCGCCACCGTCAGTCACCGGGCCCTGGCTTGGGAGGCGGAACTCGGCCCCGTTCCGGGCACGCTCGTGACTCCGCAAGAGCTGCTGACCGAGTTGAACCTTCACCAGATCCCGATTCCGGACGGACGCTTCGGGCGCCGCAAGGATCTCGCGATGCGCCCCTCCTACATCACAATCCACAGCACCCAGAATCCCACCGGGGATGCCTGGGCCCACGCCCGCGCCCTGCAGAACGGCAAGCTCAGGGGCGGCCGCCGCACCGGGTTCCTTTTCTGGCACTTCACGGTCCAACAGGACGTCGCGATCCAGCATCTGCCGGTCCAGGTGGCGGGGGAACATGCCGATCTGGACGGCCCGGGCAACCGTCATTCCATCGGGATCGAAATGGCCGAGCACCGAGGCAACCAACTGGCCGCTACCATCGACCGCACCGCCAAGCTCACCGCTTTCCTCGCCTATACCCAGGGGATCTCCCCGCGCAACGTGGTGCCGCACTATCACTGGCCGCGCGAGGGCTACAATCCCCCGAACAAGAATTGCCCGCATTTCCTGCTGGAGAACGGCAAGCCCGGAGCCACCTGGGCTTGGTTCAAGGCCCGGGTCCAAGCGCATTACCGCCGCATCGCGCCCGCCCCTCCAACCGCTTGAAACGCCGGCCCTCCCCTGTTCCGATCACGCCCCGTCCCGGTGAATTTGGCCGAGAATACTTGACGACCCCCACCCTTCTCCGATGAAATACGGAGGCCCGTCTCCCGCCCCGGCCGGAGAGACCTTCCCGACATGAAGAAACATTCCGCTCTCATCGCCGCCGCCTTCCTCGCCACTGCCACCGTCTTGGTCGCGGCAGACTCCCCGGCCTCCACCGGGCCGGGCGAAGGATCCGGGGTGCAGCACAAGACCCTGTGGGAAACGATCCAGGAGGGCGGCTGGGTCATGATCCCGATCGGCATCTGCTCACTCCTCACGGTCTATCTCATCGGTGAGGGCTTCACCCGGGTCACCTCTCCGCGGCAGATGATGCCGAAGCAGCAGGTCGAAGCGGTGAAAAACTATTTCCGCCAGGGCAAATACGTCGATGCCGTGACCTACTGCCGATCGAAGAACTCCGCGTTCGCCGGAGTGATGGGCGCGGCCATCAGCGCCTTGGGGGAAGGCAAGACCGCCACCGAGGAAGCCGTGCTCAAGGAGTTGACGAAAGAGAATTCCCGGATCCAGACCTTTGTCAGTTACCTCAGCGTGATCGGGGTTTGCACCCCCATGATCGGCCTGCTCGGAACCGTCACCGGGATGATCAGCGCCTTCGCGGTCCTTGGTTCCGCGGGTATCGGGGACCCCAGCGGCCTGTCCAAAGCGATCGGCGAGGTCCTGGTGGCGACCGCATCCGGTCTTTTCATCGCGATCCCCGCTTTCACCGGATACTACTGGCTGCGCAACCGCGGCGTCAAGGCGCTGCACGAGTTGCAGGACACTGTGGCCACGCTGCTCCGCCGGATGCCGTATGAGAAGCTGGCCGGGGCTCATCTGGGCGGGGAGGAAGTCTTTGCGGCCGACCCGGAATGGTGGACCGGCGTCGCGCGGGCCTGAACCCGGATCGGTCGGAATTTCCAGCAAGTCGAGCGCGGGAGACGGACATGGCAGGCGGCGGAGGCGGAGAGGGGGATCCCGAGTTTCAGATCGCGCCGATGATCGACGTTCTCCTCGTGCTGCTCATTTTCTTCATGAGCATCACCAGCGCCCAAGTGCTGAAAGTGGACAAGAACATCTCGCTGCCGCTCTCGGACAACGCAGCCAAAAAGGACAACGCCCGGGCCGAGGCCATTGTCAATGTGCGTTGGGAACCTGCCACCCGCCAAGCCGTCTACACCTACGACGACAAGGTCTACGAGGACATGCAAAAGCTCTCCGACGCCCTTGCAGAAGCCAAGCGACGCGATGACCGCGCCAAGCTCACGGCCGGAGGAACGGAATTCCGGGTCGTGATCCGGGGAGACCGCGAGGCCAAGGTGGGAAGCGTCACCCGGGTGATGAGCGCGGCCGCCGAGGCGGGAATCGTGGACGTCTCGTTTTCCACGACCAACAAGGATTGATGAAGCCGTTCAACCCACACGCGGCCGGGGACGGCAACCTGGGATTCCAGATCGCGCCGATGATCGACGTGGTGTTCGTGATCATGCTCTTTTTCATGGTCATGGCAGGGGCGGTGAAGGTGGAAACGGAACTCAACCAGCGTTTGCCCGGCAGCGTGGAGACCGGTGGCAGTGTGGAATTCACGGACGAAGTCATCATCAACCTGCCGGAACAGGGGGAAGTCCTCCTCAACGATGAGCCCATGGACCCGCCCGGGCAGCGCCAAATGCCCAAGCTCACGGCCACCCTGATGCGGCTCAAACAAGCGAGCGACGCCGCCAAGAGCCCGGTTCTTGTGACCATCGTCAGTGAACCGGAGGCGAAATACGCCCGGCTCATCGATACCTTGGACGCGCTGGCCGCCGCCGGGATCACGAACGTCACGGTGACCGATGCCGGGGAGGAGGAGCCGTGAAAAGCGCCGCCACCGATTCTTTCCGCGCGAAATGAAATCGACTCCCGGAGCGTGTTCGTATCTGTTCAACCTCCTGTCATCGCCCCATGTCCACCATGCTTCCACGGAATCTGCTCGTCGCCGCGCTGCTCGGCATCGGACTTTCTTCTCCGACCCGGGCCAAGGCAGATGAATCCACCTTCCTGTCCAAGATCCGTCAGGTCACGTTCGCCGGGAAACGGGCGGGCGAGGGCTACTTCAACGCGGACGGCACCAAGCTCATCTTCCAGAGCGAACGGGACCCGGCCAACCCGTTTTACCAGATCTTTCTTCTGGACCTCGAAACCGGGGACACCACCCGGATCTCTCCCGGCCATGGCAAGACCACGTGTTCCTGGGTCCACCCGGACGGAAGCAAGGCCCTCTTCGCCTCCACCCAGGAGGATCCGGACGCCCGGGCGGAGCAGGAGGCGGAGCTAAAGGATCGCGCGGAGGGCAAACAGAAGCGCTATGCCTGGGATTACGACGAATTTTTCGATCTCTACGCCTATGACTTCAAGACCAAACAATACACCAACCTGACCCACACCAGGGGTTATGACGCGGAGGGCTGTTATTCACCGGACGGCACCCAGATCGTCTTCTCCTCCAACCGCGCCTGGTTCGATCCGGAGAACCAGGCCATCGCCCCGGAGGACCGCGCCTGGTTCGCCATGAATCCCTCGTTCGGCCTCGATCTTTATCTCATGAACGCCGACGGCTCCGGACTGCGGCGACTCACCTCCGCCCCCGGTTATGACGGCGGACCGTTTTTCAGCCGGGACGGAAAAACCATCTGCTTCCGGCGGTTCGATCGCAAGGGCGAGACCGCCGAAGTCTACACGATCCGGACCGACGGCACGGAAGAGCGGCAGCTCACGAGGCTTGGAGCGATGTCCTGGGCCCCCTTCTTTCACCCCTCCGGCAAATACCTCATCTTCAACACGAACACGCAGGGCTTTGCGAATTTCGAGCTCTATCTCGTCGATGCCGCGGGCACCAAGGATCCGGTCCGTGTCACCTTCACCGATGGCTGGGACGGTTTGGCCAGCTTCTCGCCGGACGGAACCAAACTGACCTGGAGCAGCAAGCGCGGTTCCGACGGCCTGTCCCAGATTTTCCTCGCGGATTGGAATCACGAGGCCGCGCTGGCTGCATTGGCCGGGTCAGGCGCTCCATCGACAAACGCTCCGGCGCCTCCCGCCTCCGCCCCGGGCGACGCGCTCCGCGAGGCCAAACCGGAAATCCGGGCCGAGGATCTCCGGGCGCATGTGGAAACCCTCAGCTCCGATGCCCTGACCGGGCGGATGACAGGCACCGAGGGGGAGCAACTCGCGACCGCTTACGCGGCCCGGGCCTTCGACGCCTTCGGCCTCAAGCCCTGGCGGGAGGAAGCCGGGAAAGCGGGTTACTTTCAGGAATTCACCTTCACCGCCGGGGTCGCCCTCGGCCCGAACAACGCCCTGACCCTGCAACGCAAAGAGGAAACGATCCGGGGCGTCCTCGACAGCGACTGGCGCCCGATCTCCTTTTCCCGGCTCGGGACGGTGGACCCGGCGGAAATCGTCTTTGCCGGCTACGGAATTGAAATCCCGGAAGGGCAGGCGGAGGAGGATGGAAGCGTAACCAAACTCTACACTTCTTACTACCAGACGGATCCGAAGGACAAATGGGTCCTCATGTTCCGCTTCGTTCCGGAGGGATTGGAAGGCGAAGCCCGGCGGCGTTTTCTCCGCTACGCCAGTCTCCGCCACAAAGCGCTGAACGCCCGGGAGCGGGGAGCGAGGGGCGTCATTTTCGTCAGCGGCCCGAACTCGCAGGTCAAGGAGGACCTTGTTCCCCTGACCTTCGACGCCAGTCTCGCCGATTCCGGCATCCCCGCCCTCTCCATCAGCACCCGGTTGGGTGAGCAGCTCGTGGCCGCCGCCGGCAAGAACCTGAAAGAGCTTCAGGACGGGCTGGACAAGGGCGAGATGATGATCGGTCTCCCCCTGCCCGGGACCAAGCTCGGCGCGGAAATCGACATCGTCCAACAAAGCGCCACCGGGCGCAACGTCATCGGCCGCCTCCCCGCCGCCACGGAAGAGGGCCGGAAACGTCCTGCGCTGATCCTCGGAGCCCACATCGACCACCTTGGCAACAAGCCGAATTCCTCTTCGCGCGCCTTGGGCAAGGAACAATACGACATCCATCACGGCGCGGACGACAACGCTTCCGGCACGGCCGGGCTTCTCGAACTGGCCCACTTCCTCGCTGATGCCGCGGCCAAAGGGACCTTCGTTCCGGAGCGGGACCTCCTCTTCGCCGCCTGGTCCGGGGAAGAAATGGGCCTGTTCGGCTCCGCCCATTTCTCCCGGGAACTGGCGCAAGCGCGCAAGGGCGATGCCGATGCCAAGCTGAAGGACGTGCTCTGCGCCAACCTCAACATGGACATGATCGGGCGGTTGCGGGGGTCGTTGGTCCTCCAGGGAATCGGCTCCAGCTCCCTCTGGACGGAGGAAGTGGAACGCCGCAACGCGCCGGTCGGCTTGGCGCTGACCTTGCAACAAGATACCTACATTTCCACGGACGCGACCTCGTTCTACCTGCGCGGGGTCCCCATCCTCAGTGCCTTCACCGGAGCCCATGAAGACTATCACCGACCCAGCGACACCGCGGACAAGTGCAATTACGAGGGAATGAAGGACATCACCCGCTTCATGGGCTTGGTGGCGCGCGGTCTGGCGACCTCCGTGACCGAACCGGATTTCATCGAAATCCAGCGTCAAGCTCCCCGGGGACAACGCGCCGGGCTCCGGGTCTGGTTGGGGACGATTCCGGACTACGCCCAAGGGGAGATCACCGGGGTGAAACTGAGCGGGGCCACGCCGGGCGGACCGGCCGCCGCCGCCGGGGTAGAGGCAGGTGACATCATCACCAAGCTGGACGGAAAACAGATCAAGAATATCTACGATTACACCTACACCCTCGAGGCGCTCAAGGTGGGCAAGGAAATCGAAATGGAAGTGCGGCGCAAAGACGCTACCGTCCTCCTCAAGGTCACACCCGGGTCCCGGGAATGACCGGGCTCAACTTCCCCGGCGGATCTCCGATCCCGGGAAGCTGATGACGAAGCGCCAAACCTTCTTGGTGCGGCATTCGATCTCGAACGTCTCCCGGTTGATCCGGGCCGGTTCGGCGTATTTGCGCACATCCACCACCGTGTGAAAACCGCGCTCGGAAAAGATGTCAATGATCATGGCGAGCACCCGGTGATCCTCGAGCATCGGATGTTCCGAGTTGATATAAGCCTTGCCTGAAATGGAATGAGTCACGATGATGGGAAGAAATTTCTCCTCGATCAAATCCACGGCTTGCGCGAATAAATCCCCATCTTCCTGACAATACGCATCGAGCCGCCGCACAAGATCCTGCCTGGCGTGCACACTGAGACTCTGGGCGATCGGAATCCGTCCGATGACATCGTGGGTGCGTTGGTCCAGCTCGAGGGAGCTTTGATAGCGCAACTCGTCCTCGATGCGGCGCCGCACTTCCCAGACGGAACCGTGCGCATTGATGTAATGATAAAAGAAGACCTCGCGCAAGCTCGTCAGGGACTCGTAGGTCACCTCCTTGAACGTCCGGTAACGGTTCCGCGCCGTCTTGCGGGAAAGGTCAGTGGCCCGCACCTCGGTCCGCCGGCCCACTCCCGAGGCCTCGACCTCCCGGTTGTTCTGCAGGGCGCGCTCCCCGCGCGAAATCTGGCGCCGGACGGACTCCGCCTCATCGATGAAAAGGACCACGATGTGGAACATCGGCTTGGGAAATTGTCCCTCCCGCTCCGTGCCCCGGTAAGTGCCGCGCATTTGCAGCAGTTTCTCGTGCAGGAGCTTCAGGCAGATGACCTGGACCTTGGTGCGCGGATAGCCGTCCACCACCACTCCGGAAGCGTTCTCCGGGCGCAGCAGGGCCCGGATCACCAGCGCGGTCACCTCCCGGTCCCCCACCATCATCCCGGAATCGATCAATTCCCGCGCCTCCGGACTTTGCAACAGGGAGCTGACGAGAACCGGCGGCGCGGTGAGCCCGCGGAACTGCATGATGAATTCCGTCTGGGTACCCTTGCCCGCGCCCGGAGCCCCGTTGAGCCAGATCACCTCTTTGGGAAACCGGATCCGATCGAGCCCCATCTCTTCCTCGAGGCCCTGCCAGACGGAATTGAAGATGAGGTGGGCGTCCTTGACCTCAAGATCAAGCGACTTCGCGGCAGCGTTCACCGGGTTCTCCGCGGAGACCGCACCGGCGTCGGGGACAGGGGGAACTGGGTAAGACATGGACCTCTCCTTACCAACCCGCGACTCGCCTTGAAGTCAATCCGGGAATCGCGCGCGGGGAGGAGAAACCGGGTTCCGGAGCCTGTCAGGCCAAATCAAAGAGCACGGAAGATCCGCCCACCGCGCTCGCACCCCGGACCACGCCGGGAACAATCTCCACCTGCCGTGTGCCCCCCAGGGGCGCTCCCGCCTTGGGCAGATAGACGGTGGAGACGCCCCAGGGAGCCAGCGCCATCCGGAGCCTTGCCGTCAGGGCCGGGATATTGTTGCCGCCTCCGGTCAAGATCACCTCCTGAACCCGGGTGGGGCGGTGGAGCCGGAGAAAGGCGTCCATGGCGGCAGCGATCCCTCCGGAGAACCGGTCCATCACGGTGCGGATCCGCGCCCGTTCCGCAGCACTGCCGTTCACCGCGCCGCCGGCCGGCAGGGTCCATTCCCGCTCCTCCGTGTAGACCACGCGGTGAAAGCGCTCCCATGCCGCCCCGGTAAACCGCCGCGCCTGATCGGCCATCGGCTCGGGAAGAACCTCGATGACCCGCCGGTCCAACTCATGAATCCCGAGCGGAACGGATTTTGTTTCGGAGATGGGGACAAAACCGTGACCCGCCAGATCGATGGAAATCAATCCGAAATCCGTGGTGTAAGCCCCCACGTCCACGATCAGCGTGGCGTATTCCGGCACGTCCCCCTCGTCGCCTTCCTGGCACACCGCCGCCATTTCCAGAAGATGACTGCGCTCGAACATCTTCGGCACGTCCGCGAACAGTTTGCCGGGCTGCGGTTCCAACACCGCGTTGTGTCCCTGGGTCAGGGCTCCGGTCAGGTTCGACATCGGCTCCGAACAGCAATAAGAGGCCGGGTGATGCCAGCCCGCCTCATCGAGCATGCGGTCCATCTCGGCGGCGTGGGGCGAAAACATGGCGAACTCCGGAATACAGATCCGCATCACCACCTTGCCGAGATCCTGGCCCGGGATCATCCGGGGCACCAGATCCTGACGGAGCCAACCGAGGTAACGGGCCGCCACATTGCGGGCGCGGGCGTAGGAACCAGGTCCATCCCGCAAGCCCTCGTGCGCATCTTCCCCGAGCAGATCCCATGGGTTCCCCGCGCCCGGGCCATCGGGAAAAAGATCCGCCTTCCAATTGCGGTAAACATGAATCCCGTTCCCGGCCACCATGTCCGCCGCCTCGATCCCGAACGCCCAACGGTCATCCCGCTCCCGCCAGGCCGCCACCGAGGGAATGCAGACGTGTTGGTCGTCCAAGCTCAACTCGTTCAGACTCAGGAGCCGGGACCGGGAGAACGGAGTCTCCCGGAAGCCGATTTTGGTGTAGGCGGAGCCGAGGTCGATGCAGAGGGAGGAAGGGAGCATGAGGGATTTCGGTCGTCCGCTACACTGGCGCAACCCGCGCTTTTTCCAACAAGTAGTCGCCACTTCCGTCGTGCATCCTCCACCCGGGCTCGATCACCACGGCGGCATCCCCCGGAAACATCGGCTCACCGGACGTGTGCAGGCTTCCGGCGAAGACCACCCGTTCCCCGGCCACCCCGATCGGATGCAACCCGACCCCGCGCATTGCCCTCGCGATCCCTTCCCGGACCTCGGCATTCGCCGCGTGCTTCCAACTCAAGGTCAGTTCCCGGGCCATCTGATGTTGGAAATCCGCCGGCGCCCGGTCTTCCCCCGGGCCGGGAAACCGGAAGTCCCCGGACAGGGCATCGGCACACCGTTCCCATTCCGGTCGGTCCGCGCTCCAGCCGCGCATTTGCAAGAGGAGGAGCCATTTCCTGAGAAAGACCCGCTGGTAAAGGACAGAAACGGACCAAACCAGGGCGCATCGCTCTTCCGGCGCGGTTTCTTCCAGCAAAACCCCGATCCCTGCCTCGGTGAGCCGGACCCAGCGCGTTTGGTTGGAACCACGGGGTTCCTCGTGCAGCCACTGCGGGACCGCTTGCGGGATGAGGTGAAGCCGGGACACCGGGAACAAGCCCGGGACGGCACCACCCGCCGCCCGTGCGATGAGGCGGGCCGGACCGTCAATCCGGGCCGCCCGGAGCAGGGCATCGAAAACCAGGGAACGGGCGGTGGACACAAGGCAAACTTATCACGAAGATCCCGCGCCGGGGATCCGGTCAAGCCACATTTCGTCACATTTCCGAGGACCGTCGGAGCGTTGCCGAAAAAGCGTGTTTGCCGATGCGGTATCGGTGGCATTTTTTCCTTCCCTGCTCCAGAATGCGGGCATGGAAAAGACGACTTCCAAAGGTTTTGGCTGGGTGATCGCCGTCGTTCTCTTGTTGGGCGGAGCGGGCGCGGCCGTGTGGTTCAGCCGGGAACAACCCGCCGTGGCCGCCGTGATCGGAAAGGCCGCGGAGAACAAAGCGGCGCCAGCGCCGGTGCGCCCCTTGCCAGCCAGTTCCTTGGAGAACCGGCCTGCGGCCGCCCCCATGAGCGCCCCGACCCCGCCGCCCGCTCCGGAAAACACGCCCCGCGGCGTGGCCGCGCTGGAAGAGATCGACACCGTTTTGCGGGACCAAACCGTTTCCACCGACGCCGCCGCGCAGCGTTTGGTGAAGCTGGCCTCCGATGAGGCGGTCCCCGCGGAAATCCGCAACGAAGCCCTGCAACACGCCATGAACCTGCTGCCGGACGAGGCCTTCAACTCGGTCGATGGCATGATCAAGGCCAAATCGACTCCGCCGGAGCTGTTGGACCTGCTCTTTCACGAGATCCACAACCGTCCGGTCGATGTGCAACTCCCGACTGCGTTTCTCCTGATGAGCGAGCGGCGTGGTGAGGAGATCAGCCAACAGGCGCGCGACCTGCTCTCGTTTCACCTGGAAAAGGACTTGGGCGACGATCCGGCTGCGTGGGCCCCGGTCGTGCAACAGGCCACCGCCAAGGCCAGGACCGAGGGCGCCGCCAGATGAACAATCCGCGGGGTCCGGGCGTCGGATCCTGCCAACGGGAAGTGTCCGCAATGAATCAAGTGGTGTCGGAAGAAGAGTTCGCCTGGTTGGAGACGGCCCACGGGAGTGGTCCGGACTTCGTGGAGGAAAAGCTCTCCCGGTTCACCGATGACGAGTGGCAGCGGCTCGCGGCCCACCTCCATCTCGCCTGGACCGGTCAGCCGGAACCGGACGCCGGGCAGCGCCTCCTCCTCCAGGAACTGGTCCCCTCCTCCCTGGCCAACCGCCGCCAGGTTCTGCCCCTGCGGATCGAGGCTCCGCCGGATGCGCTCCCGGACGCCTCGGCCCCGCTCCACCTCGCCTGCCATCGCCCGTTCGATCTCGCCGCCCGTCAGGAGGCGGTCCGCACCGCCCGGCGCCCCCTGATCTGGCATCTCAGCCCGCCCCGCCGCATCGTCGAGGGCATCCAACGCTTCTACGGATTGGGTGCGGATACCTTCGACGACATCCTCAAGCACCACGCGAACGACCTCTCCGGGGATGAGGAAGACGAGGGGGATTCCATCGACGACGAACCGGGCGACGACGAGGCCTCCATGAGCCGCCTCGTGAACCACTTCCTCCGGGAAGCCTTGAAACGCCGGGCCACGGACATCCACCTTGAACCGATGAAGGATCGCTTGCGGGTCCGTTACCGCATCGACGGCCATCTGCAGGAAGTGCCCACGCCGGAGCAAATCAAACGCTTGCAGTCGATGTTCCTCTCCCGGATCAAGATCATGGCCGGTCTGGACATCGGAGAAAAGCGCCTGCCTCAGGACGGCCGGATCTCCCTGACCCAGAAGGGACGCAACCCGATCGATGTCCGGGTCGCGGTGATCCCGACCAATCTCGGGGAAGCGATCAGCCTCCGCCTTCTCGGAGCGGAAAAATACGATCTGACGAAGCTGCAGATGACCCCGGAAATCGTGTCGGTCGTCCGTCGCGTGCTCCGTCAACCCAACGGGATCGTCCTCGTCACCGGTCCGACAGGCAGCGGCAAGTCGACCACCCTTTACACCTTCCTCAGCGAGCTCAATACCGAGGAACGACGCATCGTGACCATCGAGGACCCGGTGGAAAACCAATTGGCCGGGGTCACCCAGATCGCGGTCAAGGCGTCGATCGGTTTAACCTTCGCCGCCGGGCTCCGATCAATTCTCCGCGGCGACCCCAACGTGATCATGGTCGGGGAAATCCGGGACTTGGAAACGGCGGAAATCGCGATCCGCGCCGCATTGACCGGGCACCTTGTGTTCTCCACGCTGCACACCAACGACGCCCTCACCGGGATCACCCGCCTCGTGGAAATGGGGTTGGAGCCGTTCCTCGTCGCTTCCTCGGTCCGGGCCTTTCTGGCGCAACGATTGGTCCGCACCCTGTGCCCTTCCTGCGCCACCACGAAACGATACACTGCCGAAGATCTCCGGCACATGGGATTCCCCGCCACGGCGGACATGGCCCTGGCCGCCAAAGGGGAACAGCCGAACTGCGAGAGTTGCCGCGGCACCGGGTATTTCGGCCGGATGGCGGTCTACGAAATCGTCGAGATCAGCACCGCGCTTCAGGACCTGATCACCCGGCGCGCCACCTTGGGGGATCTGGAAATCCAGGCCAAATCTGAGGGGTTCCGCACCATGCGTGAATACGGTTGGGAAAAAATCCTGGCCGGCAAAACCAGTGTCGATGAGGTCATCCGGGCCACCGCAGGCTCATGAGCAAAACCACCGCCACCGAATTCCGTTTTACCGCGGTGGAAGCCGGGGGCGGCCGCCGCAGCGGCACCCTCTCGGCGCTCGACCGGAGCGAGGCCCTGCGAAAACTCAAGCGGGACGGGCTCCAACCGGTGGAACTCAGCGAGGTGGCCCCCGCCCCCAAAGAGAAGGAGAAGGCGACGGCGGCCCTGTCCAAAACGGAAACCCGTTCCCCATCCGCGTCCGCCAAGGATCGCCCCACCGGCAAACTGATTCTCAAACCGGATCAGGTGGTCGATTTCACGGAGGAATTCGCCGATCTTCTGGCCGCCGGGATTCCCATGGATGACGCCTTGGTGCTGATCGAGCGCCGCAAGGAAAAATCCGCGATGCGCGACGTGGCGGCCGGGGTGGCCTTGCATGTGAACGAGGGCAAATCCCTCGCGGAAGCGCTGCGCCGCACCTCCACCAGTTTCGGGGACCTTTACTGCGCGCTGGTGGCCGCCGGTGAAGCCAGCGGTTCGCTCGGGCAGATCCTGCGCCGTCACGCCGCGTATCTGCGCAACATGCGGGAACTCAAGGGGAAGGTTCAAGGGGCGATGATCTATCCCTCGTTCCTGGTCTTCTCCGGGTTGCTGGTGATGGTGCTCTTCGTGAGCTATCTCCTGCCGAGGCTTGCCAAGATGCTGGAATCCCAAGGGGCCAAACTTCCTCCGCCGGCCGCTCTCCTCATGGCCGCCGGGGGCGTGCTCAAGACGTTCTGGCCCTTCCTCCTGATCGGACTGATCCTCCTCGTCCTCGTTCTCCGGCTCGCCCTGCGCTCGCCCCGGTTCCGGGAGGCGTGGGACCGCGCGGTGATGAGCCTTCCGGGAATCGGCGCCCTCCTCTGGGCCCGGTTCCACGTCCAATTCACCGAAACCTTTTCCGGCCTGCTCAAGAACGGGCTCACCATGCAGAGGGCCATGACGCTCTGCCAGAACACCACCTCCAATCAATTTCTCCGCCAGCGCATCTCCACCATCAGCGAACTGGTCAGCAACGGCAGCACCCTGGCCAATGCCTTCGAAAAATCCGAAGCCTTCCCTCCTTCGATTTGCGACATGGTCCGCATCGGCGAACACACCGGCCAACTTCCCGAATCCCTCGGCAAGGCGGCGGAACGGCTTGATCGTGACCTGACCCGGCGGATGGAGACGATCGGCGAACTCTTTCAACCCGTCATCATCCTGGTGCTCGCTCTGGTTGTCGGCGGCATGGCTTGGATTATGATGGGTTCCGTCTTTGAAACCATTTCCCGGCTCCAAAACCGCGGTTGAACCCCCATCCTGATATCCCCACCCCAATGAACCCAATCCCACTCCGTCCCGGGCGTCGCAACGGCGCCTTCACCCTGTTCGAGATGATCCTCGTGCTGGCCATCATCGCCATCCTCATCGGCCTCGGCATCTATCACCTCTCCGGAACCGAGGACACCGCGAACATCGTGAGGGCGCGGGCCGACTGCAAGACGATCGCCATGACCCTGACCCAATACAAGGTGCGGCACTCCCGGCTTCCCACCCAAGGCGAGGGCCTCGCCCCCCTGACCAAGGGACCGGACGGCTCCAGCCTCATCAAGCAGGAAGCCCTCACCGATCCCTGGGGACAGCCTTACCAATACCGCAATCCATCGCGAAAAGGCAACGGCAGCTTCGATGTCTTCTCCGCCGGCCCGGACGGACAACCGGAGAGCCCGGACGACGTGTATTGATCCGCTGCCGCGCCCGGATTTCCGATGAGGCCGACCGCCCCCAGCCGACGTTTGAATGCGCCGGGGTTCACCCTGCTGGAGCTGGTCTTCGTCATGGCAATCATCGCCTTGGTCATGGGCATGAGCGCTTTTTCCCTGGCCGAGTTTGAACAAAACCGGTCCATCGACGCCGCCCGCGCGGACCTGACCTTTCTGGTGCGCCAGGCGCGGCAGGTGGCTTCGGACACCGGGGAAACCGTGTGGATTGTCTTTGAAAAGAACCGCTTCGGGCTGCTCGATTCCCGCGGACCGGGCGCCATTTCCTGGTCCCAGGGGGCCGACATCGCGGTCCGTCTGCGGCGGGTGGGCGAGAGGAAGTGGCAGCAACCCGAGCTTTTCTTCTGGGAATTCACGCCCCGGCAATTGGGCGAGCCGCTGGCCGTGAGACTGACCGGCCTCCAGGGAGCGGACCTCGGGCTCGAGTTCAGTCCCTTGAGCGGCGAGTCCCAACTGCTCGATCCCGCGAAACTCCGATGACCGCGCCCACGACCAACCGGAAATGGCAACGCGACACGGGCGGTTTCACGCTTTTGGAAGCGATCCTGGCCTGCGCCGTGTTTTCAGTGGCGGCCATCGCTCTGGCCCACAGCCTCCAGATTCTGGGAGACATTGTGACCAATGTCCGGCGTGAGGAGGAGATCGTGCGGACCTTGCGGACCATGCTGGAGGAACAACGTTTTTTGCGCCCCCTGACTCAAGGGGAACAGGTCCTCGAATCCCCCTTTCCGGAAGTGACTTTCCGCACGGTCACCAGTCAGTTCGAAGCCCAGAACCGGGATGGGCAACCGCTCACGGGACTGTATCGGGTGGCCGTCGTGGCCCGTTGGAAAGAGGGAACCCAAACCCGCGAGCGGACCGCGGAGGCGCTGTGCAATGAAGAGCTTCCCGACTACTAACCGCCCGGGACCGGCTGCAACTGGAAGGACCGGGTTCACCCTGCTGGAGACCATTCTGGCGTTGGGCGTGACCTTCCTCATCGTCACCACCGCGTTCGGGATCGTCACCTCCTGCATGGAGCTGGGGGATACCGTCCGGATCAGCCGCACCGGCCGGGAAGAGAAAGCGGCGGTCGAGGACCTCTTCCGGAATTTCTTCAGCACACTGCCGCAGGACTCGGCCTTGGAATGCCGGGTTTCCGGTTCCTCACGAACTCCGCTCACCGAGATCCGTGTCCAGAACGCTCCGGCCTTGGCGGGCTCCATCCTCAACCCGGGACCGAACGAAGTCCTCGTCATCCAGACCACTGAAGAACCCGGTGGTTACCTCAGGCTCGGGGTCGGCATCTCCGAGGGCCGGCTCGGCACCGCGCGCGCCGGACCGGTCTCCGGGTTCGCCGTGGCGGGCCAGATCGCGATGTGCCGGTGGCGCTTTTTCCAAGCGGATCGCAACCAATGGCAGGAGAAATGGGACCTCACCATGGGCCGCCCCCGCTTTGTCGAACTCACGTTCTCCCAAACCAGCGCTCTTCCGGAACGCTGGGTCTTCCCGGTGCCCGTCTTCGCCGCCCCCCAAACGGGAAACGACCCTCAAAACCCCAATCCGCCGACGGACGAGGACGGCGATGGAAAGCCCGACAACCCAGGTCAACCGCCCCGGGACGGAGACAGACCCCGGCCCGACGGAGGCCGACCGGGTCCCCCGAACGGCCCGCCCTTGCCCAACCGCAACCGACCTTGAACAACTCCTTTCCACGCAAGAACGGGACCGCCCGGTCCACCGGCAGTGCGCTGCTCGTGGTGATGTGGTGCATTGCCGTCATGGTGACCGTGCTCATTCTGGCCACCAGCACCGTGGAACAGGAGATGAACAGCATCTCCGGTCGGATCGCCCGGGATCGCGCCCGGCAACTCGCGCTGGCCGGACTCGCCCTGGCCGACCATCCGGCGGTCAAGCCGGGCGATCCCATCCTCAACCAGGACTTCGGGAATGGTGAAAGGATCCAGGTCCAAATCACCTCCGAGGAAGCCAAGCTGAATCTCAACCTCTGGCTGGCCGACGAACGTCAACCGTCCCTGGTGCAACTCTTCCGCACCTGGGGCATGGAACGCCGGGACGCGGAACGCCTCGTTTATGCCATGGCCGATTGGATCGATGGAGACGTTCTCAAGAGGGCGCAAGGTGCCGAAGTCCGCGATTACCCGGTCAAGAACCGTCCCTACAACCGCCCCTTCTCCAACCTCGACGAGATCCGGCTGGTCCGGGATTTCGTGCTGCTCGAGACCGTCCGCCCCGACTGGCGCTCCCGGATCTCCGTGCGCGGCCAGGGCTCACTCGACTTGATGGCGGCCCCGGCGGACCTCATCACCGGCCTTACCGGTTGTTCCCCGGAATCGGTCGCCCTCTGGTTGCGGGATCGCTATGGGCGGGATGGCATCCGCTATTCCGACGATGATGTGGAACCCAGCCTCGAACAGGCCTTGGCCCAACTGGGCATTCCGCCCGCCAACGGCGTCGGTCGCTGGCTCACGGTGCGCGGTCCCACCCGCCGGATCCAGTCCATCGGAATCGCGGGGGATTATGCCCACATCGTCAGCTTGGTGAGCGCCCGGCAGGGTGGCGGCGGTCCGCAGGGAAATCCGGGCATCGCCCTGCCCGGAGGACGGGGTTCCTTGCTCTGGAAAGAAGAACGGAGCGGCACGGTCCAAGGCCTCCTACGCTCCGGAGCGGGTGAAATGACATTCTGATCCGGCCCCGCCTCAAGGTTCGGCGAGCCGTTCGCCTTCGGAAACCGGCACGGGATCTTCCGGTTGGAAGCCGTGGCTTTCGAGAAAGGCATTCACCACGGAGACCCCATCGCCCGGCTGCCCACCCAACGTGTTGGCCTCCTCCGTGAGGCTGGCATCCATCTCCATGACCACGTTGGAATGCTGGGCAAAGCCGATCGTCCCGTCCGGCCCCTTCTCCCCGTTCTCGCCGGATGAGGCCACGACTCCCCCCGAAAGGGTGCGGGCCAGCCGGACCTGAAGATCGAAAGCGGTGCTCTTCAAACGCATCGAACTCAAGACCGGTCCGAACGCGCACAAGGAGGCATCCCCCCTGCCCTTGCAACCGAACGTGGCCATCAACCGCTTGTCCTTGTCCAAGCCGATGAAAAAGTCTCCGCCCGAAACAGCCGGACTGTAAGTCGCCGCGCCGGACGCATCCCGATTGATCATCACCAAGGAGGGAAGACCGCCCAGAGCCGGAGCCACGAGATACCCGCCATCGTAAAAATCCACGTTATACCCGGCCACATGGGTGAAGCTGATGCGGTAGATGATCACCTGGGCCTGGGCCATCCCGGCGCAAAGAAACAACAGGGCGGACAAAACGGACGAGACGGCGGGACGGCCCTGAGCCGGACGCACTGACCCCGCCCCGTTCATCGGCCCCCGGCGGTTCCCGTGGCTTTGGAGGGCGCGGGTTCGGCGACGGCCGAAGGCACTCCCTTGACGGTGGTCTTTTTCCCGAAAACCTTCCGCCACATCGGAACCTTGCCGCCCCCGACGGCGAAGGTGCGCCCCTGAGGATCGGCCTGATGCGGGAACGTCGGGATGGCGCCGGCCAAAGCGGAATCCTCGGAAACCTCGTCCCCGACCTCGGGCGCGAGCTGGGGATTTTCGACGATGGTGGGTTGCAGGAAAATCAACAGTTCGCTGCGATTCTTCTCCAGTCTGGTCGAGGAAAAGGCATGACGGGCGATCGGGATCCGGCTCAAGATCGGGAGCCCGTTGGAGGATTCCCGGTCCCGCTCCGTGATCAACCCCCCGAGGAGCACGGAGGATCGGTTCGGCACCACCACGGTGGTGGTGAGTTGTTGCGTGGTGATGTTCGGAACCAGATTCCCCCCGATGTTTGTTTTGTCCCCAAGATCCTCGTTCTTCTGTTGAATCTGCAGGGTGACCTCGTTTTCCGAGTTGATCAGCGGAATGACTTGGATCTCGAGAAGAACCTCCTGGTATTGCACCGTGGCGCTCACCGAGGCATTCTGGCCGGGGAGCCCCGCCGTGGTCAGCGTGTTGGAGGGAACCGCAATCCGTTGCCCCGTGGAAATCGCGGCCGGCACGTTGTTGAGCGTGAACACAGTCGGATTGGAAAGCACTTTGAAGCGACTGGTGCTCTCCAGCAGGGTCAGGTAGCTGCTCAAGCGGTTGCCGATCAATCCGTAGAGGGTGAATCCACTCGCCGCGGCCGCGCTAAGCTTCGAGAAGTCGCCCAGAGTCCCGATATCCGGTGCCGCCCCGACCGTCAGCCCGCTTCTCGTGCGCAAGGCCCCGGCCATCTGGCCATCCAACGTCCGCAGATAATCTACGCCCGATTCCAGATCATTTCCCAGCGTCAACTGTCCGATGACCGCGGAGATGATCACCTGCCGCGGTTTGCGGTCCAATTGAGCCACCAACTCCGAGAGGGTCTCCAGGTGATCCGGAGGTCCGGAGATGAACAATTCATTGGATACGGAATCCGCAATGATCAAGGTCTTGCCCACGATCACCGAGACCGGCGCCTGATTCGCCCCGGAACCACCCGAGCCGAAGGACGAGGAACCAAAGCCCGAACCCGAGCCGAACCCGGAGCCGCCTGACCCAAATCCGGAACCGCCCGATCCGAATCCCGAGCCACCGCCGAACCGGGAACCGAATCCGCCTCCTCCCCCGCCCGAGAGAGAAGATCCGAAGGCCGAACTGCCGCCGCCGGTATTGAGCCCACCGGCTCCACCCTGCGGGATCAAGGCACCGCCCAGACCGCTTGCCGCGCCCCCCGCAGCCCCGGTCCCCGAACCGGTCTCGTCCGACTTGGCTCCGGAAAGCAGGGAGGTGCGGAGGGCATCGAGAACCCCCAGGACCGAGACATAACGCAGCGGAATGGAGAGGAAACGCCGCGAATCCGCCGGAGAATCCAATTCCTGGACCAGCAACTCGATCCGCTCCATGTCAAACGGCGTGGCGATGACCAGCACCCGGTTCGTCCGCAACACCGCAAAGATGCGCGGGGCCGGAGAGGAGCCGGCGCGGTCCGCGGACCCCACCGAAGCACCAGCCTGAACCGCCGGGGCGGGTGGCGGAAGGGCACCGCCTCCCGGGTTTGAAGCGGCGTTGACGGGCTGGGGACGAGCCGGTTGGGACGCCGGACGCACGCCGCTTGAGGGAGACTCGTTCTCGTCCAGCCCGAGCAATTCCTTGAGCGCCTCCACCACGTCCTCGGCATCGGCCCGTTCCAAGGCGAAGGTCTTCTGTTCCGTCGTTCCCGGTTGGACGTCGATGTGGGTCATCAACTCGAGGTAGGCACGAATCGTGACGCTGTTTTCCGTGATGATCAGCGCTTGGGCGTTGGCCAGGGGCGTGATCGAGCCATAAGGGTGGCCGGGAGCGATTTGCTGCAAGGCGGCAACCGCCTCCTCCGGCTGCAGGAAAGAGAGCGGCAGGACAAAGGTCACCACCTCATCCGACTGGGGAAGGCCGGATGCATCGGAGAAGACCCGGATTCCCTCGTTCCGCGGCTGTTTGCCCGCCTCAAAGGCCACGACCTTGACGAGGTTGGGACCGCTAGGGACGATGGCATAACCGTTGAGCAGGAGACTCTGCTCGATGAACTGGACCGCCTCCTCCTTGGTCACCGTTCCGCTGGTCTCAACCGTGACCTTGCCGCCCTCAACCGCGTTGTCCCGGATCACCTTCTTCCCGGTATACTTCTCATACTCCAGCAGCACGAGGTGAAGATCCCCGTTCGGAATGGAAAGACGGAATTCATTCGGCGGCGCCTGAGCCTGAATGCCAGGCCCGGGACCCAGGGCGGTCACCGCAGTGAAAATCAAGGCGAAGAAAAGGCTCCGAAGCCCGGTGAACATTCGATTCATGGGCGACTGGGAGAGACGACAGTTTGGGAGGCGGCCAACAGGGGAACGGGGCCGGGGCCGGGTTTCACCACGGAGGACTGGGGCGGGGCCGCCTGGGGCAGGATGATGCGGCGCCGGCTCTTCTGCTGGTTTGCCGCCCCGTCCGCATTGGCGGGGGCGGGAACCGCGGGAGGCACGGGTCCCGGAGGCCGTCCTCCGAGCACACCGGCGGCCTGGCCGGGCGCGCCCCCGGCGGCAACCGGCGTGAGCTGCTCCTGGGAATAGCTGACCAAAGCAGTTTCCGCGCCCTTGCGGAGGCTGACCTTGATCTGGCGGGGATCGTCATTCTCCACGATCTTGTCGAACTCGATCCCGGACTCATGGGGGGACTGGCTGGTCAACTCCACGTATTCCCCGGTGGACTTGTCCTTGAGGTAGACCGTGACCACCCCGTTGGCCTCCGAGAAACCGGCGAGCGCCAGATTCTCCGCGAATGACTGCGTATTCACCGGACCGGACGCCACCGTTTTCAGGTGAAACGGTGCCCGCTCCCAAATGGCGGCATAGCGTTCCGCCGGCAGGGACTCCGGAACTTGGAAACTTCCTTCACCGGCCCCGAAGGCGGGAAGGATGACCATGGCAAAAAGGCAAAAAAAGCAGATTAGCGGGAGGATAGCGACGTGACCCTTTCCGCTCCAGGCGATTCTGTGGAAAGCCGGTACCATTGCCAAATTTCTACGCTACACCTCAGCATCTCTGAGCTATCATCTTCAGGGATGACCTTCAAGAAATTTATCTGCCGGAAGCAGTCCGGACGGAGAAGTTCGTGCCACCACATCACCAAATTTTTTAAATCTCCCGAAGCCGTGACCACGAGAGCAAATCCCTTGGGCTGATTCTCCATCTTGGGAGCGGTCTCCTCATCGGTTTTTCCTTCCGCGTCGGGATCGATCAATTTTTGACTCTGCAGGGAGACGGAATGGGCCCGGGCCGCCTCCTGAACGGCGCTGACCAGACTGCTTCTGGCTTCGCCGTCATTGGGATGCGCCGGAAGGCTGCCGGCGATCCAGCGCCGCCGCTCTTCCCAGAGAACCCCTCCGTTGCGCAATTCCCGGGCTTCCACCTCGCGCGTCTCCACGATCGTCTCCTGCTCCGCAAGGCTGGTTCGCCAAGCCCGCACCCTGGAAGTGGCGACGGACAGACCGCCGAGCACGAGGACGATCATGACGCCCAAGGCCAGTTTCTCCTCACGGCTGCTCAGGGACATCTTGGAACGTGGCTTGGATTTGAAAACTGGCCCGGCCATCCTCCTGGAAACCGGGACTGGGCGCATCCCAAACGGCTCCGCCGAGGGAAACGTTCTGCTGGAGGCGGTTCTGAAACTGGATCGCCAGTTGGGGCGTGCTCGCCTCCCCGGCCAGCATCAGGCTGTTCTGGGTGCATTCGAATTGGGTCACCCGGACCCCTTCGGCCGGAACTTCCTTGACGCAACGCAGGAGCAACTCCTGCGGGTAACGCTGGGGATTCAGCGCCGGCTGCAGCAGGTTCCAGACCTCCCGGGCTTCGCGCAGGCTGGAGAGCTCCGGCTCGATCTGGTCCAACGCCACCGCCCGCGCTTGCAATTCCTTCTGCCTTGAGACCACCGGTTGCACCATGAAAAAAGCGGCCACCCCCATCACAGCGAAGGCGAAGAGGGCAATCGCCCGCATCTGGCGCTGGCTCCGGGACTGGCGCCGATACTCCGCCGCGGACGGAGGAACCAAGGTGGCGGACAGGTCGAAGCCCGGGTCCGCCGGGGCCAGCTGCTCGATGGCCTCCGCCCATCCGAGCATCCGGGACAGGTCATGACGGGTGGAGGGATCCCCAAGTTCGCCCCGGAAGACGAGCACCGTCGTCCGGACCGGGACCCCGGAAAGCCGCAAGGACATCTCCACCATGTCGATCTCCGCCGCGAGGTCTTGATCCAGTCCGGCTCTGGACAAGCTCTGGCAATGCAGTGGGAAATTGGGCACGGCCCCGGTCCAAACCGCCGTGAGCAAGCCGTTCTCCATCCAGAGCGTGACCGCATGAGGGCGGTAAGCGTAGGCCCAAGCCGACGGGGTGAACCAACCGGCCCGCGCGAATTCCTCCAACGGAGGCTGCCCGGGCCAGCAGGCCGCCGAGCAGAGGACATGACCGGCTTGGGGAGCCATCAGCGACGCCGTCCGTCCCTCGTCCCGTCCATCCGGTTGCCAGCCGCGGCTCTCCATCTCCAGCTTCAACATCTCCTGGCGCTCCGCCGCAGTTCCCTCGGGCAGGCGGGCCCAGAGGTAATCGAAATGCAGGCTCGGCACCGCCACCCACGTCTCCGCGTCGACCGCCCGGCTTTCCTTCGGGCCGGCCGGAATCCACTCCGCCTGCCGGTTGACCCGACGGTAATGCACCCAGCCCCCCGGACCCGGAAGGATCAGTTTGGTCGGTGACGGAGAACTCATGCGGGGAGAATGGATATCATGGTTCCGGCCAGAATCCGGCGATCATTAGACGAAGCGGGGGCCAATCACAAGCAGAACTTCCCCGGCTTCCTTCCGTCTCTCCGCCCGGGCTCGGCCCCTCAGCTCACTGACTTTTCTGCGCTCCCGGCTTGTCCTGCATGGTCACCGCGTTGGCAAAGACCCGGGTGGCCAGAGGCTCGAGCGCCTTCTCCTCCGGAGGCCGGTGTTCCCAGACCCGGACGGCCGGTTTCCCGGGGCGCAGTGCGTAAATTTCCACCGCCAGAGTTCGTTCCGCGCCAGGAGGCAAGGGCAGCTCCCGTACTCCCACGCTGATGGGAAGCCCGGAACGGGAAAGCCCGCCGATGACCACGTCGGTGACGATATTGTTACCAACCTGGGTGACATGCAGATCCCCGATCTTGACCGTGGTTTCGTAACCGACGGAGGCGACCCAGATCTCCCCTGGATGATCGAACCCCTCGATCGACCTCGGCACCGGCGGCAGTTCGCCGCTCGGCTGGAACTCGGGGTCCTGAAGAAACTCGAGTTCATCGTTGAGGATGAGCTGGCGCACTCCGGGGTCCGATTCCAGGTTGATGAACTTGGTGTTGTCGAACTTCCACCGCCCTTTCTCGCGGAGGAATTTGAGCAAGAGGATGTTCTCGGGCACATTCCCCTCGAGCAGGCCGAAATCCACCCGGCCGAAGTAAATGAGATTCGCGGTGTCGCCCCGCTCAAAGGTGGCGATGTGCCGGAGCGTCGCGATTTCCGGGAGGCGGAAGGGAAGATCGAAGATGGCCGCCGGCCAATCCGCCTTGCGGGAAATGACGTAATTCCGGGTCAACACCTGGCGCGAAGCCGCCGTGTGCTGCTGCCAGAGAGAGAGGCTGCGCTGGCTCATCGCTCCGGACCACCCCCGGTAAGTCCGCTCCAACTCAAAGCGCAATTCCTCCGCCCCGGCTGGAAAAACACAGAGCAAAAGCGCCGGGAGCCACCACCGGCCCGGGCGGGAAAAAGAGAGAGGAGTCATCGGTTCAGTTCGCTCCCATTGGACCTCATTCCGGTGCAAAGGGAACGAAAAATGCTCGAGAAATGCAAAATCTGTTGGCAACATCCCGCCCGTTCCGTCGTAAGGTGGGACTCGCCCCGGCACCGACCCGGGGAACTGCAACGATCGCTATGAGCACGACCGGAGAGACGTGGGTTGACCGCAGGCGCCAGATTCTCGATCTCGCCCAGGAACACGTTTACAAGGAGACGGACGACGGGATTGAACTCAAGGCCCATGTTTTCTCCCCGGACCGCGATACCCGGCAGCTCCGGCCCGTCATGCTTTTCTTTGCCAGCGGTCTGTGGGAGAACATGAGCATCACCCAGTTCGCTCCCCAGGCCCTGCATTTCATCGGGCGCGGGGCCGTCGCCATCCTCGTGGAATACCGGATCCGCTCCGCCCATGGAACCGGTCCGATGGAGGCCATGTCCGATGCCCGTTCCTCGATCCGTTGGGTCCGGCAGAACGCGGCGGCCTTGAAAGTGGACCCGATGAAACTGGTGGTGGTGGGCGGTGGAGGAGGGGCGCACATGGCCCTCGCGGCGGCCATGATCCCGGGGGTCGCGGATGATCCGAATGATCCCAACATCAGCTGCGTGCCGGACGGCATGGCACTCTTCTGCCCCATCACCGATACCTCCCGGCCCGGCCTGATCCTCGAGAAATTCCCCAGCCCCGAGGAAGCCAACCGCTGCAACCCCTCCCGTTACGTGGCCAAGCACGTGCCGCCCACGATCATCTTCCACGGAACAGAGGACCGGGTCGTGCCCTACGAACCGGTCATGAAATTCGTCAGTCAGGTGAAGAAGAAGAACAACATCTGCGAGCTCTGCCTGTTCAAGGGGCGCGACCATTCGTTCTACAACTTCAATGTCAATCAAGAGGGCTACGACACCACCCTCGCGGAAATGGACCGGTTCCTTGTGGCCCAAGGATTCCTCGCCGAACGGCCCCAACCCGCGGAAGGGGCCGGAGGGGACTGGTGAAGATCTTCCCCATGCACCCGCCCTCCCTCCGCTTCCTCATCCTCTCCCTCGCCGCGCTTGGCTCCGCCCCAGCCGGAGAACCCCCGCCCAACGCCGTGGACATCATCGCCCATCGCGGGGCCTCCGCCGCCGCCCCGGAAAACACCGTGGCCGCCTTCCGCCTCGCCTGGAGGCAGGGAGCCGATTCCTGTGAACTCGATCTCCACCTGACGGCCGACCATGAAATCGCCGTCCTGCACGATGCCAACGCCCAGCGCACCACCGGGAACGCCTTGGCGGTCGAACGATCGACCCTCGCGGAATTGCAAGCTTTGGACGCCGGCTCTCGGAAGAGCCCGGAGTTCGCGGGGGAACGCATCCCCAGCCTGAAGCAAGCCCTCGCCACCCTGCCAGGGGGGAACCATCGCTTCTTTCTGGAAATCAAGGGGCATGACCCGGCCGTGATTCCGGTCCTGGCGCGCCAGCTCGCCCCGTGGAAGCCGCGCGCGCGGCAGCTGCGCCTCATCGCCTTTGACCGATCCATCGCCCGGGAAGCCAAGCAGACCTTGCCGTGGCTCGAAGTCTACCGGATCTCGGCTCCCGCCAACCTCGATCAGCTTATCCGGCATACCTTGGAAGACGGGCTGGACGGGCTCGATCTCGGCTTGAAGTGGCCTTGGACGCCCGAAATGGTCCGGGAAGTCCGGGACGCCGGTCTCAAACTTTACGTCTGGACCGTGAACCAACCGGACGACGTGAAACGCCTTGCTGCCCTGGGCATCGATGGCATCACCACGGATGATCCGGTCATGGCGCGGAGGGCGTTGACCGGTCTTTGAGCCAACGACCACGGTTTCCCCGGCCACCATGAAGCGCTTCCTCAACTGGTTCAACGATCTCTACCCGGTCTGGCTCGCCGGTCTTTCGCTCATCGCTTTCCTCCATCCGGAGTCGATGCTGTGGTTCGGCAAGGAATGGATTTTCTGGGCCTTGGCCCTCTCCATGCTCGGGATGGGGTTGACGTTGAGTCCGGAGGATTTCAAGGGCATCGGCGCCATGCCCGGGAGCGTGGTTCTCGGCTTTGTCTGCCAATACACTCTGATGCCTGTGGGAGGTTGGTTGGTGGGCAAAATGCTCCGTCTGCCACCGGATCTGGCGGTCGGCATCATCCTCGTGGCCAGTTGTCCGGGAGGGATGGCCTCCAACGTCATCAGTTATCTGGCCAAGGCGAATGTGGCGCTTTCCGTGGCGCTGACGCTTTTCTCCACCCTGCTCGCCTTCTTCTTCACCCCGGTCTGGACCAGTGCCCTGGCCGGGAAATACGTCGCGGTGGATGCCTGGGGCATGAGTCTCTCGGCCCTCAAACTCACCGTCGCTCCCGTCGTCGTGGGCGTGCTGGTCCGATGGAAGAACCCCCGCTTCGCCGACCGCCTCGGAGCCTGCGGCCCGACCGTGGCCGTTCTCGCCTTCACCCTCGTCACGGGCGGCATCGTCGCGGCCAGCGCCAGAGACATCGGAGAGAACGCCGGCAAACTCACTTTGGCCGCCCTGCTGCTCCATCTGCTCGGTTACCTGACGGGCTACCTGGTTCCGAAGCTCCTCCGGTTTCCCGAATCCGTCGCCCGCACCGTCAGCATCGAGGTGGGGATGCAGAACGGAGGGATGGCCGCCTCCCTGGCCCGGCAACACTTCCCCACGATGCCTCTGGCCGCCGCCGCCGCCGTGTTCAGCTCGATCATCCAGAACCTCCTTGGGGCCATGCTCGCCGCCTGGTGGAAACGAAGAACCCCGGACGCCTGAAAACCAGTCCCACCCGGCACCGGGTTCAACAAAGCATCCGCCGGATCGCTTCTGCCGCCGCCACAAAGCCGATCGTGCCCGTCATGTGGGTGACCGTGCCCAGCCCGGCGTCGCAATTCAGGCGCAACGGTTCTCCGGGCTCCACCTCGGAACAGACGGTGCCGTCGGACTGCGGATACACGGAATGCTCCATCGCAAACACCGCCGGAATGCCGAACGCATGCCCCGGCCGGTCCGGCTCCCCTTCCGGCCAACCATGTTCCCGGCGCAAGACCTTGCGGACCTGCTTGAGGAGGGCGTCGTGGGTGGTGTGCGCCAGGTCAGCCACCCGTACTTTCGTCGGATCCCTCTTTCCGCCGGCCCC
Source organism: Verrucomicrobiota bacterium (assembly GCA_018970725.1). Taxonomy (GTDB): domain Bacteria; phylum Verrucomicrobiota; class Verrucomicrobiia; order Verrucomicrobiales; family DEV007; genus V1-115. The sequence goes on from JAGWVU010000007.1 coordinate 114,515, forward strand.
GCCACAGGTGATCACCGGAAGCCCCGCCCGATGGCAGGCGTGCAGCAGCAGGGCCTTGTCCCGGACGGTATCGATCGCGTCCACCACCACGTCACCACCCATCGTCAGAATTTCCTCCGCGCTGGCCGGGGTGAAGAACCGCTCCACCGCCACCACCGAGCACCGGGGGGAAATCGCGAGAACCCGCTCCGCCATGACCGCGGTCTTGGAGCGGCCGATGGTGCCCTCCAGAGCATGGAGCTGGCGGTTCACATTGGTGACGCAAACTTCGTCGAAATCAACGAGGACAAGACGACCCACGCCACTCCGGGCCAAGGCTTCCACGGTCCAGGACCCGACCCCTCCGATGCCGATCACCATGACCGAGGCGGCATGGATCCGCTCCCAAGCCGGAAGACCGTAAAGCCGCCCGATCCCGCCGAACCGGCCCAGGTCATCCTCCGTCGTCCCTGAAATCGGGTTTGTCATCGCCCCTCATTCTGTCGTAGAGGAACCCCGCTTTCCAGTTCCAATGCCATACACCTTTCATCTCGCCGAAACCCGGAGCGAGGCCAGCCAGTCCGAAGCCCTGCTCAGTCTGGACTACCGGTTGCACCGGGCGATTTTCGAGGAGCCCCCGGAGACGCTGCACGATCTGACCTTGTTCTACAATCTTTCGGACTTCTATCAGGACGCCTCGTTCGTCGATGGCCAGATCCTCGGCCTCAGGGTGGAGGTGGAAAAGGCGCGGCAGCGGATCCATCACCCGCAAGCCACCGCCGCCGTCAGCGAGCTGGGCAAACTCTGTGATCTCGCCGTCGCCAAACGGCTCAATCTTTTCGCGTTCGGCGAGTGAAGCGGGGCCAGAGCAGCCCCGTATTTTCCCGGTAGCGGCGATAGGTCTCGCCAAAATGAGCCTCCATCATCCGCTCCTCCGCGCCAGTCCGGGCGCAGAGGACGGCCACGATCCCCGCCGCCAGAATCGCAATCCAGGCATGCGCCGCCACCAGCGAAGCGCAGAGGAAAAAAGCACCGAGGGCGGAATACATCGGGTGCCGGATCCGGGCATACCAACCGTTGGTCACCAGCGGATGATTCTCGCGCACCAGCAACCGCACGCTGAAGGCCCGCCCGAGGTCACGGTGCACCTGATGCAACATCACCAGCGCGGCCACCGCGCCGGCACAACCCAACCACCGCACCGGTTCCGGAACCGGCAACCCGCCCCGGGCGAACCACGGGAACAAACCGAACACATGATGAAACCCGTGGATCACCACCAGGCAGCTGAGACACGCGGTCAACACCCGCCGGATCCGGTCCAGCCTCCCGCCTTCCGGGCTAACCTGTGCCGGATCGGGCGCCCCGGCGTCCTTCCCACGGCACTGATGCACGGCGCGGAGAACCGCCAGGGAAACGAACAAGCCGAGAAACGTAATGGGGAGCATTCAGAAAATGGATTCTTCGTTCTTTCGCGATCGGCTGTTCGCGGGTAACATACACCGCTTCCCTCCACAGGGAAGATTCCATTTCGCCTGATGCGCCCCCTCCCCCCGGCTCTTGCCATCACCCTGCTCCTCCGGGCCTCCGCCCCGGGCGGGGAATTCCTTGGCGCGACCGCTCTGATCGATGTCGCGCATCCCTCGATCCAGAGTGCGGCGGCGCGGATCACCCGGGGCAAAGCAACGGACCGGGAAAAAGCGGTCGCGATCCACAACTTCGTCCGGGACCAGATCGCCTACGGTTTCGGGCCCAAATTTTACGATCACAAGGCGTCGGAGGTCCTCCGCAGCCGTCGGGGCTTTTGCAACCCGAAGGGCACACTCTTCATCGCCCTCTTGCGCGCCTCCGGCATCCCCGCCCGGCAGCACTTCGTGGAAATCTCCGGAGGGATTCTCCACGGCATCGTTTCCTCCCGGACGGAATGGCTGGACCACAGCTATACGGAGGTCTGGCTGGACGGCCACTGGATCCCGGTGGACAGCTACATCGTCGATCCACCGCTCTTCGCCGGAGCCCAGAAACGACTCCGCGCGGAAGGCCGGGCTTTCGGCTACGCGGTCCACCGCGCCGGGTCGTTGACTTGGGATGGTCGCGAAAGCAATTTCTCCCAACTGGTCCGCGGCCACGGTCACGAACGGATCTCCAATCGCGATTTCGGCGTCCACCCGGATATCCAAACTTTTTACGCCGCCACCCCGTCCGCCTCCAACCGGATGGACTCCCAGATGCGCGCCTTTTTCCGTCTGGCCACCGGAACCCTCAACGGCCGTCTGCACGAAATCCGTGCGGAGGGAAAGACCGGGAGCCTCCCGGGCGGAACCCCCTGACGCCCGCCACCCGAATCCTGTCGCGGATTTTCCCATGCGCCCCACGATTCCCCAACCGACTCTTCTGGCCGCAGCCCTCTGCCTGACGCTTCCACCAACGAACGCCGCGTCGGAGGAGGCCAAGCCGCAACCCCATCCGCTGGAACGCTACCGCTCCCTCTGGACCGCTCCCCTCTTTCTCCAACAGGCTCCGCCCGAGGTGATTTCCCCTCCCTCCCCCGAACCTCCGCCGGTGTATCGCCTGCTCGGCATGGGCACCACTCCGCAGGGAATCGAACTCGCCTATATCCAATCCCGGAATGGCGGGACCATTGAGGAAGTCGCCCGCCATTCCCCGTCCGGTCCCGTGCTCCTCGACGTGGAGCGAACTCCGGACGGGAACGTCAAGGCCATCACCTTCCGCAAAGGAGGCGAGGTTGTCCGGGCCGTGACCGGTGCCGCTCCCCCTCCTTCCGGCCCAACCCCGCCCGCCGCCCCGCGACCGCCGGCTCGCGCGGCAACTTCCTCCCCTTCCGACGGCGATCTCATCCGGATGAAGGCCCGCCTCGAAGACAGGGCGGTGCGCCTGCCCAAATAAGAAGCCCCGCTCGCTCCTGTGAAAACGCTGGTTCTCCTGCTGCCCGGTTTGGCTTTCCTCTTCGGCATCGCCGGGACCGGTCTGTATCTTTTTCAGGACAAACTGATCTACTTTCCACAACCCTACACCGCGCAGGACCTGCAGGATTTCCGGGACCGGGGAGGCCTTTGCCTGCCGTTCTCCGCCCCGCACGGCCGGCAGACCGCCTTCTACCTTCCCTGCAGAGGCGTCCCAAGCCAGATCTGGTGCTGTTTCGCGGGGAATGCGGGCCAGGCCCTCCGCTGGGAAACGTTCGCCCGCTCTCAGGCAGCCCCGGGGCGGGCCTTCCTCTTCGTGGAATGGCCCGGCTACGGCGCCAGCGAGGGAAAACCCCGCCCCGAAACCCTGCGCGAATCGGTCCGGGGCGCAACCCTGGCCCTCGCCGCCCACCTCGATCTTCCCCCGGAAATCCTGCGATCCCGATGCGCCGTGCTCGGACACTCGCTGGGATGCGCCGCCGCCCTCCTTGCCGCGGACGAACTGGGGGCCCGCCAAGCCGTCCTCTTCGCCCCTTTCACCAGCCTCCGCGACATGGCCATACTCCGCAAAGGACCGGTCATCGCCCGGCTGTTGGATCACGACTACGACAACCGCACGACGCTCGACGCCCTCGCCACCCGGCCGACCGCGCGGGTCACCATTTTCCACGGAACCGCGGACGAAGTCATTCCCATCGCGATGGCCCGGGAATTGCGCGACCGACATCCCGGAACCGTGAATCTCGTTGAACTCCCCGGGATGGGCCACGGGGGATGGTTCACGACCTCCACGCCCGATCTGGTCACCGCGATGGCTCCGCAACCTTGAACCATCCCTGGCAAATCCGCGTCGATACCGGCGGCACCTTCACCGATTGCTGGGCCCTGCCGCCGGGGGCCACCCGTCCGGTGTTTCTCAAGGTCCTTTCCTCCGCCCGTCTGCGCCTGCCCCATGATCCCGCCTCCGGAAAACCGGTGCTTCCTCCCGTCTGGAACCTGCCCCCCGAATTCCTCGAAGGCTGGACCACCGAACCCGCGGGGAATCTGGCCACGGATTGCTTCACCGGGGAAGTGGCGCCCGTGATCGCGATCCGCGTCCTCACCGGCACCCGCCTCGGCGAGCCCTTTCCCGAAATCGATCTCCGTCTCGCGACCACGCGCGGAACCAATGCGCTCTTGGAGGGGAAAGGCGCGGCCCTCGCCTTTTTCGTGACACAGGGTTTCGAAGATCTCCTCTTGATCCGGGACCAGAGACGCCCCGATCTTTTTGCGCTCCGGCATGACGTGGCTCCCCCGCTCTACCGCGAATCCGTGGGCATCCGGGAGAGGCTCGACGCCTCCGGCCGGGTGGTCACTCCGTTGGCTTTGGACGAGACGCTGGCCGCGCGTTGCCGGGACCTGCTGGAGCGGGGAATCCACCATGCCGCCGTGGCCCTGCTCCACAGTTACCGCAATCCTTCGCACGAAAACGCCTTGCGTGACTACCTACTGGAAACCGGGTTCGCCTCGGTGAGCCTTTCTTCCGAACTGGCCCCGATGATCAAACTGCTGCCGCGCGCCGGAACCGCGGTGGTCAACGCCTGCCTCACCCCCGTCCTCAATGCGTTCCTTGACGAGGTGAATCGCACCTCACCCCGCCGGTTCCTCGTGATGACCAGTGCCGGCGGTTTGACTCCCCGGGATCGGTTCGCGCCCAAGGACAGTCTCTTCTCCGGCCCGGCGGGCGGAGTCGCCGGCGCGGTGGCCGTGGCCCGCCGCTCCGGATTCTCCCGGATCATCGCCTTCGACATGGGCGGAACCTCCACCGATGTGGCGCGCCACGACGGCCGTTTCCTCTACCAATTCCGCCAACAAGTCGGGCCCGCCCAACTTCTCGCCCCGGCCCTGCGGATCGAAACCGTGGCGGCGGGGGGCGGCTCCATCTGCCAATGGACGGAAGCCGGCTTGCGCGTCGGTCCGGAAAGCGCCGGGGCGGACCCGGGCCCCGCCTGCTACGGACGCGGTGGTCCCCTCACCATGACGGACGTGAATCTCCTGCTCGGGCGGATTGATCCGACCCGGTTCGCCCTGCCCCTCGGACCGGAGCAGATTCGGGCGGCCCGGGAGCGTTTGCAAGATTTGGCCCGGCAAGCGGGCACCGGAGATCCGGAGAGCCTCCTCAACGGCTTGGTGGAAATCGCCGTCGAACAAATGGCGGACAGCATCCGCGCCATCTCCGTGCGGGAGGGAGCGGATCCGGCGGATCACGTGCTGGTGGCCTTCGGCGGGGCCGGGCCCCTCCACGCTTGTGATCTGGCGGAGAAATTGGGGATCGCCACCTTTCTCGTCCCCGCGGAGGCCGGAGTCCTCAGCGCCTTCGGCCTGCACCACGCCGCGGAAGAAACATTCGCCGAGCGACAAATCCTCCGCCCCCTGCCGGAGTGTGCCGACCTTTCGCTCTGGTTGGATGACCTCCGGTCCGAGGCCGCCCGTGACCCGGCAAAAACTTCGCTCCGCGCCCTTGCGGAACTCCGTCTGCAAGGCCAGGAAGCCACCATCACCGTGGAATTCCACCCGGAAAGCCAACCCGGTCTGCCGGAAATCGCCGACCGTTTCCTCGGGGAACATGAATCGATCTTCGGCTACCGTCCCCCCCGGGACACCCTGATCGAACTCGTCAGCTTGCGGGTCATCGCCGGCACCCTTGCTCCCGCCTCCCCGCCCCTCCCCGCGCCCCCTCCGGAACGATCTCTCACCGGCCCGGCCATCGTTCAGGATGGATTCTTCACCCTTTACCTCAAGGAGGGATGGAAGGCGGATCATTCGCCCGACGGAAGCTGGATTTGCCAGCTCGCCCCAGCCGGCGACGTGGGTGCCAAGGCCGCTGCACCCCGTTCCGCCGCCGTGACCAGTGAACTGTTCCGTCACCGGTTCGAAGCCATCGTCAATGAAATGGGGGCCATGCTCGAACGCACCGCCACCTCGACGAACATCCGGGAACGGCTCGATTTCTCCTGCGCGCTTCTCGACCGCAACGGAAACCTCGTGGTCAACGCCCCGCATATCCCCGTTCACCTCGGCGCTCTCGGCCTTTGCGTCCGGGAAGTCATGGCCGTTCTCGACCTGCAACCGGGGGACATCGCCATCACCAATCATCCGGGCTTCGGCGGGTCCCATCTGCCGGATGTCACCCTGATCGCCCCGGTCTTCTCCTCGGGCGAACGGATCGGGTTCGTCGCCAACCGCGCCCACCACGCGGAAATCGGAGGCAAACGGCCCGGCTCCATGCCGCCGGACGCCTCACGCCTCGAGGAAGAGGGCGTCGTCATCCCCCCGGACTTCCTCTTCCGGCAGGGCGTGGACCAATTCGCCCGCATCGCCGGGCGGCTCCGCTCCGGACCCGCTCCCACCCGGAATCCCGCCCACAACCTCGCCGATCTCCAAGCCCAGGCGGCCGCCATCCACCGCGGCGTGTCCGCGATGCAAGGGCTCGTCCAAACCTATTCCTCCGCCACGGTCCGATCCCAACTCGACGCCCTGCTCGCACTCGGCCGCGCTTCCTTCCGCGAAGCCATCGCCCGCCGCCCCCTCGCGCAAACGCAGGCCCGCGAGACACTCGACGACGGCACCGTCATCCAGGTCCGGGCCACCCGGTCCGGTGATCGCCTCATCCTCGATTTCACCGGCACCAGCCCCGTCCATCCCCTCAACCTCAACGCCACCCCCGCCATCGTCCGCAGCGCGGTCCTCTACGCGTTGCGGCTCTGGACGCAAAGCAGGCTGCCCCTCAACGAAGGCCTCCTCGTGGATGTCGAAATCCGGCTCCCGTCCGGATCCTTCCTCAACCCGGCTTTCCCCGACGATCCCGCCCGATGCCCCGCCGTGGTCGGCGGAAACGTCGAAACCAGTCAGCGCCTCGTCGATACCCTTCTCAAACTCTTCGGAATTCAGGCGGCCAGCCAGGGAACGATGAACAATTTGCTCTTCGGCGATGCCTCCTCCGGGTATTACGAAACGATCGCCGGAGGCTCGGGCGCAGGTCCAGAAGGCGACGGTGCCAGCGGTCTCCACACGCACATGACCAACACCGCCATCACCGACCCGGAGATCCTCGAACATCGCTACCCCGTCCGCCTCCACCGGTTCGCCCTCCGCAGGAACTCGGGAGGCGCGGGGAGATGGCACGGAGGGGACGGCCTGATCCGGGAATTCGAATTCCTCGTCCCACTCGAGGTCTCCCTCCTCACCCAGCGCCGGCTCTCCGGTCCTTACGGCTGGGCCGGCGGAGCTCCAGGGCAACCGGGACGCCAAACCCTGATCCGTGCCACCCCCCATGGCACCGTCTCCGAACCGCTCCCCTCCGCCGCCGCCTTCCCCGTGCAACCCGGCTGGAGGCTGATCATGGAAACACCGGGCGGCGGCGGTTTTGGGCCACCGCCATGACCCCACGCCCGGAGAGGAACGCGAATCGGGAGCCTGAATCCGGATTCCAGCGGTCACCCCTCAGGGCTTCACCCCGAGAGGCTCCCGCAAGGACTCGACCACCATCCGGATCCGTTCGTCATCGAAAAACTCGCTCCCCCCATGAGCCGCCCCCGGCAGGGTGATCAACCGCACCGGGACCCCCGCTTCCCAACAGGCGGTCTGGAACCCGGTGGATTGCGCCAACGGCATCTGCGGATCCGCATCGCCATGGATCAGCAGAATCGGCGGATCTCCAGACTCAAGATGCGCCACCGGGCTGGCCAGCTTGGCCTGCGCCGGAACCTGTTCCGGCAGATCGCCGAGAAACATTTGCAAGGTGGCCATGCGCGATTCCCTCGCCGCCCCCTCGGCGGTTTGCTCCAAGACCGCGCGCAGATCCGACGCCCCGAAAAAGCTGACGATGGCATCGACCCGGCTGCTCCGGTCCAGATGCTGCCCGATCCGGCCTTCCAACTCCTCGTGCCCGTTGGTGACCCCGGTCAACGCCGCCAAATGCCCGCCAGCCGATGTCCCGCAGATCGCGATTCGCGTGGCATCAAAGCCAAACTCGTCCGCCTTGGCCCGCAGAAAACGGATCGCCGCCTTGATATCGTGGATCTGCGCCGGAAACGGGGCCCGGGAGGATAGCCGGTAATCCACGCTGGCGATGGCAAACCCGTAATCCAGCAACCCCATCACCGGCACATCCGCCCGTGACCCGGCGCGCCACCCACCCCCGTGGACGAACACAACCAAGGGCGGTTTTTTGACGAACGGCGGCAAGTGCAGGTCCAATTCCAACAACACGCCCTCCGCATCGGCAAAAGGAATGCCCGTGAGGGTTTCCGCCCGGCTCCCCCAAGCGAGCGTGAGCCAGACAAGCGCGGCGGTGATTCGACGGATCGGAAGCGGGTGACGGCACGATTTCATGGACGGATTCGGACCATGTTTCCCCCGGATCACCCGATTCCGACGTTTTCCGGAAACAGTTTGCGACCGCGTGCGCCTGTTGAGGTCACCAGAGAAAACTCATCAGAACCCTGTCCCAAACCTGCACAGCCGCCAGCGTGAAGACCCCCGCGGCGGCCAGCTCCAGAAAACCGAGACGATGCCAAAGCGGGCGCTCGCGCCGAGCTTCCTTCTCCCCGGGCAACACGAGGCGGCTTTGCAAATCCGGTCCGAACACGACCGCCGGAACCGCGGCGGTCAGCACCGGATCCGCAGCGGCGGGGGAGGAAAAATCGACCCCGCTCTCCAAGATTTCCCCGGATTCGCCCTCTCCGTCACGCGCGGCCGCACGAGCACGTTCTTCTTCCTGCAGAAGAATCCGGTGATAGGCGGAGAAGGCGCCCGCCAGAAGAAAAAATTCCAAGGCATAGGCGCGGTCGATCATCCAACCGGAAACCGCGGCCATCGCAAGCGAAAGAAACAAGGCGTCGCGAGCCCGGCGCATCCCGCCACCTTCCACGAAACGAACGCGAAGCATGGCGCTGCGGAGACAGGCAGCCACCACCAGCAGATAGAAAAAGAGTCCCGGATACCCCAAATCCGCCCCGAGTTTGACATAAGATCCGTGGGTGGCCTTCGGAATGACGTAAACATAGCGGCCCTGCCTCCAACGGATGTGGGCGAGGAATTTGTCATAACCGACCCCGAATCGATTGGTCTGCATGGCGATCTTGGCCTGCTCCCAAGCGAGCATGCGCCCCTGAACCCCCTCGTCCCCCCGGATCCCCTTGCCCATCCGCGGCATCAAGGCCACCATCGATCCACCGCCGACCAGCGCCATCGACACCAAAAGGACCTGCACCAGCTTCGGTTTCCCGAAGCTGAAGGTCAACAACAGGCCCCCGGCACAAACAACGAAAGCGCCACGGGATTCCGTCTCTTGAATGCAATAATAGACGAGCCACCACACCAGAACAACGGACAGACGCGAGATGATCGACTGCTTCGAAAACCAGAAGACATAAACCAAGGGGATCGCCGCCACCACGCTGTGCCCGAGGGCATTCGGGTTGTTGTGCATGTAAGTGCCCAATGACAACCGGCCCTGCTGCGCATCGGTCGCAGCCCGAGCCCCGGTCAGGTCGATCCCGAAAAGGCTGCCTACCGCCAACACGGCGAGGATGACGAGCAGAATGGCCCAGAGCCGCAGATACTTTTCCAATTCCCCTTCGCTTTGGATGCCTTGGGCGGTCAGGAGGAAGTAGACACCCAAGGGGTAAAAAGCCTTGAAGGTATCCACCATGGTGGCCGAGGTCAGCACGATATAGGCTCCGTAGGCCAGCATGGCCCAGTCGACCGGCGTCCGGAAAAGGCTGCGGAAGTCAAGGCCTCCCGGGCGGTTGAACAGGGCAATGATCCCCACCAAGGTGACGGGCTTCATGATGTTCCAACCCGCAAGCCCCGGCAACCAGTCCTGCGGCCGGATATAATAAAGGACCAGGATGATCCTGGCGATCTGGAAGCTCAGTGACACCGGCGGGAGGTTTCGAGGCTGACAGCACGAATGCCCTCGGAGGGCGAACCTTCGGGAGTGGTCCCCAACCAGACCAATCCCGTTGATTCCATAAAACGCGGCGACGGGCCAACCATCCGCCTCACATCAATCCATCAAAACAGGTTGCATGGCTTCGACCCGGGGAGCAACGCACGCGGTTCGCAGGGCGGAAACCTCTTGGCTGACGCGGTGATGGACGAATTCAAACTGGGCCAACCGGGCCCCCCGGCGTTCGGAAGCTCCGCCACGCACCACCGTCTTGATCGTGTCCAGAAGAATGAAAGCGTCGAGCGAGAGGCTCATATGCTTGATGTAATACAGGTCAAATTCAAGCTTCCTCCTCGCATCATCCACCGACGACCCGTAGGGATAGCAAACCTGCGCCCATCCCGTCAAGCCCGGCCGCAAGAGCAACCGCTCACGGAAAAAAGGAATCGCCTCCGCCAATTCGTCAGTAAATTCCGGGCGCTCGGGCCGCGGCCCCACAAAGGACATCTCTCCCTTCAGGATGTTCCAAAGCTGGGGAATCTCATCAACCCGGAATTTCCGGAGGAATCCTCCCACGAAGGTCACCCGGGAATCCCCTCCGGCTTTCGACCATTGAGGTCCACCCGCCTCGGCATCCAAACGCATCGTGCGGAGCTTCCGGACCAGGAAAGTTTCCCCGAAGCGCCCGACCCGCACCTGGGAATAAAGACCGGGCCCCTTCGAAGTGAGCCTCACCAAAATCCAGGAAATCACGAACAGCGGCAAAGCAAAGAGCCCCAGACTGCACGCGATCACCACATCCATCAATCGCTTCAACTTCGAGACATAGAAGTGCCCCGGCTGCCCGCAAGCATGCAAGAGCCATTCATGGTCGATCAACTCGAGGGGGATCGCCTGATGGACCTCTTCACAAGCTTCCGTCACCGAAGAAATGGCCATGCCCGAATACCGGAGCCTCCGAAGAATTACCGAGGTTTTCGCCTCCTGAAGATTTCGCTGGGTGCAGAAGACCCGGGAGATGTCATGAGCCTTCAGCCCCTCGACCAGACCCTCGAGCGTTCCCAGAGGCTTCAGGACGGAATGCAGTTCGAGTCCCTCTTCCGCGAAGCATCCGACAATCCTGTAGTGATTCTGGTCCAACGAAAGCAACCGGAGCGCTTCGACCTGATCTTCGGGGCAAGTCACGATGCAGGCCCCGTTCTCCCGGAAACTCCGGCTGCGTCGGTGCAGCAAGTAGTGATGCGCATACACGGCGAGCGCCGCAACCGGAAAACCCATCGCCACCACACCGCGCCCCACCCGGCCGTCAAGGTCCAAGGAACCCACCGCCAGCAGGATCATGACCCCGATCGAGAGGCAGATCGTAACGATCCCGAGTCGCTTCCGCCAACCCCGGTGACGGGCATAGAGCGAATACATTCCGGACACGTAGAGGCAGGAGGCCACGGCTACCGCCGCGACGATCACCCCGGGGGTGTAGGCCACCCCGCGGGACATCAGCAGGTCCGGATCCAACCGGAAGCGAAGGGCGGTCGCGCCGGCGAACGCGTAGAACCAGCAGATGATGTCCAGAAGGAAATGATGGGTCGTGTAGCCCCAATCCCGCTTGAGATGCGTGTCCAATCGCATGAAAAACCTCCTGTTTCGCTGGAATCAAAACCCGGGCACCACCGGAGCTACCCGCGGAAACACGGGGAGCGAGAAATTCGCCCTCCGCAATGCAAAGTTTTTAAAAGATTTGAAACATTTGCTTCGGCTGCGGAAAAGTTCTCAGGCCGCCCCCGATCTCCACAACAGCCACGGGGTCAAAGTGTTGCCAAATTCCGCGGAAGTTTTTTTCGCCACATTCGCAGAGTTGACGCATCGTTCCCTCCGCGCACTAATGAGGCCCGCCTGATGACCCCTTTCCATGCCACGGCGTCCGTCCCGGATTTCCGGAAGCCCCGCGCGACCGGCAGCCTTCGCATTGCCCATGTGGTCGATTCCTTGGCTCCCGGCGGCATGGAAAACGGCATTGCCAACTTGGCCCGGACCATGGAACCGGACGGCTGCGAGACCCACGTGGTCTGCCTCACCCGAAGGGGGGCCTTCGCGGAACGGATGCCGGCCCCTGCCCAAGTGACCGCCTTGGAGAAGCCACCCGGTTTTTTGCCAAAGTGGGTCTCCGTTCTGCGACGCGAACTCCGGCGAATCGCCCCGGACTTGATCCACACCCACAATCTGGGCCCTCTCATCTACACCGGGCTTGCCTCCCTTCTGCCCGGACTGCCGCCCATCGTGCATGGCGAGCACGCGGAGCTGGGACCGGGCGAGACCACTCCCAAGCGCCTTTTGCTGAGACGTTTTCTCTACCGGCGCTGCGCCGCCATCCACAGCGTCTCAGCAGCCTTGAACCGGAACCTTGAAGCCAACGGTCTCCGGTTCCCGAAACCGGTCGCCATCGCCAATGGAGTCGATACCCACCGGTTCCAACCCAGCCCCCAACGCTCCCTGACCCGGGCCAGCCTCGGTCTTCCCGGTCCGGAGTCCGGGTTTGTCATCGGCATGGTGGGCCGTTTCGGTCCCTTCAAGCGCCAGCAACTCCTCGTCGAAGCCTTTGATCTCCTCGCCCCGCTCCACCCTTCGCTCCACTTGGTCCTCGTCGGAGCCGGAGGCCCCGAGGAAACCCGGGTCAGGGAACGCGTCGCGGCCAGTCCCTTTCCGCAGCGGATCCGCCTGGCCGGATTCCAGGCGGAAACCGCCCCATGGTATCAGTCCTTCGATTTGCTGGTGCTCCCTTCCGTCAACGAGGGGATGTCGAACGCCGTGCTGGAGGCGATGGCCTGCGCCACCCCGGTCCTCGCCCACGCCTCCTGCGGTTGCGCCGAACTGATCCGTCACCAGGAAAACGGCTTCCTCACCGAATGCCGGACCGCCCGGGAACTAGCCGATGCGATCCTTCCGTTCACCGCCCATCCCTCCGGCGATTGGAGGCGGGTGGGTCCGGTCGCCCGCGAAACCGTGTCCCGGAATTTTTCCCTCGATTCCATGGCCCGCGCCTACCGCCAACTTTACGAGACCGCGGCCAGAAAGGAGCAACAATGAACGTGCTCTTCGCCAGCCATCTCTACCCGAATCCCGCCCAACCGCTCCACGGCGTCTTCGTGGCGGAATTGGCCGCGGCCATGGCTTCCCGGAGCGACGTGGAGCTCGATGTTTTCGCTCCGGTGGCCTGGGGAAGCCGCACCGCGCCGGGAAGCAAAATTCCGGCTTCGCGCGTCGAGCGCGGGGTGAACGTGGCGCACCCGAAACGATTGCCCGTCCCCTCCCCGCTCTCGAAATTCCGCTGGATGACTTACGCGTCCGCCCTGCGGAACACCTTTCCCCGGCGGACCTGGGATGTGGTCCACTCTCATTGGATGGATCCGGATGCCATGGCCGCGGCCCATTCCCCCCGCACTTCCCGGTCCCGGCTGGTGGCCACCATCCATGGCCATGCCACCCTCGGCCTCGGTCTCAAGGGACGCAACAGCCCGAACATCCGGACCGCCCTGCTCCGCATGGATCACGTGGTCGCCGTCAGCAGCGAACTCCGGTCCCTCCTGGTCGAGGACTTCCGGATCCCACCAGAACGCGTATCCGTCCGGTTCAATGGGATCGATCCTTCCAGATTTCGCTATCAGGAGAAGGCGGCGGCACGCAACCGGCTGAACCTCCCCGCCCACCGCAAAATCCTTCTCCACGTCGCCCGCTTCTCGCCGGAAAAGCGGCATCGCCTGCTCCTCGATGCCCTCGGGCTGTGCCCGGTCCAGGACTTCGCCGTTCACCTGGTGGGCGATGGCCCCTTGCGCGGCGAAATCGAACACGAGGTCCATCGGCGCCACTTGAACGGACGCGTCACCTTCCATGGCGGGATCCCGCACCAAGACCTGCCGGATTGGTTCGCCGCGGCCGACGCTTTTTGCCTTTCTTCAGCCCATGAAGGCTGCCCCGTGGTCATTCACGAGGCCCTGGCTTGCGGCACACCGGTCGTGGCCACCCGGGTCGGCGCCGTTCCGGATCTCCTCGGCACCGCCAACGGCGTCCTCTGCACCCCCGAAGACCCCGGAGCCCTTGCCCTCGCCTTGCAAGAAATCTGGAGCCGACCGTGGGACCGCCCGGGAATCGCCCGCCGGGGATCTTCCCACACCTGGCAATCGGTGGCCGACGACCATGTGCGACTCTACCGGACGCTGGCAAACCTTGACCCTGACAAGGCCCCCCAAGGCCCGCCGAAGGAATGGAACTAGCCATGCAACCGGATTTCCTCGAGCCAAAAACCGAAGCAGGGCAAACCGCCTCCCCGGCGCGTCCCGATCTCGTCAGCGTCGTCATTCCCGCCTACAACTACGCCCGCTACTTGCCCGCGGCGATCGACTCGGCGCTCCGCCAATCCCATCCGGCCGTGGAAGTCATCGTGATCGATGACGGTTCCACGGATGCCACTCCGGACATCGCCTCGGGCTATGGCGAAAAAATCCGGTATGTCCGGCAAACCAACTCGGGACTGTCGGCGGCGCGGAATCGCGGTTTGGCCGAGGCCCGGAGCGAGTATGTTGTCCTTCTGGATGCCGATGATCTTCTCGATCCGGACATGATCGCTGTTTCCCTCGAAACCATGCGTCACCTTGGTGGTAATCCCGCCGTCATCGCCCATGTCCATCGCAGGATCGATCAGGATGGCAGGATCCTCCCCACCCGGAACACCGCTCCCCTCCGCGACCGGGATTTCCGAGTGATCGATTTCCTGGTCATGAACCGATTCTGTCCCGCCGTGCTGGCGAAGCGTTCCAGCCTGCTCGAGGCGGGTGGTTTCGACCCGCAATTCCGCGCCAGTGAAGACCGCGACATGTGGGTGCGGATCGCCAGTCGGCACCGGGTGCATCGACTCGGCCGGGTATTGTCTTCCAAGCGCGGCCACAGTCACAACATGTCGGCAAACTGGAGACAGCAGGACACGGGAATCCGGCGTGTTTTCTCCAAGGCCTCCCAGGCGAACTACCTGACCGGCATGGCGAGGATTTGGTGGCTCAAAATCTGGTCCTATCATTTTTATCAACTCGCCATGATGCGGGGCCGGACCCAACCGCTCGCAGCCATCCTTGATCTCGGTTTTTCCTTTATGCTCTGGCCCGCCTTTTTCGATTATCCCAGCCTCGACCAAAAACCCCTGTTCCGTCTCCGCATGCTGCTTTGGATCCTCCGGGGAGCCAGAACCTGATGACCAACCCCGGCCTCCCTGAATCCAGTCGACCGCCTTCCATTCCCCATGACTCAACTTGCCGCTGCCGAGAGATCGCACCTCGAGCGTTTTGGCTTTATCAATGCCCTCAGGGGGTTCGCCTTCATGATGGTGTTGCTCGTTCACTGCGCCAACACGATCAGTGGACTGCCCCCGAAATTCGATGCGCTTGTGGGCCAGGGAGCCCGCGGAGTCCAGCTGTTTTTCCTGATCAGTGCGTTCACCCTGGTTCACTCCATGGCCTCCCGGGAGGGACGCGAGCCCAGCTTGATCCTTAATTTCTTCGTGCGCCGCCTCTTTCGGATTGCCCCGCTTTTTTGGGTGGCCATCTGGATCTGGCTCTGGATTGATGGTCCCTCCGGCCCCCGCTACTGGGCTCCCCGCGGAGTCTCCCCGTCGGGGATCACCCTGACATTTTTCTTTCTGAACGGATGGCATCCGGAAACCCTCACCGCTATTGTCCCCGGTGGCTGGTCGATTGCGGTGGAGATGATGTTCTATGTTCTGCTCCCTTTCCTTTACAAAACCATCCGGAATCTCGAGTCCTCCCTCTGGTTGGTTCTTGGATCGCTCCTGGGTGGCAGCTTGATCAGCACCGTTCTCAACAAGCTGGTGCATCCGCTCTTCCCCTCTGAAATGGGCTACGTCCTCGACAGTTTTTTTTCCCTGTGGCTGCCGATGCAACTCCACGTCTTCGCACTGGGATTCGTACTGTATTTCCTGTTGAAACAACAATCCATCATCGGCCGGGGGCCTGCCAATCCCCGGGCCCTCAGGTCGCAGGCCTGGCTGCTCTTGTTGGCCGCAACGTATTTGCTGGTTGGATCGGCTTTCGGTCGCCTCACCTTGATTCCCGGCTTCCTCCTCTACGGCATCGCCTTCCTTTTCCTATCATGGTCCCTCGCGCTGCGCCCTCTGCCCATCCTGGTCAATCGCTTCACGAATCATGTCGGCATTGTCAGCTTCAGCGCTTATGTCATCCATTTCCTAGTCCTCCACGCCATCACGACCCTCTCGCCAACCCTCCCTTTCCTGCGGGAGATTCTCTGCACGAACTCAAACCCGTTGCTTCAGTTGCTCGTCCTTTACGTGTTCGCCTTTTTCACCACCCTGACGCTCTCGACCCTCACCTGGAAGCTGATCGAAGAACCGGGAATTGCCCTCGGTGGTTTTGTCATTCGCGCGTTGAACAAGGCCCGGGGCCATGCTAAGGCCTGAACCGCGTCACCGGATCCGCCCTCCCCGATACGAATCTCCCCCAAATGAACAGCCGGACTCCTCAAACCCCCGAGCGCGTGATCCGTCCCGCACGCGGGCTGGTCCCCATCGATTTCGCGGAGCTCTGGCGCTACCGTGAACTCTTTCTCTTCCTTTCATGGCGGGATATCCTCATCCGCTACAAACAAACCGCTCTCGGCATCGCTTGGGCGGTCCTGCAACCCCTGCTGAACACCTTCGTGTTCGTGCTCGTCTTCGACAAACTCGGGAATTTTGACAGCAAGGGGGCACCCTATGCCGTCATGGCTTTGGCCGGGCTCATTCCTTGGCAGTTCTTTGCGAATGCACTCGGTGAAAGCAGCAATTCCCTCGTCGCCTCCTCCAACATGGTGACCAAGATCTACTTTCCCCGCCTCATTATTCCAGCCAGCGCGGTGCTCAGTGGTGTCGTTGACCTTCTGGTCTCACTTATGATTCTTGCCGTCACCATGTTATGGTTCGGACTACCGTTCCGCTGGAGCCTTTTGGGTCTGCCTCTGTTCTTGCTCATCGCCTTCAGCGCCGCCTTCGCCGCGGGTGTCTGGCTGAGCGCCTTGAATGTCAACTACCGCGATGTGAAATACGTGGTGCCTTTCTTCACCCGGATGGGCATCTACCTAAGTCCGGTTGGATACCTTTCCACCCTTATTCTCGATAAGTTCGGTCCCGGCGTCCATTTCCTCTACTGCCTCAATCCGATGGTGGGCGTGATCGATGGCTTCCGCTGGTGCATCCTCGGGGATGCATTCCAACCCAACTTGCAGGGACTCGCCGCCAGCGGAATCGCCACCATGCTCCTGCTGGTCACCGGAATGTTTTACTTCCGCAGCACCGAGAAAACCTTTGCCGACGTGATCTGATGTCCGACCCGATTCTCTCGATCAAGGACCTTGGCAAGCGTTATCGGCTGCGGACCAGCGCGCGCCACAACACGCTTCGCGACCAGTTGGCGGAGGGATTCCGGCGCCTGGTTCGCCGCCCAGCCCCTGAGACAGTTCACTCCCCGGCGGAAGTAGAGTTCTGGGCCCTGAGGGGCGTCAATTGCAGCATCGAGGAGGGAGAGATTCTGGGCGTGATCGGGCGCAACGGCGCCGGAAAGTCCACCCTGCTGAAATTACTCAGCCAGATCACGGAACCTACCGAGGGGGAAATACGGATCCGGGGAAGGATTGCGAGCCTCCTCGAGGTCGGCACCGGATTCCACCCGGAATTGAGCGGGAGGGAAAACATCTACCTCAACGGCGCCATTCTCGGAATGTCAAAGTCGGAAATTTCGCGAAAGTTCGATGAGATTGTCGCCTTTGCGGAAGTGGAGAAGTTTCTCGACACACCCGTGAAGCGCTATTCGTCGGGCATGTATGTCAGGCTGGCCTTCGCGGTTGCGGCCCATTTGGAACCTGAAATCCTGATCATCGACGAGGTTCTCGCCGTCGGGGACGCAGCCTTCCAGCAAAAGTGCCTCGGCCGGATGAAGGAGGTGGGAAAATCAGGACGGACCGTGATATTTGTCAGTCACAATATGAGCATCGTCCAGTCACTCTGCCACCGCTGCTTGGTGATGCAGGGAGGAAGACTGATTGCCGATGCACCGGTGAGCGAGGCCGTGGAAATCTATCTTCGTGATTCATCAGCTTCCAACGCCTTCAACCAGACCCCGAAAAGGACGGACAAGCCGGCGTTGGTCAGCGGGAATCTCGATCCAACGGACGACGGGATCCGGATTCGCTTGGGCATCACCTCAGAAAACCGGCGGAGCGTAGCCGTGGATTTACGATTGGCTGACCGGACGGGTATTCCGGTCGGGTTTGGTTCTCTCGGAACTTTGGACTCACGCTCCATGGTCGAACTCGCCCCGGGAACCAACTTCGTGTCTTTCAGCTTCAGCACCCGGGCACTGGCCACTGGCTCCTACTATATCAGCATCGATTTGACGCTGCCTTTCTCCGAATACTATGACCGGTGCGAAAACTGTCTGCAGTTTGAAAACATACGTCCTGCCGCCGACGGCGCGACCCGACTGGTCGCCCAGAGCTGGGGGTATGGATCAGTCGAACTCCCCTTGAAGAGGGAGCTCGATCAACTGAACATCACCGAATTTTCAAGCCGATGATCTTTCCGCTTCCGAAGAAGACCAAAGAAAAACTCAAGCAGTGGTTATGCCGTCGGTGGGACGTTCCCTACTGCCCGGAGGAAATTCCTTTTGCTCTCTACCGTCTCATTGAAAAATCGCCTCCGCTTCGGGTGGTGGATGTGGGGGCACACCGCGGCGGCTTCATGAAATCGATCTCCCGGATTTGCGGTGTCTCCAATGGGATCCTCGTCGAAGCCCTGCCATTCAAGATCGAATGGCTGAGGCGGGACTTCCCATCAAAAGAATACACGATATTCGCCTGCGCGGTGGCGGACCGCGAGGGAACCATCGAGTTCAACCTCAATCCGATGAGTGACACCTCATCCCTTTTGCGACTGCGTCAGGAAATGCCGGAATTGTCCGCTCTCCCCGAAGGCCATTCGGAAAAAATCCAGGTTGATTGCAAAAAACTGGATGACTTGGTGGCCCGGGCGGGAATGGACCGGGTCGATCTTCTCAAGATTGATGTGCAGGGCGCCGAGGCGATGGCTTTCGCCGGGGCCCGGGAAACGTTGGAAAAGACAACGCTGATCCTGACCGAGGTCTCACTCAAACCGCTTTATGACGATTCAGCCACGTTTTTTGATATCTACCACCTTATGACCGCCGCCGGATTCAAATTGCTCGACTTGAACCCGGAGTTTCGCGGACCCGATGGCGAATTGTTGCAATGTGACGCTCTTTTTCAACGCAAATGAATCCGCGTTCCCGACTCAAATACTGGTTTCACCAAAACTTCCCCGGATGGGCAGGAAGGTTCCGCTATTTCGGCGTCAACGTCTACTTTCCCAAGGGATCGGTCATTTTTAAGATGATCTGTGAACAGGGGGTTTACGAGCGGGATAACGTGCGATTGCTCGCCACCCTCGCCGGAAGAAAGCGAGATGGGGTGGTCTTCGACGTAGGAGCCAACATCGGCTCCATGGCCATTCCGGTTTTGGATGCACAGCCCGCCTGCCGCGTCATATCGTTCGAGCCTTCACCGCAGACATCCGGATGCCTGCAGCGCACGATTGAGGGCAGTCGATTTCGCGACAGGTGGCAACTCGTCCCCAAGGCGGTTGGCGAGAGCGAGGGGATTTGCAGTTTTTTCGCTGCCGGATCCGGCATGGACGCCTACAATGGTTTCCTCAACACGCAGCGTTCCGGCGGGGCCCAGAAACTCGAGGTTTCCGTCACCACGTTGGATGCTCATTGGGAACACTTGGGACGGCCTCCCGTTTCCGTGATCAAAATTGATGTGGAGGGAGCGGAATGGCAGGTTTTGAACGGAGCCACGCAAGTCCTGTCGGCAGAACGCCCTGCCATTGTTCTGGAGTGGAATGTGCTCAACCTCCGGGCCTATGATCAGAAGCCGGGTGATTTATTGGATCAGGCAAGGCAGCTTTCTTATCGAGTGTTCAGCCTGCCCTATCTTTTCCCGGTGGAAACGCTGGAGAATCTTGAGGTCCAGATGCTCCAAACGGAGAGTTTCCTCTTGATTCCCGAGACGGGTCTCAGCGGCGGCGCAACGAACTGAGACCAGCCCAATCCACCGAGAATGCCCCCTCCAGCCCAGCGCTTCGTTCTTGTTTCGAGCTATTTTCCACCCATCGTGGGCGGCACTTCCACGGTGATGCGGAATCTTCTTGCCGCTTTCCGCCCCGAATCCTTTGCGGTCATCAGCGAGAGTCTCGGCGGATTCCAAGGCATCCATAACGCAAGTCCGTTGCCCGGGGTCAGGGTGCGCCGCCTCGGGGTTCCCGGACTGGTGAAACGATTTCCGTATGGAGTGCGGATCGCCCGATGGCTTCGTTTCGCCCTTGCCGGACAGGTCGAGCGGATGATTTGCGAGGAAGTGAAAAAGGGGGCGGAGCGCATCGTCGCCGTTTATCCGTCATGGCCTTTCTTCATCGCCGCCCACCGGGCTCATCTTCGCACTTCAGTCCCGCTGTTCACCTACCAAATGGACGTGACCGGACCGCCCGCGATGATGCGCGGAGCGAATGTCGGGGTATGCACAAAATGGGAGCGGAAGATCCTTGAGACCGCTTCCCGGCGCCTCGTCCTGACCGAAGCCTTGGCGGCCGATCTCAAGCGGAGGCTCGGCTTGGATAGCACGGTGATCCCCCACTCCATCAACCCCGGGGTCCGGGATCGCCATGACGTCGCACTGCCTGACATCGGTGCCCCCAGAGAACGCCTGATCGTTCACACCGGCGTGGTGGAGCAACAGGCCAGCGGGGGACTGCTGCGAGTCGCCGAAGTGATTGCCCGGCACCCGCAATGGAACGCCCGTCTCGTCCTATCCACCCCGAGCGACCGGAATCATCTCCTTGCCAACGGTTTTGACCGGCCTTTCATCTCGATCGTGTCCCTGAAGGACGAACAGGTTTTTGCCCTCCAGTCCCGGGCCCACCTGAATCTGGCCGTTGTCTCGTTTCACCGCTCGGAAGAGGCAGACTACGAGTCGACCATCTTTCCAACCAAGCTGATCGAATATATGGCGGCCGGCCCTCCGATTTTCGTGCACGCACCACCCCGGAGCTTCCTCACACAGCACGCGCGCAACCACGGCTATGCCGTCGTGGCCGACTCCAAAGATGAAGGGAGTCTTGGCGAAAGCCTCGGCAAAGCGCTCCAGAACGAAGACTTGCGCGCCACCTTGACGCGGCGCGGTCGATCCGTGGTGGAGGAGATCTTCGCGGTGCAGCGCGTCGCCCGACGGTTCGCCGAGGCCTGCGATCTTTCTCCAAGCATTCTGACTTGACCTGTTCCCGATGACTACAACCGATTCCAAAAACACATCCTCCGGCAGCCGGCCCCTCCGTCCGACACCGATCGCCAATTTATTGAAGAGAATCCCTCTCTACGACGCCCTCAAGCGCGCTAGGCAGGAGGGGGAAGCAAGCCGTGTCATCAAGAACTGGGAAGCTCAAGGGCGTCCCGGCCGTCCCCCACAACCTTTCAAGGTGGAGACCATCATGCATTACGCGAGGCTGTTCGGAACGAAGACATTCGTCGAGACGGGGACCTTTCACGGTTACACCACCTATCGCCTCAAAGACTTGTTCACCAAACTCTACACCATCGAGTTGGATGAATATCTGCACGCCAAAGCGAAGCGCGCCTTCGCTCGCTTCCCTCAGGTCCAACCTCTTCAGGGAGACAGCGGCGAGGTGATTTCGCGAGTCCTCGCGGAACTCAATGAGCCTGCTTTGTTCTGGCTGGACGCGCACTACTCAGCGGGAGAGACCGCGCGTGGATCTCTTGACACTCCCATCGTGGAGGAGATGCGCCGGATTCTGGGGCATCGGGTGAAGGATCACGTCATCCTCATCGACGACCGCCGCGAGTTCAATGGCACCAATGATTATCCCAAACTCGAGGATTTCAGGGAATTCATCCTCAAGGATGGCACTTATTCATGCTTCTCGGATCGTCACGACATCATTCGCATCCACAATTGAGGCGAGGTGGCAATGAGACTTCTGGTCACAAGCTTCTACCACTACGACGGGGATTCCAACGGGATCGAACCCCAATTCTATTATCTCTGCAAGGTGCCGGAGATGATGGGACATACCGTTGATTTCTTCGACTTCAACTACATGATGAAGTCAGGCGTGGAGCCGATGCGCCGCCTCTTTCTCAGCATGGTGCGTGGCGGGAGTTACGACGCGGTGTTTATCGCCACACACCGGAACGAATTCGATCAAGAGACTCTCGCAGAGGCAAAAAAACACTCGGCGATCATCGCTTGGAACAGCGACGACGAATTCAAGTGGGACAGTTATTCCCGGGAGCGGGTTTCCTGGTATACCTACATGGTTACCAACAGCGCCACTGTCTACAGGGACCAGAAGGCGGCGCACCCCAATCTCCTCCACGCCCAATGGGCCTGCACTGGATTTTGGGATGGCCTGTCGACCTCCAAGGATATCGACTTCAGCTTCGTAGGACACGCCTATGGTCCGCGTCGTGACCAGATCCGGCATCTCAAGCACTCGGCCGGGCTGCAGGCGTTCGGACGCGGGACAGGCCGTGTTCCGGATCCATACTCGGACCAGACCGGTCCAAAAATCGCATTGAAAAGATGGTTCTGGCGGATGACGCCCAAGTCGCTGCTTCCGCACGACTTGGTGGAGCATCTGTCCACGATCAGCTTTGATGCGGTGAACCATCTCTGGAATCGATCCAGAATTTCGTTCACCCCATTGGATAGTTCTTCCGGGAACGTCCTGCAAATCAAGAGCCGGATCTTTGACCAGGGATTGAGCGGCAGCCTGATGCTCGCCCATCAGGCTCCCACCCTGAACGACTACTATGAACCTGAAAAGGAGTATGTTCCTTTCGACTCCATGGAAGAGTGCGCCGACAAGGCCCGATTCTACCTACGCAACGAAAGCAGTCGTCGCAAAATTGTCGAGGCCTACGCCGCTCGCACCCGGAGCGAACACTTGTGGTCCCACCGAATCGCAAGGGTTCTTCGCGATGCTGGACTCGAATAACCCTTGACGGGGCTGCGACTCTCAGTGCGGCTTCCCCTGATCGCATCCGGCGATCCAGCGGCACCGACAAGAAAGGCGGGCTACGGTGGCGCCAACGCTTCCAGCTTGGCGAGGTTCAACGCCCCGCCACCACGCAAGTAAAAACGGATGACGCCCTCCCGCAGGGTGCGGTAGAGCGCGGGATCCGTGGCGGCGAGTTCCGTTGGCACATCATGCTGCGCGTAGCGCACCAGCGCAGCTACTTGAAGGCCCCGAAGCAACGCCCGAAAATATTGCAAAATGCAAAAGCGGCGTAGCGAAGTTTTGGAATGGTAAAATCGGAAAGTATCGAGTCATCGTCAATCTGGTCTCAACCGTAAGCGTCTGATCCGGACCATCTACCCATCCGTCCCCGCATCGACGAAGGTCGGTCATGACGCTCCGACGATCCCCGAGCCGCGCCGGCATCCGATCCCGCTCACGCCGCCGCCTGTTCACCCCGCGCCGCTTTCCATTGCCGCGGCAGCAATTCGCAGACCCGGGCCTTCGGGTGATCCTGGATCCGCGGCAGGACGTCTTCGAGGTATTCGACGGGATTGACTTCGTGGAGACGGCAGTTCTCGATGATCGTGTAAAGGATCGCCGACTGCTGCCCTGCCTCGGGATGACCGATGAAAAGCCAGTTCTTTTTCC
>JAGWVU010000107.1 GCA_018970725.1 Verrucomicrobiota bacterium
AAAACCTCCACGCCACCGTGGCCTCCGGCCAAAAACGGATCCTTCGCCAGCTCCGGCCCGGACTCAACGGGCAGAAAGCCCAGGAGGAGCTCCGCAACTGGTTCCGGGACTGCGGTTACCCCACGGAAATCCGGCGTGGCCGCTGGACCGGATTTTTCCACGGGGTGGGTCACGGCCTGGGGCTCGAAATCCACGAGGCCCCGCGTTTCGCCACCCCCAGGTTGCCCGCCGGTGCGGTGATCACCGTGGAACCCGGTCTTTATGTGCCCGGCATCGGCGGCGTGCGGATCGAGGATGTGGTCCACCTGACCGGACGCGGTCACCGCCGGCTCACCCGTTTTCCCGGGGTCTGGCAGATCCGATGAACAAATTCCTGATCGGGTTGCTGTGGCTCGCGGTTTCGGTGGCTTCCGCCGCCCCGCCGACGCCCAAGCCCAAGCCGCCCACGCTGGAACAGGTGAACGAGCAGCTGCTGGCGCGGGCCGCCCTCATGATCGATCCCCTCACCGGCCAGGTGCTTTACGCCAAGAACGTCGACGACACCTTTCCGCCCGCCAGCACCGTCAAAATGATGACCGCCCTGCTCGCGTACGAAAAAACCGGCGGTCTTGGTACTATCACCATCCAGCCGGAGGACACCCGGGTGGAACCCAGCCATGTGCCCCTCCGACCGGGGGAAAGGGTGGAAATCGCCGATCTGCTGCGTTCCATTATCATCGGTTCCGATAACGACAGCGCCATGGCGCTGGCCCGGGCCACGGCCGGCTCCACGGATCTTTTCATCCAGGAAATGAACGCCGAGGCCCTCCGGCTTGGCATGACCCGAACCCGCTTCGGCAACCCCCACGGCCTTCCCGGCACCGGGCAGGTCACCACCGTCCGCGACCTGATGGCCTTGTTTAACGCCTTTCTGGCAAAACCGGAGCTCCGCCGGATGGCCCAGACGCCCGTCTACCACCTCCGCACCGCCATCGGACTCCAGCGAATGCGGAACCACAATAAACTGCTCGGCGTCTACTCGGGCATGGGCCCGGCCAAGACCGGCTGGACCTACGAGTCCCGCCATACCTTTGCCGCCGCGGCGAAGCGGGAGGGACGGGAACTGCGCCTGACCCTCCTGCGCAGCGCCAACAAGTGGAAGGATACCCGCCTCCTTTTTGATTACGGTTTTGCCAACCTCCCTCCCGCCCCACCGCCGCCCCCCACCTCCTTGACCGCACCGGAGCCTTCCGAATCGCGCCTGCCCGTGCCGGGCCCGCAGGAAAAAGTCCTCATCCAACCCGACCCGATCATCTACACGGTTCGCAAGGGGGATTCCTTGAGCGGCATCGCCAAGCGGTACCGGGTCGGCGTCGAGGACATCCTCCTGATCAACCCCATGGACGACCCCGATTTTCTCATTCCCGGCCAGATTTTAAGAGTCCCGGTTCGACCGGTTGCCAAATAGACCGGATTGGAGGGTGTTAGCCGTGTAGTCATTAGTGATGGAGGCAACTTGAATGCTTCCCTCCATGACTAAGGACTAAACCCCTAAATTGCCTTTCGCCTCACAGCACCCGCAACGCCTCTCCACCAGAAGATCAATCCGCCCATCACGACTAGTCCCGCGGAGAACCACTGCCCCCGGCTCAGGCCGGCAAGCAGCGGGTCGCCCATGTCCGGTTCCCGGAAAAACTCCAACCCGATCCGGATGATGCC
>JAGWVU010000038.1 GCA_018970725.1 Verrucomicrobiota bacterium
GACGGGATGGAAAAGGTGTAAGTGTTGTCGACCCCGGCTTGTTCGATGGTTTCCGAGTGAGGGCCGGCGGTGATGGTCGCGCTGCGGGTCGCGGTCTCCTGACCGGGAAGCCAGTTGTCAGCGTAGGACCAGCTGACAGTGATCCGGTGGAGATCACCCGCGATCGGCGAGGAGGTGCGCTGAACCCCTAGAAACCAGCCCGGAATGCCGCCAGCGGTGGCATTGGCGTCTGGACTGGTGAATTCGACACTGGCAGTCTGGCCGCCCAAGTAACCCGGATGTCGTTCACCCGCAAATTGCGCGCTGACCGTTCCAAGGAAACAGGTCAGGAGAATGGCGATGAGTCCGGCTGGGTTAAGTGATGGCGCTGCGGCTGCAACCTGATGGCCCGTTAGGTTTCTTTTGGCAAACCCAAATAAAATGAATCTTACCTGCTTAAGTTTCATTGTTTTTCCTAACGGCCTTTTAGCCAACTGCCGCATTTGTCTCCGTCAGTTACGCAGAACAAAAAAAATGCAAGCTAAGTTTTTCCGTCAGGAAAAGAAATGGGGGCATTGGCAAGAGAAGCGAAAGGATTGGGGCGCAGGAATTCTTTTTCCGGGCAAGGCTCGGAGCACCGGCCATGATCCGCTCCGTTGGCCGGGAGTCGATGACCGGGATTTTCCCGGAAGCGGAGTGATGGTTTGCGGCGGACACAGGGAGACCGGGGGAACCATTCATGTTGCAGGCGGAACGCCTCTACCCCCTCACAGCCGGGACGGCTGGGTTACGAAGTGCGTTCAGGCCTGCTGCCGCGCGCGTGACCTCCGGGACCCAACAAGCAAAAAGGCGCTCCCCACCCGGGAAGCGCCTTTTTGTTGCTTGCGTCAGTCAATAAAGGAGGCAGCAGAGCCAGTGTCCGGATCCACGAGACCCGGTAACCCCACGATTCAAACGGACCGGCACCTGCCGGATCAGTCGGAAAAACTCAGCGTCCCTGCATGAGCAAATCGCTCAGCTGGTCAAGGGAAGTCGCGGCGTCGGGAACCGCATGGGAATCCATCCGGGACATCGTTTCGGCGATGTTGAGAGCGATGCCGTCGCGCATCCGGGAAACGAGATCCATCCCCTTCCGGGTGATCTGGACCATGACCTTGCGGCGGTCATCCGCAGCGTGGAGACGCTGGACGTAGCCGAGCTTTTCCAAGCGATCGACCAACCCGGTGGCGGCCGCGGTGGAATGCCCCATCTTATTGGAAATCTCCGTCATCGTGAGATGCTCCTCCTTGGCGAGATAGCCGAGGAGAAAGAACTGCGCGTAGGAGATGTTTCCTTTGTTCAGCTCCTTGGAGAGATCCAAAAGGAAAGAGCGCTGGGTGAACATGATGAAGTCGGCCAATCGGCTCGCTTCCGCGCTCGGGGTGGTGTCATTTTCGTTGGCTACCTGCATACCGTCGAACTCTTGTTGGTTTAATATTCGTGGGGACTTAAAGAATACGCCTTCTCGATCAGTCTGTAAACACCGCATTTAAATTATCCATAATTTTCATACAATATCCCGGACCTGATGACAGTATAGGCGACCGGATCACGTCCCGCAAGTTGCATTTTATAAAATTTAATTGTCAAAGCCCCGTTATTTTTCAAAGTTGAGAAAACGGGTTCTCATTCTCATGCTTGTTTGATCTTCGACCCTGACAAAATATTCAGATCCGTTGATAAACCGGGTCGGTCAGCCCCATCGATCGTCTTCCGGCAGATAGGCGATCACTTCCTCTCCCGCCCGCAAACGTTCCCCGCTGCCGATCCGCACGAGGGCATTGGCGAGGCTCAGCCCGTGCAGAGCGTGCGACTGCTGAATGCCCACGCTGCGGAAGAGGCCCGTCTTCCCCTCCCAACGACCGCGCACGTAGTGGGGCCGGTCCCCGTCGTTTTCCAGTGCTTCCGCGAGACGAGTCCGGACCGGGACCAGGCCCGGCACCGCCGGATCAGGCGCTCTCCCCGCATACCGCTGGAGGGAACTGACCACGAAGAGAAGGAACGTGATCCAGCTGGAAACCGGATTTCCCGGCAAGCCGAAGATCACCTTCTCTCCGGCTCTGGCAAAAAAAAAGGGTTTGCCGGGTTTGACGCGAACCTTCCAAAAACCACCAGTCGCTCCGAGATCGGCCAGAACGCGCTTCACGTGATCCTTCTCGCCCACGGAAACGCCGCCCGCGATCAGGCAAAAATCACCTGCCTGCAGCGCCTGCTCCAGAACGGTCCGCAACCGGGCCGGATCATCGGGCGCGTGAAATCGCCCGGGAGCGGTCACTCCAAAGAGTCGGAGACCGGCTTCCAACAGGGTGCCATTGCTGTTGAAAATCTGGCCATGGCGCAACTCCACCCCAGGGCCCGGCTCCACCAACTCGTCCCCGGTGGTCACGACCACGGCGCCGGGGGCCTTCCGCACCGGAATCTCCGCGAGCCCTTGGGAGGCCAACAAGCCCAAGCGGGCCGGAGTCAAGCGGTCGCCCTCCCGCAGAACGATCTGGCCCTCGCACAAATCGGCTCCGCGTCGCCGGACAAATTCGCCGGGCTCGGCCCCGACGCGCAGACGGATCGTCTCCCCGGTCGGCTCCACGTCCTCCTGCATGACCACCGCATCCGCCCCGGGAGGCAACGGGGCCCCCGTGAAAATTCGTACCGCGGTTCCCGGACCGACCGCCCCCCCCCCGGATTCCTCTCCGGCGAACCGGCGTCCCACCACGTGGAGGATGGCCCCGGCCACGGCATCGGAAGAGCGGACCGCATACCCGTCCATTTGGGAGTTATCGAAACCCGGGAGCGCGACCCGGGCGCGCAAGGTGACGGCGGCGGTGGCCCCGAGGGCTGCCTCAAGCGGGACCGAGGTGATCTTCCCCAATGGCGTGGCCTCGATCAACCGGCGACGGGCCTCGGACTCCTCCAGCATGAGCGGCCGGTCTACTCGAGCACCTGGTATTGGGCCACCTTGGGGGAACCTGTTCCCGGGGCCAGGACCACGAGGTCTCCGGGCATCGGCTCCCCGGCAGCGACGTCCGCCACGAGAAAGGTTCCCTTGCGCTCTTCGCTGAGGGAGAGTTCCACGTCACGCGGCATGCCATCCTTCCCGACGGTGGTGACACGGGTCCCAGCAGGAAGCTCCAGCCTGACCGGAGTGTAGATCAGGACAAAATCGTCGTAGGCAAACCGGATCGTGCCGATCACCTTGTCAGGGTCGGGCGAAGAGGGGGGCGGAATCTCCCGGCCCTGTTTTTCGCGCCCTCCCTTGTCTCTTGTTTTCCCCTCTTCCCCGTCTCCTCCGGGAGGGAGAAGCCCGCCGACAAAGCGGAACGCACTGACGAAAGGCGAAACGAGCTTGGAAAACTCGAAGGCAGAGGCAGTGGACACTGAAGCGCAAAAAAACGCCCCAGCACAAGCGAGGACCCGAAGCTTCATTACAAAACTTTCCGCCTTCCGTGACGGAACGCAAGCGCAGAGTGTCAAACCTTTGTCTTGCCCTTCCGCGTTCACTGGGTTTGACTGGGACGGTGAACAAGGGTTGCCTCATTAGTGCCGGGGTGTTTCTCGGCCTCCTCGTCCTCTGCTGTGGCGGAGGATCCTTCTTTCTCTACCAGAATATCGGCCCGGGCCTGCTCGTGGCGATCCAACTGGATGTGGATGAATACCGCAAAAAACACCCGGAAATCTCCGTGGCACCGACCAACGAAGCCTGGACCACAGCCCTGACCGATCGGACGAACGGGCTCCCGAATCAAAAGAACTGGGAATCGTTGGCGCAATTGGGAAAGGGCCGGCTCATCGATATCCCCTACCAGAATCCCCTGCGTTTCGTCCCCCGGCCGGATGGCTCGGTGATGGTGGTTTCCAACGGCAAGGACGGCAAGCCGGACACGGCGGATGACGAAACCTCCGAGGCGGCCCTGGCCAAGTTTGGAGGGCGGAAATAGCGCATGCTCCACGACCTGATTCATACGTGGTTCGACTGGGTCGAACACGGCGGTTACTGGGCCATCGTGCTTCTGATGGCGATGGAAAGTTCCATCTTTCCCGTGCCCAGCGAGGTGGTGATGCCACCGGCCGCCTTTCTCGCGGCCCAGGGAAAACTGAATTTCTGGGGGGTGATTCTCGCCGGCACGTTCGGTTCATGGCTCGGCTCCGCGATCACGTATGGGGTGGCGCGCGGTTTGGAACAGGTTGTTTTGAAAAAATGGGGCAAGCTGTTCTTCATCACGGAAGAGAAGATCAAACGGGCGGAGCATTTCGTGCACCGCTACGAGGCGGGGGGCATTTTCTTTGCCCGGCTGCTTCCGGTGGTTCGTCACCTGATTTCCATTCCGGCGGGCATTCTGCGGATCAATTTCACCCTCTTCAGCCTCATGACGGTGGCCGGAGCCTTTGTCTGGTGCGGGATTCTCTCCTGGTATGGCCGGGGGGTTTTTGAACGTAACCCCGAACTGATGGAAGATCCGGATCAATTGGTCCACGCCATCAAGCATGAGTCGATCTGGATCGTCGGCGGTGTTCTGATCCTCGGCGCGCTCTATGTCCTCATGATGCGGCTTACCGCCGGGCGGGAACACCCGGCGCTGATCAAGGATTGATCGGGTTGGCCCCCGTTTCCCGCAACAGGATCAGGGCTTTTTCAAGGCCCCGCTGATCACTTGGGCCAAAGCGCGCCCCGCCCCGGGGCGGAAACCGCTTTGGGACCAGACGATCTCGCCTTTGGCGTCGATGACCACGGTGTGCGGGATTCCCTCCACGCCGTAGAGGGCCCTGACCGTCTCAGCCTCATCAAGAGCCACCGGGAATTTCCACCCGTTCCGCTCTAGATAGGGCGCGATCACGGCAGCGGGTTCGCCGAGATTGACTGTCACAAACTGGACTTGAGCCGGGTCGAAGGCTTGGAAAACCTCGACATATTCTCCGAACGCAGCCCGGCACGGCCCGCACCAGGTGGCCCAGAATTCCAGGACCAGGACGCGCCCGCGGGCGCTCTCCACTTGGAAACGCCCGCCCTCCAGAAGAGGCAGCTCGAAAGACGGTGCTTCTCCCTTGACGTTCATGCCTTCGGTCGCCGGCCCGCTCCCCGCCGCCCCGGGAATGACCGGTTCAGGAGCCGCCACCGGCGTCCAGTTGGCATGCAACACCTCATCGGGCAGGGCCACCGCCGAACCCACCCGCAACTGCCGGATGGAGGACAGTGGCACTTTGCAGGGCCCGAGGGCGGGAGATTGCCCCAAGAGGAACTGATCGTTGACTTCATCGGTCTGCAGCCGGACGGCGGAACCTTCCGCGAGA
Source organism: Verrucomicrobiota bacterium (assembly GCA_018970725.1). Lineage (GTDB taxonomy): Bacteria > Verrucomicrobiota > Verrucomicrobiia > Verrucomicrobiales > DEV007 > V1-115. The sequence goes on from JAGWVU010000038.1 coordinate 5,302, forward strand.
AAAAGGTAACTTTCGCCTTTCGGCAACGGTCCTTCCGCAAGTTCGTCACCTTTCCCCTCCTTGCCAAGGTGAACCAGCCCCAACACGCGCTCTCTGGGGAACGGCAACTTCTGCCCCTCGACATCGAACTGGATCGATTCGGGAGCCACCTCCACCAGTTTGCCCCGCATCACGTCTCCGTTGGCCGCCACGAGGCAATGGGTCGGGGGGGACTCCTTCATCCGCCTCGGGATCGTCAAGGTTTTCTCTTTCACCCCGGAATCGACCCGGAATGAAGCGATCAGGCCATTGGAGGAACGCAATTGAAAGTCGCCCACCGTCGCGGGCGCCAGAATGGTTTCCGCATTGAACCAGGGGCCGCCGAATTCAAACCGCAATCCGGCCCCGGAACGCTGCGCCCCTGGGAAGGCGCAGTCCACCAATTCCTGTCCGTCCACGGACACGATCATCTGATCTTCGCGAAACGAGATCTTCGCGGAAAGACGCCCGCCCGATACCATGATGTCATCGCCGTCAATCATCCGGTTGCCTCCGGGCTGGCTCGCCGCGACCCAAATCCGGTTCCCCCAGCGGCTGAAGCTGACTTGAATGGGGGCGGCAAATTCGGGCGCAGGTCCCGTGAAGAGCCCGACGGTCACCGCGCCCTGACCATCACCATCCCACTGCAGCGTGAAATGAACTTCATCCGCCCGGAGAATCCCCGGGTGCCCATACCCTCCGCCGCGGAGCACCATGCGGGCGGGCATCAGCTCGTTGCCATTGCCGCCCCCTTCCAAAGGACACCAGGCCGGGTCATCAAAACCGGAGAGCCGCAACGATTTCTGCCCGAACTCCACGGCCCGAACTTGGACCGCGGGCAGTTGCGTCAAGGTCGTCAGCGGACTGGAGAAGAAGACGATGCCGTCCCGGATGCGCTCCACCCGACAGGCCAGAATCTCCCGGCTCACCAAAAAAATCCGGTCCGCAGCCAGATGGGTGATCCCGGGTCCCCTCAACCGCACCACGTCGGCGTCGAGCCCCGTCCGCAAGGAGACGGGCCGGGCCGCACCCAACGGCCGCCAGGAAATGCGCCCGCCCGCTTGCAGGCCGGAGAGTGTGCCGTGCAAAACGTCTCCCCCAACCCGCAATTCATCGGGAGCTTCGGTGACCTCGGGACCGGTGCGATGAGCGAACTCCAAGGCGACGAGATCCATGAAACCGCAGACCAACGCGGCCTCGGAGTAACCGGTCCGGACCACCACCTCCTCCGCGGCGGTCCGTTCCAGGTTCCCGCTAATCCGCGTCCCGTCGCCATAGGTGACCTGAACGGTGTTCCCTGGATTCGGATCGAGGGCGCTTTCCTCGAAAACCATGGTCTCCAGATCCGCCAAGGGCACGGTTTTACCGCCTTCCAGAAGCAGGACACGCGCCGCCAGATCGTATCCCACCGGTTTTTCCCGCAACGCGCTGCCATCGATCCGCTGGATCCGGGGGCCTTCGATCGACTCCAACTCCGGGCGTCCTCCGCGCCATTCCGCCACCCTGAGCCGGACCAGTTCGAGATCGAGCCCCTTGTTGCGCAGGGAAAACCCAGGGTTACCCCGGAAATCCGGCCCCGTCGGGACCGCCCGGCTGGCCAACTCCCGACCCGTCGCATCGAAGATCGTCAGCGCCCCGGAGTTCTGGTCCCAGAAGAGATGGAGATGGATCTGCCTTTGGTCCGGCCCGACTTTGCAGACCGGTTGGAAGTCGTTTCCAGCGGCCGCCAGGACCACCTCGTCGTCCCACGTTTCCAAGCGGAGCCCGCCTTCACGGAAGGCCTGCAGCGCCAGAGTGAACTCGGGACGCCGGGACGCCCCCAATTTGACTTCAATGGCCACCCGATCGGGAAACTCGAAGCGATGGAAAAGACCCGCCCCCCAACGCCGGGTGGCGATCCCTCCGCCGGGCACCCCGTTCCAATAACTTTCCTCGCGTCCGGGTCCGTTCTGGATCCAGCCCTCGGCACTGACCGGACCGGAATACCGGAGCGCCGGGTTGTCCAACCGGTTCACGCTCCGCAACGCCTCACTCCGCAAGCGGGTCCGACCGTGGCGCGGACTTTCCAGTTCGACAAAGCCGGGACCGACACCGACCAGATCCCCGTGGACCACATCCCCGTTGCGCAGCAGGGCCCGGAACGAAGCGGTTCCTTGCGGGGCCGGGACCTGCTCCAGCGTGAGTCGCTTGAGGAAGACCGGATCAATTTCCAAGGCCTCCTCGAACGAGGGACTGCGCCAGCGGATCAGGTCGCCTTCGCCCGGTTCCAAGGAGCCTTCCAGCAGATCGCCGTTGGCAAACTCGAGCACCGATGCGGGCGGAGCTGCGGCCGCAAGCGCGGCCACAAGGAGCCAGCCCGCCCAAAACATGCCTTGGATTCTCTGTTTCACCGTTCGTAGATGGGAAGGAAGCGGTAGTTCAACGCGAGGGCGAGCAGGGACATCGCCGTCCCGTAAGCCTCCCCCCGGCTGCCTTCAAAACTCCCGTCCGGCGATTGCCGCTCGTCCAGCATGCGGACGAGGCTGCGGTTCCAGGTTTTCCAAGCCTCGAAGTCGCTCTGAAACAGGGCCTGGGCCATGTAATATTGGAAATAGAGCGGATGGGCGGTCTCCTCATGATCCAGCCTGCCGGAGATGTAGGCCAGGGTGGCCGTGTATTCCTTCCAATCCTTCTTGCCACCGACCGAATAGACCAAGGTGGCGATGGCGGACCGGTTCATCGATTCCCCGATGCCGGCCAATCCGCCCGTGTAAGCCACCATCCCGTTGGCGCCGGTGCTGGACTTGAAGTAAGTCAACGCCCCTTGGACCGCCTCGTCAGTGACCGCCATGCCCGCGTTTCTCGCCGCCAGCAGCCCCATGAGAACGGCCCCCGAAACCGAGGTGTCGGCGTCGTTCGAATCGGGATTGTAACGCCACCCCCTCCAGCGGTTGCCCCGTTGCGCCGCCTCCGCCAGGCCCACCGCCGCTTGCAATGCCTCTCCGATGCTGCGCCCGCTGGCTCCGCTGCCCACCCAGAGCAACTCATCGTCCACCGTTCCGTAAGCCTCGGCGAGGGAGAGCATCCCGAAACCGTGATGGTACATGCTCTGTCCCAGGTAGCCCGACTCCACGTTTTGCTCGGAGATCATGTGTCTCAGCCCCCGCCGGATCGCGGTGGCGTAGCGCCCGAAGTTCGGATCCTCCCCGCTGGCCAGCATGGCCATCACACAAAGCCCGGTGACCCCGGCCCCGCGATCCCCTTCCCAATAGCCTTCCGCCGCCTGGGTCCGCACCAGGCAGTCCAATCCCTTGGCGTAAATCTGATCGACCTCCGGCGGCACCTCGTCGCCATACCGAACCGTCCCGGATCCAGCCTGGCCAAAGGCCGACACGCCCCCGGAACCCCAGGGAAGCAGCATCGCCAAGGCGATCGGAAAGCAAGAAGACCGCTTCATCTCACCCCCGCGCCTCCCGGAAGGTTGCGGATGGACTGCCAGGCGCCGTCGAAACGCTCGAAGAACCGGTCCCACCCCTTGCGCTGCGCCTCATTGAGCACGCGGTCACGATCCGCCGCCGGCACCGCCCCGAGCAGGGCCCCGAGTTGATGATACGGCAGGTTCTCCTCGTCGCCCGCCCAGGATTCCAGCCGGTCCCAATGCGCGGCCGCCGCCACCGTCAACAGAGGGAGAAGTTCCCCGCGCTGTTTCTCGGAAAGCCGCAAGGTCCGGTCCAGATCCGCCACCAAGGCCCGCGCCATCGATTCATGTTTGAAGGCCAAACGCTGCCTCATGTCGTCGTCATACGCCTTGCGCTGGCTCTCATTCAACACCGCCGAAAGCGTCGTCGCCCAAACTTCCTGCTGTTCCGGTTCCCAAGTCCGCGCGGTATCGCCGAACCGGACCGACCCGACCCCTGCGAGGAACTGCTCGATGTCCCCCTGGACGTTCCGGGCCTTGTCCCGGACCCAGGTTTCCATGTTGGCCCGCCACCGGTTCAACCCGGAGTCCACCGCGCCTTTCGCCGCCAAGGTCAACCGTTCCCGTTGCGGATCGCTCAAGGCACAGACCCGGTCGATGTCCCCGACCAAGGACTTCATCTTGTCCATCCACTCCGTGCGCTCCGTCTCAGCCAGATTCTGCAGATATTCACTGACCCGCTCATCCGCGTTCGCGGTGGCCGCGGCCCCCTCGTCCTTTTGTTGCCCGATTTCCACCCGGACCTGGGCCTTGACCCCGGCGGCGAAAAACAAGGCGGCCGCCCCAAGAACGCCCGGCCAGATGCACTTCCGTTTCATTTGGATTCCTTCTCCAAGGTGTTGAAATACTGATCGAGACCTCTGCGGAACTCTTCCGGCAACTCCCGCCCTCCCTTGCCAGTGGACTGATCCACGCTCCGTCCCCGCGGGGCCGATGGCTCGTCCGCTCCGGGCCCGAGGCTGTTGATCCCCTGCTGCGCGGCCCCGGCCGATTGCGAGGAACTTTGCGAACCTCCCCCGCCCTGGGGCGGACTGCGGCGCGCTTGGAGGAGCAGCTCGATCGCTTCCGTTTCCGCCGCGATGGCCTCCGGCCCGGTGTCGGGTCGTCCCAGAATGTTGCGGGCGTCGCCGAGAATCTTGGAAACGGCCGAGAGCAATTCCACCTCCCGCTGGAAGGTCCGGGTTCCACCGGGCATATCTTCAATCGTCTTGACCACCGAGTAAGTCCGGTCCCGCAGCCCCTTCTGTTTCTCCTCCAGTGATTTGGCCCGGCCGGCGAAGTCTTCCCCGGTCAAAGCCGGCTTGGCTTTTTCCGCCTCCCGGGTTTCGTCCCGGAGATCGATCTCATCCCTCAGGATCTTCATGACCTCGAGCACCAGCTTGGGAGGCAAACCGGCCGCTTCCCCGGACTGCCCCTGCTGCCCGCCCCCGGACTGCGCCGCCTCGACCAACTCCTCCGCCCAACGATCCAAGGTGTCCGCCCAGAACTCCGCCTCGGTGACGGAACGGCCGTTCTGGTTCGCCTCGAGAGATTGGGCGATTCCGCGGATCCGGGAGGCCACTTCACTCTCTTGCATCTGGTCGAGCAACCGCTTGAACGGGGGCATCTGGCGGCGCTGGTAAAAGGCTTCCAAATCCCCGCGGATCTGGTGCAAGATCTCACTCTGCCGGACTTCCCGACCCGCCGCCGCCTTGGCAATCGCCACTGCATCCTGGCTCAATTGGGAAAAGCCGACCCCGAACTCCACCGCGAGCGTCTTGGTCAAGTCCGAGGCAATGCCCAACTGCTCGCGCGAGGCCGCCTTGAGCCTGCGCACGAAGGTGCTGGTCTCCAAATCCCCCAACAACTCCCGCATCTCGTCATTGATGGCCGCCAGCTCCGCGAGCAAGCCAGTCTGCTCCACCACGGCCTGACCGGTCTTTTCCTGGGCGGGGGATTCCGCGGCCTTGCTCTCCGGCCCGCCCTGCAACGTGGTCGTCGGCAAGCCGGAGGGAGCCGACGGCGCGGCGGGCGGTTGAGAGGGCGGCGCTCCGCCCGGTTTCTCCGGACTCAAAGACTTCAAATCCTGATCCGGAGGCGTCGGCGGGGAATCGGATGACTTGCCTTCCCCTCCGGCCGACGGCGTTTTCTGGTCCTGCGGCTTGGCCTCGCCCGATTTCGGTGCGCCTCCGGGCTTGGCTTGCGCCCCCGGCTCGGATTCGGCCGCTTCCTTGAGGAGATCGGAAACCGAGGGCATCCGTTCCTTGGCGATATCTCCCAATTTTTCCAAAGCCTTGGCGAAGGCATCGAGCCGCTTGGCCTCGAAACCGTCGTTCCGACTCGCCTCCTCGGCCAGTTTGCGACCGGTCGCGGCGAGCTGTTCCACCCTCTTTGCGTTGGCGGTCTCCGCCTCCGCTTGCTCCCTGAGACGCCCGCGGTTCGACTCCTTGTCCAGTTCCGCCGGATCGAGGGCCCGCAAAGACCGGTTCTCCACGTGCAACTGTTTCTCCCGGTCGTGCACCTCCTCCGCCCGACGCAGCCAGGCGGCCATTTCATCGGTCAGCCAACGCAAGTGCTCGTCCGCACTGAGGATGCGGAGCGTGAACGGCTTGGAGTAAATCAACGGCCGGCCCGGTCGATAATCCGCCACGTAAGCCATCAACCGGATCGTCTGGGGTTCAACCCGCTCCCGCTCCGCACAAAACGTCGCCCGCACGCTGGCCGAAGTCTCCTCGGCCCCCCCGGCCGCCGCGATTTTCGAACCGACCTTGTCTCCCTCCCACCGGAGCCCGATCTCCCGAACCCCGTAATCATCCGAAGTCTCGACCTCGAGCGCCACGACCTCGGTCGAGAGAATCGTCCGCTCGGGGCCTTCCAGTTTCGCCACGATCCGCGGAGCCGCGTCCTCCGTGCCCGCCAAACGGAAACGCAAGGGTTCCCTCGGGGATAACCCCAATTCATCCCGCCACGTCACCGCATGTTCCGCCACTCCGGAAACATTCCAAGGTCCCGCCTTGATCGTATCCCCTGCCCACTCAACGGGGGCCCCGTCCATCTCCGCCGACACCATCTTCCGGCTGGTGCGCATCTCCACCCGTATCTCGCTGCCGTCCACCACGGAAATGGTTCCGTCCCGGGCCTCGATTTCCAGCGGTCGCGAGTAGCGCAGGTAATCGGGCAACCGGACGATCGCCTTCATCGCACTCAGCTCGGGACGGGACGCCGGGATCACCCTGCCGGATACCCGGTCGTCTCCGATCGCCACCCGGAACCCGCCCTCTTCCTTCCGGCCCGGCAACGCGAACTGGTAGGTGCCGCCGGTCCCGAGTTGCGCGCGGACCACGGTCCCATCCCGACCGTCACCACCCGTCACCGTGGCCCGCCCCCAGAGCGGACGCCACCGGGAGGTTGCAGCGAGGCCGACCTCCAACTGGAAGGACTCCCCGTAAGGCACAATGATGCGATCCGGCACGGAAGCCGCATCCGCGAAGGTGTATCGTTCCACCGGGGTCCATGGGGTGGCCCAGCGCGCCCAGGCGTTCCATCCGGCCTCCCGGGAAACCAGAAAAATCCCGGCCAAAAGCAGCGCGCCGGCAGCGAGCAAGCCGACCCACAAGAGACGGCGGGTCGGCGGCAAGGCCTCCCGGAGATCGGTCTCGGCGGCTTTGCGATCCGCCTGATCCATCGCGGCACGGATCAAGGCCGGTGAACCGGTGCCATGCCCGGAGAGCTGCACCGTGCCCAGCAGTTGTTCCCCAAACCGGGGCATCTTGCGCCGGATCAAACGCGCCGCCGCCTCCAACCCCCGCATCCTCCACGACCACCGCTCCCAGGCGAGGGGCAATCCCACTCCAAAGACGGCGAATCCGCCGAGGAAGATCAGGGAGCGCACCCCGGGCCCCGTCTCCGCGAAGCGGTCGATGACGAAAACCGTGAGGTAGGAGACCACCAGCCCCAGGCAGCCGGCCAAGAGCACTTCGAGAAGTTTGAGACGCCAGGTTTGCCGACGAAACACCTGCAACCGGCTCCGCAAACCGGCCGGCAATTCGATTTGGGGCACCCCCGCACCCGGATGATTGGTTTCTGAGGCCATGAAGGCTGCAACGGGAAGATAAATAGGTTTGTCGCACTTGGCCAGCGCAAGTTCCCGATTTGCCCGCTCGAGCGCAAATCCACTGGAAAGCATGGCGGAGTTTCCAGTTGAGAACCCCGCCGCAGACCGGATACGTTGGCCGCGTCATGAACCGTTCCCGCCGTTGCTGGCCCTCCCCCGTTCTCCGCGGCTTCCTCTTCCTGGCCGCCCTCCCGCTCCACGCCCAGACCCCGGCCCCACCCACGGCCCAGCCCGAAAAGCCCCTCCCCGCCGCCCTTCCCACCGGTCTCTCCGCGGATGAGCTCAACACGATCAGCATTTTTGAGACCAGCTCCCCGTCCGTGGTGCACATCCAAAGCACCGCCACCGTGCGCCGCGACATGTTCTCCATGAACGTGACCCGGATCCCCGCCGGCTCCGGCACCGGCTTCGTCTGGGACCAGAAAGGCCATGTCGTGACAAATTTCCACGTCGTCCAGCAGCAGGTCGAGGACGAACGCTTTTCCCTCGAGGTCATCCTGAACGACCAATCCTCCTGGCCCGCCGAAGTCATCGGACACGAACCGGACAAGGACGTCGCGGTCCTTAAAATCAAGGCCCCGGCCGAAAAGCTCCGGCCCCTCAAGCTCGGGACGTCCACCGATCTCCGCGTCGGTCAACGCGTCCTCGCCATCGGCAATCCCTTTGGGCTCGACCAAACCCTCACCACCGGGGTCATCAGCGGTCTCGGGCGGGAGATCGAAAGCGTCTCCGGCCGCACCATCCAGGGCGTCATCCAGACGGACGCCGCCATCAACCCCGGCAACTCCGGCGGCCCACTCCTCGACAGCTCCGGTCGTCTCATCGGGGTCAACACCGCCATCTACAGCCCTTCCGGGGCTTACGCCGGGGTCGGTTTCGCCGTGCCGGCCGATGAAGTCAACCGGGTCGTCCCCCAGCTGATCGAGTTCGGCCGCGTCATCCGCCCCGTGCTTGGCGTGACCCTGGCCGATGACGCGATCCTCCGCCGGATCGGGGGGGAGGGCGCCCTCGTGATCAACGTCCAACCCGGGAGCGGCGCTGAGAAAGCGGGACTGCAACCCACCACCCGGGACATGCGCGGCCGGGTTAATCTGGGCGACATCATCATCCGCGTGGAAGGAAAGGAAGTCGGGGATTCCAACGATCTCTTCACCATCCTCGACCGCAAGGCGATCGGCGATACCGTCAAAGTCACCTTGATCCGGCGCGGCAAGGAAGTGACCGTCCCCATCACCTTGTCCGCCTCCAAGTGATCCGCTCATGCCGGTCGAACGGGATGGAAAGGGCCGTCCGTTCTTCGGGCGATGGGAGGCCGGGTTCCAAGCCCTGATCCTCCTCAACCTCATCGCGTTCGCCCTCGAAACCCTGCCCGGTCTGGATGGACGGAGCCTTCGCCTCCTCAACGGCTTCGAGGTCTTCTCCACCGCCGTGTTCGCGGTCGAATACGTCCTGCGCGTTTCCTGGTCCCGCCCGAGGCTCGGCTACGCTTTCTCCCTTTTCGGCCTCGTCGATCTCCTCGCCATCCTCCCTTCCATCCTCGCGTTGGGCATCGACCTCCGCTCCCTGCGCATCCTCCGGCTGCTCCGGCTCATCCGCATCCTCAAACTGGCGCGCTACGGCACCGTCATCCGACGGTTTGAACGGGCCTTCGAAATCGCCCGCGACGAACTCGCAGTGTTTGGTGCCGTGGCCCTCATCTTCCTCTATCTTGCCGCCGTCGGGATCTACCACTTCGAGCACGAAGCCCAACCCGAGGTCTTCTCGTCCGTGTTCCACAGTCTCTGGTGGGCCACCACCACGTTCACGACCGTCGGCTATGGCGACGCCTATCCGGTCACCCCGGGCGGGCGTCTCTTCACTTTCGTGGTTCTCGTCCTCGGTCTCGGCATTGTCGCCGTCCCCACCGGGCTCATCGCCACCGCTCTGGGCAAGGCACGCGAGGAAGAACGGGAGGCCGTCGCGCAGAAATCGCCGCCCTCCCGGAAGCGACGCCCCAAACCGTGACCCGGCCCGCGGGAATACTACAGGAAATCCGTAGATCAGGATGAGTTGAACTTCCGGTTTTCTTTCCGACTTTCGGACGCATGCTCGGGAGCCATGCAAACCGCCTCCACGCGCCATCTTTTGGCCATGATCAAGATTCTGATTTCCCTGCTCGGCATCGTCCCCTTCGCCTGCCATTCCGGGGCCGTCGCCCCCGGTCCCGGCAAGCGCGCACGGAATCCCGCCTTGACGGGCGGTGACCATCCCGTATTTTGCGCGCGCCTGGCAGGCCACCGAAACGATGAACATCCACGAATACCAAGCCAAACAGCTCTTCGACGAATACCAGGTAGCCAGCCCCAAGGGCAAAGTGGCGGAGACGGCGGAACAAGCCCGCCAAGCGGCGGTTGAGATCGGAAAGAATCTGGTCATCAAGGCCCAGATCCACGCCGGTGGACGGGGCAAGGGAACCTTCAAGAGCGGCTTCCAGGGAGGCGTCCATCTCTGCTCCTCACCAGAGGACGTGGAGGCCAAGGCCCGCCAGATGCTCGGCCAGGTTCTCGTGACCCATCAGACGGGCCCGGAAGGCAAGCTCGTCAGCAAGGTCATGGTGGCGGAATCCGTCGAGATCGCCCGGGAACTTTATTTTGCCATCGTCATGGACCGGGCCACGGAACGGCCGGTGATCATGGCGAGCACCGCCGGAGGGATGGACATCGAGGAGGTCGCCCACCACACCCCGGAAAAAATCCTCCGGGAACCGGTGCACCCGCTGCTCGGTTTCCAACCCTATCAGGGACGCAAGCTGGCCGCCTTCCTCGGGTTGACCGGGCCCCAGGCCAGCGCCGCCGCCAAGCTTTTCACCAATCTTTATCAGCTCTTCATCGCCAAGGATTGTTCCCTCGTGGAAGTCAATCCCCTCGTGGTCACCACCGGTGGCGAGGTGCTCGCGCTCGACGCCAAGTTCAATTTCGACGACAACGCCCTCTACCGGCAGAAGCAAGTGGCCGGGATGCGGGACATCACTGAGGAGGACCCGCGCGAAGTGGCCGCCTCCGAGTATTCCCTGAACTACATCGGGCTCGACGGCAATATCGCCTGCCTCGTGAATGGCGCCGGACTGGCGATGGCCACGATGGACATCATCAAGTTTTCCGGCGGGGAACCGGCCAACTTCCTCGATGTGGGCGGAGGGGCCAGCAAGGAGCAGGTCACCGCAGCCTTCAAGATCATCCTCGGCGACCCCAACGTGAAGGGGATTCTCATCAACATCTTCGGAGGCATCATGGACTGCAACGTGATCGCGGAGGGCGTGATCGCCGCCGTCAAGGAAGTCGGCCTGTCCCTCCCGCTCGTCGTCCGGCTGGAGGGGAACAACGTCGCCACAGGCAAACAAACGCTCGCCGCGAGCGGTCTCAACCTGGTTTCCGCCGACAACCTCGCGGATGCCGCCGCCAAAATCGTCAAGGCCATCGCCGCCTGATCCCAAAATCCCGCCCACTGCTGACTGCCAACTGATCACTGCCGACTTCCATGGCCATTCTCGTCGACGAAAACACCAAGGTCCTCATCCAGGGAATCACCGGCAGCTACGGCGGCCGCCACGCCAAGCTCAGCCTTGACTACGGCACGCAAGTGACCGCCGGAGTCACTCCGGGCAAGGGCGGACAGCTCTTCGAGGGCCGCGTCCCGATTTTCGATACGGTGGGCGATGCCGTCCGGGAAACCGGGGCGACTGTTTCCACCATTTTCGTGCCCCCGCCGTTCGCCGCCGATGCCATTTTGGAAGCGGCCGACGCCGGATGCGAACTGGTGGTTTGCATCACCGAGGGGATTCCCGTGATCGACATGATGCGGGTCAAGGCGACCCTCAAAGACTATCCGAATTGCCGCCTCATCGGCCCCAATTGTCCCGGTTTGGTGACTCCGGGACGCGGAGAAAACTCCCACGGGGGCTGCCGGATCGGGATCGCGCCCGGCTACATTCACCGCCGGGGCCGAGTCGGCATTGTTTCCCGCTCGGGCACTCTCACTTACGAAGCTGTCTGGCAGATCACCAACCTGGGCATGGGTCAAAGCACCTGCGTCGGCATCGGCGGTGATCCCATCAACGGGACGTCCCACCTCGACGTCCTCAAACTCTTCAATGACGACCCCGAGACCGAGGCCATCATCATGATCGGCGAGATCGGCGGCACCCGCGAGGAGGAAGCCGCCGCCTGGGCCAAGGAACATTGCAAAAAACCGATCGCCGGTTTCATTGCCGGGGCCACCGCGCCTCCGGGGCGTCGCATGGGCCACGCGGGAGCCATTATTTCCGGCGGACAAGGAACGGCGGCGGCCAAGAAAGCGGCTTTGCGTGAGGCTGGCATTCTGGTTGCTGAGACTCCGGCGGAAATCGGTGCGACACTCGTGAAAGCAATGAACCAATGAGCTTCCTGAAAAAACTCTTCGGCGGCGGCGACCAGAAATCTTCTTGTTGCGGGCACGATCACTCCCATGACCCCCAACCGGTGCCTGCGGCTCCCGCCGCCCCGGTGACCTCCCCCGCTCCGGCGGGGGACCCCGCGCCGGCAAAAACCCCGGTGGTGCATCGCGGGCTGGAGGGCGTCTATGCCAACGAGTCCAAACTGAGCGACGTCCAGGGCGATGACGGCAAGCTTTACTATCTGGGTTACAACATCGACGATCTCGTCGAGGCCCCGGTGACTTTCGAGGAGGTCATCTACCTTCTCCACAAGCACAAGTTGCCCACCCGTTCCGAATTGGAAGCGGTGGAAGCCAAGCTCCGCGCCCGGCGTTCCCTTCCTCAGGGCATCATCGATTTCCTCACCGCCGCCCCCAAAACGGCGAACCCCATGGACGTGTTGCGGACCGGCGTTTCCATGTTGGGACTCTACGACGATCTCGGCAATGACACGGACCGGCCCCTGAATGAGGACCGCTCCCTCGCCATCATCGCGAAGATTCCTCTCATCATCGGTTACTACCACCGCGCCCGCCAGGGCCTCTCCCTCCCGCCGGTGCGTCTGGACCTTTCCGAAGCCGGCCATTTCCTCTACCTCATCACCGGGGAGGAACCCTCCGCAAAGGCGACCCAGACGCTCGACATCGCCTACATCATCCATGCCGAGCACGGGATGAACGCGTCCACCTTTAGCGCAAGGGTCACCGTCGCCACGCTGAGCGATATCTACTCGGCCATCACTTCCGCCATCGGCACCCTCAAGGGGCCTCTCCATGGCGGGGCCAACGAGGGCGTCATCCACATGCTCGAGGAGATCGGCTCCCCGGACAAGGTCGATGCCTGGGTCGAGGAGCGCCTCGCACGGAAAGAGAAGATCATGGGCATCGGACACCGCGTTTACAAGGTGCTTGATCCGCGCGCCCCTCACCTCCGCCGCATGGCCATCAAGCTCACCGAGGAACTGGGCGAGCCCAAGTGGATCCAGATGTCCGAGCGCATCGCGGAAATCATGCGGACGCGGAAAAAACTCGAGGCCAACGTCGATTTCTATTCTGCCACGGTTTACCACTCCCTCGGGATCCCGACGGATCTTTTCACGCCGATTTTCGCCATCTCCCGCGCCGCGGGCTGGACCGCCCAGGTCTTGGAGCAGCTCGATGACAACCGCCTTTACCGGCCCCTGACCCTTTACACCGGCCCGCACGGACTGAAGGTCACACCGATCGAGCAACGGGTCTGACCTTGCCCTCCGGGGATTGCCCGGAGCGTCATCCCAAGAGTTCTTCCACATCCGCCTCGGCGAAGGTCATTCCGTCACCGGTTCCTTCGAGGATGCCCGCCGCCAGCCCGGCCTTGCGCTCTTGCATGGTAAGGATCTTTTCTTCCACGCTCTCCGCGGCGATCATCTTGTGGACAAAAACGGGGCGAATCTGCCCGATCCGGTGGGCACGGTCCGTGGCTTGGTTCTCGATCTGCGGGTTCCACCACGGATCATAATGGATCACCGTATCCGCCTCCGTCAGGTTCAGCCCGGTGCCCCCGGCCCGCAGGCTGATGAGAAACACCGGTGCCTTGCCGCTCTGGAAATCATTCACCGGTCGTTCCCGGTCCACCGTGCGCCCGGTCAGCGTGACGAAACCGATTCCGGCCGCGCGCAACTCTTCGCCGATCAACGCCAACATGCTGGTGAACTGGGAAAAAATCAGGATCCGGTGGTCGTCTTGGATCAGACCCGGCAGCAGGCTCATCAGTTCCACCAGTTTGGCGGAATGGACCGCCTTCAATCCCCCGGCCTCCGTCCGCGCCAGACGTGGATCACAACAGACCTGCCGGAGCCGGATCAGCGCTTCCAAGATGACAAATTTTGACCTCGCCAGTCCTTTCTCCGCGATCTCCGCCCTCACCTTGAGCTGCATCGCCGCCCTGACATGGTCGTAAACCTCACGCTGGCGCCGCGTCATCTCCACGGGCCGCAACAGGATGGTTTTGGGAGGAAGTTCCCGCACCACCTCTTTCTTGGTGCGCCGCAACAGGAACGGCTTGACCCGGCGCGCCAGAATTTCGCGCATCACCGCCGAGTTTTCCCGTTCGATTGGTTGGCGGAACCTTCGTTTGAAGGTCTCACGATCCCCCAGATACCCGGGCATCAGGAAGTCAAAGAGCGTCCATAACTCTCCCAGATGATTCTCCACCGGGGTTCCGGTGAGGCACAATCTTTTCCCGGAGCGGATCCTGCCCAGCACCTTGGTGATTTTGGAAGTGGGGTTCTTGATGAATTGGGCCTCGTCAAGGATCAGCCAGCTGTATTCCCGGTCCCGATGCCAGACCTCGTCCCGCTGCACCAGCGCGTAGGTTGTGATCACCAGGTCCGCCGCCGCCACCGCACGAAACCGGGTGGCCCGCCCCTCCCCATGCAAGGTGAGCACCGTCAATCCGGGCGCGAACTTCGCCGCCTCGTTCCTCCAGTTTGCCATCAGGCTCGTGGGCACCACCAGAAGCGCCGGGCCGCCAAGTCGTCCCGCTTCCTTCTCCCGCTGCAGGTGGGCGATCGTTTGCAGGGTCTTTCCCAACCCCATGTCGTCCGCCAGAATGCCGTTGAGATTCCGCTCCGCCATCGCGGCCAACCAACCGACCCCGAAGCGCTGGTAGTCTCGCAGCGTGGCCCGCAGCCCCGTCACGTTCCCGCAATCCGCCACCTTGACCCCATCGCGCAGCACCGCCGCCAACCCGCGCGCGGCCACCGGCAGCAATTGGTCGACCCCGTCTTCCAACCCAAAGACATCGATGATCTCCGCCGCCCGCATCGGCCCCACCCGGATCCGCTCCCCGCCGGCAAACGGGTCCGGGTCGTGCAACTCGAAAACCCGCTCCACGATGTCCCGGATTTGCCCTCCCGCCAGCATCCAGCTCTCCCCGGGACCGGCCGCAATCACCGCCCCCTCCTCCCCCAGGATCCGGCGGATGGATTCCGGGCTCTGGCTGCGCAACTCCCGCAAGCGTCGGTGCAACCAGGGCAACAAGGCCAAGCGGACCCCGTTCCATTCCACGCCAATCTCCAGGCCGAGATCCTCCCCATCGCCCTCCGGCCGCAGTTCCACAAATCCAGCCGTCTCCGGCACGGCATGCAGCCTACGGTTCCCGGCAAAACGGATCCTCCACCCGGCCGCCTCCAGATCCGCCTGATGTTCCAGGAGGAATCCGTGCCAGCCTCCCGAGCCGCCAGCAGGCACATGGCCGCGTCCGCCATCAGACAGATCCACAGTCCCCAGGCCCCGACGCTGCAGCTCCGCCTCCGCCGAAGCCTCGTCCGCCGCATGACGGGGAATCTCCGTGACCCCGTTGTCCTCCACCTGCCGCAAGACCGTTCCCGGATCTCCGACCGCCACCCTTTCTCCGCGGTAGTCAAACCACAAGGTCGCGACGATCGATCGCCCGGGCACCCGGCTCAGCTCCCAATCGGGAGGCGCCTGCAGATCCAGCACGCACCCCGGCCTCACCTCCTCCCCGTCACGCGTCTCGATTCCGGGCGGCGCCGGCCCCGTTCCCTCGGGAAATGTCCGGCACCATCTCCGATACCACTCCCCGGCCCCGGTCGCCTCCATGGCTTCCCCCCGCAACCAAGCCAACGCCGCGGGCAGCGGCAGGGAACATTCCCCGGGGCCGATCGAAGGCCCGGCCGGATCCAGCACCAGCAGTGGTGATGTTCCGATGACCCGGCATCCCTCGCCCGCTTCCAGCACCGGCTGCTGCTTTTCCCCGGCCACCAAAATCCAACCCGGTCGGACCGGGATGGCAGGATCACGCCACCGCAACCACTCCACCGCCCCCGGATCCCGGCCCTCCCCGGCCAAATGACAACGCCCGCATTCAAGCATCTCCAGGATGACGTGATGCCCTCCCTCCCCCACCACCTGCAACCCCGCTCGCTCCCGGGCGGTCGTCATGTAAAGCCGCATCAGGATCCGCCGGTCCACCGGCTCCAGAAACCGCTGCTTCAAAAGCACCTCCAAGCGCTTCTTCGATTCGATCGACACCCGCCGCGGCACGCCGTCCCCGGGAAAGAGCAGCCGACATTCCAAGCCCCCGCGCGGTTCGGGAACCAGCACATACCCCAGCCGCGAAGCCCCCCCGCCGGGCGGCTCCGGGTCCAACGGCAAATTGGGATCAAGGGAACAAGGAATCATGGAAAGAGTCGGAGAGCCCCTCAGAGCCCCATTGTTTGCGGTTGCACCGGATCAGGCCGGGATTACTTTGGACGGAGGGTAAATGGTGAATCTTCACCGAAAGTCAAGACGCCTGAAATTCCGGCCCTTGCACTTCTCCACGCCAACTTAGCTCAGTGGTAGAGCAGCCGATTTGTAATCGGCCGGTCGTCGGTTCAAATCCGACAGTTGGCTTTTTCTCCGAAGCAGGGAGTTGTGACAGAAGCGCTCGCTCTTTCGGTAGCTGGATTCCTCAACTTAGCCGCCTCCCGATCAAGTCACCGGGAGATCTCCGCGTCCACTCCAAGACCGGTCCATCAGATTTCGGCGTCCCGGCAAGATGTCGCCCCTCGCTCCCGGGGGACTCCGCTCATGTTCACGATCCAAGGACCGCATTCCACGCGGCGCGGCTGGTTGCAGGCCGGCGGCCTCGGCATCCTCGGGATTTCCTTGGCCGACCTTCTGCGCGCCGAATCCGCGCTTCTCCACCGCCGAGGGTCCGGGAGCAGCGCGGAAGTTCCTCCTCGCCCGCCGCCTCGTCGAGGCCGGCGTCCGGGTGGTCAGCCTCTCCCTGAGCGATTTCGATAGCCAGACCGACAACCACGACCGCATGCGCGAATTGGTCCCGGTGTTTGACCATGCCTTTGCTGCTTTGGTCACCGACCTGGAAGAGCGCGGGATGCTCGACGACGTGGTCGTCCTTGCCTGGGGTGAATTCGGGCGCACCCCGAAAATCAACGCCAAGGGAGGCCGGGACCATTGGCCGCCGGTGGCCATGGGGATGAGAACCGGGGGTGGCTTCCACGGCGGGGTTTTCCTCGGAGCCACGGACCGCCACGCCGCCGAAGCAGTGGAGCGTCCGGTGCATTACCAAGACGTCATCGCAACCCTTTACCATCACCTCGGCATCGATCCCCGCACGGCCCGCCTCACCGATCCCACGGGCCGTCCCCAAGCACTCGTCGACGTCGGTCAGATCATCCCGGAATCGGTCTGACCCTACCCGATTTCACGGCGTTCAGGGTTGTTGGACACCAGAGTCAGCGCGTTTGCGCCCGCGATCGCCGCGATCAACCTGCTTGATTGTTGTTCTCGTCGGTTTAAATCCGACCGTTGGCTCCCGCCTTCCCGGTCGATTTCCCCGCTCTACCGGCCGCCCGGGACATCCGCGGGCAGTCTTCCCAAGACGACCCACCCGGCTCGTCCGTCGCACGTTTCTCAGGGTCCACGGCGTCGCCTCAGTCTGTAGCGATTTCTCGAAATACAAAGCCGGAACGCGCCGTTCATCGCCGTCGAGCCGGGGGCGGATCCGCTGAATTACGGCTTTGTCATCCCATTTTCCGGACGTTGTAATGCGGCGGGTCCAGAAGTGGAAGGGTGAAGATCTCCCCCCTTCAACTCGCCATCCTCCTGATGATCGCGAGCGCGCCCCTCGTGCTTGCCCACCCCGAACACCCGGCGGACCTCTCCGCCTCCGCGAAAGAGGAACTGCGGGAGACGATCACCCGCCGGTTCCTGCAGTCGGACACGGCGCGGAAGTGGTTCAAAGTGAAGCCGCGGGAGGAGACCGCGGCTCCGAAGTGGCCGCAAAGGCCGGTCACGGTGGCGGCGCTATCGGGCTTCCATGTGTCCTCCCTTTTGGCACCCACTTCGCCGCCGGCCCCGGCCGGGAATGCCTTGCTGATGCAGGCCTCGTTCGCGCCGTTCAAGCCGAAGGTCCGTTTCAACTGGGATGCGACCACCTTTTTCCTCGAGTCCGACAACACGCCGGACGGCATGCCCGACAAGATGGTGGGAATCACAACCTGGCAGCAGCAGGTCCCCATTCCGGCGGCCTACTTCTCCCACTCCACCAGCAACGAGAACAATGCGGGCTCGCTCGGCTACCAGCAACCGAACCACTGGCGCATTCCGCTGGTGCCGACCCCATCGGCCTCGCCGATCGTGATTTACAACCCTCCCGCCCCGCCGACCAACTTCCTGCGCGGCGCGGTGGCCCTCGCCTCCAACGGCATCGCCATCTTCAACCCCTCCAACAACGGGGGCAACGTCTCCTATGAGATCGGCGAACTCGATTTTTACGGCGGTCATTGCGGTCTGGCGGACGACTACCACTATCACATTATCCCAACCCACCTGAACAGCCGGTTCGGCGGCCCCTTGGGCGATGACAAACCGGTGGCGTGGGCCCTCGACGGGTATCCGATCTACGGCTATCTGGAACCGGATGGATCGCCGCGCCAGGCGCTGGACGCGGAGGGCGGTCATGATCACGGCGGCTGGGGGTATCACTATCATGCCATCGGGACCACGGCGGTCGATGCCACCCACCCTTACGGAACACCGCAGTCCCCGTATATGATGAAAGCCTTCCACGGCACGGTGGTCAACTTCGGCAATCAGGTCGATGGCCAGCCCGCGGTGGGCAATCTGAGAGGGGACGGCACCGGCGGTTACAATGCCAAGGCGGTGCCGGGTGCCTACATTGTCGCGTTCATGAATCCGGCTCCGCTGGTGACCGACGGCAGCGGGAACTTGGGTTTGGCGGCAGGAGTGAATCTCACCGCCTGCTCCACCACGGCCGGAAGTGCCACCGTGACTTGCGCGAGCACGGCCGGCCTGAGCGCGGGCCTGGCGGTGGTCGGTCAAGGCGTGGGCAACAATGCCACGATCACCAGCGTCACCAACGGAACCCAGTTCGTCCTCAGCAAACCCGCCCTCTTGACCACAACGGGAAAAAACTTCACGGCGGTCTCCCTGACCGGCGCCTCTCCCGACATGTATCTCATGCGGGTCAACATGGCCGGAGCGGACTACGACGAGTGCTGGACGATCAACCGCAAGGTCAATCCACGCTCCCTGACCATGACCTGGCGGGCCCAGGCGCTGGTCAACAATCAGCTCAGCGGTCCCGTCCTGACCACCACCCAGACCTACACGCCCACCGCCGGGACCGCTCCGGCCAACCGGTTGACCGCCTACCCGATGGAGGCATGGTCCGAGGTCAAGCTTCCCGACTCCGGGCAGCTCGTGAGCACGACCGTCACGTTTGGCGAGGACAGTGATTACACCACCCCGCCCGAGGCCAATCCGCAGTCCTTCACCGACAACGGGGACGGCACCGTCACGGACCATGTCACGGGTCTGATGTGGCAGAAACTCGATGCGGGCGAAATGACGTGGGAGAACGCCGTCAACAATGCCTCCACCCAGAATACCGGTGGCCACACGGACTGGCGCCTGCCCAACCCGCATGAACTCTTCAGTCTCTTCAACCACGAGAACAACGGCGTCGCCCTGAACCAAACCTATTTCCCGCAAAACGGCGCCGGGGCCCAGTATTGGTGGAGCCGCGACATCTTCGGGACCAGCACCACCAATGTCTGGTGCGCCAACTCCGGCGGTGGTCTCGGTCCCAAACCGAAGTCGGAGACGATCAGCGCGGGCGGCACCTTCCGCTACCATGCGCGCTATGTGCGTCTGGCGCGGAACAACATGACCCACAACTACACCAACAATGGGGATGGAACGGTGACCGACACCGACACCTCGTTGATGTGGACCCAACTGCCCGGGAGCGCGAGAACCTGGGAAGCGGCCCTCGCTTATACCGAAACGCTGGCCACGGCAGGGTATACCGATTGGCGGTTGCCCAATATCAAGGAATTGCAAACCCTGACGGATTACTCGCTGGCCACGGTCTCCGGCGGCACCGCCACCAACAACAAGCCCTGCATCCACCGCACCCTCTTCGCCAAAACCCTGCCGGGTTGCGCGACCACCGTCGGCAGTCCCATCGTAACCACCACGGACACGGAGGGACTGGTCACGGGCATGACGGTGATCGATCCTTACAGCATCGCCGGGAGCTATATCAATCATACCACGACGCCCACCATCACGGCGATCAACCCCGGGGTCAGCTTCACCCTGAGCAGCAACGCGACCGGCACCGGGAGCGGCCTGATCCTGCGGGCCCTGCCCGTGGCCACCGCCTATTGGTCCTCGACCTCAAACCGCGGCACCACCACGGAAGCCTGGCTCCTCGAACTGGGCGTGAATAACTCCGTCCCCGCCTCGGAAGGACCGCCGCGAGGCTCCCAGGGCATCATCAGTTATCAGGCCAAAACCGCGAGCTTCCCGGTCTTCGCGGTGCGCACCACCGTCGTCACCACCCAGATCGCGGTGTCACAGGGAACCACCTCCCTCCTCGACGGCGTCGGCACCGTTGCTTATGGCAATGTCAATGTGGGAGGTTCCTCTTCCAAGACCTTCACCATCAACAATACCGGCACCACCCCCCTCACGATCAGCGGTCTCACGATCGATGGCGCGAACAGCACCAACTTCTCGGTATCCGGCTCACCGGATTCGACCATCGCCGCCGGCGCCAGCACCACCTTTTCGGTCTCCTTCAACGCCCTGACCGCCGGAGCCAAGACCGCCGCGCTGCATATCGCCAACAGCGATCCCGCCGTTCCCTCGTTTGATATCAACCTGACCGGCACCGGTTTTGTCCCGCCCCCGGTGATCTCCGAAATCTCCGTCAACCCCATCTCCCCCACCAGCTCGGACCCGGTGAAGGTCACGGCGCGGATCACGCCGGGAACGGGCGGCACGATTTCCGGCGCCACCCTGACCTACGATCTCGGCGCCCAGGTCAGCACGGATCTGCTGCGCGAGACCTTCGCGGTGGCCGGGTCCAACAACTGGAACGGCACGAATCCCGCCGCCATCAACGCGTGGACGACCGCCGGCGCGGGCAACACCCGCCAGGCCACGGGAGCCTCGAACCGGACGGCGGCGATCACCCTGACCAATTGCACCCTGACCGCCGGCAGTCCCAACGTAACCTGCGGCAGCACCGCGAATCTCTTTCCGGGGATGACCGTGGCCGGCCCCAACCTTCCGATCAATACCGGCACGGTGACCACGACCACGAGGATTTCCTCCATCCCCGGCCCGACCCAGTTGGTCCTGACCGCCAATGCCACCGCCTCCGGGACCGCGACCCTGACGGTGAACGGCGCTTCCCTGACCAACTGCACCACGACGGCCGGCAGCTCCTCGGTCACCTGCGACTCGACCGGAGGCTTGGTCACCGGCATGTCCCTGACCGGGACCGGTCTGGCGAACAATGCCACCGTCAGTTCCGTGACGAACTCCACCACCTTCGTGATGAGCGCCAATCCGGTCACGCCGGCCAGTGCTTTCACCATCACCGCCTCCAGCGCCGCGCTTGAGTTCAACGGAGGCACCACCGCCTCTTCCGCCACCCTGACGAACTCCGTCAATACCTCGGGAACCTCGGGCTATGTCGAGTTCTATCTGCAAAACCGCGACCTCTTCGCGACCAACAACAACAGATGGTCGTTCGACGTCTCGCCGGATGGCGGGTCCACCTGGAACACCCGTCTCTCGGAAGACTGGAACAGCACGACCGTCAACCTCGCGAATTGCGTTCTCAATTCCACCGGGGCAAACGCCGGCAGCACCACGGTCACTTGCACCACCACCACCGGGCTGACCGCCGGCCGCGCCTTGTATGGCCCGGTCATTTATTCAGCGGTCGCTTGCGGAACCTCCAACGGCTCCAATGTGGTCACTTGCACCAATACCACCGGCCTGCAGGTGAATCTGTTTGTCACGGGAACCGGGATCCCGGCCAACGCCCGCATCGGCTCGATCACGGACAATACCTCGTTCACCCTCGTCACCGGCACCAGCCCCGGCACCGCCTTGAATGCCACCGTCACCGGATCGACGACCGTGGCGGCCACCTATCTTTCGCCCACCGCCACCGTGGCTTCCGTCCATGCCAACGGCACCCAGTTCACCCTCGGCAGCGCCGCCTATTTCAACACCTCGGCAGCCCCCGTGGCCATCGCCGCCACCACCCTCAATCATGATTACGCGACCAAGGCCGACGGCACCAGCCAGCCCTATCGTTACAACCTCGCCGGAGCCGAACTCGGCGCCAACCTCAAGATCCGCTGGCAGTTCGCGGGTTATTCCGCCACCGCTCCGACCCGCGCGCCGCGTTGCAGCGTGGACGATGTCCGCATCAACCGGACCACCGGAGCCCCGCCGGTCACGGTCACCCTGTATGACGACGGCACGAACGGGGACACGACCGCGGGCGACGGCATCTATACCGGAACCATCCCCGCCCAGGCGAACGGCAGCACGGTGAATTTCACGGTATCCGCGACCGGCAACGGGGGCACCAGCACCTCGGGCGCCACCAGTTATCTAGTCGCCCCCTCTCCAGTGATCACCACCGTCTCGCCACTGCCCGCCGGCAATACCATCAGTCCCTACAGCCAAACCCTTTCCGCCACCGGCGGCAGCGGGACCGGTTACACTTGGAACCTGTTCTCCGGCTCCTTGCCAAGCGGTCTAACCCTCAGCGGTTCGGGAGTCCTCGGCGGGACGGCCACCACCGGGGGAACTTTCAATTTCACGGCCCGGGTCACCGATTCCGCCAGCCGCTCCGCGACCAAGGCCTTCGCGCTCACCATCACCGCCGTCACCCCGCCCAACGTGGTCATCATCGTCACGGACGACCAGGGTTGGGGCGATGTCGGTTATCATACACCGGCCGGGCAGGTGCCGATCGAGACACCGACCATGGATAGCTTCGCCTCCACCGGGATCCGGTTGGAGCGTTTTTACGCGACCACCGTCTGCTCGGTCACCCGCGCGACCCTGATGACCGGACGCAACGCGATCCGCCACGGGACGAACAACGAGCGCGGCCTCGACCTCAGCGAGCATCTCCTGCCCCAAACCTTCAAAGCGGCAGGCTATCAGACCTTCATGTGCGGCAAATGGCACCTTGGCGGGTCCGACAAGAACATCTACTCCTTCCCGCTCGACGGCCGTCCGGTCCGCGTCATCAAGGAAGGTCTCCAATACGCTCCCCACAACCGCGGCTGGGATTCCCATTACGGCCAGTATTCCGGGGCGATCGACTATTTCACGCACAACAGCGCGGAGCCCGAAAATCTTGATCTTCCCGACTGGTGGCTCAATGGCGTCCAACAGGATGGCCCGGCGGAACATACCGATTCCCAAGGCAACGGCGGCTGGTCCCCGGACTTGCTCGCGGACAAGGCGATCTCGCAGATCCAGAACCGCGACCCCTCGAAGCCGATGCTGCTTCATGTCGCCTTCAACTCGATTCACGGCCCGGTTTCCGCACCACCGTCCCTTCTCGCCAAGTATGGAAACCCGTCCGACCCGACCCGCTATATCGCCAATGCCAACCGGCGGCTCATCGCGGCAGCCGTCGATGGCATGGACAAGGCCATGGGCCGCGTACTGGCGGCACTCGACACGGCAGGAATCAGCAACAACACGATCGTGGTCTGGTTCGGAGACAACGGAGGGGACGAAACCAAGGGCTCCCTGAACGATCCGCTCCGCGGCACCAAGGGGGACAGTTACGAGGGAGGGATGCGCGAGCCCGCCGGAATCCGGTGGCCCGGGGTGCTGCCCGCCGGAGTCACCAGCAACCAACCGGTCTGGGTGGGAGATCTCTTCCCCACCCTCTGCGCGGCCACCGGGGTCACCCCGCGTAACACAAAGCCGTTGGACGGGGTCAACCTCTGGCCCGCGCTGCAAGCCGCGAGCAACAGCGCCGTGGTCTCCCGCGGAACGCCATTGGTGACCGTGAGCGCCACTCCCGTCGCGATCTACCCGTTCACCGATCCGGTGAACGGCGGCACCAAGGATTTCAAACTCATCCGCAACCGGGTCGGGACGACCGTGGTCAACGAACTCTATAACCTGACCGACGACCCGGCGGAATCGACCGATCTCTCCGCCAACACCACCTATGCGACCATCGTCAACACCCTGACCAATGCGATCACGGCCATCACGGTCGAAAACATGAAGCCGTATATCGGTCCGCCGCTCATCACCAACACCGCGGCCCAAGGCGGCACGATCACCTTGTATGCCCCGTTCACCAGTTATCCGGGGGCCGCGCCCACCGTGCAGTGGCGCAAGGGCGGCGCCAATATCGGCGGCGGCGTGGTCACCCAGATCACCGACAGCGGTGCCGTGGCCGTGAAAGGAACCTATGCGGCCACCCTCACCCTGGCCAACCTCACGCCCGCCGATGCCGGAACCTATGATGTCATCGTCACCAACAATATCGGCAGCACCACCAGCGACCCCGGCACCCTGACCGTGACTTTCGGCGCGCCCGTGCTCAACCCCCTGCCCGCCTTCACCAAGGGAACCTCGCAAACGGTGACCTGGCCGGCGGTCGCGGGCGCCAACGCTTACACCATCCAGCGCTCGGCCACCTCCGACTTCTCCCCGGTCTTATCCTCCCAAACCGTCAACACTCCCTCCGCCACCTTCACCGGCCTCACAAACGGCCAAGCCTGCCACTACCGCGCCACCGCCACCGACGGCACCAGCGTTTCAGGCTATAGCAACATCGTCTCCTCCACGCCGGACGCCCAAAATCCGGTAGTGACGCTCACCGCGCCCGCCAATGGCATCACCACCAGCCAAACCACGGTCAATGTCCAGGGAACCGCTTCCGACTCCCTCTCCGGGGTGGTCTCGGTGATGGTCAACGGGGTCGCCGCCACCACGGCGGACAATTATGCGAACTGGTCGGCCACGGTGCCACTCGCCATCGGCACGAACACCCTGACCGCCACCGTCACGGACAACGCGCAACCGGGTGGAAACACCGGGACCGCCTCCATCACCATCACCTGCACGCCGCTGGCCCCGGTGATCGGCGCGGTGGCCACCGGACCCACTGCCCCGACCTATATTGACCCTGTCACCATACTCGCCCAAGTGACGCCGGGAGCCTCTCCCGTGGCCACCGTGCAGCTATCTTATGATCTCGGGACCCCGGTCAGCACCACCATCTTCCGGGAGACCTTCAACAATTCCGCCTCGAACAACTGGAACGGCAGCGGTTCGCTCAATCCCTGGACCACCGTCGGCGCGGGCAATGTCCGCCAAGCGGTCGCCACCTCCAATCGCACCGTGCCCCTCACCCTCACTTCGGTCGCGACCAACGGAACCACCACCGTCACCTGCGCCAGCACCGCCGGTCTCTGGCCCGGCATGTTGATCACCGGTCCGAATATCGCCGGCAGCATCAACGGCACCGCCACCGGAAACACCACCATCGCCTCCGTCACCAATGCCACCACTTTCGAACTCTCCCAACCCGCCACCGGTTCCGGCACCGGACTGACCCTGACCGCCGCCGGGGTGACCTTGGCCAATTGTACCACCATCGCCGGAACCTCCGTCACCTGCGCCAGCACCGCCGGTCTTCTCAATGGAATGTCCCTCACCGGCACCGGCCTCGCCAACAACGCCACGGTGGCTTCGGTGACAGGGGCCACCACCTTCACGATGAACGCCGCCCCCACCACGCCGGGCCCGGCCCTGACCATCGTCGCCTCGGGAGCCGCCGCGGAATTCAACGGGGGCACCGCGAACCTGACCGATAGCATTTTCACCACCACCAACCCGATCAATGCCAGCGGCACGGCCGGGTATGTCGAATTCTGGGTGCAAACCCGGGACCTCGCCGCCACCAACAATTGCCAGTGGGCGCTTCAGGTCTCGCCTGACAACGGCACCACCTGGACCACCCGTTTGACCGAGGATTGGAACAGTGAGACGGTGAATCTCGCCGGTTGCCTGCTCAACACCACTGATGCCGCGGCCGGCAGCACCACGGTGACCTGCGCCAGCACCACCGGATTGACGGCGGGCCAGACGATGGGCGGCCCCGCCATCTATATTACCGGCGTCCTCACCACCGGACAATCCACCGTCACCTGCCTCAATACCTCGGGCCTCCTTCCCGGGATGTTTCTCCAAGGCACCGGCATCCCGAACAACACGCGGATCGGGACCATCACCCCGAACACCTCGTTCACCCTCGTGACCGGCCCCACCGCGACCCCGGTCAACGCCACCGGCGCGGGTGGTTCCACCGCCATCGCGGCCACGCCCTTCGCCGCCGGCGCCACGGTCGCTTCGGTTACCAACGCCACCACCTTCGTGATCAGCACCGCCGCCTATGTCAACACGACCGCCGCGCCGATCGCGGTCACGGCCACGACGGTGAATCACGGCTTCCAGCTCTTCCGCTACGACTTCACCGGCGCCGAACTTGGAACAACCACCAAGCTGCGCTGGCTCTGCACCGGCTATACACCGGCCAGCCCGACCCGCGCGCCGCGCATCAGCATCGATGATCTCCTCGTGGCCACCACCGCTCCCCCGCCGACCGTCACCCTCACCATGTTCGACGACGGCCTGCATGGCGACGGGGCCGCCGGGGACGGACTCTACGGCGCGCAAATTCCGGCCCAACCGGGAAGCACGGCAGTGACTTACCGCATCACCGCCACCGGGACCAACACCAACTCGACCACCAGCCCGAACTATGCTTATTCCGTGAATCCGGCCCTGACCGACGCCACGATCCGCAACGCCGAATTCCTCGGGATCCCCGCCAACACCCGGATCACCCTCAATGTGGTCGCCACCACCGATCAGTATGCCTACGTCGAATACGGAACCTCACCGGGCCAATACACCCTCGCCACGCCACCCGCCCTGTTCACGATCGATCCCGCCCGGCCGGAGTTTTACAACCCCATCGAAATCACCCTGACCGGGCTGCAACCGGACACCCGCTATTTCTACCGCTTCCGGCACCGGTCCACCGCCGGGACGGCTTACAACGCCCGGGGAGAACGTTCCTTCCGCACGGCGCGCCCGCGCGGTTCCTCCTTCGTCTTCACCGTCACCGCGGACCCTCACCTCGATGTCAACAGCGATCTGCCGCTCTTCACCCGCTCCATGACCAACATCGGCGCGGACGCCCCCGACCTGCACATCGATCTGGGCGATATTTTCATGACCGACAAACTGGCGGATGGAACGGCCGGCATCCCACCGGAATTTTTCGGCGGCGTCACCCCGAACCAACCGCGCCTCAATGATCGCGCCCTCTTTTTCCGCGCCCAGTTCGAGCGCTTCTGCCACAGCGTTCCCTTCTTCTACACCCAGGGCAATCACGAATCCGAATACGGCTATCTTTTCAACGCCGCGACCGACAAGGAGAACAACATCCCGGCCTGGAACCTGAAGGCGCGGAAAGCCTTCTATCCGACCCCCGTCCCCGATTCCTTTTACACCGGCAACGGAACGCCGAAAGATTACCCCGGAGGCACGCTCGGCCTCCTCGAAAACTACTACGCTTACGAATGGGGCGACGCGCTCTTCATCGCCTTGGATCCCTATTGGAACACCAACACGAGCCCCAACCAGGTGGATGACGCCTGGCAATGGACCCTGGGCAAACCCCAATACGATTGGCTCAAGGCCACCCTGCAAGGAAGCACCGCCAAATACAAGTTCGTCTTCCTCCACCACCTCGTCGGCGGAACCACGACCCTCGCGGACGGCATCACCAAAAACGTGGCCGGGCGAGGCGGCATCGAAGTCGCCGATCGATACGAATGGGGCGGCAAGAACGCCGACGGCAGCCCTGGTTTCGCCACCAAACGTCCCGGCTGGGACATGCCGATCCACCAGCTGCTCGTGCAAAACAAAGTGAGCGTTGTCTTCCATGGCCACGATCATCTCTATGCCTTCCAGACGCTCGACGGTCTCGTTTATCTCGAGTGTCCCCAACCCGGCACGGCCAATTTCACCACCCTCGGCAGCGCCGGCGATGGCAAATATACCCAGGGAACCCTGCTCCCCAACTCCGGCCACATCCGGGTCAACGTCACTCCCGGCCAGGCCACCGTCTCCTATGTGAGGGCCTATCGCGCCACCGACGAAAACGCCACCCGTCGCAATGGCGACATCGCCCACAGCTTCGAGATCGCGCCCGCCGTGCTCACCCCGGAGATCCAGGTCTACGATGGCACGCTCGCCGCCGGGACCGAGATCCAGGATGCCGCGGGCGTGGTCTCCTTCGGCACGGCCGTCACCGGAGCCGGCGTGACCCGGACGTTCACCGTGGCCAATACCGGCCCCGGCCCGCTTCTGATCAACGGTGTCACCGCTTCCGGGGACTGGACGGTGGACACCACCGGTTTGAACACGACCCTCGCTCCCGCCGCCAGCACCACCTTCACCGCCACCTTCGCTCCCACCGCCGCCGGGAGCCGCGCCGGAACCCTGGTCATCGCCACCAACGACGCGGACGAGGCCGCCTTCGACATCGCCACCAGCGGCACCGGCAAATTGCCCCAGACCCTCAACTTCGCCGCCATCGATCCGCAAACTTGCGGCACCCCGCTGACCTTGAACGCCACGGCGGACAGCGGACTGCCGGTCGGTTATGCCATCACCCGCGGCGCCGCGCTCGCCGGCTTGTCGGACAACGTCGTGACCTTCACCGGCGCGGGCGAGGTGACCATCGCGGCCACCCAACCGGGCGACGCCACTTACGCCGCCGCGCCGCCGGTCAGCCGGACCTTCACGGTCGCGAAAGGGGATCAGGTCCTCACCTTTGGCGCCGGAGTTCCCGCCAATGTCCTGACCGGCGCCACCGTCGCGCTCTCCGCCACCTCGAACCGCAACCTCACGCCGGTCGGGTTCGCGGTCATCGGGGGTCCCGGCAGTCTCTCCGGGTCCAACCTGACCTTTACCGGACCGGGCGCGGTCGTGGTCCGCGCTTCCCAGGCGGGCAACAGCGCGTTCAACCCCGCCACGGCCGACTGGACGATCACCGCGTTCGCCAGCCAGTCGATCACCTTCGCGGTCATTCCCGACCAGGTGGCCGACACTCCATTGCCGGTCAGCGCCTCCAGCACGAGCGGGCTCCCGGTCACCCTCACGATCACCGGGGGCACCGGTTTCGCGACCCTCTCCGGGAACACCGTGACCTTCAGCGGTTCCGGGGCGGTAACCCTCGAGGCCACCCAACCGGGCGACACCACTTATGCCGCGGCCGCGCCGGTGAGCCGGAGCTTCACGGTCGGCAAGGCGGGCCAGACCCTCGCCTGGAGTCCCGCGGTGCCCGCCACCGTCGGCCAGGGAGCGGTGATCACGCTCTCCGCCACCTCCAATCGCGGGCTGACCCCGGTCACCTATTCCGTGCTGAGCGGTCCGGGTGAAATCTCCGGTTCCACCCTGACCTTCACCGGCACCGGTCCGGTGGTGACGCGCGCCTCCCAAGCCGGGAACAACGTCTACGGCGCCGCGACCGCCGACAAGACGATCACCGCCACGGCCGCGCCGGTGGCCGGGGATGGAAGCGCCGACGGCACCGTGAACGACTTGATCCGGGGCCGGCTCACGGCCACCGACCCCGACACCCCGGCGGGATCGCTCACCTTCACCCGGGTCGGTGCCCCATCCCACGGCACGGTCGACATCATCGCGGGCACCGGGGTCTACGAATACCGTCCCGAGCCCGGGTATCTGGGGGTGGATCAATTCACCTTCAAAGCCGCCGACGGCCTGAATGAGAGCAACGTGGCCACCATCACCCTGAACATCGATCCCGTGGTCCCGGACTGGATCTGGATGGACGGCCCCAGCCTGACCAATGTCAAAGGCTCGCCAACGGCGCCGGGCGCCCGCGAAAAGGCGGCCCTGTGGACCGATCCCGCCGGCCGGCTCTATCTTTACGGCGGTTCCGGTTTCGGCGTCACCACCGGCCCCGGACTGTTGGGCGACCTGTTCCGGCTCGACCCCGGCACCCGGACGTGGACCCGTCTCAAGGGATCTCCGGAAACGGGTGCGGCGGCCAGCGCCGGAGCGCCCGGCGTGGAAGCGGACACGAACCAGCCCGGGGCCCGGAGCGACGCCGCCACCTGGGTGGCCCCGGACGGTCTCCTCTGGCTCTTCGGAGGCACCGCTCCCTCGGGATCGATGGCCGATCTCTGGAACTACAACCCCGCCTCCGGCAACTGGACCTTCGTCGCCGGCAGCCTCGCCGCCAACGCGAACGGAGTTTACGGCACCCAGGGAATCGCCGCCGCCGGCAACCAACCCGGGGCCCGTTCGGCGGCCGCCTCCTGGATCGACCGGCGCGGCCATCTCCACCTGTTCGGCGGGCGCGGTTACGGCGCCACCGGAAGCATCCC
This sequence comes from Verrucomicrobiota bacterium, assembly GCA_018970725.1. Classification (GTDB taxonomy): domain Bacteria; phylum Verrucomicrobiota; class Verrucomicrobiia; order Verrucomicrobiales; family DEV007; genus V1-115. The sequence goes on from JAGWVU010000038.1 coordinate 35,636, forward strand.
CGGGGCCCTCAATGATCTCTGGTCGTTCAATCCATCGACCCGGCAGTGGACCCATCTCACCGGTTCCAACGCCACGAACGCCCCCGGCGTCTACGGCAGCCCGGGCCTCGATGATCCCTCCAACACCCCAGGAGGCCGCAGCCAAGCGGCCGCCTGGACCGACAAACTCGGCAACTTCTACCTCTTCGGCGGAACCGGCGCCACCTCCACGAGCCTCCTCTCGGACCTCTGGTGTTACTCGCCTCCGGCCAACCGGTGGCGCTGGGTCCGGGGCGCCGCGACCCCGGGCGCCAGGGGCATCTACGGCCAATTGGGCCTGACCTCCTCAACCGCCCAACCGGGCGCGCGGACCGCCGCCGCGTCGTGGGTCGATGCCGCGGGCCGGCTCTGGCTCTTCGGCGGCAGCGGACTGGCGACCAGTGCCACGGCCGGCTTGCTGGGCGACGTCTGGGTCTACGACATCCCGGCTAACACCTGGACCTGGATGAAAGGGACCAACTTTGTCAACGGACCGCCCACCCACGGCACGCTCCGCGTCCCGGCCATCGGCAATACCCCCGGAGGCCGCCGGGACTCCGCCCGGTTCGTCGATCCCGCGGGTGACCTCTGGCTGTTCGGCGGCGGCACCGGCTCCAAGTTCCAGAGCGATCTCTGGAAACTCGACCTTCCCGCGCTGCCGGTCGTCGAACCCCTCGCCGCCTCCCCCCTCGCCAATCCCTCCCCCGGCCCGGCCGGCCTGGCCCTCAACGCCTCGGCCAACCCGCAAGGCACGCCGGCCACCGGTTGGTTCCGGATCGCGCGGTCGCCCGACTTCAGCGACAGCTTCACCACCTCCGCCCGGTCGTTGGGAGCGGGAATGACCGCCCTTCCCTTCAGCGAATCCCTCGCCGATCTCGAAGCCGGGACCACCTACCATGTGCAGGCGATGGCCGCCAACGCCGCCGGCACCGGGTTCGGCCAGGCCCGTTCCGTGGTCACCCCGGGCGCGCCCCAACCGCCCCAAGCCGGATTCACCGCCGCCGGGGCTGGCATCAATGAACAGGCGGGCGCAATCGCGCGCATCGCCGTGGAACTGGATGCTCCGGCCCCCGGCCCGGGAACCATCTCCTACACCCTCGGGGGGACTGCCTCCGCGGGAACCGATTACACCGCCCCGGCCCCGCCCCTGCGGTTCACGGCGGGTCAAACCTCAGCGGTGATCACCATCCCGATCCTCGATGACCACGCGGTCGAGTCCCCCGAGACCCTGACCCTGACCTTGGGCAACCCCACCGGCGGGATCACCCTCGGCCCGGTCACCTTGTTCACCCTGACGATCACCGACACCGACAGCAAACCACAGATCGGCACCCAACCCCAATCGCGGTTTGTGATCGCGGGGGGCGCGGGCGTTCGCCTTTCGGTGGGGAACCTGACCGGGACACCACCCTTCACCTACCAGTGGCTCAAAAACGGTCTGCCGATCCGCGGAGCCACCTCGCCCGATCTTGCGGTGGCCTCCACCACCACCGGCACGGGCACTTACAGTGTGGTGGTCACGAACCCGGTCGGCAGCACCCTCAGCGAATCCGCGATGATCCACCGGATCACCGTGGCCAACGCGTCCCTCTCCCGGACACTGGGCAGCAGCCTCACCCTGACCGCCACCGCCACCAGCCCGGTGCCCATCCAGTATGCCTGGCACAAACAGGATGACGTGAACGATTCCGTCCTGCCCGGAGCCACCACCAACACCTTGCTCCTCACCAACCTCTCCCCGCAGGATGCCGGATCCTATCGCTGCCGCGTCACCGCCGGCGGCCTCAGCGCGGACACGGGTATCACCCGGCTCGTGGTGGTGTCCATGAAGCCCGGGATCCTGCCGATCGACACCTTGCCCACCGGTCAGGTCGGTGAGGCTTATTCCTATCAAGTGGAGCTCCAGGACGACCCTCTCAAAGACGCCAGCGCCTTCTCCGCCAAGGGACTCCCGGCGGGTCTCTCCATCAGCCCGACCGGCCTCATCAGCGGCCGCCCGGTCGAATCCGTGGCCAACCGCGCCGTCACCCTCACCGCCAGCAACAGCATCGGCACCAGCCTGACCGAGGCCTGCACCCTGACCATCCTGCCCTTGCCCGCCACCATTCCCGGCAACTACGTCGCCTCCGGAACCATCGACGGGATGAAGGTCCGGCTCGATATCACCGCGTCGGCGACCGGAGGGTTCTCGGCCGCTTCCACCGATGCCGCGGGCACTTCCTCCGCGGTCCGGGGCGGTCTCGTCTCGATGGACATCCAGAGCGGCCCGACCCCCGGCGCCCGCTGGATGGCCGCCTGCCTCCTCACCACCCGGGGCAAAGGCGCCGTCAATCTGGAACTCGCGTTCGACCCGGCCGATCCCAACCGGGTCGGCGGAACCTTCAGCGAACCCGGCACCGGCCGCTCGATGGGGACGATCACCGGTTTCCGCAACATCTGGAGCCGCACCTCCCCGGCCGCCCACTACGCCGGATTCTACAGCGCCCTGCTGCCGACACCGCCCTCCTTCGCCGCCGACCAGCAGATCCCGCAGGGAACCGGTTCGCTCGGGTTCACCGTCACCGCCGCCGACGGCACGTTCAACCTGAACGCGGTTTCGGCCGAGGGGGTGACCCACACCTCCTCCAGCTTTCTCGGTCCGGACGGGGAAATCCTCCAGTTCGCGCACGCCGCGAGCGTGGGGAGCCTTCTGGCCGGCACCCCGAGGATCGTTTTGAGCTCGGGCGACAACTTTGCCACCAATTCCCTCGAGGGATCGTTGTCGTGGAGCAAGGCGCCCGCCTCCGCATCCTCTGCCACCCGGCTCTACCGCCCTGGATTCGAGGCGATGGATCTAACGCTCCAGGGAGGCAAATACACCGCGCCCGCCGCCGGCACGGTCCTCATGGGATTGCCGCGGACCGTCGCCGCCCCGAATGTCCGCCTCACCTTCAGCCAGGGAGGCTTGCCGCCGGATGCCGTCCCTCCGCTGGCCTTCCAGATCTCCAACCCGTCCGGCACCACCCAAAAAGCGACCCTGCCGACCGCCGGCGGCCCGCAAAACCCCGCCAGAATCAGCTTCACTCCGGTCTCTTCCACCGGGCTGTTCAGCGGCTCCTTCACCGTTTCCAACCCGGTCTCTTCGCTCGTCCGCGTCGTCCGTTACCAAGGCCGGATCACCCGCGACGCCACCGGCTACCACGCCGCGGGCTACTTCCTCCTGCCGCAGCTCCCACAACCCGGCGAAACCTTGGCCAAGACGTCGCCAATCCTCAGCGGCGCGGTGCTTCTCGCCCCGATCCCCTGACCCTTTTCCCAAGATGAATCCCGGTCCCGCCGCCTTCGCGATCCCGCTCACGCTCTGGCTCTCCGTCCTCCTCCCGGCCGCAACCGGGCGCGGCCAAACCCTCCCCGCCCCCCTCCTCAACGCTCCTCTCCCCGGAGCCCGGCCCGCCTCGGCCCCTCCACCCCCGCCCCACGCGGCCCCCGCTTCCGCTCCCCGGCCGTTCACCCTCGCCGACTTCAAGGCCCAGGTGCCCGTGAGTCCCGAGGGCCACTTCCTCCTGACCGTGCCGCAGATCTGCCACACCACCGGCGATCCCCAGGTCCGCGAAATCCTCGCCGGGCGCACGGTGCGGACGCTGGCGCAAGTCCCACCCGCTCCGGCCGCCGATTCCCGGCCCCCGCGCCTCCGCGTCTCGCGCCAGTTGCTGCATTGCTGTGCCTCCCACGCCAGGACCTATTCCCTGGCCCTCGATTTCGGCACCCTCACCCCGCCGGCCAACCCCGGCCCATGGGCCCACATCACCGGCAGGATCCGTTACCAGCGGGAAGGTCTCGAACTGGTTCCGGTTCTGGAGGTTTCCGCCTTTGAGGAAGCGGCCGCCCCGCCGCAACCGATCCTCAATTGAGCGGATCGGCCCGGACCCGGGACGCCTTGGCGACAGATTGGCCGGTCGCCCCGCGTGAGGATGTTGGACCACCCCATGCACCCTTCCACCGCCCTCCTGCTGCTCTGCCTCCTGCTCCAGCCGGCTCATTCCGAGGTGCTTTGGTCATCGCCCCGTCTCCCCGGGGAACTGCGGCGGATGACCGCCGGAACCGACCGCGACCGGCTCCGTCTCACCGTGCAACCGGGCGCCGGATCCTACGCCTGGGCGGTCTTCCCGGCCCCGGAAACCGGTTGGGATCTGGGCGGCCACGCCACCGTCGAGGCCGGGATCACGAACCTCGGGGCCGCCCGGCTCCGGCTCTTGCTCTGGGTGGTCGGTGACCACGGTTGGGACGCGGTGCCCGGCGAAGCGGTTCTGGAACCGGGCCAAACCCGCCGCCTCGCCTGCAACCTCCGCGAAACCTGGCCGGACGGCACCCCGAAGATCGATCCGCGCCGGGTCCGCAAGATCCAGCTCATGGCCGTCGGCGCGGGCCGGGAAACCGTTCCGTTGGCCCTCCGCTCCCTCGAGGCCACCGGCACCGCCGCACCCTGGGAACCGCCCGCCGCGCGCCTCGGGGTTCCGCCGGTGGAAGACGGTCCTCCCCGTCCCGGAAAACGGGTGCGTTTCCGCCTGCCGGGCCAGGATCCGGCCGCGGCGTATGCCATCCTCCACCTGCCGGAGGATTGGCAACCGGGATCGGTCTTCCCGGTCATCGCCGAGTGGCCGGGAAATATCTTCTTCACGACCGGTTGCTACTCCACCGGTTTGCCGGACCAATGCGTGATCGGCCACGGCATCGCCCAAGGACGCGGCGCCATCTGCCTCGGCCTGCCCTTCGTGGACCGGACCCGGCCCGGCCCGGTGGAGGACGGATGGGGAAATCCGGACGAGACCGCGGCCCATACCGTGCAAATGGTGGAAGAGGTCTGCTCCCGGTTCGGGGGAGACCGGAACAACATCCTCGCCACCGGCTTCTCGCGGGGCGCGCTGGCCTGCGGGTTCATCGGTCTCCGGGACGACCGGATCGCCGCGCTCTGGAAAGGCATCCACGCCTGCCAACACCACGACGGCGACGGCTGGCGCGGCGCGACCCTGGCCGGGGCGGTCGAACGGGCCAAACGATTCCGCGGCCGCGCCGTGTTCCTGACCGACAACTCCCTCAAAGCCTTTCGCCCGGTTTCCGAGGCGATGGGCGTCCCGGTGACCGGCGTTTCCTCCGGCCTCGGCGCCCATGCCACCACGATGTTTCTGGACGATCGCCCTTCCACCGTGCAGCTTCGGGATTGGTTCCGGAAGCTGGTCGTCCCAAACCCCATCCCCTCCATACCCCCATGAACCGCCGTCATTTTGGCCAAACCGTCGCGGGTTCCGCCCTCGCCTTTCAATTCCAAGTGGTCCCCAGCCGCGTCTTCGGCGCCAACGGGCGCATCGCCCTCGGCGGGATCGGAACCTCCGGCAAGGGAGCCAGTGATCTCGCGGGCTGCGCCAAAACCGGGTTCGAGATCGTCGGCCTGACCGACGTCGCCGATGCCCGCAAAAACCCGGAGGGCACCGGAAAAACCGGCGCCCTGCAAGCAACCCGCGACGCGCATCCCGACGCCCGGTTCTACACGGACTACCGCGAGATGCTCCACGATCTGGGGGACAAGGTGGACGCGGTGACCGTGAGCACCCCGGACCATCACCATTTTCACGCGGCCCACGCGGCGATGCGGGCCGGGAAACATGTCTATTGCCAGAAGCCGCTGACCCATGGCCTCTGGGAAGCCCGCACCCTGACCCGCTTGGCCCGCGAGACCGGCGTCAAAACCCAAATGGGAAACCAGGGACAAGCCAACGACGGTTCCCGGCGTTGCGCCGAAATCATCCGCGCCGGAGCCATCGGGACCATCCGCGAAGTCCATGTCTGGACGGACCGGCCCACCTGGCCACAGGGATTCGACCGCCCCCCCGACCCACAACCGGTTCCCGCATGGCTCGACTGGGAACAATGGATCGGCCCGGCCCCGTTTGTCGATTATCATCCCAAGATCACGCCGTTCAACTGGCGCGGCTGGTGGGATTACGGGACCGGCGCGCTCGGCGATATCGCCTGCCACTACATGACCATGATCCACGGCGCCTTGAACCCGGGCCCGCCGCTCTCGGTCCAAGCGGTCGCGGAAGGCGGCACCGAGCTCTCGCCGCCCATCGTCTCCACCGTCACCTACGAATTCGCCGGCGGCCTCAAATACGTCTGGTACGATGGCCAAAAAGGAGCCAGATTCGTCCGCGAGTCGTGGAGCCTCCAAAAGGGGGAATTCAACCGGCCCGGCAAAGAGATCCTGAACGGACTCGATCATACCCAATACGATACCGCGGTCATCGGCTCGAACGGCATCCTCTATTTCAGCTACCCCCGCCCGGCCGACTGGGTGGTCATCCCCTCCGGACGTCTCGATGGTTTCGCTTGGCCCGCTCCTTCCCTGCCCCGGGCCCGCGACCAGAATCCTTACGCGGAATGGCAAGACGCCATCCAAGGCAAGATCGAACAGGCGGAATCCCACTTCGGCCAAGCCGGCCCCTTCACCGAAATGGTCCTCCTCGGCGTCCTCGCCCAACGCTTCCCCGGCCGGAAATTGGAATGGGAGGACGCGACCCTGACCGTGAAAGACCGGCCGGAACTTCAGGCCCACATCCGCCGGAACTACCGCAAAGGTTGGGAAGTTCCCGCCTGAACCCCACCAAATTTCCGGGAGCTTGCATTTTTCCGAAAACCGAGTCGGCGCTTTCTGACGCAGCTTCGCCATCGTTGGGCTCGTGGCAGGCGTTTATGACCAAGTGCCGGCGATCCAGCGCCGGGAACTCCGGTCGCAATGGATCTACCTTCTCGGCTTTCCCCGGCCCATTGAGGCGAGCATCGACCGCGAAGGCGTCGGAGCCGTCCGCCACGCCACTTTCGGACGGGAGGTGTCCTTGTTTGAAGTCGTCACCGACTGGCAGACCCCGCTTTCGTGCCTCACACCGCCTTTGACGAGCACATCATCGTCGGCGGCCGGTTTTATGATGTGCTGGACGGCACCTACGGGTGATGCGCCAGATTCAAGGCTCCATCCTCGAAGTGATCCGCAAGCGCTGTGAATCCGCCGGTTGATTCCAAGCCTGCCCACCCTTACCGAACGGCCAACGTGCCCTCGTGAGGCACCGGTCGGCGTGGGAGGGTGGGTGTCCAGTCCGGTGAATCCGGGCGGTTTGGCTCGGGTGACTCTGCCGCCGGAATTCCCTTCACGAGCCTGGCTCAAAGTGGAACAGGCGCTCGCCTGGGCGGGGTGGGATGAGGAAGCATTTTGGCTGGGAAAAAACGCTCTCGAACTCGGGAGTTCCCCGGGCGGAATCTCTCTGGCTCTGGTGCGGCGAGGGCTCCAGGTAGAAGCCGTCGATCCCGCTCCAATGCATCCCTCGGTGTTGGCCGAGATTGGCCCCGGCGGCGCCAGGGTGCGCCATCGGCAACAACCGGTGGGGAGCCTGGCTCGGGAAACCTGGACGAGGCCGGTGGATTTGCTTGTTTCCGACATGAACCTGGCCCCGCCCGCCGTCATTCGCTATATAGAAAGGCTCCAACCCTCCGTCCGGGCGCGTCGATGGATCATCACGCTGAAGCTGAACGACTCCGCTATGGTGTCGCGCCTTCCAGATTTCCGGGAGCGCCTCGGCCGGATCGCCCCGCAACCGTTACGCGTCGTCCAATTGACCGCCAACCGCCAAGAGGTCATGGTGATCGCCGGATGATCATAATGCCAAACGGCCAAGCATAAGGGGGCATCCCTGGCCCGATCGTTCCGTCGTGGCGCGGAAGCTAAAAGCACTCGACCACTCCACCCACCCTGCGCCCTCGGTGGAGGCCTCGTCGGTCTCTCGGTTCGCGGTCAACCGCGAGAAGAGGGCACGCCCATCCTGCGCAATTCGGCCAACCATCGTGCGCGGTTGGTGGCCGCCAGCACACCTCGTTTGTCCAGACTCTCCAAGGCGGCCACCGCCCTCTGCAAGGTTTGGCGGTCCTGGGAAGCGGCGGCCCGTAAGCCTTGAACCCAAAAACCCTCCGCTTGAAGTTCCACATCCTCAGGATTCGCACCGGCCTGCCCGGCTAACTTGCTCTCGGCAGCCGTCAACAGCAAAGCCGCCTCTTGAGTCTTGCCTTCGCTGAGCAGCAATCTGGCTTGATCGGCCTCCAGACGCGACTCGGCGAGATCGAGTTTTGCATTATCCGAGGCTTTGGCAGACTGGCGGATGCGGTCGAGAATCTCTCGAGACTCAGCAAGGAATGGACCCGCCGAACCATTGAGACGCGACTGCATTCGCCACTCTGCGGATAGGCGCAACGTGGCGATCCAATCGATGGCAACTTTGATGTCCGGCTTCGTACCCGTGGCGAGATCGCGTTGCACCGTGAGGGCTTTCTGCAAGTGATTGCGCGCCTCGTCCATTCGTCCCGCATTGGCGAGCACCCGAGCCATGGCCTGCCGGCTCCGCGCGAGGTCCGCCAAGATCTTATGATTGGCGGGATCATAGAGCGCCAGATCGATCCGAATCTTCAAGGCCTGCTCATGGGCGGCGATCGCCTCCTCGGTGTTCCCGAGCGCCTCCTCCGCCAGGCCCAAGCTGTCGTAACTGCGACTGACTTCATTGATCCAGATGGCGTTCAGGCCATGTTGTTCGAGAAGATCTTTCCGGACGTCCAGTCCCTCCTGATAGGCCTCGCGCGCCTCAGCGTAGCGCCCCTCCATCTTGAGGACGTCTCCGATGCGACCGCAGGCCACGCCAAAGTCACGCTCGAACCCGGGATCGTTCCGGCCCAATTCTGCAGCCAGTCTCCGGCGCAGGGTGCGGGAGGTTTCAAAGTGTTCTCGGGCCGCCCGGAGATCCGCGGCACCATCCTCAAGGATGTCCCCCATGCGCTCATGAGCCTGCGCGAGATCGCGGTCCAGGAGAGAACGGGGAAGGTGCGTGTTTTCAGCGATGAGTTGCTCGAGAAGCGTGACAGAGGTTTGGGTGGTTCGCAGGGCGTCTTGAACACTGCGGTCTTCCATGACATCTGCGATCCGCTCAAAGGAGACGGCGTAGAGCCTGCGCGCTTCCGGCGCCACCGCGAGCCTTTGAGGGCCCAGGCTTTCCAAGGTTTGTTGGGCATTGTGGAAGCTCTGCAGCGCCAAATCCTCTTTGTTGCGCGCCTCAAGGATCTCGCCGTGGGCCATCCACATGAAGGCTCGTTGCAGGGTGACTTCGGCATCGTCTTTCCCTTCCGGCATCTCCATGAAGTAGGTCTTCGCGGCATCTGAAACCTCCGAAAGGAGGTCGAGTTTGCCCAGTGGGCGGAGTTTATCGCCCAAATCACCGAGCATTTCATTGATCAGGCGATTGGCCTGGCTGTTGGCATGTTCCGCCGCCAATCGCTCCCGGTTGGCTCGGTATTGAGCCCAAAAAGCCCATGTGCCGGCCAGAACGGCGGCCAGCGCCAAAGAGCCCACCACAGCCAACGCCCTTCGCAAGCGTTGGATTCGAAACTGATTGGTCTCCCGTACCAGGGTGCCGAGCGGAACTCCCAGAATCGCCGCGATGACTTTCAATCGCGCATCTTCCAGCCGGGCCGCGAAGGCGGCTGTCCGCTTCCGGATTTGTCTGGCCTCCAGGTCTGGACTGGAGCGCCGGAGCCCGGCCCGGAAGTCTGCCGCGGAGGTAAAGCCTTGCTCGTCCTTCCCCTCAACCCGGGCATCCGCGCAAAGAGGCTCGGCCGCTGCAGTCCAGTCGATCGCACCGCCGGGACCAGGCACGCCGCGCAGCAGCGAAGGCGGAAGGCATTCCCTTTCCGGATCCGCTCCGGAACGAACGGACGCAAACGGATCGCCATCCACGATGAGCGCCACAATCCGGGCGGCTCCACCCTCTTGTTCTTTGAACGAGCGGATCTCAGCATCAACGTAGATCGACTTGGCAGCCCTCGGCGAGCAGACGACGACGAGAAATCGCGAGCGGTTCAAGGCGCCCACGATCGCTTCCTTTAGATCGTGACTCGCGGCAAACTCTTTTTCGTCCCGGAAGATTGGGAACAGTTCTTTTGGAATCGGCTCGCCGTCCCCTCTTTGCATGCCGACAAGTCTCTCAGGCACGGGATAGCTTTCGAGCCTTTCATGCAACCAGTTGGCCCAGCGCCGGCCCTCTTCGCGGTTGTCTGCATGGCTATAACTGATGAAAGCAAGGTATTGACGTTCCATGTTGCAACGGAAGGCGTTGGATTCCTGTTTCGGCACTAAGCTAGCGCCGCGATTCACGGTAGGCGGAAGCTACCGGAAATCAAATTTCCCACTGACCAAATGGCCGCGACAAGGAAACTCGGGCCGTTTGCTGTGGTCACTCCTGGGCTTCGCCTCCTTGCGTCTCCTTGGGCCTCTCCTCACTACGCAAGTTGTCACAGCTTACTCCGCCGGAGCATCCTGGCGATATAGATTGCGGACGGCATTCATCGGTGAACTCTAAAAACCCTTGGATAAGTAAGCCGCGTCACGTTTCGAAGCCGGTTGCGCAACAAACGGTGGAGCGAGTCAGCCGGCGTGGCCGAAGCGAAAGGCCTGCCCGACGCACTGGTATCTCCGGCGTCGCGAGTGGTCGCTCTCCTACCTGTCCCGAGGTGTGGTCCAAACCTTGATTTCGATACGGTAAATGTCCTTTCCACTCTCATCCGCATGGTAACAGTAGACGAGCTCGTGAAAGTCCCCGAACAGGTCGTCCTGCGAGTGAACGAGGTTGGTGTCGCCCGCATTGCTCTTATGAAATCGCGGCTTTCATCGATGTCTTTCCCCGGCCGGGGCCGGGAGGGGAGCTCTTATGAAACTTCCCCGTGGACCGGGGTCAAGGCGAATCCGAGTTGATCGGCTTGGCGGCGAAGAGAGCGCTCTTTGCGGGCGCGGATCAACTCGGGATTGCCGGGGCGTTGCGCATCGTAGGAGCGGCGGTGTTTGACCATCGCCCAAAGGATGCGCACCAGTTTGTGGGCGGCGGCGGTGACCGCTGCCTTGGTTCCGAGCTTGGATTTGATTCTGCGGAACCAGTCTCCCAAGGGGGATTTTGAGCGGTGGAGCGACTGCGCGGCCATGCGCAAGGCAGTGGCCAGCCGGTTGTTAACCTTGCGGGTGTGCGCGGCGTGGGTGCGGCCCCCGGTGATCCGGTTGTCCGGGCACAGGCCCATCTACGAGGCGAAGTGCTCGGCTTGGGGGAACTTCTCCACATCGGTGCCCACTTCACTGACAAGCTGAAAGGGTTTTCCTTTTGGAGCCCGCCCGCCCACGAGTAACCGGTCGACGTGGGATGGTTGGGTTTCATTTCCGCCCCGCCCGGCCACGAGTCGGCGGTCGGGGGGCGGATGCCTCACGCTGATCCTCGACCTGCTCCGCGCCTAGTGAATCGCTGTGGTTACGGATCGCACTGTGGACGGGTGCTTCCCCACCGTGACAAAAAAATGGCCGCTCCCGTACTTTTTTCTTGTCCTGCTTTCGGATGTCCCGTTAGAACCGCTGGCAGACCCCATCTAGCCAATGGCCATGCAACGCCCACTAGCTTGGTTTTTGAATCGACTTTCGCATCGTCCTGACCACGTTCGCTTGAACCGTAGGGGGGGCTAACCGGTGGGTGGCTTGGACCTTCTTGGGAGCCCTCTTCGCTCTGGTCGCACCCAGCCTCCGGGCGGATGAAACCGGGTTCGAGTATGACCGCACCGAAAGCTATTGAGGTTTTTGGTGTCAGGCTCGATGCGCGCTGAACATCAGGAACTCACAATGATCCCAGGTCATTTTGCCTGACAACAAACGGGGAAAGCCTTGCCTGACACCAAACGGGGAAAGCCACGGTTGGCGACGGTCGTAACGATTCGAGCGCCAGGAATCAAGCAGATCTGACGCTCCCGGCGTTGGCGCGGGCACGGCATCCGGGCATGCCGAAGCCTCCCGGCGGGGGCGGGGTGAACTCCCTGGAATTCGATACCGCGGGCGAGCTGGTTGGACGCTTTTCCGGAAGAACCCGAATTCGACCGCTACCCTCGCAAGTCTCGCATCGCCATCAACCCGCCCCATCGCACCCCCTGAATCTTGCGGGCGCCGTCCAAGCGTTTGGGCGGGAATGCATCGCGTTTGGCCTGGAACATGGCTTCCAGGAAAACTTTGCCTCCGATGGCCATGCCTTCTGTGAAGTGCCGCACCCGAAGTTTCACGAGCACCGGCCAGGCGATGGCGCCTTGCTGACGATTGATGACCATTTCGGTCGTTTCCGGCTTGAAGCCCCGACGAATGACCTGGCCCTCGTCATTCCGGACTTCTTGGCCCTCTTCATAGAGCCAG
>JAGWVU010000039.1 GCA_018970725.1 Verrucomicrobiota bacterium
CAAGGATCGCGCCGCAGCCGACCGCCAAACCCACAGGGCGGCAAAGCTGCAAGGCAGGGCGAGGCAACCAATTCGCAACGCGGCAGGGCGACAGCCAAAGGCCCTTCGATCCACCCAAAACTCCGGTCCCTCCAGCTCTGGAGCGCATCGGCATGGCAGGGAAAGCCGTTTTGTCTGGCCTTTCCTGGCTACATCCCCGCACGAGGGCCCTTGCCCGCTCCGTTATTCGAGGCCAAGCCGCTGCCCTCAGCCGCTCATCGGCCATCGCAACGCACCAGGCCGCCCAGTGAGCAGCTTGAACACCCTATCAACCTGCTTGATAGAGTCGCGCCAGTCTGAGGCGGGCGGAGGAGGGCGAACGCTACGTCAGCTTTCAACCTGCTTGATCGTCAACTATCAACCTGCTTGATGGTGTCGCGCCAGCCTGAAGCGGGTGGCGGAAGGCGGACGCTACGTCAACTATCAACCTGCTTGATGGTCGGGGCAAGGCGTGATGCCCGGAACCAAGGCTGCTCTTGACAGGAAAGTGGGTGCTGCACAGTCAAGGCGCTTGAACGGCTCGCGAGAAGCCTATCAACCTGCTTGATGGTCTGTGGTGAATGTGGAGCTGTGGGGAACCGGGGATCGGCATGGAGGAGTCAGATTTTCACGAAGTATTTGTTCCGATACATCCAGTAGACCACCAGCCAGAAGGTGAAGCCGATGGCGGAATATCGGAGGACGGATTCGAGGCCGGGGCCGGCGATGAGGAAGATGTCCTTGCCAAGATAGCGTTGCCAGAGACCTCCGACCCAAGGTTTGAGCAGTTGGGACATCATGTAGAGGGCGATGGAGTTGGCCCCGGCGACGATGAGGGGGAAGGTCCAGCGTTTCCAGCCGCGCATGTCGACCACGTAATGAAAGGCGGCGAGCATGAGCACGCACATGCCAGTGCAAACGAGGGCAAAGCTGGGAGTCCAGATGCGTTTCACGATGGGGCAGAGCCCGGTATGGCCGAGGATCTCACCTGACACCACGAGGGCGGTGCCGGTGATGAGCAGGATCCGGAGCCTGCGGGTGTTGTCGACTTCCGGGGCGCGGACCCAGTCAGCGCACATGATGCCGGCGATCATGGTGGCAAGCGAAGGAACAAAGTTGAGGGTTTGGTAGCCGCCTTCCATGGCCACGAAAGGTGCGTTCTGGGGGAAGAGGTTGAGGAACCAGACGTCGAACGCGTGGGCGACGTTCGAGCCTTTCCACCAGGCCTGCGCGATCCCGGCGTGGTTCATGGCGGCCCATTCCGGGGTGACGCCGGGGCCGAGCCGAGGAGAGCCGCCGTGCAGGGTGAACAGCAACCACGTGCCGAGCAGGGAACCGGCCGCGGCCATGGCCTGGACCCGGAAGCTGCGACCCACACAGAGCGCGGCGAAAGGATAACAGAGGCCGATTTGGGCAAGCGTGTTCGTCAGGGTCCAAGGAGCGTCGGCCCGGGAATGGGAGGCGAGGAAGATGCCGAGCAGGATGAGCACCGCCGAGCGGATCAGGGTATGGCGAATGATCTGGCGGCGGCTGTGGCCTTCCCGTGCGCGTCTGGATTGGGAGAAGGGCATGGCCATGCCCACCATGAAGATGAAGGCGGGCATGATGAGATCCCAAAAGCCCCAGCCTGCCCAAGGGCCATGGTCGAACTGCGCGTGGAAGAAACGCCACCAACCCGACCCGGGATGAGCCTGCATTTTGAGTTCGCTGAACTTGCCCAAGCCGAATCCGCCCCAGCTGAGACAGATCATGATGAAGCCCCGGTAGGCATCCAGCGAGAGGAGACGTCCGTTGGTCAGGGTGGTTCCGGAGGGGGAGGGCATGGGAGGGTTTTGGGGTCAGGCCCAGGTCGCAAGCAATTCGGTCGTTCCCTCCGGCAAATCGAAAGCGAGATGCGTGCGCGGGCCTTCGGTGAGGAATGTGGCGGAGCGGAAGTCGCGAACCGAGTGGACTTCGCGCAGGTCGGTGGGTCCGAGTTGGAGGCGTTTCGCGGCTCGGTTCAAGGTCAGGGTGAAGTTGGCCGCCGGGAATTTCGTGGTCACGGTCAGGACGGACGCCCCGGCTTCGGAGGCCGGGCCGAGGGTGATCCTGCCAAGCGTTTTCGCCATTTCGTAGCGTGCGATGTCACTCGTTTTGACCCAAAGGGTGCGGGTGCGGTCAGGATCCAGGGCGTCGAGGCGGCGCTTCACGGTTTTCAGGGTCTTGAAGCCGGGGGCGCCGTTGGCGTAAAAGCAGGGCCAGTGGCCCAGCAGGATAGTCGGCAATTCCTTTCCGAGCAGTTCCGGGACCCGGCCTTTTTCAAGGTCTTCGGCGATGAAGCGGTCAGGTTCCGAGGGATCGTAGCCCGAACCGCCGAACCAATCTCCGGTGCCGGGGATGACGCTGGCGATGGCGCGGCCCCGCGTTTGGTCGACATGCCAGAGCGGCGTTTCGGGATCCTCTTTATCGCGGACCCATAGGAAGTAGAAAGGGCGTGGATTCCCGGTGACGCGCAGGGCGGCCTCGAGCGCCGCGCGGGCATAGGCTTCCTCCTGTTTCTTGCCGAAGGCTCCAGGGCTGGTGATGCCGTCACAGGCGATGCCGGCATTTTGCAGCAATTGCAGGGAAGCGGTCAGGTAATCGGTCAGTTGATCCACCGGCGGATCGACCCACTCGTATTGTTCCCACGCATCCGTGAGTTTCCAGGTCCTGAGATCCACCACGCCGGTATGCGAGAGGATCTCCGGGGTGATGTCGAAGTTCGGTTGGATGATTTCCCGGGTCACCCGGAGCCAATCTTGCAGTTCGGTCCCGGGATGTCCGGGGAAATTTTGGTCGATGCGTCCGACGCCGGCCGGAAACGGGACCATGCTGAACTTCCCCCGGATGCCCTGTTCGCCGCACCACTCGCCCCATTCACGAGCGAACGCCGCGGGCACGGTGCGCTCCATGGTGCCGAGTTTGTCGTTGAGGCGCTCCCATCCCGAGGCTGCGGTGCCGGGGTGGAGACGCTGCCGCCATTCATGCCGCTGCCGGATCCAATACCAGCCCAGATTGATCACGGGGCAGGAGTCATCGATCAGCAGGGCGAGCGGGGTGCGGAGGAGCGGGTTGCGGACCGTGGCCACCACTTCTTCGGCGGTTTGCCCGGTATCGCCGGTGGCGAGGAACGCCGCGCCCGTCCCGAGGTGCCGCAGGAAGTCCCGGCGCGAATCGGCCGCGTGCGGGGCGGGGTCACCGGCGGAGTGAGGGTGTCGCATGATTATCGCGCAAGGTTGGCGGCAGTTCCGCGCCCGGTTCACCGGGATGCTGAGGGCCATCTTTCGAAAAAATCGGGAGGCGGAGCGCTCGCCCCCCTGAGGGTGGAACCGCGTCGCTTCCGGTTTCCCACCGTGCCGCGGAGGAGGGGCGCCTCGATTCATCTCAAAAAACAAACAAAACACCATGATTCTTACCATTGAAATGCTGCTGCAAGGGGACGCCCAAATTCTCGGACTCTACGGGTCGGCGCAAATCCGCTGGGAACATATCCTGAATTCGGACGATGCGGACGAACTGGAAACGCTCGCGGTTCGGTTGGCTTCCGAGCAGAGTTGGTTCGAGGCCAACTGTGGGGGGCGGTGGGCTGGGAAGGAGATCATGGTGGCGACCGGGTTCGGCCACTTGTATCGTGAACCCATCGGTTTCTGCGGCAACGAGGAACTCGTCCTGCGCCTCCGCGACGCGTTCATGCAGAGCAACTGCAGCTCGGAAGTGAAATATGACACGGAACGGGTGGCGGCCCTTTACTCTATCGATCGGTTGCAGGACGATCTCGCCGCCCAAGCCCGGAGTGGGGGTGCCAATTGAGCCATCGCTTCGCGAGGGAATCCCGGCTTTTCCGCCTTGAAATCGCCCGGTCGTTCCGCAAGGGTGACCGGTTATGACCCCGAAACCTCTCCCTGTCCGCTCCCGTCCGGCTCTGTGTTCCGTCGCCCTTCTCTGGCTTGCTTCCGCGGCGGTGCTGGCGGCGGCGGAGGCGCGGTATGCGCCCGGTTGGGCGGACGCGGCCCCGAAGCGTGTCCTGAAACATGCCGACACCAGGGAGGACGCGTTGGCCAAGGCGGTGGCGGGGTTGCAGCCGGGCGACCAGCTGGTGATCGCGGCGGGCACTTACCTGTTGGGTCGCCGATGGGACATCACGGTGAGCGGAACGGCGGAAGCACCGATCTGGATCATGGCGGAGGAGGGGGCCAAAGTGGTCCTGACGCGGGCGGATGCGGACCAGAATGTGGTCAACATCGGTCCGACCACGGCGGTGCACCACCTGTGTGTGCGGGGTGTCGAGATCACCGGGGGAAGCCACGGGATGCGGCTCGGGCAATGCAGCGAGGTGTGGATCGACCAATGCCACATCCATCACACCGGGCAGGTTTGCCTCAGTGCCAACAGCGCCAACTCGGACCATCTGTTCCTGACCCGGAATCATCTCCACGACGGCGGCGGTCACGGTGAGGGGATGTATCTGGGGGCTAATCAGGGCGAATTCATCATGAGCGAGAGCGTGATCGCCCGCAATCACATCCACGATTGCAAGGGTTCGCAAGGGGATGGCATTGAGGTGAAGCAAGGTTCCTGGGGGAACCTGATCGCGGAGAACGACGTGCACGACACGCAATATCCCTGCATCACGGTTTACGGCACGGCGGGCAAGCCGGTGAACATCATTGAGCGCAACCTCTGCCGGCGCAGCGAGGACAGCGCGATGCAGGTCCAAGGGGAGGCGATCGTGCGCAACAACGTGCTCATCGGCGGGAGGGGAACGGGATTCAACAGCACGGATCACCAGGGCAAGACGGTGAATCTGCAAGTGATTCACAACACCATCATCAATACCGGGGACGCGTTCAAGGCCGGGTCCTGGAACGCGCGGGAGGGGATGGTCCTGGCCAACAACGTCCTCTATTCCAAGGAGAAGAGTGCGATCAATTTTCCCGGCGGACGGGAAGGTGTGGTCATCACGGGCAATGTGGTTTTCGGGGACAGCCCGCGGCAGGGCACTTTCCCGGGGAGCGGGCTCGGGGATTTTGCGGGATTGAGCTGGGATGGCGAAACGCACGATGCCAAACCGACGGCGGCGGCTCCCTTTGATCACGCGGATCCGAAGTATCCGGTGGAAACGGATTTCAGCGGGGCCAAACGGTCCGGGCCCACGAGTGGCGCGCTGGGCCGTTGAGCGCCCGTTGAAAGGGTCCGGGCCCCGCGTTGCCCGCCTCAGCTCCCGGCGTTTTCCGGAGCGAGCAGGTTCATGGCGCTGACGAGGGCACGGAGGCCGGCCATTTCGATCGAGGGGTCGATCCCGCACCCCCAGACAAGGGCGTTGTCGTCGTTCCGGTTGAGTTGGACGAAGGCCGCCGAATCGGCATCGGACCCGCCCCGGACGGCGTGGGAGCGGTAGTCGGTCACGTGAAACGTCTTGAGTCCGGCGGCCTCGAGGGCGCGGACGAAGGCGTTGATGGGGCCGTTGCCGGTGCCGGAAAGTTGCAGCGGATCGCCGTGGGCGCGGAAGGAGGCCCGGCAGCGCACCTCACCCGGTTTGCCCGCCGCGTGGTGATCGAGATCGAAGTCGAGCAGGGCGAACGGTTCGCACAGATTCACGAAGTGAGCGTGAAAGTAGTCGCGGATTTCGTCGCTCGAAAGTTCGCGCCCCAGATGATCCGCATGGGTGTAGATGGCGTGGCCGACCTGATGATGCATGGTCTTGGGCAGATCCAGTCCGTGATCCCGGTCGAGAACATACGCGACGCCGCCGCGTCCGCTCTGGCTGTTGATCCGGATGATGGCTTCGTAACTGCGCCCGATGTCCCGAGGGTCGATGGTGAGGTAAGGCACGCCCCAGGCGAGCCGGGGATTTTCCGCGAGTTCCTCGGCACGGCGGTCGAAGCCCTTTTTGATGGCATCCTGGTGGCTTCCGGAGAAGGCGGTGAACACGAGTTCACCGGCGTAGGGTTGCCGATCCGGCACGGTCATCCGGGTGCAGCGCTCGTAGACGGCGCGGATGGCGGGGAGATCGGAAAAATCGAGACCGGTCTCGATCCCGTGACTGTTCAGGTTGAGGGCGACGACGACGAGATCGAGATTGCCGGTGCGTTCGCCGTTGCCGAAGAGGGTGCCTTCGACGCGGTCCGCGCCGGCGAGCAGGCCGAGTTCCGTGGCGGCGATGCCGGTTCCGCGGTCGTTGTGGGTGTGGAGGCTGACGACAACGGTTTCCCGTTGGCTGATGTGCCGGCAGAACCATTCGATCTGGTCGGCATGGACGTTGGGGGTGCTCCACTCCACGGTGGCCGGGAGGTTGAGGATCATGGGCTGCTCCCGCGTGGGTTGCCAGATGGCTTTGACCGCCTCACAGACTTCCAAGGAGAAATCGGGTTCGGTGTCGGAGAAGCTCTCCGGGGAATATTGAAAATCAATCCGTTGGGAAGGCGGCACGCGGCCGGCGAGTTCCTTCACGAGGGCGGTACCCTCCGTGGCGATCCTTCGGATTTCCTCGCGCGAGGCATCGCGGAACGTCACGCGCCGTTGCAGCGGGGAGGTGGAATTGTAAAGGTGGACGATGGCGCGCGGAACGCCTTCCAAGGCTTCGAAGGTCCGGCGGATGAGGTGGTCGCGGGCTTGGACGAGGACCTGGATGGTGACGTCCGGCGGGATGCGGGCTTCCTCGGCGAGGCGGCGCAGGAAATTGAATTCGGTGTCCGCGGCGGAGGGGAAACCGACCTCGATCTGTTTGAAACCGATGCGCACGAGGAGATCGAACATTTCGATCTTTTCCTCCACGCTCATGGGAATGGGCAGGGCTTGGTTGCCGTCCCGGAGATCGACGCTGCACCAGATCGGGGCCCGATCGAGAACGCGGTCCGGCCAGGTGCGGTCGGGCAGGTTCATCGGCGGGAAGGGGCGGTATTTGTGCAGGGAACTCGGGTTCATGGCATGGGCTGGGACGGAATGGGGATTCGGAGGGGAATCCGCCCGGAGCGGCGCCGGATTTTCGCATCGGCCGGGGCGGACGGGGGCGCAGGATTACCGGAGGAGCCCGGTCGCCGCCGGTCCGGGAAGGAGCGGAAGGGAAGTTGTAAGCCGCCGTTGCACGGAAATCGCCGAAAGAGTGGGACGATAGCCCGCGTTATGGGGGCTGGCAAGCGGGCAAATCCGGCCAGCCTTTTTTTACCTTGCGGCGCTCCCGAAAGCGGGCGATGCCGCGGAACGCAACATTCCATGAAATTCCGTGTCGCCCTTTCCCTTGTTTTCTTCTGGAGCCTCACCCCGGCGCCCGGGGAGGAGGCGCGGCCGCTGAAGGCGTTACTGGTGGCGGGCGGATGCTGTCACGACTACGCGGCGCAACACAAGCTGCTGTTCGAAGGGATCCAATCCCGCGCCAACGTGCAAGTGGACGTGTGGTGGACGGATGACAAATCGACCGACCCGCCCCTGGATCTTTACGGGAAAGCGGATTGGGCGGCGGGATACGATGTGATCATCCATGACGAGTGCGCGGCCGGGAACAAGGACCTGAAGGTGTTTCAGCGGATTCTCGACGCGCACCGGACGATTCCCGCGGTGCATCTCCACTGCGCGATGCACAGTTTCCGCAACGGGACGGACGGCTGGTTCAAGCATCTCGGATTGCAATCGTCCGCGCACGGGCCGCAGGAGCCGATCGAGATCGAGTTCGTGGATCCGCAACATCCGGTCACGAAGACGCTGGGGGATTGGACCACCATCCGGGAGGAACTTTACAACAACGTGGCGATCCTCGGTGCCCATCCGCTGGCCACGGGGACGCAACGGGTCAAAGACAAGGACGGGGTGGTCAAGGAGGTGGTTTCGGTCGTGGTCTGGACGAACGAGACCGGAGGCGTCCGCAGTTTCAGCACCAGCCTCGGTCACAACAACGGGACCGTGGGCGACGCCCGTTACCTGGATCTGGTGACCCGCGGATTGCTCTGGGCCTGCGGCAAGCTGGACCCGGACCACCTCGGCAAGGCCTTCACCGGGCGGAACAAGGTCACCTTTGTCCCGGGCAAACCGATCCCGCCGAAACCGGCTCCCGCAGCGGTGGTGCCGGGGGTGGTGCCGAAGGGGGCGACCCCGGTCATCGCGACCGCGAGCAGCGAGGAGAGCGGGAAGAACAACTTCACCTGGTGCGCGGTGGATGGGAATGAGGCCACCCGTTGGTGCGCCGCGGGGCCGTCTTACCCGCAGTGGCTGCAGCTGGAGTTGGAGAAAGCGCATCCGTTGACCGGTGTCGAGACCTCTTGGGAGAGCAAGGCGGTCTATCAATACAAGATCGAGGGTTCCCCCGACGGTTCCGCCTGGACCACGCTGGTGGACGGGTCCGCCAACACGGCGACCGCGCCCTACACGGACCGGTTCGCCGCGGTGGCGGGCCTTCGCTTTGTCCGGGTGCAGGCGCTCGGGGCCACCGGGGGTGGTTGGGCGAGCCTCCGCGAGGTGAGGTTGCTGGGGGAGGGGATCAAGGTTCTCCATCCCAAGCTCAACGAGGCCCAGAGTGCGGCCGCGCGGAAACTGGCCGCGGCGGCGGCGGATCCTTACGCCAGGGAGGGCAACGTGACGCCGGTGGCGCGGAAGCCCTCTCCGGAGCAGGAGGCGGCCATCCTTGCCGATGTGAAGGTGGCGGAGGGATTTGACGTGACCCTCTTTGCCGCGCCCCCCATGGTGAACTACCCGGTGTTCGTCGCAGCCGCTCCGGACGGAACCTTGTATGTCAGCAGCGATGGCAACGGCTCGCTCGGCCGGGACCCGAAACGCGGGCGGATCATCCGGTTGCGGGATCTGGATGGCGACGGCCGGGCGGACGAAACGAAGGTTTTTTGTGAGGTGGACGCGCCGCGCGGTCTGGTGTGGGACAAGGACCGGCTCCACGTGATGCATCCGCCGCACCTTAGTTCCTTCATCGACGAGGATCTGGACGGCGTGGCCGAACGAACCGAGGTCTTGGTGAAAAATTTGGCCTTTGGTTATGACAAGCGCCCGGCCGACCACACGACCAACGGGGTGAGTCTCGGCCCGGACGGCTGGCTTTACATCGCCGGGGGCGACTTCGGGTTCATCGGCGCGGAGGGCCGGGACGGCCGCAAGCTGACCCATCGCGGCGGCGGGGTGATCCGGGTCCGGACGGACGGCACCGGGCTGGGAATGTATTCCACCGGCACGCGGAACATTCTCGAGGTGGCGGTGAGTCCGGAGCTGGAGATTTTCGCGCGGGACAACACGAACGACGGGGGTGGCTGGAACGTCCGGTTCCACCATTTCACCGGGCTGGACGATCACGGTTACCCGCGTCTCTACAAGAACTTCCCCGGGGAAGCGATCGCGCCGCTGGCGGATTACGGGGGAGGTTCCGGATGCGGGGCGGTCTACCTTGATGAACCCGGGTTCGGGGCATGGAATCATGCGCCGTTCACCTGTGACTGGGGAACCGGCGCGCTCTACCACCACACGGTGCAGGCCCGGGGCGCGACCTACGTGGAGACGGCCGCCCCCCGCCCGCTGGTCAGGATGACGCGGCCCACCGATGCCGATGTCGATGCCATGAGTCGCGTTTATTGCGCGAGTTGGAAAGGGGCGACGTTCAAGTGGGAAGGACCGGAGGTGGGCTACATCGTGCGCGTCCAGCCGAAGGGATTCAAGGCGGAGCCGCTCCCGGATTTCGCCAAGGCCGGGGATGCGGTCCTGATCGGGCTTCTTGATTCACCGAGCTACCGCCGCCGCATCGAGGCGCAACGCGAGCTGGGGCGACGCGGTCATCCCGCCGCCGCCCGGGCGGTGCAGCGGATCGCGGAAAGACGGACCGCCGAACGCAACGTGATTGCCCGGTTTCAAGAGATCATGGAGGCCGGGGACGCGGCGGCGGCGGAGGAGATTCTGGCGCAGGCGGGAAGCGGGGATCCGGTGGTGATCCATGCAGCGGCGCGGGCGCTGGCCGCGTTGCAGGCTCCGGGACCGGTGTTCGCAGCGCTCGACCAATCGGCCGACCCGCCCGGGTTGCCGTTGCGCGCCTTGTCCCTGATGCATCAGCCGGAGGTGGTGGCGGGTTTGCTCCAACGGCTTGGAAGCACCACCGATCCGGCCCGGCGCGAGGGCCTTCTGGCGGCGCTTTGCCGGCTGCACTTCCGGGAAGGCGCGTGGCAGGGGGATTCCTGGGGCACCCGTCCCGACACCCGGGGTCCCTATTACCAACCCGAGCCGTGGAGCGAGACGCCGAACATCGCGGAAGCCTTGGCCCGGGCTTTGGAAAAGGCATCGCCCGCCGAAACCGGATTCCTCGTTCGCGAGATGAACCGGAACCGGATCCAGTCGAACCAGGCGCTCGATCGCATCCTGGAACTGGCCAAGACGGATCCGGAGGTGATTCCGGACGCGGTGGCCCAGCTGGCCGCTTCCGAGGAGGTCCCCGCGGCATCCGTGCCCCTGTTGCTCCGGGCGTTGGAGCCCGGGACATCGTTCGGGGCGGACACCATCGGCCAGGGGATCGTGGCCCTTTCCAAGACCGGCAACGCGGCCGGTGCCGCCGCGACTCTCAAGGCCTTGGCGAACTTGCGGAAAATGCCGGAGGCTCAGAAAGCCCACGACGCTGCCGCGCAGGCGTTCTTCAGCGCCCCCTCCCTGGAGAACCATCACCAGTTGATGGAAGAGATCGCCGCCAAGCTGGAGGGTAGTTTCTCCCGTTATGCGGACGCCGCGCTGCTTCATCTGGCGGCCCGCCAGAGCGGGAGCCCGGAGTCCGCCGCCGCCTCCCGCAAGGCGATCGACCACGGATGGGCGGATCCGGCGCGGCGACGCCAGATCATCGAAGCGATCGGGGCGGTGAAGCATCAGCCCGGAGCGGCCCGGGTGTTGGTGGCGCTGGACGATCCGGACCCGGACGTGAAGGCGGCCGCGGAAAAGGCCGCCCGGGAGATGCGTTTGAGCCGGGTGGAAGACAAAAGCCCGAAGATCGGGAGCCTGACGGTGGAGGAAGCGGTGGCGGCGGGGCTCCGGACCAAGGGGGACGTGGCGTTGGGCGAGCAGATTTTCCAACGAGCCACCTGTGTTGCCTGCCACACCACGAACGAATCCCAGGCCCAAAAGGGACCCTATCTCGGCAACATCGCGCAAACTTACAAGCGTGAGGATCTGGCCCGCAACATCCTCGACCCGAATCGTACCATCGCCCAAGGATTCGCCACGGAGATGATCACCTTGCAAGACGGAAGCCGGCAAACCGGTTTCGTGACCCTGGAGAGCGCGGGCAGCGTCAAGATGCGGGACATCACGGCCCGGGAAATGACCTTTTCCGCGACGCAGATCAAAGCGCGGGAGAAGTTACCGGTTTCGATGATGCCGCCGGGACTGGTTCTTCCGTTCAGCGTGAGGGAATTTGCCTCACTGCTCGACTACTTGGAATCCCTCGCGAAATGACGGGGTGACGGATCAGCGGGTGGAGGCCACGATCTCGCTTTGATCGAGCGCGGACCCGAGAGTGCCCACTTTGGTGTTGGTGAGCTTGCCTGACACCGCCGCCACAATGCGACCGCCGGGTTGAATCGCGAAGATGTCGAGCCCGGTCCCGCTCCGGGAGAAAGAGGCGGCCGTGTTCCCCTGCCAGTCGAGCAGGATCGGATAGTCGGCGCACTGCTTGCGAAAGGCTTTGCGGAGGGTGTCGTGCATGAAGGCGGGAACTCCGCCGAGATCCGCCACGCCGACGATTTCAACGGTTTCCCCGTGTGTCTGGTAGAGTCTGGCCACCCAGCCCTCGATTTGCGAGGCGCCCCGCCGATCGGCGATCACGACGAGGAGGGGGCGCCTGTGGGGACTGGCGTGACGGTGTGATTGGCCGAACTGGTCGGACAATGCAATCACCGGGGCCTGTTCCCCGGCGCAGATTCCAGCGAGGGACAGGGCGAACAGGGCGAGGACCCGCGCGGTGCGGGATGGGGCGGGGGAAAGAGCATGATAGGCGGCCATGATCCGGATTACGGACGGGGCGGGCTTCCGGATTTCTTTGCTTGCAAGGGAACCGTCCGGCGGGTCGATGGACATCACGTGAACGTCGGAGTTGAATTTCCTGTGAGTCGGTGAAGTTTGGGCCCTCGCCGCGGGCAGCGCGGGGAGAGGGGCGACTAACAGACGGAGAACCTATGGCGAAAATTCTGGTAACGGGGGCGGCGGGATTCATTGCGTCGCGGGTTTGTGCGCTTCTCATGGAGGAGGGGCACGAGGTGGTGGGAGTGGATTGCGTCAATGACGCTTATGACCAGCGGCTCAAGGAACATCGGTTGGAGGGACTCCGGAAGAGGCTCGGGTTCACTTTCCACCGGATCGATATCTCGGATTTGGCGGCCCTGCGCGGTGTCTTTGCGGAAGCGGCGGGATCGGGCGTGCCCTTTTCGGCGGTGCTCAATCTCGCGGCGCGCGCCGGGGTGCGCTACAGCATGGAGAACCCGTTCGTCTACCTGACCGCCAACGCGATGGGCACGCTCAACGTGTTGGAGTTGATGCGGGAGTTCGGGGTCCGGAAACACGTCCTCGCCTCCACCTCTTCCCTCTACGCCGGGCAGCCGATGCCCTATTTGGAGACCGCACCGGTGAATGAGCCGATCTCGCCCTACGCGGCTTCCAAGAAGGCGGCCGAGGTGATGGCGTTCACCTACTATCACCTCTACAAGATCGATTCCACGGTGTGCCGGTATTTCACGGTCTATGGGCCCGCGAGCCGGCCGGACATGGCGATGCTTCGCTTCATCCGGTGGATTGATGAGGGCACCCCGATTGAAATGTTCGGCGATGGCGAGCAATCGCGGGACTTCACCTTCGTGGATGACATCGCCCGGGGCACCATCGCGGCCATGAGACCGGTCGGCTACGAGATCATCAACCTCGGCGCCGGGAACCAGCCGGTGACGATGAATACCCTGATCCGGAAATTGGAGGAACGGCTGGGGAAAAAAGCGGTGATCGAGCACAAACCCGCCCACGTTGCCGACATGGCGCACACTTGGGCGAACATTGAGAAGGCGAAGCGGCTGCTCGGATGGGAGCCATTGACGAGTCTCGACGCGGGTTTGGACGCCACGGTGCGGTGGCATCTGGAGAATCGGGATCTGGTGATGAGCCTGAATCTCTGATCCGGAGGGCGCCCATGCGCGAGGGGTTGATTTAGTCGAAAACAATCGTCATCCCGCGTTACGTTTCCCCCCATTCTTTAAGCGGGGCTTGGGATCCGGTCGTGGAGGAATGGGGTCGGACCACAGATCCAACTTACGAAGTGCCAGTTATCCTGCTTGGATGAGCGCCGCAGAGCTCTTCTCAGGAAGTTCCAATTCTCACAGGGCGACCCGTATCACCGGCGCCCGTCTGATCTCTTCCAAGTGCGCCCGGAGCAACGCATGTTCACCTTTCCGGAGTGACATCAAAAGATCGACGACAGGCGCGGCGATGAGAAGGTCAGATTCCTTCATCCTCGACCGCTTTGAGATGCCGCAATCAAGCTGTGCCTTCCGAACGCAGGGGGGTAGCGAAACGGTGGCGGTAGGAGCGGCATCTGGCCTTAGGAATGCCGGCGGCCCGCCTGGAGCGTGTGACGTGTTCCCGTGACTTGCCAGGGATCGGTCGATCTGGCATATCAGAGCATGACATTCCGGGTGCTGGGTTGGATCATGGCGGGGACGATGCTGGCGGAGGCCGGGCTGCCCGATTTTGAGAAGGAGGTGGCGCCGCTCCTTGAGGCGAAATGTCTCGCCTGCCATGATGCCGCTCGCCGCAAGGGGGATTTCGATTTGTCCACCCGCGCCAGCGCGCTGTCCCACGGGACGGCGCTGGTCCCCGGAGACCCGCTGGCCAGCGGGATGTTGGAGCAGGTTGTCGGTCCGGAGCCGGAGATGCCCAAAAAGGAGGAGCCGCTCTCGTCCGCCGAGGTCGGGATCCTGCGGCGTTGGATTGCGGGAGGAGCCGTCTGGCCGGCGACGCGCGTGCTGGTGGAGAACCGGCCGCGCGATTTGGACTGGTGGAGTCTGCGGCCCATTCCGAAGACGAAGGGGCCGGTCCGGGTGGATGAGCACATCGACCGGCAGCTGGCCAGCAAAGGGTTGCAACCCGCGCCGGAGGCGGACCCGGTCGCGTTGATCCGCCGTTTGACGTATGACCTGACGGGGTTGCCGCCGACTCCCGGTGAGGTGGCGGCCTTTGTGGACGAGGCCTCGCGGGACACGGGTGCGGCGGTGGCGGCGCACGCGGACCGGCTGATGGCCACACCGGCCTTTGGCGAGGCTTGGGCGCGGCGGTGGCTCGACGTGGCCCGTTATGCGGAGACGCATGGGTATGACAAGGATAAACCGCGGATGAACGCCTGGCCGTATCGCGACTATGTGATCCGGAGTTTCAACGCCGACAAACCCTACGCCCGCTTCGTCCGGGAGCAGGTGGCCGGTGACATCCTCTACCCGGGGACGGAAGACGGCTTGGTGGCGCTGGGTTTTCTGGCCGCGGGTCCGTGGGACTACATCGGCCATGCCGAGGTGGGCGAAGCGAAGCTCGACGGGCGCATCGCGAAGCATCTCGACCGCGATGAAATGGTTTCCACCGTATTCAACGTCTTCCAGAGCACCACGGTGCAGTGCGCCCAATGTCATCACCACAAATTCGATCCAGTGCGGATGGAAGACTATTACCGGCTCCACGCGGTGTTCGCGGCGGTTGACCGGGCGGACCGGGTCTATGCCGGGTTGTCTCCGGAGGAGGTCCGGGTCCGGAGTGAACTCCAGAAGCGGCTCGACGCGTTGAAAGCCGAGCAGACGAAGCTGAAAAAAGAGGGGGATCGGGTGTTGGCGGCCCGCACTTCGGGGATCGACCGGCGCATGGCGGAATTGCGCGGCAAACACGGAGGCACCCTGCCCAAGCAAACCGGTTACCACAGCGCCCTCTCGCCGAAGCAGGAGACCCTGAAGTGGGTTCAGGTCGATCTCGGGAAGAGCGTCCGGGTGGACCGGGTCGTGCTGGTGCCGGCTTACGATGATTTCAATGACATCGGGGCCGGGTTCGGCTTTCCCCTGCGCTATCGCGTCGAGGTGTCCGCGGACCCGGAGGGCAAAACGGGAAACCGCGTGGTCAAAGACGCCACCGGGTCCGACCAGCCGAATCCGCGGAACGGGGAGGTGACGATTGACACGGCCGGCGCGGAATTTCGCCATATCCGGCTGACCGCGACGAAGCTGGCCCCGCGCAAGGGGGATTACATGCTTGCCTTGGGGGAATTGGAAGCGTTCGGTGGGCCGGCTGGGGAAAATCTGGCCAAGGGGAAGGCGGTCACGGCGTTGGACAGCATCGAGGCCCGGCCGCGTTGGAGTGTCTCCAATCTCACGGATGGCGTGATCTACCGTGAGGTGGCCGATCCGGTCGCGCTGGCGGAGTTCCGGTCCTTGGAGGGGCGGAGGGCGGCGATCGAGGCCGAGGTGCGCGATCCGGTCCGGGAAGCGAGGCTCGCGGAGTTGGACAAGTTGATGACGGATCTGACCGCGAAATTGGGGGCGATGCCGAAGGGCAAAATGGTCTATGCGGCATCGACCGAGTTTGCGGCGCAAGGCGCCTTCCGTTCCACGGGCGGCAAGCCGAGGGAGATCCGGCTCCTTCACCGGGGGGATCTGAAGGCACCCGGGGACCTCATGGTTCCGGGGGCGCCGCCGTTGTGGGCCGGGGCGGCCGATGCCTTTGAAGCGACGGACGAGGGCCGGGCGCGCGCGGCGTTGGCGGGGTATCTCACGGCGTCCGACAACCCGTTGTTCTGGCGTTCGATCGCGAACCGAGTCTGGCAATGGACCTTTGGCGAGGGGTTGGTGGGAACCGGCAACGACTTCGGCCGGATGGGCCTGGCCCCGACCCATCCGGAGTTGTTGGATGCCCTGGCGGCGCAGTTGCGGGATGATCCGCGGCAGTCGCTCAAGGCGGTCATCCGGACTCTGGTCACGACCCGGGCGTATCGCCGTTCGAGCCGGAGTTTGCCGGAGAACGAGCGGATCGATGCAAACAACACGGCTCTCTGGCGGGCCAACCGCCGGCGGCTGACGGCGGAGGAGTACCGGGACTCGCTGCTGGCGGTATCCGGAGTTTTGCGGCGTGATGATGCCGGGGGCCCGAGTTTTCAGGATTTCGTGATCGAGAAGCCCCAGCATTCGCCGCACTATGAGTATGCGTTGCACAACGCGGAGGATCCGGCCTCCTGGAGGCGCAGCGTTTATCGGTTCATCGTGCGGTCCCAGCCGCAGCCCTTTCTCTCGGTGCTCGACTGCGCGGATCCTTCCCAAAGCGTGGCGCGGCGTGATGAATCGACCACGGCGTTGCAGGCGCTGGCCCAGTGGAACAACCGGCTGGTGGAGGTGATGTCCCGGAAGTTCGCGGACCGGCTGGCCCGTGAGGCGGGGGACCCGGTCCGCAACGCCTGTCTGCTCGCTTTCGGGCGTCCGCCCTCGCCGGAGGAGGACGCGACCTTGCGGGCCCACTTCCGGGAATTCGGTCCGGCCAGTTTGGCGCGGGTCATCTTCAACCTCAATGCCTTTGTCTATCTGGACTGAGTCCGCCACCGCGCTTCAGACCCCCGGAAATCCACCTCATGAACCGCCGCAATCTACTCACCGGCTTCACCGGCCTCGCGCTTTCGGAACTGCTTTGGCGCGAGGGCGCCTCGGCGGAGACGGGCACCTTGACGGGAAAACTGCATCATCCGCCGCGGGCCAAGCGCGTCGTCCAACTCTTCATGGCGGGCGCCGCCAGCCATATCGATCTCTGGGATCACAAGCCGCTGTTGACCAAGCGGGACGGCCAGCCCTGGGACCCGGGGGAAAGGGTGGAACTGTTCCAAAGCACGCCGGGCGCCTGTTTCGGTTCCCCCTGGACGTTCCGACCCCATGGACAGAGCGGGAAAATGCTCAGTGATCTGGTCGCGCCCCTCGGGGCCGTGGCCGACGATCTCGCCTTCGTCCACAACCTCGTCGGCAAAACCGGGGTGCACAGTCAGGGCACGCTCCTGCAAACCACCGGGTTCCAATTGCCCGGGTTCCCCAGCGCGGGCTCCTGGGTGAGTTATGCACTCGGCAGTGAGAATGACAATCTGCCCTCTTTCGTCGTGCTGCCGGACCATCGTGGGTTCGCATCCAACGGAGCCAAAAACTGGGCCGGCGCCTTCCTCCCGGCCCGGCATCAGGGCACGGTCATCCGCCCCGGGGCCGCGGAGCCGGTGAGTGATTTGCGGGCGCCCGGGAGCCCGTTCATCACGCCGCGCTCGGATCGCGCCGGGTTGGAGGCGTTGTCGAAGCTGAACGCGCGGCACGCGCTCGAGCGGCCCGGGGACGACCGGCTCCTGGCCCGCGTGAGATCCTATGAATTGGCGGCGGCCATGCAGTTGAGCGCCACGGATGCGCTCGACACCACGGGGGAACCGGCCTTCATCAAGGAGATGTATGGGCTGGCTCCGGAGGGGCCCGGGGTCGACGATTCCGTCATCAACGCGAAGGCGGAGACGGAGTTTTTCGGGCGGAAATGTCTGGTGGCGCGGCGGCTTCTGGAGCGCGGGGTGAGATTCGTGCAAATCTGGAGCGGCAACGACAACGGTTTTCCGCGGCGCAACTGGGACAGCCATGAGGACGTGAAACGGGATCACGAACCGCTCGCGATCGGGATGGCGCGGGGAGCGGCGGCGCTGATCCGGGATCTGAAGCTGCGCGGCATGTTGGAGGACACCATCGTCCTCTGGACCACCGAGTTCGGGCGGATGCCCTGTTCCCAGGGCAGCAAGGGACGGGACCACAACCCCTTCGTTTTCACGAACTGGATGTGCGGCGGCGGGATCAAGGGCGGGACTTACGGGGAGAGCGACGAGTGGGGTTTCCGCCCGGCGGACCGGGAGCATCCCACCACGGTTTACGACATCCACGCCACCATCCTGCATCAGTTGGGGATCGATCACGAGCGGCTCGCGGTGCGGCACAACAGCATCGACCGCCGGCTTACCGATGTGCACGGCCGGGTGTTGCGGGACATGCTGGGTTGACCGGGCGCGCGGTGCAATCCCCGGCTTTTGGGCGTTGATCGCGCGGCGTCCGGTCGCATGGTAGGGACGAAGGGCGGCTGCATCCTCCCGAACCCCCGCACCATGGCCCGACTCACCCGCGATCTTGTCCCTGACCCGCCGACTTCGGACGACTGCCTTGGGGCGTTTCTCGACTACCTCGCCGCGGAGAAGATCGAGCCTTACGGGCATCAGGAGGAAGCGGTGCTGCAGTTGTATGAGGGGAGGAACGTGATCCTCAACACGCCGACGGGCTCGGGGAAATCCCTCGTGGCCCTGGCGATGCATTTCCGGGCCCTCTGTCTGGGGCGCCGGTCGTGGTATACGGTGCCGATCAAGGCGCTGGCGAATGAGAAGTTCCTCTCCCTGTGCCGGGTTTTCGGGCCGGATCAGGTGGGCATGATCACCGGAGACGCTACGGTGAACCGCGAGGCTCCGGTCATCTGCTGCACGGCGGAAATCCTCGCCAATGTGGCGTTGGCCGGCGGTTCCCGGGCTCCGGTGGACGACGTGATCATGGACGAGTTCCACTACTACTCGGACAGCGCCCGGGGCAGTGCCTGGCAGATCCCGCTCCTGACCCTGCCCCAGGCCCGGTTCCTCCTGATGTCCGCGACATTGGGCGATACCGCCTTCTTCGAGAAGGCACTGACGGAACTGACCGGTGCCCGGAGCGTGCTCGTCCAATCCTCCGAGAGGCCGGTGCCCTTGGAATTCGCTTACAGCGAGACCACGCTCGAGGAGAAGGTGACGGAGTTGGTGGGGCAGGGGAAGGCGCCGATCTATCTGGTCCACTTCACCCAACTGGCCTGCGCCGAGACCGCGCAGAATCTTCTCTCCCAGAATGTTTGTTCCAAAGAGGAAAAAGCGCTGATCTCCGAGGCCTTGCAAGGCATCGCCTTCCGGAGCCCGTATGGCAAGGAAATCCAGAAGCTGTTGCGGCACGGAATCGGCATCCATCACGCCGGTCTCCTGCCCAAATACCGCGTGCTCGTCGAGAAACTGGCCCAGCGCGGTTTGCTCAAGGTGGTGTGCGGAACGGATACCCTCGGCGTTGGCATCAATGTGCCGATCCGCACCGTTCTCTTCACCCAACTGTGCAAGTATGACGGCACCGGCACGAAGATCCTCTCCGTGCGCGATTTCCAACAAATCTGCGGCCGGGCCGGGAGGCGCGGCTTCGATACCACCGGCCATGTGGTGGCCCAGGCCCCGGAGCATGTCATCGAGAACCTCCGCATGGAACGCAAGGCGGCGGCCAACCCCGGGAGAAAACAGAACTTTGTCAAAAAGAAGCCGCCGGAAAAAGGGTATGTCGCCTGGGACGAGAACACCTTCCGCCGTCTCATCGCTTCCCCGCCCGAGAAATTGACCTCGAGCTTCCGCATCACGCACGCGATGCTGCTGCAGGCCTTGTCGCGCCGTGAGGAGGATGGGTGCGCCGTGATGCGCGACCTCATCGGCCGATGTCACGAGTCGCCCGGACAGCGCAAGAAACTGCGGCGCGAGGCGTTCCGCTGCTTTCGTGGGTTGGTGAAGGGCCAGATCCTGACCATCATCCCGCCCGCGCAACGCAGCGGAGCTTCCAAGATCCGCTTGCATGTGGATTTGCAAGAGGATTTCTCCCTGTTTCACGCCCTGGGTTTGTGGTTGATCGAAGCCATCCCCCAGTTGGAAGTGGAATCGCCCGGTTATGCGTTGCAGGTCATCACGTTGTGTGAGGCGATTCTTGAGAATCCCGAAGTGATCCTGCGCCGTCAGGTCGACGCCCTGAAAAACGAGTTGATGGCCGAGCTGAAGGCGGAGGGGGTGGAATATGAGGAAAGGTTGTTGCGGCTCGAGGAAGTGGAGTGGCCCAAACCGGGCAAGGAATTCATCTACCACACCTTCAACCGGTTCTGTGAGACCCATCCCTGGGTGGACAAGGGGACGGTCCGGCCCAAGTCGATCGGTAGGGAGATGTTCGAGTCCTGGTCCTCTTTCGAGGATTACATCAAACGATACGGTTTGGAGCGGAGCGAGGGTGTCCTCCTGCGCCACCTCGCGGACCTCTACAAGGTGCTCGACCAGACCGTGCCCGCCTTGCGCAAGACGGAGGCGTTGGACGAGGCGATCGGGTTTTTCGAGGCGATTCTGCGCGGGGTCGATTCCAGCCTGCTCGATGAATGGGTGAGGATGCGCGAGGCCGGTGGGGAGGGAGCCGGGCCGGACGCGGGAGAGAGGGGGGCCGGGCCTGGCAAACTGCCGCCGCTCACCCGGGACCGGCGGGCTTTCACCCGGTTGGTCCGCGCGGACATTTTTGAACTGCTCAAGGCGCTCGACCGGCGGCAATGGACCGCGGTGTTAGAACAACTCGGCGCGGCGGAGGATCACGAGGATCTTGCCTGGACCCCGGCCCGACTCGAGGCGGCGATGATGGAATACCGGGTCGCTCACGAGCGGATCCGGCTCGATCCGGAAGCCCGCAGCCTGCCTTACACCCGGATCCGCGAGGGGACGGGGGAGGAACAGGGGTTCTGGTGGATCGAGCAGATGTTGCTCGACCCGGACGAGTCCAACGATTGGTCGATCGGATTGCTGGTGGATTTGCAGCGATCGGACGAGGCGCGGACGCCCTGGCTGCGGCTGCTGTGGATCGGTGAGGTGGGCCTGGTGGGAGTGTCCTGACAGAGCGCTCAAAAAGCATTGCCTTTGGCGATGTTTTGGTTACGATTCGTTTATATTATGGATCGCGGAATGAATTCAGAGGGCCAGCTTTATGATGTGGTGATCGTCGGCGCGGGAATCGTCGGCACGGCCTTGGCTTGGAAACTTTCGTCCGAGGGCTACCGCGTTTGTGTGTGTGAACGGAGCGAAACCGCGACCCCCTCCTTGCGGTTGGAGCCGCTCTCGCATGCGGCGCTCGGGCTGTTGCGCGAGATGGGCTTGTGGGAACATCTCAGGCCGGCGCTGATGCCGTTGGATTCCGTGGCGCATTTCCGGAACGGCTACCTCGTCAAGGGGATGGGCGGGGGATCTTACGTGGCGGCCTATGACCAGCTCGTTGCCTCCCTGCGTCCGCGCCTTGCCAAGGTGGCGACCGTGATTTGGGACCGGGTGGTCCAGGTTTCCGCGCACGGCCGGATCAAGAGTGTGCGCTTGGAGTCCGGTCAGGTGGTCTGCGGCTGGATGGTGGTGTTGGCCACCGGGGCCGCCACGGGAGAGGAATTGGATCCGTTGGAGGGCCCGGTGGAAACCATTTGTGAGGATTATTGCCGCCTCTTTGCCTGTGACCTTGCCTTTGAAGAACCGGAGCGCCTGATGCACGCGGCGCTTGTGTTCCAAACCAGCCACGCATCCCATGGCTATCACTCCCTGAAATTGTTCGATTTGGGCGGGGGCCGGGTCAGGGCCAATTTCCTGACATACTGGGGAGCCACGGACAAGCGGCGGCAGGAGTTGCTCCGGGGGAATGGGGCGGCGGTTCTGGGCCGGACGGTGGAAGGCCTCCTCCCCTGCGCGGGCGCGTTCGATCTCCTGTCTCCGATTGAGGAGAACGTGGTTCACCTCAACCAGCCCGGGAACCCCGGGGACCATGGGTTCGTCCTCGCCGGGGACGCCTGCGGCCCAGCGGCGCCCTCCGGAGCGTTGGGGCTCCACAAGGGGTTGCACGACGTCCGGGTTCTCGCCGAACTCATGCCCCGGTGGGAACGGGAGGCCCGGGGCGGAAACGCGGATTTCTCCGATTACTACGCGCACCCCGCCAAGCAGGCGATCGATGCCGAGGTTCTCGAGCGGAGCCTGCGGGAGCGCAAGATGGCCATCGACTGGCACCCTTCGTGGGCGACGCGCCGGTTGATCGGAGATCGGTTCCCCGGCTGGGTGGAAACCGCCCTGGTGGGACCGTCATCCCGAAACGGCGCACGCCCGGGACAAACCTCCCGGAGCGGCCTCGACAATTGAAGAACTTCCGGGCCCGTGCGGATGCGTGGAGTGGTTAGGGAAGGATGCCCCGCCTTCCCCCACAGGATCGGGACCCATCTCTTTGAGGCTGGCCGCGATAGACCCATCGAGGCAATTGCCGACCGGACCGGGTTTTCATTTTGGACGAGTGGATCGAGCGGGCGTTGAACCATCCTGACTTGGAGGAAGTGCAGAGCGATGGGCGTATGCGGAGGTGGAAGACAATCCCGGAGTTTGAGAACCGCGCCTTGCGGGTTATTCTGCTGGCGGATGGTGAAACCGTCCACAATGCCTTTTTTGATCGCGACTACCAACCACCGGGACCATGAAGATTCGAGCTTTCGGAAGACATCTACCTCGATCTCGATAGCTCCGGAAATGTCGTTTCGATCACGGTTGAGCATGCGAGCCTGCGGGGTGACATCACTGAATTCACGGTCACGAGAGTGGCCAAAAAGGCGAACCGGGCGGCGCACGCCGAGCGCTGATTGCGCCGGGGTGCACGGATGAAACGAAAATGGCGATCGGTGATCAGGTCCCGCCGGCGCGGCGGGCCCAGCGGAGTTTGGCGCAGGAGGCCCTGGGATTTTCCCGGACTTCTGCGGCGGAGGGGCGGAGGGGGCTGGGCGAGACTTCGGCGTAGGTGCCGTCCTTGCGTCCGGCGGCGAGGGCCTGCTTGACGCGGCGGTCCTCGCCCGAGTGGAAGGTGAGGATGGCGACCCGTCCGTGCGGGTTGAGGCACTGGGGGAGGTCCCGGAGGATGGATTCGAGGGCCCCGAATTCGTCGTTCACCTGGATGCGGAGGGCTTGAAAGACCCTGGGGAGGGCGGCTTCGGCGTCGGGCCCGGGGAGGAGGGAACGGACGGCATCGGCCAGAGCCTCACAGGTTTCGAGCTGCCGACCGGCAAGGGCGCGGGCCAGACGGGGCGCGTGGGGCTCGTCGGCGTTGCGGGCGAGGGCGGCTTCGAGCTTGTCCGGGTCGGCTTTGGCGAGCCAGGCTGCCGCGGTCTCGCCCCGGTTCGGGTTCATCCGCATGTCGAGCGGGCCATGGTGTTTGTAGGAAAAACCGCGCTCCGGGTTGTCGATCTGCATGGAAGAGAGGCCGAGATCGAGGAGGACGCCATCGAGGCCCGTCCAGCCGAGATCCGCGAGGATTCGGGGCAGCCCGGCGAAGTTGGAGCGGCGGAGGATGAGGGATTCCGCGGTGAAGCCCCGGGCGCGGAGGCGGGTTTCGGTGGCGGGGAGTTGCAGTGGATCCTGATCGAGGGCGAGAAGGCAGCCGCCGGGTTGTAATCCGGCGAGGATCTCCGCCGCATGGCCGCCGTGGCCGAGGGTGCCATCGGCCATTCGTTCGCCGGGCCGTGGATCCAGTGCGGAGAGGACTTCCGCCAGCATGACGGGCCGATGGGTGCCGGCCGGGGTCTTGCCGGAGGCGAGGACTTTGGCGATGGTGGCGGGATCGCCCGCGAGTTCCTTGTATTTGTCAGCGAAGGAACGCGGGTTGCGGCCGGAGTAACGGCGGCGGCGCGGGGGTTTAGGATTCGAGTTCGTTGTATTTCAGGTTGGAGCCGAACGACTTGGCCACCGGGTAACGCACCTCGTTGCGGTCGAGTTTGGCGTTCATGACGGTGGCGAGGTCGAGCTGGAGGTTGTCGGCCAGCTCGAAGAGGAGGATGGCGACATCGGCGATTTCGTCGGCGATCTCGGTCTTTTTGGTTTCGGCGCGGTCCCAGCTTTCCTCGGAGGACTTCCAGACGAAGTGTTGCAGCAGTTCCCCGGCCTCGGCGGTGATGGCGACGGCCAGATCCTTGGGGCTGTGGAATTGTTGCCAGTTCCGGGCGTCGCGGAAGCGCCGAATGCGTTCACTCAGGGCGGCGATGTCGTTCATCTCGGGCTCAGCCTAGGGTGAGGGGGGCGCGGAGTCAATTTGCCTGATGATGGATGCATCGGTCCGGGTTTGCCGGGCGTTTCTGGGAGGGATGAAACGGGTGGCGATCATCGGAGCCGGGATGGCAGGCCTTGCGGCGGCGCGGGAGTTGGCGGGCCATGGCCTGGAGGTGACGGTCTTTGAGAAGTCCCGGGGAATGGGCGGGCGCTGCGCCACGAAGCGGTGGGAGGGCCATGTGGTCGACCACGGAGCGCAGTATTTCACGGTCCGGGACGAGCGGTTCCGGGCGGCGGTGAGCGCGGCTTCGGGGGACCGGGTGGAAAGGCTGGCGGCCCCGGTGCGGACGGGGGGGCAGGCGACGGAGGATACGGAGCGGTGGTTTCACCGGGAGGGGAACAGCCGGTTGGCGAGGGATCTGGCGGCGGGGCTCGAGGTTCGTCTGGAGACCACGGTGGAGGACGCCCGGGCGTTGCTCGGCTCTTTTGACCGGGTTGTGAGCTCCGCGCCCTGGCCGCAAACGGCGCGGATGTTCGGGGTCGATCCCGCCGGGATCGACTACGTGCCGTGTCTGGCCGTGATTTTGGCCTACCGGGGAGAGTGGTTGGGGGCCACGGGAAACGCTTATGCGCTCCGGGATCCCCTCGGTCCGTTGGCGTGGACGGCCTGTGAAAATCACAAACCGGGCCGGATCGCACCGGGTTTCACGGTGTTGGTCTCCCATCTTTCGGAGGCGTTCAGCCGGGAGCATCTGGAATGTCCGGCGGAGGAATGGCCCGGTCTGGTGCGGCCCTTGGTGGAAGCGGCGTGGGAACTTTCCGGGGAAGCCTTCGCCGCCGGGTTCGGCCACCGTTGGCGTTATGCCCGGGTCGGCACGCCGTTTGCGGTTCCGGCTCTTCCGGACCGGTGTCATTTCGCGGGCGACGGGGTCCGGGCCTCGCGGGTGGAGGATGCCTGGCTGGCCGGGCATGAGTTTGCGGTCAACCTGATCGGAAGCGGTCCATGCGCGGCGTGAAAAAAGAACATCTTCCCGTCAAGACCTGCCGGGTTTGCGGTCGGGACTTTGCCTGGCGCAAGAAATGGGAACGGAACTGGGAGGAAGTCACGGTCTGCAGCGAGGCGTGCCGCCGCGGAACCCCGCGGGGGGGAACGGGGCCGGGCATGGAAGAGGTCCAGAAGGTGCTCATGCAACTGGCGGCGCGGCGGGGTGGCGGCAAGTCCTTCTGTCCGTCGGAGGCGGCGCGGGCCTTGGTGCCGGATCCGGCCGGGGAAGGTTGGAGGGCGCTGATGCCCCGGGTCCGGGCGGCGGGGGCGGTGCTGGTGCGCCAGAACCTGTTGAAATGCACGCAAGGCGGGATGCCGGTCGATCCGGAAGCCGTGTCCGGCCCGATCCGATATCAAGCGCCCGATGCCTGAGAACCCCTGGGAAATCGTCTGGTTCAAGCGCGACCTGCGGGTCACGGACCATCGTCCGTTGATCGAGGCGGCGTTCCGGGGCCCGGTGCTTGGGCTTTATGTCTACGAGCCGGAGATTCTGGCCTCGGCGGAATTCGATGCGTCGCACCTCGTGTTCATCAACGAGTCCTTGCGCGAAGTGCGCGAGGCCTTGAGGCAACGGGGTGGGGAACTGCTGCTGCGGCGCGGAGAAGTGGTCGCGGTGCTGGAGGACCTCCGGAGTCGTCTCGGTCCGCTGCGTCTTTGGAGCCATGAAGAGACGGGGAACCTCATCACCTACCGCAGGGATCAGCGGGTGGGCCGCTGGTGCCGGGCCTCGGGGGTGGAGTGGGAGGAATTCCGTCAGGATGGCGTAATCCGCCGCCTCCGTTCCCGGGACGGCTGGGCGTCGGCTTGGGAACGGACCATGAGCCTGCCTTGCGGGCTGGTGCCGGAGCGTCTCGGAACCGGGATCGTTCCCCGGGGCGCGGGAGAGCCCGGCGGGTTTCTTGGTCCGGAGGAGGCCGGGTTGGGCGGCAGCGGCAAACCGGAAGCGCAGCGCGGCGGAGAGACGGCGGCTGGGGCCACCTTGGACGGGTTTTTGTCGACCCGCGGGATGAACTACCGCAAGGAGATGTCGAGCCCGCTCAGCGGGTGGACCGCCTGTTCCCGCCTGAGTCCGTATCTGGCCTGGGGCTGTGTTTCCCTGCGCACGGTGGCGCAAGCGACCCGTCAACGGCGGGAACGTCTCGCAGCGGAGCGGGCTTGTGGGCTGGAGGTGGATCGCCGGTGGTTTGCGTCGTTGACCAGCTTTGAGGCACGGTTGCGCTGGCACTGCCACTTCATGCAGAAGCTGGAAACGGAGCCGGGGATTGAATTCGAGAACTTCTCCGCGGTTTACAACGGCCTGCGCGAGGCGTTCACCGAGACCGGGGAGGGACAGCGGCGGTTTCAGGCCTGGATGGAGGGACGCACCGGGTATCCGATGGTCGATGCCTGCATGAGGAGCGTGCGGGCGACCGGTTGGCTGAACTTCCGGATGCGGGCGATGCTGGTGAGTTTCGCGAGTTACCATCTCTGGTTGCATTGGAGGCCGACGGCGCTCTGGCTGGGGCGCCACTTTTTGGATTTCGAGCCGGGGATCCACTTCAGCCAGTTCCAGATGCAAAGCGGCACCACGGGGATCAACGCGGTGCGGATCTACTCGCCCGCCAAGCAGCTCATCGATCAGGATCCGCAAGGGGTTTTCGTGAAGCGTTGGGTGCCCGAACTGGAAGGGGTCCCGACCGCCTTTCTGGCTCAACCGGAGAAAATGCCGGCCGGGTTGCAGCAGCAAACCGGTTGCCGGATCGGGCGGGATTACCCGGCCCCCGTCGTGGATCACCTCCTGGCCTGCCGGGAGGCCAAGGCCAGAATCTCCGGGGTGCGGCGGCTGGAGGAGGCGCGTTCGGAGGCCCGGAGGGTCTATGTGACCCATGGTTCCCGCAAGCGCGGCGCGGGTGGCGCCCGGGCCATCCGGTCGGAGTGGCGGGAACGCGGGTTGAGCGGCAAAGGAAAAAAAGCCGCCCCCGCGGAGCCGTCGGCCCAACTGGAGTTGGAGTTGTTCGATTCCCGCTTGCGGAACGACGGATTTCCGGGTGAGATGGGGACATGATCCCTTTGCCGAGAAAGCCCCTGCTGCTGTTGGTCTGCCTGTCCGCCGTCGCGGGCCTCTGGATGATGCCGTCCGTCCGGACCGCGGAAGCGCCGGGAACCTTGAAGGTTCTGCTGGTGGCGGGCGGTTGTTGCCATGATTACGCCACGCAGACCCTGCTGTTGAAAGAGGGGATCGAGGCCCGCCTCAAGGCCCGGGTCGAGGTGGTCCACAACCCGGACAAGACCACCAAGGCAACCTTCGGGATCTACCAATCCGCCGATTGGGCCAAGGGATACGACGTGGTGATCCACGATGAATGTTCCGCCGATGTGACCGACCCGGCCTACGTGAAGCGGATTCTCGACGCGCATCGCCAGGGAGTCCCGGCGGTCAACCTGCATTGTGCGATGCACAGCTATCGTTGGGGCAACTTCCGTGAACCGGTCCAGACCGGGGCCGAAAACGCCGGTTGGTATGAAATGCTGGGCCTTCAGTCGACCGGACATGGCCCGCAATCGCCCATCGACATCAGCTATGTGGACGCGGCCCACCCGATCGCCAAAGGCTTGGCGGGTTGGACCACGGTGAACGAGGAACTCTACAACAACGTCCAGATCCTCACCGGCCATCCGATCGCCAAGGGCAGGCAACTGCAAAAGCCCCGGGTGAAACCGGGCGAGCCGGCCCAACCAGCCCGGGAAGTGGACGCGGTGGTGGCATGGACCAACGAATTCGGCCCCGGCAAGACGCGCATCTTCAGCACCACCATCGGCCACAACAATGACACGGTGGGCGATGCCCGCTACCTCGATCTCGTGTGCCGCGGGCTGCTCTGGGCCACGGGAAATCTCTCCGCCGACGGCACGCCGGCCAACGGGCTGGGAGCCCCTTGAGTCAGCCTTCCAAGGCGCGGGTCAGAATCCGGTCGATGTTCGCCTCCGCATCGGCGGAGCCGTCCAGTTCCAGAAGGACCATGCCCTCACGCTCGTCCGGGGCCTCGAAAGAATCCCGGAGCCTTTCGTAGACCCGCGTCCCGGCATCGCTCACCGAGGTTTCCGGTTCCTCATCCCGGGCCTCGAGGCGGGAACGCGTGACCGGTTCCGGGGCGCGGACCCAAATCAGGATGGGCCGGGCTCCCGCGGCCCGAGCCACCTCCCGGGCCTCCGCCCGGGACGCTCTGGAGCGGAAGTTCGCGTCCAGCAGCACGCAAAGGCCGTGGTCGAGCGCTTCCCGGGCGCGGCGGAAGAGTTCTTGATAAGTGCGTTTACTGGCCTCCGGTGAGTAGAATGCCTCCCCGAGGACCGATTCCGGGGCGACGCCGGCGAGTTCCTTGCGGATATGATCCGTGGCCAGACAGGGCCAACCCGTGCGGGCGGACAGGGCGCGGAGAAGCCAGGATTTTCCGGCGGCGGGAAGGCCGCAGGCCACGACGAGCCAGGGAGGGGAACTGACCGCGGCGGCGGCGGCGAGTTGGAGATAGCGGCGGGCCTCCCGGGCTTCGGCGGCGCGCTCCGGGGCGGACAGATCGGGACTCGAAGCCGCCAGAGCGCCGACCTTGGCACGGACCATGGCCCGATAGCTGACAAGGGCCGGCATCAGCGCCCTTTGCCCGGTATCGCCGGTCCGCTCAATGTAGGCATCCAGATAGGCTTTGGCCAGATCGGGCCGCCCTCGATGAATCAGATCCATCACCAGAAAGGCGTTCTCCGTGGCCACGTCCCCGCAGCGGAATTGGGGCCGGAACTCGATGCAATCAAAGATGACCGGCGGCTCGGTGAGGAAAATGTTGCGGGCGTGGAGATCGCCATGGCCATCCACCACCCGCCCCTCCTTCAGACGGCGCTGCAGGATCGGACGCAGGCCATCGACCTCCCTTCGCACGTGGCGTTCCAAGGCGGGATGCAGCGGCCCCGGGAACATGGTGTCCGCCAGGCTTTCGATGGCCTCGAAATTCCCCAGGATGGCGTCGATCTTCGACTCCGGTCCACCGGCGGCCAAGGTGGCCGCGTCCCGGGGCGAGGCCTGATGGAACCCGGCCATGATCCCGGCGAGACGGACCACGTCCGATGGGGCGACGCTGCCGTGCTCCAAAAGGTTGCTCAGGAGCCGCTCCTCCGGGAGCCGCCGCATGTGCACCGCGTGGTCCACCACGACCGCGCCCGGCGAGGGGCGGAAGGACCAGAGACCGTCCGGGTCTTGGTAGAGGGGGACCACTCCCAGATAGACCTCCGGGCAAAGGCGCCGGTTGAGCCGCACCTCCTCCTCGCAAAAGTGGCGCCGAAGATCCGCCGTGGAAAAATCCACGAAAGAGAACCGGACCGGTTTTTTCAGTTTGTAGACCTCCGGGCCCGCCAGACAGACCACCGAGAGATGGGTTTGCCGGATTTCCACCGAGGCCGGCGATCCCGGAAAACAGGAGGGGTCGCTCAGGCGGAGAAGAAGATCGGGGGACATGAGACCAAAGGATAGCTCATGCGGGATCTCTGGCAAACCATGCAGGGCGCCCGGTGTGGTCAGGGGGCACGGTGCAAAATGAGAAGTTGGGTTTTCATCGGGATTCTCGCCGTGCAGGGCGTCGCCAGCGCTCAGGAAAAGAGGATCGATTCCCGGCCGGAAGCGGAGCCGGAGACGATACATTTTTGGAACAACGAATGCGCCACCTGCCACGGGCAGAAGGGTGAGGGCATTGAGGAAGCCAAGGCTCCGGCCCTTGCCGGCTTGCCGGATTATTATGTGCTCGAACAGATCGCGGAATTCCGGCAGGGCCTGCGCAAGGGAGTGGACGACACCGGCTCGGGTTTTGTGGCGGAGATGCACCGGGAGGCCGTGGAATTGGAGGACGATCTCTTTCGCAAGCTGGCCGTCCACATCGCTTCCCTGCCGGTGCAACGTCCCCATCGCACCGTATCGGGTGATCCTGCGGCCGGCCGCCAGCCTTACCGGGAGCTTTGCGCGGAATGTCACGGGGCGGCGGCCCAGGGGGACCCCGTGAAGCGGACGCCCCCTTTGCATGGTTTTCAGGACTGGTATCTGGTCGAGCAGATCCGGCGGTTCCGGGTCGGCCTGCGGCAGCCGGAGCCGTCGCATGGGGAGTCCCTCCGGATGCATGCCATGGCCCTGCGGTTCCCCTCCCTCGGGGAGGCGCGGGATATCGCGCTTTACATCAACGCCTTCCTTCCTTTACAACCGGACGCGGAGCCCTGACCGCACCAATCGGCATGGAAAGACGACGAATCAGACGATTGGCAGGTCCTTACGGAAATCCCGTAGGCGCATCTCCGGGATTCCGGTCATTTCCGGGCGCGGGGTGGGAGTCGAGCGGTTGAAACGATGAGCAAGCGATCCAATCTCCGCAACGAATGTGAAACGCTCCGGCTGGAGAACGAATGGCTGCGGCAAAAGCTGGCGCGGCTTGAAGGATCGGAGGACGCGTTTCGCCCGGTGGGCCTCACCAGTCTGGAAGAATGGGGGGGCGGCTGGACGGACGACGAGCTTGCGGATGGAGGTTTGAAGCGGCGTGAGGTCAAAGGGGATGGCAGGGAGAATCTGCTCTGGGTGGATCTGGAGGAAGTCCCGCAGGAGGAATACGGGTCCTTCGTCGTGGTCGTCCGGGATCAAATCGACCGCCAGCGGATCGAAACGGAGCGGCGGCACTCGGAGCGGTTTCTCAGGCGGGTGCTCGACGCCCTGGGTTCGGCCGTCCTGGTGGCGCGCCCGGACGGAATGGTGATCGACGGGAACCGCCGGTTTTTTGACCAGTTGGGACAGAAAAGGGAGGAGGTGATCGGCCGGAAGTTGGTGGATCTGCCCTCTTGGGCGGCCGACGAGGATTTGCGGTGTCTCCTGGGTCACGGTCTGCGGAAGGCGGCGGGTGGCCAGACGGTGCGAATGGATTTCCAGATGCGGGTGGAACCGGACCGGCCGATCTGGGCGGATCTGCAGATCGCGCCGTTGCCCGACGAGGAGGGGAGGGTGACGCATCTGGTGCTTTCCGCCTTGGACATCACGGGGCGCTGCGCGGCGGAGCAGGCTTTGCGGGCCAATGAGGAGCGGTTGCGGTTGGCGGCGCAGGCGACCGGCTTCGGCAGTTATGACCACGATCGGTCGGCCGGAGGGGAGGTGATCTGGTCCGCGGAGTTGTATCGTATTTGCGGGATCCCGTGGACCATGGCCGCCAACTCCCGCCTCTACCGGGATTTGGTTCATCCGGATGATCTGGAGGCATTCGATGGTTTGGCCGATCGGATCCTCGTGCCGGGTCCGGAGGCGCGGCATCATGAGTTGGAATATCGCATCATCCGCCCCTGCGATGGCGAGATACGCTGGGTGCGCGACGTGGGCCGGTCGTTCTTCAGTCTGGACGAGACGGGAGGGACCTTGAGCGTGGTGCGGGTGTTGGGGACGTTGCAAGACATCACCCGGCGGAAGCAGGCGGAGTTGCGCTTGGAGGGATCATTGCGGCATCTGCAGGAAGCGCACACGGAGTTGCTCCGCAGGGAGCGGTTGGCGGCGTTAGGGCAGCTGGCCGGAGGGGTGGCCCATGAGTTGCGGACGCCGTTGGGGGTGATCCGCAATGCGGTTTACTATCTGGAACACACCCTGCCTCACAACGGGACGATGGATCAGGTGCTCGGGGAGATTCAGCGCGCGATCGGAAGTTCGGACCACATCATCGCCGAGATGCTGGAATTCGTCCGTGAGCCCTCCCTGGAAAAGAAGGTGTTTCCGTTGGGGCGGGCGATTGCGGCCGCGAGGCGGTCGGTGACTCAGCCGGGCGGCATTGAAATGGTGGGGCCCACCGGGGAGTTCGATCCTTGGGTGGAGGCCAACGAGGACCAGATCGTGCGCATCCTGATCAACCTTTTGCAGAACGCGGTTCAGGCGATGGGCCGGCAGGGCGTCCTGAAGATCCAGATGGAGAGCGGGGAGGAACCCGGCCAGGTTTTGACTCTGGTGAGCGACACCGGTTGCGGCATCAACCCGGACGATCTGGGCAGGATTTTCGATCCTCTCTTCACCACCAAGACGCGTGGCATTGGGTTGGGGCTTTCCATTTCCTTGCGCTATGCGGAGATGAACAACGGGTCGCTCTCGGTGGAGAGCAAGGTGGGGGCGGGGACGACCTTCCGATTGAGCCTCCAAAGCGTGAATCCCGCAAGAAAGAATCCGTGATGCGGGCAGGAAAGACAGCATGGATTCCGTACGC
This sequence comes from Verrucomicrobiota bacterium, assembly GCA_018970725.1. Taxonomy (GTDB): domain Bacteria; phylum Verrucomicrobiota; class Verrucomicrobiia; order Verrucomicrobiales; family DEV007; genus V1-115. Next base: position 32,195 of record JAGWVU010000039.1, read on the forward strand.
CGCAGGTCCCGGTGCCGTACTCCCGGATGCGGGGGAAAGCATTTGCGGAAGCGGGGGTCTGGGTGTTGTCGTTTCGGCTGTTAGACCCATGTTAGGGTCTTGGTTGAAGTGAGGTTGGGAAACGGAAATTCTCTTGAGATAGAGCATGAAAAATCAAACGCACGAGATCCTGGTGGTGGACGACGAGCCGGACATAATCCGGGGACTGGCGAGGATCCTTGAGTCGCGCGGTTGGCACGTACGCCAAGCCTTGAGTGGATGCGAGGCGGTGGAGATGGCAATTCAACAAGTGCCCCAGGTCATCCTGATGGATATGGTGATGCCGGAGATGAATGGAATCGAGGCATTTCAGGAAATCCGGCGGCTCTGCGGGCGGGTGCCGGTCATTTTCATGAGCGGGTTTTCATTGACCGAATTGCGCGCCCGGGAGATGGGGGCGAGCGCTGTCCTGAGCAAGCCGATGGACTTGGGGGACCTTTTCGCGGTCCTCGAGAAATCGGTCCGGCGGGGACTGGAGACCGTGGGAGGGTGGAGCCATGAAGGTGTTGATCGTTGATGATGACCAGGACATGGTGGCCAGCCTCGAGCGGATCCTCCAAGGTGCGGGGTTTTGCGTGGAATCGGCCTGCGACGGTCAGGAGGCGCTGCTCAAGAACCGGTGTTTCCATCCGGATTTCCTCATCATGGACATCCGAATGCCCCGGTTGAACGGGGTGGAAGCCTGCCTGGCCGTGCAGCGGGAACGCCCGGAAGTCCCGGTGATTCTGATGACCGGTTTCTCCGATGCCGTGGACGAGGCGAACACGGGGATCTTCGTCAGGGCGTGTCGGCAAGGGCAGGTGCGGATCATGTTGAAACCGCTTGACCTTGACAGGGTAATCCGGATCGTCCGCAGCGGGCGAGCTCAGGACGCATTGGAACCGGTCCTCCTGCCACGTTTTTGGGAATGAATACCGGAACCCGCCATGCCGTGTTGGTCGTCGAGGACGATGTGGACGTCGTCAACAGCCTGCGGCGCGTGTTGGAGTTGCACCATTGTGAGGTCGAGTCCGCGAGCACGATCCGTGACGCGTTGGATCGCTACGATTGGGAGCGTTTTCAAGCCGTGATTTTGGACCGGAGATTGCCCGATGGCTTGGCGGACGACCACTTGACTCTCTTCCGGGAGCGGGATCCCGGGATCGCCATCATCATCGCCACGGGTTACGCGGACCTGGAGGGAACCATCGCCGCGCTGCAGCATCGCGTGGAGGATTACCTCATCAAACCGGTGAGCCCCCACCTCCTGGTGGCCCGGTTGCAGCGGATCGCGGAAAACCGCACGGCCAAGGAGCGGGTCCGGCGCTTGGAACAAGAGATCGTCAACGCGGTGGAGGAGGAGAAGCAACGGATCTCGATGGACTTGCACGACGGGATCGGCTCCAAGCTGACGGCCATCCAGTTGGATTGCCGTTCCCTGGAGGACGGTTTGCGCAAGGCCGGTCACCGGGAAGCAGCCGATCAGGCGAACAAGATCGACCGCTTGCTGCGGGAGACGATCGGAGAAGTCCGGGTTTTGTCGCGGGAGTTGCATCCCGTTTATCCGGACCCGTTCGGCCTTGAAGGGGCGCTCGGGCAGTTGGCGGAACGGGTGAGCCGGGGAGGGAAGGTGGTCTGCCGGTTCACCGGGCCTCCGGACCTGCTCTTCGAGGACTCCATCGCCGCGAATCATCTCTTCCGCATCGCCCAGGAGGCGGTCAACAACGCGGTGCGCCACGGGGAGGCCACGATGATCGACATCGAAGCGCGTGAAGCGCCCGGGAGCGGATTCGTGCTTCGCATCGCGGACAACGGGAGCGGCTTCGACGCCACGGAGGTGAGTGGCTCGGGCGGTTTGGGGTTGCACACCATGGAATACCGGGCGCGTGCCTTGGGGGGCACGTTGTCGGTGCGGAGCGGGGGGAACGGCGGGACCGAGGTGGTCTGCCAAACGCCCGGCGGGTCCTCGCGGGCCATGGGGATGGGCATTCGCGTCTGAAAACGGATTGAGGGTTGCTTGTTCGGCCCGTTTCAAGTATCGGGCAGCAAACTTCAAGCGCGACTTCTTCCATGTCTTCCTCCGACACCCCGTCCTCCGGATCAAATTTCCTGAGCCTGAGCACCACACAGTGGCTGATTTGCGGAATCGCCGCGATCGGCTTCGCCTTTGACATTTATGAGTTGCTCATGCTGCCGCTCATCATCAAGCCGACCATCGCGGCCTTGAGCGCACCCCTGGTGCAGCAGATGGTGGCCTCGGGAACGCCGCAGGCGGAGGCCGCCCAGCTCTGGGCTCCCGGCGGGGCCAACTACATCTCCTGGGCCCGCATGCTCTTCTTCATTCCGGCCATCGCCGGCGGGGTGTTCGGTCTGGTGGGCGGGTATCTCACCGACCAGTTCGGGCGGCGGCGGGTCCTGACGTTTTCCATCCTGCTCTATGCCTTTTCCGCGTTTGCCGCCGGCGCGTTCGCCCAGACGCTGCCGCAGCTCCTGTTTTTCCGGTGCCTTGTATTCATCGGTGTCTGCGTGGAATTCGTCGCCGCCGTGGCCTGGCTCTCGGAGATTTTCACCGAGCCGCGCCAGCGGGAGAAGGTGCTCGGTTACACCCAGGCGTTCTCCTCGTTCGGAGGGCTGCTCGTGGCCGTGGCGAACCACCTCGCGGCGGATCATGGAGAATCCTTCCCGGCCATCCACGGCGGGCATGAGGCCTGGCGTTACACGCTGATTTCAGGGGTCATTCCGGCCATCCCGCTGATTCTCATCCGTCCCTTCCTGCCGGAATCCCCGGCCTGGGCGGATAAGAAAGCGGCGGGCACTTTGCGGCGACCGGATCTCAAGGAACTCTTCAGCCCCCAACTCCTGCAAACGACGGTCGTCACCACCCTGCTCTTCGCGGCCAGTTACGGAATCGCTTTCGGCGCCATTCAGCAACTGCCCCAGATTCTCGGTTGGCCCAAAGGGCATGTCGATGTCGTCGCCGCCGGCAATCAGGCGATGGGTGCGGCCCAAAAGACCGCCACGGAAGCCGCCGCAAAGGCCGGCAAACCGGCTCCCCCGGCCCCGCTGCTGGCCAAGATCGGGAAACAGGCGGCCGGGAATGCCAGTGACGAAATCACCTCCACCGTCTCCAAGTGGCAGGAAGTCGGCGGTTTGGTGGGCCGGGTCCTCTTCGCGGTTCTGGCCCTTTGGATCGCCAGCCGTCGCACCCTGTTGCGCATCTTCATCGTGCCGGCCATGCTTTTCGTGCCCGTGCTCTTCTGGAACATTTCGGGGGCCCTGGAGACATCGGGAAGCCTCGCGTGGATCCAATGGGGCATTTTCGTCGCCGGTCTTCTCACGGTGGCGCAGTTTAGTTTCTGGGGGAATTACATCCCGCTTGTCTTTCCCATGCACCTTCGCGGGACCGGGGAAAGCTTTGCTGCAAACATCGGTGGCCGGGTCATCGGTACGGCGGCGGCCTTCATCACGCTCTCCTTGTCCAGCGGCCAGCCGGTGGCGGCGATGGCGCGGAATGGAGCAATCGTGGCCGGGCTCTATGCGCTGGTTGGGGTCATCCTGACCTTCTGGCTCCCGGAACCGCCGGCCGAAGGAGTGGAAGACTGAAGGCACCCGATCAAGCGGGACAATCGTCGCCTCATTCAAGCAGGATAACTGTCGCCTCCCGGAGGCCGGGTCTTCGGACCGTCGGCGGCGATCCGCCACGGCGCACATTCAAGCAGGATAACTGTCGCCTCCCGGAGGCCGGGCCTTCGGACCGTCGGCGGCGATCCGCCACGGCGCGCATTCAAGCAGGATAACTGTCGCCTCGGAAGTTGGACCTGGGGTCCGACCGCATCTTTACCCCGGCACCCATTCAAGCGGGATGAAGATCGCAACCCGCGCCGGGAACCACGCCCTTTGCGGGGGGCGCGGAGGATTTCAACCCGCCCTTGCAAATCCCCACTGGCGGACGTTAAGTCTTTCCAGCTATGCCGACATTCATCGAAATGCCAAAACTGAGCGACACCATGACCGAGGGGACGCTCCTGCAATGGCATGTCAAAGAGGGGGACGCCGTGCGCTCCGGCCAAGTCATTGCCGATGTGGAGACGGACAAGGCGACCATGGAGATGGAAGCCTTTGATTCCGGGGTGGTGGGAAGGATTTACGTTCCGGCCGGGGGCCGGGCTCCGCTCGGTGCCGTGCTGATGGCGCTGGTGGCGGAGGGCGAGGAAGCGCCGGAGACCCCTCCGGCAACAAGCGCAGCCCCGGTTGCCGTCCCCGTGGCGGCTCCGGTCGCCGCCGGCGCTCCGACGCGGGGGGCGGCCGTTCCCGGGAGCGCGGCTCCGGTGGCCGCCGTGGCGGTGGCGTTGACGACTTCCGGTGGGCGCGTCAAGGCGTCGCCCTTGGCGCGCAAGATCGCAGGGGGCAGGGGAGTGCAACTCAGCGCCATCGCAGGCACGGGGCCGGGCGGGCGGATTGTGGCCCGGGATGTGATCAACGCGCCGGCCAACGGAGCCGCAGCGGTGGCGACCGGGCCCGCGCCGCGCATCATCCGGCCGGTGTTGGATTTTGATCCGAAGGCGGAGCGGGTTCCCCTGAGCGGGATGAGGAACATCATCGCGGACCGGTTGTTGGTATCGAAGACCACGATTCCCCATTTCTACCTGAACGTGGAACTCGACGCAGCGCCGCTGATGAAGTTGCGCAAGCAGGTGAACGACACCGTGGGGGCGGACGGGAATAAGTTCACGGTGAACGACTTCATCCTCAAGGCGATGGTGCTGTCGTGTGTCGATGTGCCCGAAGTGAACGCCGCCTTTGATGTGGACGCGATCATTCGATACCAGTCGGTCAACATTGCGGTGGCCATCGCGGTGCCGGACGGATTGGTCACGCCGGTGATCCGGAATGCCCAGGCCAAGTCGATGTTGGAGCTGAGCAAGGCAGTCAAGGTCCTGGCGGAGAGGGCGAAGACCAAGAAGCTATCGCCGGATGACTTCGCCGGGGGGACGATCACCATCTCCAATCTGGGGGCCTACGGGGTGGATAACTTCGATGCGATCATCAACCCGCCGCAAGCCGCGATTCTGGCGATCGGCTCGATCCGGAATGTCCCGGTTGTTTCCGAGGCCGGGGGGATTGTGCCCGGGCAGCGGATGTGGGTGGGGATGAGTTGTGATCACCGCGTGATCGACGGCGCCGTGGGGGCGACCTATCTCCAGGCGCTGCGCAAATACATTGAGAATCCGGCCTTGATGCTGGTTTGAGTCCTCTTCGTTTCACCTGAACACTTTCATGAAATACGACCTCATCGTCATCGGGGGCGGGCCTGCGGGCTACGCCGCCGCCATCCGCGCCGGGCAACTCGGCAAGACAACGGCTTGCGTGGAGATGGACCGGGCCGGGGGCACCTGCTTGAACTGGGGCTGCATTCCCACCAAGTCCCTGATCCGGAACGCCGAGATCTACCGCCTGTTGCAGCATCATGCCGGTGACTTCGGGCTGGGTGTGAGCGGCTTGACTTATGACTGGGGCAAGGTGGTCGGCCGGAGCCGGGGCGTGTCCGACAAGCTTGCCGGAGGCATCGAGTTCCTCTTCAAAAAGAACAAGGTGGACTACGTGCGCGGGAAGGGATCCCTCCTGGGCAACGGCAAGGTCGAGGTGACCGACGCCAACGGGGCGGTTTCCGTTTTGGAAGGGGAGAACATCCTGATCGCCACCGGATGCACGAGCCGTCCGATGCCCGGGCTCCCCTTTGACGGCGAGCGGGTGATCAGTTCCAAGGAGGCGATGGTGTTGGCGCGGCAGCCCGAGGAGATCATCATCATCGGCGCGGGAGCGATTGGGGTGGAGTTCGCTTACTTTTTCAACGCGTTCGGGACCAAGGTGACGATCGTGGAGATGTTGCCCCAGATCCTCCCGGTCGAAGACGAGGAGGTGAGCAAGGCCTTGGAGAAATCCTTCGCGAAGCAGGGCATCCGGGTCCTGACGGAGACGAAGACCGTCGGCAGCCAAGTCACCGCTTCCGGAGTGGAGATCACCGTGGAAGGCAGGACCAACGAAACCTTGCGGGCCCCGGTCTGTTTGGTGGCGATCGGCGTTCAACCGGTTCTGCCCGGAGGACGGGAGATCAAAAAGACGGAGCGTGGCTATCTCAAGGTGGACGACCGCTACCAGACGAGTCTTCCCAAGGTTTTTGCCGCCGGCGACATCACCGGGCCGCCGTGGCTCGCGCACACCGCCACCTTCGAGGCGGTCCAAGCGGTGGAGGGAATTTTTAATCCCTCCTACAAGCCGCGCAAGGTCGAGGTCTTTCCGGGATGCACCTACTGCCAGCCCCAGGTCGCGAGCGTCGGCCTCACGGAAAAGGCCGCCAAAGAGAAGGGCCTGAAATACAAGGTGGGCAGGTTCCCCTTCCAAGCGAGCGGCAAGGCCCTCTCCGTGGGCGAGCCCGACGGCTTTGTGAAGCTGCTCTTCAACGAGGAACACGGGGAGATCATCGGAGCCCACATCATCGGGTCCGAGGCGACCGAGATGATCGCCGAGCTGGGACTGGCCATCACTTTGGAAGCCACCTATGAGGACCTCGAGGCCACCATCCACGCCCACCCGACCCTGAGCGAAGCCGTCCACGAGGCCACCTCCAACGCTTTCGGCCATGCCATCCACATTTGAGCGGCGTTGAGCGCGGGTTGTTGAGGGGAAGTGTGAACCGGTCAACCATCGACAGCGGGACGTCGTTCCTGATTCGGGCCCGGCAGGTGTTCGACACCGAGATCCTCGGGTTGGTCCACCTCCGGGATCGTCTCGATGCCACGTTCGAGGAAGCCGTGGAGACCGTGCGGCGGTCGATTCTGTCCGGCGGCAAGGTGATCGTGGCCGGGGTCGGAAAGTGCAGTCACATCGGTGACAAGATCGCGGCGACCCTGACCAGCACCGGATCGCCCGCCATCGCGTTGAACTCTCTGAATGCGCTGCACGGGGATCTCGGGATCGTGAAGGACGGGGACACCATCCTCTGCCTGAGTTCGAGCGGGGAAACCGTGGAGATGCTCAATCTCCTGCCCGCGCTGCGACGTTTTGAGGTCAGGATCGTATCGTTCACCGGGAATCCCGGTTCCTCGCTGGCCCGATACAGTGACGTGGTTGTGGATGTCTCCGTGGAGCAGGAGGCCTGTCCCCTGGCCTTGGCACCCACCAGCAGCACCACCGCCATGCTGGTGTTGGGGGATGCGCTTGCCATGACCTTGCTCGAAGCTTCCGGGTTCCAACCGGAGGATTTCGCACGGTTTCACCCTGGGGGCAGCTTGGGCCGCAAATTGTTGACCAAAGCCGCCGACATCATGCGTCCGCGTGCCCAAATGGCGCTTCTTTCGCCCGCGACCACCGTTCCGGATGCGCTGGACGCCATGACCCGGCAGCGTGCCGGGGCGGCCGTGGTCGTGGATGCGGAAGAGCGTCTTGCCGGCATCTTCACGCATGGTGACTTCGTCCGGGCCTTCCGGACGCACGGCCCGGAGATCAGTTCCCTGACGGTGGAATGTCTCATGACAGTCAACCCGGTCTGCATCGAGGCCGGGCAACTGGCCGTGGAAGTGCTGGCGGTCCTGAAGAAGCACCGGATCGATGACATCGTGGTGCTCGATGAAGGGCGCAAGCCGGTGGGATTGATCGACGTGCAGGATTTGTCGCGGATCGGGCTGCTTTGAGGGCCGGCCCGGTGGGGTCAACGCCCGGTGCCGATCGAGAGGCTGCTGCTGCCGTCGGCCCGTTTTTCCACAATCACTTGGGCACCGATCCGTTCCTGGAGCAGGCCGACGTGGGAGATGATGCCGACCAGCTTGTCGTCCTGCCGGAGGCTTTCCAAGGCGGTCAGGGCGACTTCGAGGGCTTCGGCGTCGAGGGAACCGAAGCCTTCGTCGATGAACAGGGAATCGATGCGCGTGTTCCGGCCCGCCAGTCCGGCCAGCCCGAGTGCCAGGGCCAGGCTGGCGAGGAAAGTTTCTCCACCGGAGAGGCTGGCGGTGGGGCGCCGGATTCCGGCTTGGAAATTGTCTTCGATTTCCAGACCGAGTTCGCTGTTGTCGGCGCGCCGCAGCTGGTAGCGTGAGGTCAGCCGGCGCAGATGGCGATTGGCGTGGCGCAGCATCAAGTCCAGCGAGATGCCCTGCGCGAAGGTGCGGAATTTTTTGCCGGTGGCATCGCCGATGAGGAGCCGGAGGCGGTCCCAAGTGGCGAGCTGGGCCCGTTGGCCGGCCAAATCCGCCGAGCGGCTGGCGTGGATCTCACGATTCTGGGAATCTTCCGCCAAGCGTTGGCGAAGGCCTCCCAGACGCAGGCGCAGGTCCGCGATCGCGCTTTCGGACTCCCGGACGGCGGTTTCGTGAGGGGCGATTTCCGCGACCGGTTGGCAGCCGGCGTCCCGCAGGTCTTGCAAGTCCTTCAGACAATCCTGCCAGAGGGCCTCGAGGTGCTGGCCGCGATCCGTCAGCTGCTTCTCCAACGAGGCGATCAATTCGGCTTCGTCCGGGGGGAGGACGGCCGACTGTAGATTCTCCGGGGAGTCGAATCCGCTTCCCTGGAGGCGGTTCGCCAGGGTGGCTCCGGCGGTCTCCCGGGCGACGGTGGCGGCTTCCCGTTGCGACAGAAGGCTGGCGCGTTCCCGCCGGGCCTCCTTGTAGTCCCGGTGGGCCTTGACGCGGCTGCTGAGTTTGGCAAGCAAGGCACCGGGTTCCCCTTCGTGAGGCAGGGTGACGCCGTGCGGGCGTAGCAGGGTTTCCAGTTGGTTCCGTTCGGAATCCATGCGCTCGCGACGCTGCAACCACTCCTCGGCCCGGAGCAGCTCGCGGAAGCGGTTCCGGAGACGGAGTGCCTCGGCCGCGTCGGCCCGGGCTTGGAGGCGGGCCGCCTCGACGGTTTCGGGATGGGGAGCCTCCAGCCCCATGCCTCCGGCGGCGGAGCGCACGGTTTCCTCGATGGACTGCAGCTCCCCCGAAGTGGCTTGGATGGACTGGGCGAGCGCATTCTTCCCGGCGCGGAGGGTGACGACGAGGCGATCCGCTCCCTTGCAGGCGTCATCCGCGGCCTGACGTTGAGCCCGGGCCTCGCTGAGTCCGGCTTCCCGGGCGGCGAGATCGTCCGGAGCCTGGCCGTCGTGCCAGGGATGTTCCGGGGATCCGCAAAGAGGGCAAGGCTGTCCCTGCACCAAACGGGACCGATGGGACTCCAGGCTGGCGATGCGCCGGGCGGCCTCGAGAAGGTCCTCCCGGGACAAGGTGAGTTCGTGGGCCAAGCGTGCGCGTTCCTTGGCGGCGGTGAGGGCGGCGTCCGCGGCTTCGAGGTCGGTCAGGGTTTTGGCCTCGTTTTGTTTCGCGTCTTCCAGCCGCGCGCGGATCTGTGCCCGTTGTTCGAGGAGTCCGCCGAGTTTCTCAAAGCCCCGTTCCCGGCGGGACTCGTCGTCCGCACGGGCTTGCAGACCGGCATCTCCGCCCCGTTCCCGAAGCGTGGGCAACTCCTCCTCAAGGGTGGCCGGGTCCGGGATGGGATCGGGTGCGGGCAATTCCGCGGAGAGTCTTTTGGCATTGGCCAGCAACGCGAGACCGGCCTCGATCCGGCCCAGTGCTTCCTCAAGGGCGGAGTCGTCGCCCACCGGAAGTCCGGATTGGCCGGTGGAATTCTGCCACTCCCGGTGCCAGAGCAGCTGCGTCCGGGTGCAGGCGGCGTCCGCCTCGGCGAGGGCGCTTGAGAGACGCTCTTCCTGGCGCCGGGCCTCGGTCCAACGGGTGAAATCGGGCAGATGGGGCAGCGCGGTGCGATGCCGGGCGAGCCGGGCGAAGCGCTCAGTCGCCTTCTCCCGCTCCCGGGCCAAGTCGGCGCGGTCCCTTTCCAGGGTCGCTTGGCGCGAGCTTCGTTCGATCCATCTTCGGGCCTGATCCAGCGTCCGGGCCAGCTGCTGGTGGGCTTGGCACCGGAGGGTCAGGTCGGACTCGTCCCGGGTGATCTGCGCCTGCAGGGCGGCGAGGTCTCCGGAGTTGAGGATCGGGATCAGCGAGAGGCCTTCTTCGGCCGCGTTCAAACGTTTTTCCCGGTCTTGCACTTCCACATAAAGCAAAGAGCCAAGCTCGGAATAAATGGCGGTCCGGGTCAGGCTTTCCAGCAGGGCGGACCGCTCGTTGTCGTCCGCCTTGAGAAATTTGGCGAACTCGCCCTGCGCGAGAAGCACGGAGCGGGTGAAACGGTCATAATCGAGCCCGCTGAGTTCCTCGATCAAATCGGAGACCTCGGTGGTTTTTTCGGCGATGACCACGCCCTCTTGGTAGAGGTAGCGTTTGGCGGGTTGGACGGTGCCGTCCACCGCTCCCCGGGCGCGGCGCAACTGCCAGGTCGCGATGAAAGTTCCCCGGGCCACCTCGAACTCGACCTCGGCCGAACTTTCCGCCTCGTGCCGGCTCATCATATCCTTCGGACTCGGCTGGTTCCCGTAACGCGCGGCCCGGCCGTAAAGGGCCAGGGTGATGGCATCGAGGATGGTCGATTTCCCGGCCCCGGTCGGACCGGTGATGGCGAAAAGCCCGGAGCGGGCGATCCGTTCATCCCGGAGATTGATTTCGTGCTCGCCGCGCAGGGAGTTCAGGTTCTTGAGTCGGATCCGGAGAATTTTCATGTCGCCGCCAAAGTGTTGCCTTCCGCCATCCGGGCGCGGTCCTCATGAAGTTCCAACAACTCGCGGAAAGCCGTTTGCAGCGCCGCGCGGTCTTCGTCGTTGAGATTCGCTTCCGAGGAAAGCCGGCAGTCGAAAACCCGTTCGGGAGATTCCAGCAAGGTGGTGGCGTCGGTCAATTCGGCGGCGTCGGGGAGTTGCAAGGGCACGGCTCCTTGCGGTCGCTGGTTGAGGACCCGGACCACTTCGAAGGGCCGTCCCGCGGCGTATTCCTGAACCCTTTGGAACACGGCTTCTCCCGGGGGCGCATTTTCCACGATGACCTCCAGCCAAGGGGTCAGGGGCGATGGAGGTGGCTGTTTTTCCTTCAGGTGCAGCGCCAGTTGTTCGTAAGGAATGCGCCACTGGGCCAGACGGCGCTGGACATCGAGCCGCAAGGCATGGCATCCCACCCGGCGCCCTTCCCCGAAATCGACCACTCGCATCTCCTTGACGTCGCTGGCCTCGCTGAAACTGAGCGGAATCGGAGAGCCTGAGTAGCGGATCCGGTCGTTCGGCCCGACTTTCTGGGGACGGTGCAGATGGCCCAGGGCCACGTAATCGAATTCCGTGGGGAAGGCATCCTCACCGACCGCGCCCAACCCGCCGATATGGATTTCCCGTTCGCTCTCCGGGCAGATGGAACCACCGGCGGCGGTGAGGTGTCCCATGGCGAGAACGGGGATGCCGCGTTTCCGCCAGTCCATGGTCTGATGCGCGGCTTGCGAGTGGACGCGCCGGATCCCCTCGGTGAGATTCTTGCGGATCTCTTCCGCGCCCTGACCGATGCCGCCCTCGCGTAATTCCCGGTCGCGGAGGAAGGGAAGGGCCACCACGACCAGCTGGGGGGATTCGGCGTTGGGCAGGGGGATGACCGTTTCCCGAAGCTTCTTCGGCAAATGACCGATCACATGGATGCCCATGTTGGAGAGGATGCCCCGCGGGGCTTCGAGAACAGCGGGAGAGTCGTGGTTTCCCGCAGTCAGGATCACGGAAGCCTTGGTGCGCCGTCGCAGGTCGTGAAGAAATTCGTAGTAAAGGGTGAGGGCGCTTTGGGGAGGATAGGCGGAATCAAAGATATCACCTGACACCACCACGGCGTCGATGTCGTGGCCGTGCACGGCGTCGATGAGAAAGGCAAGGAAGCGACGGTGCTCCTCATGCCTGGAGAGATCACCCAAGGTTTTGCCCAAGTGCCAGTCCGCCGTGTGCAGCACCCGGAAGTCCGTGGGGAGTTTGGTGGGGATTTGGTAGAAAAGGTCGATGGACTAGCAAACCCGCGAATTTGCGGTGCGCAAGCAAGATGCGGGGCGGAGCGCGGGGAGGGGAGGGACCGGATCCCTCTTTGACTCCCCGCGCCGGGAGGGCGGGATAACCGGGTCTTCCGCGCGGAGGACGGGGCCTCCCCCTTCCATCAGCCTTTGGCAGCCCGGTGGAGGGCGGCGACGGCTTCCCAGTCAACCACGTTCCAGAAGGCGGAAACGTAGTCGGGACGGCGGTTTTGGTAATGCAGGTAGTAGGCGTGTTCCCAGACGTCGAGGCCGAGGATCGGTTTGGAACCGGCCTCGGTGACTCCGGGCATCAGCGGGTTGTCCTGATTGGCCGAGGAGGAGATGGCGAGTCCGCCATCCGCCTTGACGCAAAGCCAGGCCCAACCGGAGCCGAACCGTGTCAGGGCGGCTTGGGCGAATTTCGCCTTGAACTCCTCGAAGTTGCCGAAAGCGGAATCGATCGCGGCCGCCAGTTCTCCGGACGGGGATCCACCCTTGCCGGGGCCCATGAGGGTCCAGAAGAGGGAGTGATTCCAGTGACCGCCCCCGTTGTTACGCACGGCCGGCTTGTCCGAGTGTTTGGCGCAGAGTTCTTCTAGGCTCAAACCTTCCATCTCCGTTCCGGCGATGGCCTCGTTCAATTTCGTCACGTAGGTGGCGTGGTGTTTGCCGTGATGGATTTCCATGGTCCGCGCGTCGATGTGCGGTTCCAAGGCGTCGAAGGCGTAAGGCAGGGGTGGAAGTTGATGAGCCATGATGTCGTTGGGTTGTCGGGTCTGTGTTACGGGGCACGAGCCAGTTCGGGTGCCTGCCACAGGGTAGTGAAAGAGCCGCGAAAAGCAACCCGCGGCCGCACGAGGTTTGCGGAATCGCCCGATCGGCGCGGTTGCCACACCGTTCCGAATTCCGGCGGGCTGACCCAGTCAGGGAGCCCCGAACCGGACTTCCGAACTGACCATGGCCCCGCGTTCGTCCGTGAGCCCGATGAACCAGGTGTTGGCTTTCGGGTCCGGCAGGGGAGCGGTGATGACGCCATCGCCCACCTCGGCGTCGGTGCTTTGCCAAGCTCGTTGGGAACGCGGGCCGCTGTCGGTCGTAAAGTGCAGACTCGCGGCCGTGATCTTTGTTACCGAACGGACGGGCAAACGCACCCGGCCGCCCTCGATCACGGGTGGGCCCGGGACAGGCAGCGGTTTGCCTCCGGCGCAATGCGAATCGATGAACAGGCCGATCTCTTCCGGTGCCCAGCCCGAGGGATGCCCGTGCGGCATCTTGACCTGGATCCGCATCTGTTTCGGGCCTGGGACCAGATCGAAACTCTTTTGGTAGCTGTCGAGCGGGTAGTGCACATCGTTGGTGCCGTTGACGAACAGGATCGGCACCCGGCAGCGGGGCAGCAGGCTGGAGGGATCATAGGTCCGCACCCACAAGCCCCGTCGCTCGCCGAGTTTGTCGATCGCTGGTTTTTGGACCGATTCGCCTTCGTGCAGGAAGCCGCATCCGTAGACCGGGACGGCGGCCTTGAAGCGGTCGTCGAGCGAGGCCACCAGACAGGTCGTGTATCCCCCCCAACTGATTCCTGTGACCGCCGTCCGGTCCGCGTCCACTTCCGGGAAGGAGCGCAGCAGGGAGTGCGCCCGGATCACGGACGCGGCGGCGTGCATCGGCCAGTCGTCCCCGGGATCGCCGCCCACGGTGTCGAATTTTTCCGGGTGGCCTTGGTTCGGACCGCCGTTGGGCAGGCGCTTGCGGGTCTCGGCCTTCCCCGCTTGGCCGGGAACCAAGGCTCCGGTTTTCGGGTCATAGGCCGGAGCCCCGGGTTGATGCCCGGAGAGGTCCATCGCGATCGCCGCATAACCGCGCCGGGCCCAGAGCCAGACCCATTCCGCGAAGGCCGTGCCCCCGCCGCCATGGATGAGCACCACGCCGGGAAATTTCCCGGGTGCCGACTTGTTCCGGTCCAAGGTCCGCGGCGAGGCGTAAAACGCGAAAACCTCCGTCTGGTGTCCTTGGTAGGGCTCCCCCGCATAGAGGAGGGAATGGATCGGACCGGACTGATCCACCCAGCGCATCGCGGGCACGGTTTGCTGGAGCTCCGGGACGTTCCACGGTCCGGTGGCGGCCTCGTTCGCCAAGGCGGCCCCTGTCACGAACCCGAGGCCGATGAAGAGGAGGTTGTGGATGCCCATGCAGCGATCATGGACCGGAAATCAGCCGCCGCCACCGAAATTCCGGTTCCGGCCATGCAGGCACCGACGGATTTGCCGTGCCCCCGCTTCTCCTGTATCGAGCTGGTCGATGCCTCCGCACTTCCTTCATTCCATCAGTCTGCTGCGTGAGTCCGTGCCGGATTGGGACGAATACCCGTTTTCCGTCCCGGCCATCCAGCGGCTTGAAACCTTGGAGTTGCACCCCAGGGTCACCTTTTTCGTGGGTGAGAATGGATCGGGCAAATCGACGCTTCTGGAAGCCATCGCGGAAAAACTGGGATTCAGTCTGGAAGGGGGCACCAGAAACAGCAATCTGGCTTTCGGAGAACACATGTTTTCCCTGACCAGCCACCTGAGAGTCAGCCGCGCGGCCCATCGCCCCTTGGACGGCTTTTTCCTTCGGGCCGAGAGCTTTTACAATTTTGCCACGAAGGTCGACGAAGAATACGGCGCCTGGGGCTACGGTGGCAAAAAGCTTCATGAGCAGTCTCACGGTGAATCCTTCCTTGCGGCCATGACCCATCGCATGGGGGGGCACGGGGTCTATCTCTTGGACGAACCGGAGGCCGCGCTCTCTCCCCAAAGACAACTTTCGATGCTCGTTCGGCTGCATGATCTTGCGGCGGACTTTTCCCAGTTCATCATCGCCACGCATTCACCGATCATTCTGGCCTACCCTGACGCTTGGATTTACCAATTCAGTCCGGACGGAATCGAACGAATCGCCTACGAGGACACCGAGCACTTCCAGCTCACGCGCAACTTCCTGCGGGATCCCAGCCGCATGCTGGAACGCCTACTCCGGAAAGAAGACGAAACCTAGTGGTCCGCCCAGCCGAAAAAGACGGCATCTTCCGGTTCTTTTCACCGCCGCCTGACGGATCGCGTCGGCGGATGACGCGGAAGAGGGCTTTTTGGGGCACGGATGAAACACGGAGGGGCGGGATGACACGGATGGGCAGAGACATTCTCTCCTTTGGGTCCCTCTCCGTGCCATCCGTTTTATCCGTGATTCATCCGTGCCCCAAACCTAGTGGGTTCGCCCAGCCGAAACAGACGGCATCTTCGGGTTCTTTTCACCGCCGCCTGGAGGATCGCGTCGGCGGATGACGCGGAAGAGGGCTTTTTGGGGCACGGATGAAACACGGAGGGGCGGGATGACACGGATGGGAAGAGACATGCTCTGCTTTGGGTCCCTCTCCGTGCCATCCGTTTTATCCGTGACTCATCCGTGCCCCCAAACCTAGTGGTCCGCCCAGCCGAAAAAGACGGCATCTTCGGGTTCTTTTCACCGCCGCCTGCGTTGCTCGTCAGTCAGTTGTGTCCGCACAGCTTCCCGCCTCGCGCCTTGCCCCATGGCATTCCTGCCGCGCCTCGCGATGCGATCCTTGAGAAATCCGGGCTGGCGGCAACTTGTTGTGCGGATGGGGTTCTTGGGTGTCGCTGGACGAGGCTGGGAGCCATCGGTTGCGGTGCCGGTTCGCGGCTCGTCCGGTTCCCGGCTTCTGTGTTGGAGGGCGTGTGCTGGTCAGGTTT
>JAGWVU010000080.1 GCA_018970725.1 Verrucomicrobiota bacterium
TCCCGCTTAACCGGGAGTCCCCGGGTGGGCCACTATCATCCCGCTTAACCGGGCGTCCGTCCGGCAGGCGACTATCATCCCGCTTAACCGGGCGTCCCCGGGTGGGCCGCTATCATCCCGCTTAACCGGGAGTCCGTCCGGCAG
This sequence comes from Verrucomicrobiota bacterium, assembly GCA_018970725.1. Classification (GTDB taxonomy): domain Bacteria; phylum Verrucomicrobiota; class Verrucomicrobiia; order Verrucomicrobiales; family DEV007; genus V1-115. Next base: position 145 of record JAGWVU010000080.1, read on the forward strand.
GCGACTATCATCCCGCTTAACCGGGAGTCCCCGGGTGGGCCACTATCATCCCGCTTAACCGGGAGTCCCCGGGTGGGCCACTATCATCCCGCTTAACCGGGCGTCCGTCCGGCAGGCGACTATCATCCCGCTTAACCGGGCGTCCTCGGGCGGGCCGCTATCATCCCGCTTAACCGGGCGTCTCCGGGTGGGCCACTATCATCCCGCTTAACCGGGCGTCTCCGGGCGGGCCGCTATCATCCCGCTTAACCGGGCGTCCGTCCGGTAGGCGACCATCATCCCGCTTAACCGGGCGTCCGTCCGCCGGATCATGAGATGGAACGGCGTCCTCTCCTTTTCACCTTCGGGCTTCCGCGGGGCCCGGGCTTACTTGACGGTCAGTTTGAGGCCGCTGAAGTTCATGATGCGCGGTTTGGTGACCGCTCCGGCTTGGAGCGCGAGCACTTGCACGCCGGTCTGATTGTCCTTGATCTGGAAAGTGCCGTCCCCTTCCAGAACGGCGGGAACGAAAGCGGTTTTTGAATCCGTTTTCACGGTGGAACCTTTCACGGTCAGGCCGGCCAGGGTCACGAGGAACTCGCTCTCCCCTCCGTTCTCGGCGGAGCACATCACCTCCAATTTGTAAGCGCCGGCTTTGGGAAGTTTCAGGATCCAGATGAACCACGCGGAGGGATTGCTCCACGTCCAGTAGGCCCCTTCCTCCACGAAGGCTGATCCCTCCTGAGCCCCGCGCGGTTTTGCCAGCGTGGCCGGAATCAGTTTGCCCGATTGCACCGGCAATGCGGCACCGGCGGCTTCCTCTACACTTTTTTGGGCCTGCTGGAAGGTCCGCTCCCAACCCGCGATGTTCGCAGTGGTCAGAAAGGCCAAGGTCGGTGCGGTGGGGTTGTCCGCCATGCTGTCGAAGACATTGAGGGCATCGCCGCGCGGGGCCTTCTCGAGGACGTATTTCCAGTTCCCGGCGTCATCTCCCCCGGCCGGCATGGACAGGAGGCGGATGTAGGCCCGGGACGCGCTGGAGGCGATCTCCGTGTCCGGGTTGGTCATCATTTGCTGCAGGAGAGGGCCCGCGGAACGGTCGGGCCAGAGCGCCAGGCCGAGCAGGAGATCGGAGAGGAAAGCCACGTCGTCCGCTTTGTCATCCACCAGCTGGCCGATCCGTTTCAGGGATTCTGTCCCACCGGCCTGACCGGCGATGCGGAAGAGACTTTTCCGGTAATCCCCGGTGCTAACCGGTAGCTCATCGGTCAGGGCGCGGGTTCGTTCGGCGACATCCTTGTTTTGCCGGATCAGGCTGACCACGGCGTTTTCCAGATTCGTCCGGTTCGGCACATTGTCCTTGAGGAAGCTGAGCAGGGTGGCTTCCTGCCCGGGCTTGGCGATGTGTTGCAGGGTCTCTCCGGCCACGGCGCGTTCCTCGCCTTGGGTGGAGCGATAGATGGACAGCACCTGATCAAACGCCAGAGTCACCCCGCGGGTGCCCAAGGCGCGCATCAGTCCGATGCGGATCGGTCCGGGCGGTGCCGCCTTGAGTTCATGAACCATCGCCTCGTCCACGCCCTGGCCCTTGATCGAGGCGAGGATGGCGGCGACCCGGCTGTCCGAACGTTTCGGGTCGTCGGAGAGATAGGGGGCCAGCAGCGCGACGTCTTGCGCCGTGCCTTCCGGGTTGGGCACCGCCAGGGTGTCGATCCGTTTCTTAAATCCGGCCAGGCGCATTTCCTTGGAGATATGCAGGCCCAGCGCGACCAGAATGATCAGGGCGCCGATCGAAGCCCCGGCGATGAGCAGGAGTTTTACGGTGGGGTTGCCTTCCTCCTCCCCGTCGTCGTCGGGCCGGATCGTGTAGCTCTCCGTCTGTTTCCGCACCGTGGCCACCGGACCGGTCGCCGGTTTGACGGCCGTGACAGTTACCGGGGGAGGGGCGGGGACCTTGCGCTTCGGGGTGGTCACGGCCGGGGCGTTGACCGGAAGCGGTCGGGCCACCGGGACCGGGTCGGTGACCATTGCGGCCATCATGACCACCTCTCCTGTGGGATGGGGGGCCGGGAAAAGATCGAGGGCTTCGCGGGCGGATTGGGGGCGGTCCTCCGGGTTGCGGTTGATCAGCCACATCACCCACTGGCAGATTTCCGGAGGGAGATCGGGCCGCAGTTCCTGCAGCGGGGTGACATCATGGCGCAGGTGGGCCGCCATCACTGCCGCCGCCGAGGGCCCGTTGAAGGGATAATTCCCGGTCAGCGTGAAATAATAGATCGCCCCCATCGCGTAGAGATCCGCGGCGAAGGTCAGCGCGGCCCGTTCGAATTGCTCGGGGGCCATGAAGAAAATGGAGCCGAGGATCGAGTCCCCTTGGTCAATCGTCTGCTTCGATGGCCCCTGGCTCACCTTGGCGAGACCGAAATCGAGGATCTTGACCTGGAACTTGCCGCTGGGGCGCCAGATCAACATGATGTTTCCCGGTTTCAGGTCCCGGTGAAGCATGTCCGCGGCTTGGGCGGCGATCAGCCCTTCCAAGGTTTGGTTCACGACCTCCCGGAAGTCCTCCAGCGTCAGGACCGATTCCGAGATGGTTTGATCCAAGGTTTCCCCCTTGAGCAACTCCATCACCACGAACCCGCCCAGGTCATCCCGGCCCACATCGTAAACGCTCACGATGTTCGGGTGGTTCAGGGTCGACATCGTGGTCGCCTCCTGCATCAGGCTCTCGGCCGCATCCGCCACCGCCTCGGGAGTGGCTTGGTCAGGCGTGAGAACGCGTTTCAGCGCGACCTGACGTTTCAGGTGGGTGTCGAAGGCTTCGTAGACCGCCCCGATTCCTCCTTGGCCGATTTTTTTGACGATCTGGTAGCGGTCGCTCATCGATAGAATCTCCTGGATCGAATCCTTTCCTGACGTTGCCACGTTTCGTTGGACGGGCCCACTCTAGTTGGATCTCGAAATCATTCCAGAATCATTGAACGAAAAGCACGGATAGGGCAAATGCCGATTGCAGATTGCGCGGTTGCTTCCTCACCCATCCGGAGGTCAGGGCCCCCGCCTACTTTTTCTCAGGGGCTTTGGCCCCGAGCAACCTGCGGAGACTGCTCACCGGGATGGTGGATTTCACCACCATTTGCAAGTTCCGCTGGATCCCCTTTTCCTCGGTGTAATAGATCGATTGGGTCGCCGAAACCAACGCGGTCAGTTCGCCCCGCGGATTGAAGACTCCGCAACCGCTCGATCCCCGGGCGTAGTCCGCGGTGATGTGCAAGCGGGCGGCCTTTGTATCCGGCGTGACGAAATGCCGGGCGATCATCCCTTCCGAGAAAGTGAAGAACCGGCCGTCCGGGTGGCTGACCACGTGAACTCCGGTGCCCGGCGGATCGTTGGCCGGAGCCAGGCGGACCGTCGGCAACGGCTTGCGTCCTTCCCTCACCTTGAGGCGGACCACGACGAGGTCGTCCGCCTCGGAGACCGCCAGAAGCTCCGTCACCGGGAAAGCTTCCCCATCCGGCAACATGGCTCCGAAGACCTTTGCCTTGGCCGCTCGCATCACGTGGTAATTGGTCACCGCGATGCCGCCCGGGTCGATCACCACGCCTCCCGCCAGCGTCGGATGCCACTTGGAGCACTTCCCGCATTGGTAGAGGTGTCCCAGAACCAGCGTCGCCGCCGTGGCGCGGCGGTAGACTTCCGGCGGCTCGAGCCTGGTGGCGGCTCCGGGGGCTTCCTCGGGTGGCAGGGTCCAAACCGGAGCGTCTTTCCGCGCCTTCAACGAGGCCAGCATCGCGGCCCCGTCGGGAATTGAAGCCTCCCCGATCCAGGTCTCCGCGGCCGTTTGGAACTGCTGGCGCAGTTTTTCGTCATCGATCGGGGCCAGCGGATCCCCGGCGCGTTCCTGAGCCCGGAGCATTCCCGCCCCTGACAAAGCCACGACCAGCCAGCACGCGGTGCGAAATCCCCGGGAGGGAAACGGTGATCGGTTCCACAAGTCCATGGGTCCGATCCCAACGGAGCACTTCCCGGGAGTCAAGGCAATTGATCGTGGAGGGTTTCAGACTCCGGTCAGGCAGGCCTCCGGCGCGATCGCCGTGCCTTCGACCTCCGCATACCGGAAATCCGCCTCGGGGAGATCGCAGAGTCCGCCGCCGAGGTATTTGTGGTGCCACAACTGGGTGGCGATCACGGCGGTCAGCCCCATTTCGACGAAGACCCGTTGCAGCGGGCCGAGCTCGCCTTGGGCGAACGACTCGCGCGCCGCCCAGACCGCCTTGGGGTGGAAGAGCCCGCTCCGGCGCAGGGATTCCGCGGACAATAGCTGGTTCGTTAGGGCTGAGGCCCCGCTGAAGAACGTGTTGCCGAGCGGGGCTCGGAACATCTGTTTCGGCTGCTTCCAGATGCTTTCCGGCAGCAGCCGGGAGGCGTATTGGCGCAGGATGACCTTGTCGCGGAAAAGGCCGCGCAGCTTCCAGCGGGGATGCAGCTTGCAGCAGAAATCCATCACGTCCTCGTCGAGGAACGGGTAACGGGTTTCGACGGAATTGCGCATCGCCACCCGGTCCCCTTTGTGACAGAGGAGCATGCCCGGGAGGAGCGTTTTGAAACCGAAATAGAGGGCTTGGTTCAGCGGATCCCACCGTTTCATGGCGTTCAGGTCCAGATCCAGATCCTCGAACGCGATATGATTCCCCATCTCTTCCCACATCGCTGTGGAAAAGAAGCGTTGCCGGGCGTCCCCATACATCCCGTAGAGATCCGAGATGCCCTGCGGCCCGCCGATATACCGCTGGTATTCGTTCGCTTCGTCCCATCCCCGATGCGGGTTGAACAACTTCAACGCGAGGTATCTTGTCAGGTTGCCGGGTCGGAAATTGCCCCGGTCGAGACAACTCAACGCCCGCCCTACTTTCAACCACACGTAGCCGGCCAGCAATTCGTCCGCTCCCTCTCCCGTCAGCGCCACTTTGTAACCGTGCTCGTGCACGCTCCGGCTCAGGTTCATGATCGCCGCGCAGGCCGTGTCCACCACCGGCGCGTCCACCGCCTCGACCAATTCCGGAAAACTCTGGCCCACCACGCGGTCATCGCAGGTCACTTCCACGATCCGGGCCCCGGTATGCCGGGCCACCAACCGCGCCTTGCTCATTTCGTCGAAACCGGGGGAGGGGATCCGGATCGAAAAGGCGGGGATCGGTTCCTTCCGCAACCGGCACGCCGCCGCCACGATCGTGCTGGAGTCGATCCCGCCGCTGAGGTAGCCCACCACCGCAACGTCGGCCCGGAGCCGCTGGCGGATGGCGTGTTCAAAGTGCCCGCCGAACTCTTCGACCGCCCGGTCCTGGCCTGGATCATATTCCTCACCCCGGTCGGGGAAGGAGAGGTCCCAGTAGCGGATCTCCCGGGTGTCGATCCCGTTCGGACTGAGCCGCACCCGCAACATCGTCGCGGGCAGGAGCGACTCAATGCCGCGGAAACAGGTCCGCCGCGCAGGCTGGGCGAAGAAGGTGAAGATGTGATCGATCCCGCGGTGGTCGGGCGCGGCGGGGATCAGTCCGGAAGCGAGGATTCCCTTGATTTCCGAGGCAAAGAGAATGCCCCGGTCCGTGCGGGCCCAATGCAACGGAAGAATCCCCGAGCGATCCCGCCCCAGAAAGAGCAGTTGCTTGCGCTTGTCCCAGAGGGCAAAGGCGAACTGGCCGCGCAAGTGCCGGGGAAAATCCTCCCCGTGTTCCTCGTAAAGATGGGCCAGGATCTCACAATCCGAATCCGTGCGCAGCACATGTCCGCGCCGCTCCAACCACGCGCGCTTCTCGGGATGGTCGAAGAATTCCCCGTTGACGATCGCGATCACGCTCTCGTCCTCGTTGGAGAGCGGCTGGCGGCCGTTGCCCAGACCCACGATGCTGAGGCGGCGATGGATCAGGCCGATCCCGGGTTCCACCACCAGTCCCTCCTCATCCGGACCCCGCCGGAACATGGCGCGCGCCATGCGCCGCAACGGTCCGGGGAGTGAGGCCGTATCCGCAAATCCGGGATCTGCAATGCCACCTATCGCGCACATTTCGTTTCAGGAGTCTGGGTCCGGCCATCATTCCCCATTGCTTCCAACTTGCCAAAAAGTTTGCGCGGAATAACGGTGTTTCCCTTTCCCTCTGTCCCCTTGATCATGACTCCCGACCCTGCCAGCCTCGCCGGTCGCGCCGCCTCGGAACTGAACCTTCCCGCCGACCGCGTGCGCGCCGTCGCCCGTCTGCTCTCCGAAGGGGCCACCATCCCGTTCATCGCCCGTTACCGCAAGGAGGTGACCGGCTCCCTGGACGAAGTGGCCCTGACCGGCATCCGTGACCAATTGAGCCGTCTCCAGGAACTGGAAAGCCGTCGCGAATCCGTCCTCAAGTCTCTCACGGAGAGGCATTTGCTCACGGATGATCTCAAGTCCTCCCTCCTCGCGGCCTCCACCCTCGCGGGCCTCGAGGATCTCTACGCCCCGTTCCGCCCCAAGCGCCGCACCCGGGCCATGGTGGCGCGGGAACGCGGGCTGGAACCCCTCGCCAATGCCCTCCTCGCGGACCCGGGCCTCGATGCCGCCGCCGCCGCCATCCCCTTCATCAACCCGGTCAAGGATATCAACGATGCCGGAGCCGCCCTCGCCGGGGCCCGCGATATCATCGCCGAGTTGGTGAGCGATCACCCTCCGGTCCGGGCCGCGGTCCGCAAGATCTACGAAAGCTCCGCCGTCGTCGCCTCCAAGTTGGCGCCCGGCAAAAAAGAGGCCCCCGAGGCCGCGAACTTCCGCGATTACTTCCTCTGGAGCGAACGCCTCGAAACCGTGCCCTCCCACCGCTGGCTCGCCATGTGCCGCGGCGAGAACGAGGGCTTCCTCATCGTGCGGATCGGCGCTCCGGAACGGGAAACCCTCGCCGCCGCGCAACGCGGCTTCCTCACCGGCCCGGCCCATCCCGAGGTCCAGACCGCGCTCGAGGATGGTTGCCGCAGGCTCCTCTTCCCTTCCATGGAAACCGAGATGCGCGCCATCGCCCGCCGCCGCGCCGACGAGGAGGCCGCCAAGGTCTTCGTCGAAAATCTCCGCGAACTGCTGCTCGCTTCCCCACTCGGCCAAAAACGGGTCCTCGCCCTCGATCCCGGCTTCCGCACCGGTTGCAAATGCGTCTGCCTCGACGAACAGGGCGGGCTCCTCCAACACGAGGTGGTGCACATCGTCGGCTCCGCCAAACAACTCGCGGAAAGTGCCGACATGATCCGCTTTCTCACCCGCAAGCACCGCGTCGCCGCCATCGCCATCGGCAACGGCACCGCCAGCCGCGAAGCGGAAAAATTCGTCCGCTCGCTCAATCTCCCCATCGCCATCCCCATCGTCATGGTCAACGAGAGCGGCGCCTCCATCTACTCCGCTTCGGACGTGGCCCGCCGCGAGTTTCCCAATCACGACCTCACCGTGCGCGGCGCGGTCTCGATCGGGCGCCGTCTCATGGATCCCCTCGCGGAACTGGTGAAACTCGATCCCAAAACCATCGGCGTCGGCCAATACCAACACGATGTCGACCAAAACCGCCTCAAGCAGGCCCTCGATGACTGCGTCGTCAGTTGCGTGAACGCCGTCGGCGTGGAGGTCAACACCGCCAGCCCGGAACTGCTCTCCTACGTCTCCGGCTTGAACAAGACCCTCGCCGAAAACATCGTCGCGTATCGCTCCGAACACGGCCCGTTCCGCAGCCGGGGGGATCTCAAAAAGGTGCCGCGGTTCGGCGACAAAACCTTCGAGCAGGCCGCCGGCTTCCTCCGGGTCCGCGGCTCGGAGAATCCCCTCGATGCCAGCGCCGTCCATCCCGAGCGCTATCCGCTGGTGGAGCGCATGGCGGGCGACGCCGGTTGCGCCGTGGCGGATCTCATCGCAAGCGAGGCGATGCGCCGCAAGATCAATCTCGAAGCCTATGTCGATGCCGAGGTCGGCATCCCGACCCTTCAGGATATCCTCGCGGAACTGGACAAGCCGGGGCGCGACCCGAGGCAACGCTTCGAGGTCTTCGAATTCGCTCCGGGGATCGAGAAGCCGGAGGATCTTCAGGTCGGCATGCGCCTCCCGGGCATCGTGACCAACGTGACCAAGTTCGGCGCGTTCGTCGATGTCGGCGTCCATCAGGACGGGCTGGTCCATGTCAGCCATCTCAGCGACGCCTTCGTCAAGGACATCTCCGCCGTGGTCAAGGTGAACCAGAAGGTCATGGCCACCGTCATCGAGGTGGATTTGGAGCGGAAACGGATCTCCCTCAGCCTCAAGGCGGATCCCCTCGCTGCGAAAGATCCCGGCAAGGAAGCGCGCCCCGACCGCGCCCGCCCCGGCCAGGGCGCCGGAGACCGCGACCGGGGCAGGGGACCCCGTGGCCCCGGCAAGGGCGGTCCCGGCAAACCCCACCGCGCTTCCGCCGAGGAGATCCGCGACCGCCGTTCCTTCCCCATCGAGGAGGATTGGTTCACCCTCGCCCTCAAAAAGGGCAAGAAGCCCTGACCGCACTCCCTCCATGTCACTGGACCGGCTCAAACCGCATCACGCCACCCTCGTCGGGATCGATTCCGACGGCTGTGTCTTCGATTCCATGACGGTCAAGCAGGTGCAATGCTTCCACCCCGCCTTTCTCGATCAATGGGAACTCCGGGAGCACGAGGGCCCGGTCCGCGAATGCCTCGAAACCGTGAACCTCTACTCCGGCACCCGCGGCCAGGACCGCTTCGTCTGCCTCGCCCTCGCCGTCCACCGGATGCGGGCGCACCCGGGCATCCCGGCGGAGGTGGAACTGCCCGATGTCCGGGACCTCGAAGCCTGGTTGCAAGCCGGGCCGCCCTTCGGCAACGGCGGTCTCGAGGCCGCCCTCAACGGCGCCAAAGGCGAGGCCTTCCGCGCTAGCCCCTCCCTGCGCCGCATTCTCGCCTGGAGCCGGGACGTCGATGACCGCGTCGCCGCCCTCGATCCCATCGAACCCTTCCCGGCGGCGCGCCGCTTCATCGAATCCGCCTGCCACACTTCGGATCTCATCGTCGTTTCCTCCACGCCCCTCAAGGCGCTGGAACATGAGTGGGAAGGCTGCGGCCTGCGCTCGTCTCTCCGCTTCATCTGCAGCAAGGACATCGGCACCAAGGTCCAGCATCTCCAGGCCGCCACCGCCGGCGGGCGCTACCCGCTCGACCGCGTCCTCATGATCGGCGATGCCCCCAAGGACCTCGAATCCGCCCGCGAAGCCGGCGTCCGGTTCTTCCCGGTGAATCCCGGGAAGGAAAACGATTCCTGGGAACAACTCGCCGCCGAGGTCTATCCCGCGTTTCTCCGGGGGGAATACACCGCGGCGCGCGAGGATCAACTCGTCCGTGACTTCCTCGCCCTGCTTCCCTGAACCGCCCGCCCCGCGCCTTCTCCATCGCGCCATTTGACAATCCCCTCCATCGCGCCTTAGCTTCCCCCTCCGGAACCCCGGGGCTCCAAGTCCCGGGATCAACCGATCCGGCGAGGTCGCCAAGTGGTAAGGCCGAGGTCTGCAAAACCTCTATCGCGGGTTCGATTCCCGCCCTCGCCTGAGCTTTTTGGAAGGCGGCTTGTTGACAGGGGGGTTGGTCCGCGGTGGTTCAGAGGGGTAAACTGAGGGGGACAGGTGGTGGAATTCAACCTATCCCGACCGGAAAATGCAGCGACCATCCGGGCGCTGTGTCCGCGCGTTTCAAATCCAAGGAGGACGTCAAACCTCTGGAGGGAATTCGCGGCCTCAACGAATTCGCCTCGCCGCCAGCGCAACCGCGCGGACCGATGCCTGTCGGGTAGGAGTTGGGGCTGAGAAAGAGCGGATAGTTGGGGAACGAGCATTGGGAAGATCCAAGTCACGGCGGTGGGTATGGCTCGTAGTGGACAGTGGCAGGGGGATATAGTCAAATGTTGGGGATGAAGGTCTGGCAGCATCCCGGAAGATTGTCATGCGACGTTTTCCAACGGGTTAGGCATTCCCTCCTCGATCCCGTCGATGAAGCGAACTCCGGCGACCACCTTGGCGAGATGGGCGTGGC
>JAGWVU010000040.1 GCA_018970725.1 Verrucomicrobiota bacterium
GATCACCCGAAGGCCCGGGTCTGCGAATTGCTGCCGCGGCAATGGAAAGCGGCGCGGGGTGAACAGGCGGCGGCGTGAGCGGGATCGGATGCCGGCGCGGCGCGGGGATGGTCGGAGCGTCATGACCGACCTTCGGCGATGCGGGGATGGATGGGTAGATGGTCCGGATCAGACGCTTACGCCGCCGCAGCTGATCCGGATCCTGGTTTTATTTTCCGGGCAGGGTCCAGACGAAGTCGAGGGGGGCCTCTGGGGCGAGCATGGCCTCGGCGACGCGGAGATTGAGGAGGCGGCCGGGGCCGTCGTCGGGGAAATGTTGGAAGAGTTCGCCCATGGCGAGGTCTGAGGCGGCGAGGTTTCCGGCTTCGAAGGCGTGGATGGCTTTTTCGTAGAGGGTGCGGAGCACCTGCCATTGGGGGCCCGGGGAGGCGGTGAGTTGGTAGAGTTCGATGGGGGCGGCGATGTTCTGGACCTTGACGCGGCAGATTTTGCGGAGGGAATCGGGGTCCCAGGCGGGGGAGAGGCGGCGGCGGGTTTCTCCGGTGATGAGGAGGCGGGTGCGGAGGTATTTGGTGGCGCCCTGGACGCGGCTGCCGAGGTTGACGGTGTTTCCGAGGGGGCCGTATTTGAATTTGCGGTCGGTGCCGATGTTGCCGACGAGGGCGCGGCCGGAATTGACGCCGATGCCGAAGTCGGTCTGGAAGCCGACGGTATGCTGCCATTCGGCATTGAGTTCATCGACGAGGGCGAGCATGCCGAGGGCGGCGTTGCAGGCGCGGTCGGCGTGGTCCGCGCGCTCGCGTGGGGCGCCCCACATGGCGAACAATTCGTCCCCGGCGTAGTCGACGAGGACGCCGTCGTGTTCGATCACGAGATTGGAGAGGCGGTTCATGATGGCGCGGAGCCAGCGGACGGTGACCTCGGGCCCGGCTTTTTCGCTGACGGTGCTGAAGCCGCGGATATCGCAGAAGAGGACGCTGACATCGACGGCGCGGCCGTCCATGTTGCGGAGGTCGGGATGCCGGGCGAACTCGCGGGCGAGATCCGCGGGGAAGAACTGTTCGAACTCTCTCTGGCGGAGGCGCTTGCGTTCCAGTGAAGACTTGACCCGGGCGGCGAGGAGATCGATGTGGAAGGGTTTGGGGATGAAGTCGTCCGCGCCGAGGGCGATGCAGCGGACGGCGGCATCGACGAGGCGTTGGCCGGTGACGACGAGGACCGGGGTGTGTTGGAGGTGGGCGTGGCGGGCGAGTTGTTCGAGCACTTCGAACCCGGAGTATTTGGGCATCTCGAGGTCGAGGAGGAGGAGATCGTGATCCCCGGAAGCGACGGCGTGGAGAGCGGCCTCGCCATCCGCGACAGCGGTGACCTGGTAACCCATTTGGGAGAGGATATCGCTGAGGTTTTCCCGGTTCAGGGGATCATCGTCCGCCACCACGATGGAGGCGGGGATGGCATCCCGGGGCAGGAGGCGGGGAGCGGCCGGCTCCGCGCCGTGGCCGAGGACGCTGAGAAAACCGCCATCGGTGGCGGAGCCGTAGGCGTCGATGAGTTGGAGGCAGGCGTCGAGGGTGTCCCGGAGGTGCCGGGTGGTGGAGGCCCAGGGTTCCCCGGGGAGGAGGCGGAGGAGCATCTGGGCCGGCCCGCCGAGGTGGTTGAGGTGGTTGCGGGCATCGTGCCGGAGCGCGCGGGAGGTTTCCTCGTCGGTTCCGGGGACGGCCTCCCAGCCTTGATCGGAAAGCTGGCTGGAGACGAAGCGGAGGGTTTCGTCGAGGGCCTCGCGGAGGCGGGAGAGGTAGCGTTGGGCTTTCTCGTCCGGAGGGAGACCGCGCTCGAGGGAATCGATCGGTTCCCGGAGACCGGCGAGGAGTTGGAGCAGGTGTTCCTTGGGATGGGGCGGGATCACGTCAGGGGGAGGGTTTGCGGAGGTGGCGGCCGATGGTGGCGAGCAGGGCGTCGAAGTCGTAGGGTTTGGCCTGGAGATCATCGCACCCGGCTCCGAGGATGCGTTCCTTCTGGTGGAGCATGTTGTGGGCGGTGAGGGCGATCACGGGGATGCGGCGGGTAACCTCGTTTTCCTTGAGGGCGCGGGTGGCCTCGAGACCGGCCTCGCGGTTGAGTTCATCCGAGGACGTGGAATCCGGCATCTGGACATCCATGAGGATGAGGTCCGGGAGTTCGGACGCGGCGAGCCGGAGGACCTCCTCCCTGGTGGTGGCGATGGCGAGGGCGTAGCCTTCGTCGGACAGGAGATCGGTCAGGATCTCGATGTTGTTCGGGTCATCTTCAGCAATGAGGATCCTGGGCATGGGTGGATTCGGGCGGTGCGGGTTTGAGTTCGAGCGGGATCTCGAGGGTGAAGACGGAGCCTTGGCCGGGGGAGCTGGACTCGAGGAAAACGCGGCCGCCGAGGAGCCGTCCGAGACCCTCCGAGATGACGAGGCCGAGGCCGGTGCCGGACTGGTTCATTTTCTTGGTGGTGTAGAAGCGGGTGAAGAGGCGGGCCTGTTCCTCGGGGGTCATGCCGCGGCCGGAATCGATGACGCGGAAGCGGATCCAACCGGCATCATCCCGGTGGAAGCCCCCGGCCTCGAGGCGGACGACGCCGTCCTTGGTGAACTTGCAGGCATTGGAAACGAGGTTGGTGAGGACTTGGCGGAGGCGGTGGCGGTCGGTGAGGAGTTCACCGAGCTCTCGATCGGAGGAGAAGTCGAGGGTGTTGTTGTTCTTGCGGGCCTGGAACTGGAGGCTCTCGCGGAGCTCGAGGAGGAAGTCCGCGAGGAGGAAGGGCTCGGGCTCGGGGGTGATGCCGCCCATGATGATCTTCTGGAAGTCGAGGATGTCGTCGATCAGGGTCTCGAGGTGCCCGGCGGCGGCGAGGGATTTGGCGACGTAATCCTTTTCCTTGCTACCGAGCGGTTGATCGCGCTGCAACTTGCGCTGGAGGAGCTGGAGGAAGCCGGAGACGGCGGTGAGGGGGGTGCGCAGTTCGTGACTGACGTTCGCGAGGAAGGCGTCCTTCTCCCTCGCCAGGCCTTCGAGCTGGCGGTTGGCCTCGCGGAGTTCCGAGGTGCGTTCCTCGACCCGCCGTTCGAGCTGTTCCTGGGCGCTGATGATCTCCTCGAAGAGACGCTTGGAGGCGCGGCCGACGTCGCCGATCTCGTCCTCGCGCTGGAGGGGGAGGGTGGAGACGAGGTCGGCGAGGCGTTCGTGGAGGGCGCCGCCCTCGTCCTTGAGGATCTGCTGGGCGGTGGCGGTCATGCCGCGGATGGGTTGGACGATGCTCACGGCGGCGGCCATGGCCACGAGGAGGGCGGCGGCCCCGAGGAGAACGACCCAGGAGAGGAGCTTGGAGCGGATCTCGTAGCGGATGGCGCCGGTGAACTCCTCCTGGAAGGCGGCATACATGAGGAGGTAACGGCGCTGGCCCTGGCCGGTGCGGAGCCAGAGATCGATGCAGGCGATGTGGCAATGCTTGCAGCGCAGCAGTTTCTTCCACTCGAAGGCGTCGTGCCCGGGGGGGAGCCCGGCGTATTTGAGGATTTCCCGTTCGAGGGTGGGGATAAAGCCGGGTTGGCCGGGGCGGCCGCCCTCGAACGCGGCTTTGTCGGGAGCGAGCAGGCGGAACTCGGAGACGGCGTTGCCGGGGGCGCTGAGCTGCCAGTTGAAGGCGCGGAAGCGCTTGCCCAGGGCTTTGAAGTAGGCGGCATCGCCCTCCGGACCGGCCTCTTTGCGGGCGAGCAGGGCCTTGCCCAATTCCGGGGAGGGACGGCCCTCCCGGAAAAAGAACGGTTTCCGGAGGCTCTCGGCTTCGAGGAGGCCCAGGTTCTGCATCCTGGACTCGGGGGTCCGGAAACTGGTTTTGCGGAGCTTCCCGACCTCCTGGCGCAGGTCCCGCTCGAAGAGATCGTCCCGACCGAAGCCGCGGGAGATGGCCATGTCAGGGTGCATGAGGAAGGGCTGGCCGGGGGCGTCCACATCCACGAGGAAAAAGAGGTGCCGGGCGGAGTAGAACTGTTCGAGGCGGCAGGCGATCGTGAGGTAGCGGGATTCTCCCGACCAGGCGGCGGGCGGCGGGACCCGCATGCAGACCCAGAAAAGCGTCATCCACTCGTTCCGCCAGACGGGGGCGGTCAGGTCACCGTCCCGGGCCGCTTCCTCGCGCACCTCGGCCTCGGTGCGCACCAGATTGGAAATGAGCGGGAAGTTGCGGGCCTCACGGTCCGCGAGGTGCAGGAGTTCGAGTTGTTCGGAGTTGTCGAGCCCGCGGATCCGGCTGAAGCCGGCGGGACCGATCGGTTCCCCGGTGGGTTTGAGGATTTCCACGGCGAGGTATTCGTCCCAGAGCGGGCAGGTGGCGGCGCCGCGGGAAGTCACGGTGGCGAAGTCTCCGCCATAGACGGCCTGCTGCAGATCGCGGTCCGCGGCCAGCTTGGCGGCGTCCTCGCGCAGGGTGGCGACTTGATCGACAATGGACCAGCCGCGGAGGGCGGATTCGTCGGACAAATCGACCAACTCATGGTTCTCCACGGTGCGCGCAGCGATTTGCTGGAGGAAAAAGGCGGTGCCGACGGCCACAAAGACCGCCACGGCCATGACGAGGAGGCCGGCTTTTTCCTGGATGCCGAATTTGAGGTGGAGAGGCAGGTTCATCGGTGCCGTGGCGACCTCTCACCGAGGCATCAAATCGTGCCAAAGTCCATCAAATCCGGGGGCTTTGCGGCCGGGGAAGGAGGCGGCCGGGGATCCAACCCGATGCAGGCCCGGTCGAACGCTCACCGTCCGTCGCTCTGATGCCCCTTCCACTCCCCGATCAAAGGACTGATCATGCGAGCGAAATCGGCGCTCCGGGATTTTTGACCCTCCTCGCTGAGGTGATACACCGTGTCATAAAAATGCTCTCTGGGCCGCATGGCTTCAGTGCCATTTCCGAGAACAGGGACCCCGAAACGCTCAAACCGTTCGCGAATTTTTGCAAGGTTCTGAACCGCGGGCTCTTGGTGCAAGATTGGATCGTCGATGGTATTTGGATAAACTGCCACGAGCATAATTTGTTCATTAGCGCACCAGTCCGCAAATCGCCTCAAGAGGGTCCAGTTGTGTTCGTGGTGGATGAAGTCCTGAAGCGAAATGGAGGACACGGGCTTTAGTTTTGCGACAACTTCCCTTTGATGGCTCGTCATGCTGGCCAAGGTATGCCCGGTTCGATCTCCATGCTCATTCATAGAAACCCTTGTGGCCTCCTTCGCCTTGTGCAGACGGCTCAGATACTTTTTGGACTTGGTCGGCGGTGGCTGGAGCAGAGACTGCGGGGAGGCGGAAAAAATGCATTGCAGCTGCTGAGGAAAATCGAGAAGCGGAAGGTAGGAAGGATCGCCGCCGATAAAATAGCGAATCGCCATCGAGTTGATCCCCCGGGGCCGGGAATACTGTTCATACTCAAGTGCTAGGATGATCATGTCTCCAGACCGAGCGACCTGCTGTGATTTATAGAGCAAGTAATCCAGAGGCAGCCCACCGTGTGTGCCAAAGTTCAGAAACGGCGCATTCAGTTGATTGGACAACTGGCGGGCGCTTAAGCCATACAAGACATTTGATCCTCCTACCAACACCACTCTCGGAGAGGGAATTTGAGAGGCGACTTCATCCTTGCGATCATACCAAGCCGCAACGTGGATGGTTTCCCGATCGACTCGATAACCCAAGGTTCGGAAAAAGTGAACCGTCCACAGGCCCGCGCCGAGGGCGAGGGCGGACAGAACTCCCATGAAAAACTTAGTATGCGCCCACATCAGAAGTTGAAGTATAGAAATTCGCTGGGGGCCCCTTGAAAAACACGTTGCATCCCAAGAAAAATGAGTAGGCCGACCAAGAGGCCATGGCGAAATTTGGGAGACCATGCGATTCGCAATGGCACATGGCCGCGTGGACTCACCTCCATTGTTGCATCGAGGGCTGGGTGATAGTTTGCAAAATACTCCTGTGTGTTTGGTAAGGTCAAGCAGACGATGAGCATGGAGCAAAGCCACAGGATGGGGCTCGCTTCGGGATATAGGGATGGCCCCAATGAAGATTGTTGGGCATCACGGAAAAGCATGGCAAAAATGCGCTGGGCAGAGGGGAGGTCTGGAGCGCGAAAAAATACCCAGCCGCTGATCACTGCGAGCATGGTCACCGCCCAACCGGTCGCTTTTCCGATGTGGTTATCCACGTAATTCTCAAGGCTGAAGGTTCGGACAAGGCTACGAAAGCCATGATTGATCACGAGAAAGATTCCGTGGAGAAGGCCCCAGATGACAAAGTTCCAGGCCGCCCCGTGCCACAAACCGCCCAAAACCATGGTGATGATGAGGTTCGCGTATTGGGTGCCCGTTCCGCGCTGATTTCCCCCAAGCGGAATGTAGAGATAGTTTCGGAGAAATCTCGAAAGGCTGATGTGCCAGCGACGCCAGAATTCGATGATGCTGGTCGACCGATAGGGGGAATTGAAGTTCAAAGGCAATTGGATGCCGAACAATCGGGAGAGACCGATCGCCATGTCCGAATAGCCTGAAAAATCAAAATAAATCTGAAACGTATAGGCCAAAACACCGATCCATGCCTGCGGTGTCGAAACCCAGTCCCCATTGGCCGCCGCTTGAAAAAAGGGACTGACATATTCTCCGGAGCCGTCCCCCAAGACCAGTTTCTTGAACAGCCCCACCCCAAAAATTCCAAGCCCAACCTGCAAGTTGTCCCAGCGAACACGGAAGGCGCCGTCCTTCTCCAGCTGGGGCATGATTTCCTTGTGCTGCACCACCGGGCCAGCGATAAGATGCGGGAAGAAAGTTACAAAGAATGAATAGTCAAGCAGTGTATAGCGCTTTGTCTCTCCCCTGTAGGTATCAACCAAATACGCAATCTGCGTGAAGGTGAAGAATGAGAGTGCCAGTGGCAGGGTCGTTTCGCCTTGCGCCCAATCCGTCCTGAAAAGACGATTGAGATTCTCGATGAGAAAACCACCATATTTAAAGTGTGCCAGGACCAATAGATTTGCGCCAATCCCCGCGATGACGATGGCGTAGCGCAGCCTGTTTGGCAGCTTGTGGCAGGTTGGGCACACGATCCTTCCAATAATGAAGTTCGCGAGAATTGAACCGGTGATCAAAGCGAGCCATTGTGGGGCGCCCCATCCGTAGAACGCGAGCGATGCCACCGTCAGCCAAATGATGATCCCCTGTCTGTAATTCAGGTGGGCGAGCAGAAGGTAAACAGCGAAAACCGCCGGAAGGAAGGCGATGAGAAACTCTGCGCTGTGGAAAAGCATGGGCGGGTGCAGGGGGGCGTGCTTATAGAAAGCCTCGGTTGGTTGAAGAATGCTTCGCCCAGAAACTGGCTGGTCCCTAGCTTCCGGCGAGCGTGGGTGGTTGGGGATTCATGCGGCGTAATGAAGTTTTCTGATCAGGGTTGGTCCGGGTTAGGGCCTTCCGCGCTTTGATAAGTCCTTGTCAGGGAACATTCTCTTTGAATCGGGACTGGAGCGTTCTTTAAGGCTGTTTTCAATGAACAGCAGGGCTGAGTTCCAAAGCGTGCGGTTCTCCAGAACGCGTGCCAGCAGAGAAGAAATGAGAAGAATCAAGAGAGTCACTCCGCCGAGAAAGCACGATCGTTCTGCCGTCGACCACCCGAGGAAGCGGAGGTGGAAGAACGAGAAGAGGAGGAGCAGGATCGGAAAATGGAGGATGTAAAGAGTGTAGGAGGATTTTGAGAGAAAGGCTCCAAGCCGATCGATCGGCCCGAGTTTCCATTTCTGTTGGAGACGGAAAACGCCGGTCATCAACGTGACCGCAAACAAATTGATCGGCAGCGAGAGTGCGCCATGGTTGAGTGGCAGGATGCGCTGTGGCGAAACAGCGCAGACAATCAGCCCTGGCAGCGCCACAAGGCCTAGGAAAAGCGGGAAAAAGCGCCATCGCGCATTGAAGTGCAGGTAAAGTGCAAGCGCGGCACCATAAGCCCAATAGATCGAGTATTCGAAAAACAGTTGGTTTTTCCTCAGAAGCAGCGCGAGAACCGCGAGCGTGGCAATCGATATCCAGCGGCTTCGTTGCTTTGGTTCGCACGCCAGTGCAATTAGCAAAGCAAATCCGTATAGCCAGACCTCGTAAGAAAGGGACCACAATGCGCCGTTGGTAACGATGGTCCCCGTTCCCGGAATCACGCCATTACTGAGAAATGCAGTTGCCCATACATCGCGCAGGTTCAGGGTTACGTTGTGCCGCGCCACATAGAAATCAGCCGGTGTCCGGAATCCCGTTGCTCCGTGTAGTGAGTAATGTTGGATGGCCGTCGCCACCAGAATCGAAAAGCCCAAGGCGGCGATGAACGGCGGCAGGATGCGCAGGGCCCGGGAGCGCAAGAAAGAGGCCTTGTTGATCTGCCCGTTTTTCCGTCTGTTTTCCAGCAGCGAGTGAGTGATGACATAGCCTGAGATAACGAAAAATGCGAGCACCGCGTAGTATGATATTGCATTCCAAAAGTATCGGTTGGTGGTTTGGAGTCCGGTTACTGGCAGGACAAACCACTGATTCACGTGAGCGAAGAGAACTGCCAAGGCAGAGTAACCCCTCAAAGCATCCAGTTTGAGCGAAAGATTGGATTCCATTCTTCCGGCTAAATAGAATGTAAGAGGCAAACGGGGTGATGAGGGCGTGCGCGCATCCCAACAAGCATGAAAGATCTGACCGGGCTAGATTCTACCGAGCTGTATTCGATGTTCAAGCCCGGAATCGAGGGCCATGCTGTTGCCTGGCGTCTGGAGGGTGACGGGATGGAACGCGTGACGCGGACGGGGTTCACTGGTGGTAGCGACGGATTCGCCAGCGGCGGAATGTCGGCTGCCCGGGCGGGGAGTGCGCGAGGGGGGAGCCCATGGCTGCCGGGCTATTGCGCCCTCTCAAAGTCCGAAGGCCCATCTTCCCAAGGTCCAGGTGAGGATGGGGATGAGGAGGATGAAGAGGAGATCGACGCGAATCCCTGCCTTGGCCATGCGGGGCAGGGAGATGAGGCCGGTGCCGAAGGCGATGGCGTTGGGCGGGGTGCCGACGGGGAGGGCGAAGTCCGCGCTGGCGGCGAGGGCCACCGGGAGACAGAGGAGGAGGGCGGGTTGGTGGATGGCTTCGGCCATGGGAGCGATGACGGGGAGGAAGGCGGCGGTGGTGGCGGTGTTGCTGGTGAGGGCGGTGGCCAGAACCACCACTGCGGCGATGGCGAGCAGGATGAGAAGCGGGGGCCAGGGTTCCATGCCCCGCATGGCGGTGGCGAGGGCCGAAGCGAGCCCGGTTTTGTGGATGGCGGAGGCAAGGCTGAGACCGCCGCCGAAGAGGATGAGGACGTCCCAAGGCATGGAGCGCAAGGCGCGCCAATCGAGGACGAAGACGCCCTTGCGCCAATCCGCCGGGATGAAGAAGAGGAGGATGGCCGAGCCCATGGCGATCGCTTCGTCCGTGAGTTCCGGGGCGCGGTGTTTCCAGAGTTCCCGA
Source organism: Verrucomicrobiota bacterium (assembly GCA_018970725.1). Lineage (GTDB taxonomy): Bacteria > Verrucomicrobiota > Verrucomicrobiia > Verrucomicrobiales > DEV007 > V1-115. Next base: position 9,522 of record JAGWVU010000040.1, read on the forward strand.
GTCAGCCAGAGGGTGATGGCGAGGAGGAAGGCTCCGGCCACGGCCCACTCGGGGGTGGACACGGGGCCGAGTTTGGCCTGTTCCGCCCGGAGCGTGGCTTGGGCGCCGGGCACCTCCTGGTTTCCGATGCGGAAGCTGATGCGGGTGAGGATCCAGTGGACGCAGGGAAGCGACACCAGAACCAGGGGGACGCCGAGGAGCATCCACCGGGCGAAGCCGACCTCAACGCCGCGGGCTTCCATGAAGCCCTTGAGAATGCTGTTGGGCGGGGTCCCCACGAGGGTACCCATGCCGCCGATGTTGGCGCCGTAAGCGATCGCGAGGACGAGCGCGGCACCGAAGTCCCGGGCCTCCGGACCTTGGCGGATCATGCGGTGGATCGAGATTCCGACCGGCATGAGCATCATCGTGGTGGCCGCGTTGCTGGTCCAGAGGCTGACAAAGGCGGAGGCGCAGAGGAAGCCCTTGATGAGGGCGCGGGGCCGGGTGCCGGAGCGGGCCACGATACCGAGCGCGATGCGTCGGTGGAGGTTCCACCGTTCCATGGCGAGGGCCAGCATGAAGCCGCCCATGAAGAGGAAGATCACCGGGTCGGCGTAGGGAGCGGCGGCTTCACGCATCGCTTCCTTGCCGCGGGCGATGCCGAGTGCCGGGATGAGAAGGAGCGGGAGGAGGGCGGTGGCGGGGATGGGGATGGCTTCGGTGATCCAGAAGACGGCCATGGCGAGGGCGAGCCAGGCGGTGCGTGAAGCTTCCGGAGAGAGGCCGGGGAAGGCGGGCAGGAGGAAGGCGGCGGAGAGGACGAGGAGACCGGCGATCCAGCCGATGCGCTGGCGCCAGCCGATGCCGCCGGGGTCCGGGGCGGCGTCTGTTGGATCGGGATCCACGCTCATTTGGGCCCGGAGCTTAGCCGGAACGGAGGAGAAGGCACGAAAACATGGTGCTTTTCTCCCGGGTCCCGTAAGATCGGAGGATGGTGTCGTCGACTCCGGAGATTTTCAGGGCGCTCGGGCTGGCGCTGGCGCTCGGGTTGCTGGTGGGGTTGGAGCGGGAATGGGCGCGGGACCGGGTGGCGGGGATCCGGACGTTCGCGTTGGTGACGCTGGCGGGGGCTTTGAGCGGGTTGATGGCGCAAATTTTCGGGGGTTGGACGGTGGCGGCGGTCATCGGAAGCCTGACCGTGATGATCTGGATCGGGAATGTTCCGAGACAGGGCGGGAATGGAGCGGACAGTGGTTTGACCACGGAGATGGCCATCCTGATCCTGTATTTCGCGGGGTTGCTGGCGATGGAAAAACGCGAGGTGGTGGCGGTGGTGGTGAGCGGGGCCGTGATGGTGCTTTTGCAGGGCAAAAAGCCGCTGCACGAACTCGTGGCGCGGATTGGGGAGGAGGAGTTGCGGGCGATCGCGCGGCTCGTGTTGATTGGCCTGGTGATTCTGCCGGTCCTGCCGGACCACGGGTATGGTTACTTCGGGGCCTTCAATCCCTTCCGGGTCTGGTTGATGGTGGTGTTGATCGTCAGCATCAGCCTGGTGGCGTATCTGGTGGCCAAGTATGTGGGACCGCACCGGGGCGTGTTGCTCTCGGGCATCCTCGGCGGACTGATTTCCAGCACGGCGACGACCGCGAGCCTGGCCCGGCAGAGCGCGGTGCCTGGTGTGGGGATCCGGTTGCCGGCGCTGGTGGTGATCCTCTCCTCCACCGTCGTGTTCCCGCGGCTGGTCGCGGAAATCTTTGCGGTGGCGCCGGGGGCGGCTTGGGAGATGGCTCCGCCGTTCATGGTGATGTTCGTTTGGATGACGCTCCTTTCGGCAGGGTGCTGGTGGTGGTCGCGCCGGGAGTTTGCGGCGGCGGCGGTACGGGAACCGCCCTCGGAGTTGAAGAGCGCGGTGGCCTTCGCCGGACTTTATGCGCTGGTGTTGCTGGGGGTGGCGGTGGCCAAACGGCATTTCGGTTCGGCCGGGCTGTTCACGGTGGCCGGGATTTCGGGATTGACCGACATGGACGCGATCACCCTTTCCACGGCCGGCTTGGTGGGGGGCGGGCACTTGGAAGCATCGACCGGTTGGCGGGTGATCATGACCGGTGGGGCCGCCAACCTGATTTTCAAGGCGGTGCTGGCGATGGCCTTGGGAAGCCGGGATTTCGCGGGAAAAGTGGCCCTGCTTTTTCTGCCGGCCCTGGCCGGGATGGGGCTCATCGTCTGGCTCTGGCCAGACTGAGCTTGCCGAACCCGTTCCGGCACCGCAAGGTCGCGGGCATGAGATTTTTTCTCTGCATCCTTGTTTTGGCCGGGGGGAGTGCCGCCTTTGCCCAGGGCACCAAGGCGGACTACGAACGGGCGGCCGCCCTGGGGAAGCTCGCGGAGGGCAAGGTCTTCCGGGCCCGGGTCCAACCGCACTGGATCGAAGGCGGCACCGCGTTTTGGTATCGGATCGAGACCGCGCCGCGGGTCTTTGAAGTGGTCCGGGTGGACGCGGAGACCGGCGAGCGCACCGTGTTGACCGATCCCGCCCGGCTTCCGCAAGGTTTGGGGACCGGGGAAATCCGGCGCGAGGAGAAACCGAGACCAAGCGTCGGAGGCGGGCCGGAAACGAGCCTGCGCTTCCGCAACACGAGCGGCGCGAAAGTCCGGCTGTTTTGGATCGACACCGGAGGACGGGCCAAGGCGTATGGCGAGGTCGCGCCCGGGGCGGAGCATCGGCAGCACACGTTCGCCGGTCATGTTTGGCTGGTGGAGGATGAAAAGGGGGGGCGGATCGGGGTCTACGAGGCGCCCGACCTCGCGGGCGAGGTGGTCATCGACGGGTCCGAACCGGTCGCGGCGAAGCCCGCGCCGCAGGCGGAGACGCCGGGATGGAAGCCGTTTCTCCGGGATTCCAATGTCTGGATGCGCCATGGCGGGACCGGGGAAGAGTTCCAGCTCTCCCGGGATGGCCGCGCCGGGGATGCCTACCACGAACCGCTGGTAGTTTCCCCGGACGGCAGGAAGCTGGCGGCGTTGCAGGTGCTTCGGGCGGAGGAGCGGGAGATTGCGGTGGTGGAATCCGCCCCCAAGGACCAACTGCAGCCGCGGCTGCACACTTATGGTTATGCCAAGCCCGGGGATGAGATCGACCGGCCGCGGCCCCGGCTGTTTGATCTCACCACGCGTCGGGCCGTGCCGGTTGCGGAGGATCTCTGCGCCAATCCGTGGAATCTGGCGGATTTGCATTGGTTTGCCGGGAGCGAAGCCTTCGCCTTTCTATTCAACGAGCGGGGCCATCAGCGGCAGCGCGTCGTGGCGGCCGATGCGGTCACGGGAGCGACCCGGGCGGTGGTGGAGGAGACGAGTCCGACGTTCATCGATTACTCGCGGAAGACGCAGTTGCATTGGCTGGACGGGACCGGCGAGCTTCTCTGGGCGAGCGAGCGCGACGGGTGGAATCATCTGTGGCTTTACGACGTGCGTTCCGGGCGGGTGAAGAATCAGGTGACCCGGGGACCTTGGGTGGTGCGGGAGGTGGTCCGGGTGGATGCGGAAAAGCGGCAGGTTTGGTTCAAGGTGATGGGGTTCCGTCCGGGGGAGGATCCCTACCATGTGCACTTGGCGAGGGTGAATCTCGATGGCAGCGGGCTCACCGTTCTCACCGAGGGGGACGGGACACACGAATGGGAGTTTTCCCCGGACGGAAGGTGGTTCATCGACCGCTGGTCACGGGTCGACCTCCCGCCGGTCACGGAGTTGCGCCGGGCGTCGGACGGGAAATTGGTCCGGGAATTGGAGCGGGCGGACATCGGGGCGTTGCTGGCGGCGGGTTGGCGGCTTCCGGAGCGTTTTTCCGCCCCGGGGCGCGACGGCAAGACAGCGATTTACGGGGTGATTTTCCGGCCGATGAACTTTGAGGCGTCGCGTCGGTATCCGGTATTGGAGAAGATCTATGCGGGGCCGCACGATTTTTTTGTGCCGAAGCCGTGGGGCTTGTCCCTTCAGGCTCAGGGAATGGCGGAGCTGGGATTCCTCGTGGTGCAGATCGACGGGATGGGAACCAACTGGCGTTCCCGGGCGTTTCACGACGTTTGCTGGAAGAATCTCAAGGACTCCGGTTTTCCGGACCGGATCGCCTGGCTCAAGGCCGCGGCGGCGCGTCATCCGGAGTTCGATTTGACGCGGGTGGGGATTTACGGGGGGAGCGCCGGGGGGCAGAGTGCCTTGGCCGCGTTGCTTTTTCATGGGGAGGTTTACCGGGCGGCGGTGGCGGACTGCGGCTGCCATGACAACCGGATGGACAAGATCTGGTGGAACGAGGCCTGGATGGGATGGCCGGTCGGGCCGGAATACGCCACCAACTCCAATGTGGTCAACGCCGGGCGCCTCACTGGGAAGCTGCTGCTCACGGTGGGCGAGGTGGACCGCAATGTGGATCCGGCGTCCACCATGCAGGTGGTCGATGCCCTCATCAAGGCGGACAAGGACTTCGAGTTGCTTGTGTTGCCGGGGCGGGACCATGGCGCCGGGGAGACTCCCTATGCGGCCCGGAGGCGGGCGGATTTCTTTGTCCGTCACCTGCTTGGCGTGGAGCCGCGCCGGATGTAGGGTGGAGGCGTGAAGGTTGGAATCATCGATTACGGCGCGGGGAACCTGCGGAGCGTGCACAAGGCGGTTGAATCCCTTGGCGTGGGGGCGCAGCTGGTGAGGGAAGCGGGGCAGTTGGCGGAAATCGAGGCCCTGGTGCTGCCGGGACAGGGCTCGTTCGGCGACTGCCTGCGGCATTTGGTGGAGCAGGGGCTGCGTGAACCGATCCGCGACTGGATCCTGGCGGACCGCCCCTACTTCGGGATTTGCCTGGGTTACCAGATCCTTTTCGGCGGGAGCGAAGAATCTCCGGGCGTCCCCGGCCTCGGCGTGTTTCCCGGGGACGTGGTGAGGTTCCCGGTCTCGGATTTGAAGGTGCCGCACATGGGGTGGAACGAGATCACGCCGGTGCACCGGGAGGATCCGCTTTGGGACGGCTTGGGCGCGCATCCCCACGTCTATTTCGTGCATTCCTATTACCCGCGCCCGGCGCTGGAGACGGATATTGCCTGCCGCACGAGTTACGGGTTCGAGTTCGCCAGCGGCGTGCGGCGCGGAAACGTCGTGGCCACCCAGTTTCATCCGGAGAAGAGTCAGGACGTGGGGCTGCGGCTCCTGCGCAACTTTTTCACCTCGGTCATTCCGTCAGGAGCGCGCGCGTGAATCCGGCCGCCCGGGAAATCGACTTGTTGCGCTGCCGCCTGGGTGAGGGCGGGTGGAGTGCCGACGCCCGGGGCGATTTCGTGGCGGTCGAAGAACCGCTGGAAATCCGGGTCGAAGGGCGCGGTCTGGCCGTCGTGATGCGCACGCCGGGCCACGACCGGGAACTGGTGGCCGGCTTTTTGCTGACGGAAGGCATCATCCGCTCCGCCGCCGATCTCTTCGACATCTCGCCCTGTGCCGACGGGGCGGAGAACCGCGGCAACGTGATCGATGTCTTTTTGCGCGACCCGGGATCCCTGTGTTTGGAGCGGCTCACCCGGCATGTGTTCAGTGCCTCGAGCTGCGGGATTTGCGGCAAATCGACGATCGAGAGCGTCTTTCTCTCCTGTCCGCCGGTGGTCGGGGGGCCGGTGGTCACGGCGGACTTTCTGCGGGGGCTTCCGCCGCGGCTGCGGGAGGCGCAAACCGGGTTCGAGCGCACTGGAGGGCTCCATGCCAGCGCCATTTTCGGCGGGGACGGAAGTTTGCGCTGCCTCCGCGAAGACGCCGGGAGACACAATGCGTTGGACAAGGTGATCGGCCGCTCCTTGCTGGATGGAGGGCTGCCGCTTTCGGATTGCGTCCTGCTCGTCAGCGGGCGGATCTCCTTCGAGTTGATGCAAAAGGCACTGGCCGCCGGCATTCCGGTGGTGGCCGGGATTTCGGCTCCAAGCAGCCTGGCGATTGATCTGGCGCGGGAGTCCGGGCAGACCTTGGCGGGGTTTTTGCGGGAGGGCGGCTTCAATCTGTATGCGGGGGCCGGGCGGGTTTTGCTGGATTGACAATTCTTGCATTTTTTGAAATTACTGATTTATTGAGGGATTCTGGGCCGCGTCCGGCGGCTTGCCTCATGGGTCACCGCCTTTCCGTCCGCCTCTTTGCCGGTCTTTGTGCCGCCGCCTTGGTTCCGCTGATTTTGGCGGGAACGCTCCTCATGCCCGCGTTGCAGCAGGGGGCGATGAACCTCCGGATGGGCGGGTTGCGCACGCTGGTGGACAGCGTGGAGCCGCTTTACGGCGGGATGTGGGACCAGTGGCTCGTTGCGGCCAAGGCGGTGGCCGAAGATGCGGTGGTGGCCAAGGCGGACGGTGAGGATGCCGGGAGATTGGAAGCGCTGTTGCGGTGGCAGAAAAACCAGCCCGACTTTGCGGGGTTTACCTTGCACCGGGCCAGTGGTCTGCCGATTTCGACCCGTTCCCAGAAGATTCCGCATCCTGCCGCCGCGGTGTGGGCGCGGCTTGGGACGGGCGGGGTTCTCAGCGCGGTGCATGTTCCGGAAGGCCAGGGGGCGGTTGCGGAGGTTTCCCTGCTGGTGCCGGTGGGGGCCAGACCCGGGGAAAGCAGCTTGGCGGAGCTGCTTGAGTTGCACCTCCGGCCGGAGGCTTTGTCGGGACCGGTGGGCCGGATCGAGTCGGAGGAAGTGGCGTTGGTGGATGACCGGGGGCATGTGCTGGCGCATCGCAATCCGGCTTGGGTCGGGCGCCGCTTCGGGGAATCGTTGTCCGGGGCCGAGGTTTTCGAAGCGCCGGTGCGCACGCGGGTGGCCGGCGGTTTGGCCTCCCCTTGGCGGGTGGTGGTGCGCCTGCCCAAGTTGGAGGCTGCCCAACTCCAGTCCCGAGCGACCAGTCTCCTTGTCCTCTCCGGGCTGGTCGGGCTGGGGCTCTGCGCGGGCGCGGCGTGGTGGATGGCCCGCTGGCTGCAGGGACCGTTGCAAACGGCTTCGGACGCCATGGCCCGGCTCGAACAACGGGATTTTTCGGTGCGCGTCCGGGAGAGCGGGCCGCCGGTGCTTTCGGCGATGAACCGGCGCCTCAACGGGTTGGCCAAGAAACTGGAGGCTGCCGCGCTGGAATCGCGGGTCCAGCGGGAGCGTTTGGAAAAACGGCTGGAGGAGGCGCAAGCCAGAACTGGAACAGAGTCGGTTCGTGTCCGGGCGCTCGGGGAGGGGAGTCGCGACGGTTTTCTGCTTTTGGAGGGGGAAGAGCAGCGGGTCTGTTGGTGGAACGCCCGGTTCGCCCAGTTTGGCCGGTTCACGGGGAGTGATCTGGAATCGCTGGATGCGCGTCAGATCCTCCAACGGGTGGCCTGGCAGTTTGCCGATTCGGGGCGATTCATGGAATGGTGGCTCCAGGTGGCCGGGCGGGAGCAGGAGATGGCCTCGCAGATCTGGGCCTTGCGGCAACCGGAGGACGGGATGGCGCGGGTCTCGGTCTTCAAGGTGGATCGTGAGGATGGGACGCCGTTCGGTTTTCTTTGGCGATTCGAGGACCGCACGGAGGAGGCCAGATTGCAACGGCAGGCGCGGGACGTGGAACGCGCGGAGCTGATCGGGAATCTCACCACCGGGATGGCGCACGAGTTCAACCGCATTCTCACGCGGATCGTGGCGGAGATCTCGACGCTGGATCAACTGACGGGCGCTCAGGAGAAGAGCCGGACCATCGGCCAGGCCAGGGAGGCGGCGGGACAGGCGGCGGCGATTTGCCGGGGATTGCTGGGGTATTCCCGCCATCATCTGCTGGAGGCCCGGATCAACAGCGTCCGGGCCATCCTGACGTGGCTCAGGGATCAATTGGCCGACGGTCTCGGCCCCGAGCATGAGGTCCGGATTGAGTTGCCGGAAAAAAACATCCATGTCACCGCGGACCGGGGGCGCATTCGTTCCGTGCTCCTCGAACTCTGCGCCAACTCCATCCGCTCCATGCCCTCCGGCGGGACCTTGCGAGTCACGGCGGAGCTGCTGCAGATCGGCGCGGGGCAGAAAGATCAGGAGGATGCCGAGGGCAGCCGGTTCGTTTGTTTCACGGTGACGGACAACGGGAGCGGCATCCCCGAGAACCTCCGGGCCCGGATTTTCGAACCCTTTTTCACGACCGATCCCCGGGCCAACGGGCTTGGCCTGGCCGTGGTCTCCGGCATTGCATGGCAGCATGGCGGTTGGCTCACCTGCACCTCGGAAGAAGGCCGGGGCACCTCGATGCGGGTCTACATTCCCGCTTCGGAACTGCCGGTCACCGTGGTGGTGGAGGATTCCTCGCCGCCGCCCGAGGCCCGGAGGGTGGATCAGGTGGCCTCCGGGGCCGAGCCCGGGAAGGGAACCGAAAGGGTGGCCAGCGAGGCCTGCGTGCTCGTGGTGGAAGACGAGGACGGCATCCGCCGTCTCAACCAGGCCATCCTGCAGCGGGCCGGCATCGCCTCGGTCGGGGCCCGGAGCGGTGAGGAAGGTCTGGCCCTCTATCAGGAATACCGGGACCGGATCCGCCTGATCGTGCTCGACCTCAACATGCCCGGCATGAGCGGGGCGGAGATGTTCCGGATCCTGCGGGCGGAGGGATCCTTCGTGCCGGTGATCGTGGTCAGCGCCTACCTGCTGGACTTCGATGCCTTTGCGATGGACTTCGGGGCGCGGCCCTCCGGTTTCTTGCAAAAGCCGTATCAGGCCGACCAGTTCCTCCAACAGGTCTCCGCCGTGATGGCCATCTCACCGGGCAGCGGGCAAGAGGTCTGGGCCCGCGCTCAGGCCTGAGGGATCCGGCGTCAGGTCGGGAGGGTTTTTTTTTCCGCGAGGGCCCGCGCGTAGGCTTGTTCGACCAGCATAGCAGCCAGGGTTTCCGTGGCCTCGTCGAGTGTTTGGTTGGCGCGTTTGAGGCGCGGGGCATCGTGCGGATCGGCGCTCAAGGCGGCCCGGACCTCGGCGGCGGCGGTCTCGATGGCCCCTTTCTCCGCGGGATCGAGTTGGTCCCCGATCAGTCCGAAGGCGGCGTCCACGGCGGGGAGAAGTTCATCGCTCTTGAGTTTGGCTTCCGTCCAGATCCGCTCGTTCATGTCCTCGAACGCGTGATCGACCGACTCGGAAATCATGCGTTCCACGGCTTCGTCCTCCACGTTGACCGCGGCGCTGGAAATCTCGAGGACGCGGTCCGTGTTGGTGTGTGTGTCCCGGGCGAGGATGCGGAGAATGCCGTTGGCATCGATCTCGAATTGCACGCCGATCCGGGCGCTTCCCTTGGGGCCGGGTTCGAAGGCGAGGGTGAATTGGCCGAGATCCCAGTTGTCCCGCGCCAGTTCCCGTTCCCCCTGGAGGACGCGGATGAGCATCGAGGGTTGGTTGGCCACGGCGTTGGTGAAGAGTTCGCCCGCTTTGGCCGGGATCGTGGTGTTGCGCGGGATGATCACATTCATGAGGCCGCCGAAGGTTTCGATCCCGAGGGACAAGGGGGTGACGTCGAGGAGCACCAGATCCCGGAGGGCGCCGGAGAGCATGCCGGCCTGAATCGTCGCCCCCAGGGCAACGGCCTCGTCCGGGTGTTGGCTGATGTCCGGTTCCTTGCCAAACAACTCCGCCACGAAGCGCCGGACCAAGGGGATCCGCGTGCTGCCGCCCACCAAGACCACGGCGTCGAGTTCCCCGGCGGGATCGGTGATGCCGGCATCGGCCAGGGCGCGGAGGCAATGGGCCCGGGTGCGTTTCACCAAGGGGGCGGCGAGGCTCTCGAATTCCGTGCGGGTCAGGGTGAGCCGATGGTTTGAGCGATTGTCCAGAAAGGGAAGGAGAATCTCCACTTCCTCCCTGGCGCTGAGCGCTTCCTTGGCGTCCCGCGCCGCTTCCCGCAGGCGCGGGGCGGCCTCGGCGGGGCGGGCCGGAGCGAGCCGGCTTTCCATCCAGGAGACGATGGCGTGGTCGAGGTCGTCCCCGCCGAGCCGGGTATCGCCGGAGGTGGCGATGACTTGGAAGACGCCCTTGTTGAGTTCCAGGATGGAGATGTCGAACGTGCCGCCGCCGAGGTCGTAAACGGCGACCTTGGAAGATTCCGACAGCTTGTCCAAGCCGTAGGCCAGCGCGGCGGCGGTGGGCTCGGCGAGGATGCGTTCCACGGTGAGGCCGGCGAGTTCACCGGCGCGCTTGGTGGCTTGGCGCTGGGCGTCGTTGAAATAGGCGGGCACGGTGATGACGGCGCGGTCCACCGTGGTTTCCAGTGCGGCTTCGGCGGTGCGCTTCAGCTGTTTGAGAATTTCGGCCGAGATCGCTTCCGGGGAATGAAAGTCCGATCCCAGACCGATCGCCAGGGAACCATCGGGACCGGTCGCGAGCGGGTGCTGACCGGAGGTGGCGGGATCGAGTTCGGCGGGGCGGCGCCCCATGAAGCGTTTCACCGAGGCGATGGTGTGCGCCGGATCCACCGCCAGCATGCGCCGGGCCGGTTCACCGGTGAGGACGGCACCGCGTTCCGCCGGAGGCCAGTGCACCACGGAGGGAAGGAGGCGTTTTCCGGCCGCGTCCGCCAGAAGAATGGGGAAGCCCGAGTCCACCACGCCGACGAGGGAATTTGTCGTGCCTAAGTCGATACCAACGATCATCTGCGGGCACCTTGGCGGGGAATGGCGGGGCTTTCAACCCCGGGGATGGATCCCGGGCGGGAGCCAAAAAATCCCCGGCATTCTTCCTTGTCTTCCGGTGAGGGATCGCCGAGGGAGGCGAGAGTGAAAACATTCTCTTGTTTGTGGGTATGGATGGCGATGGTTTGGTCGGTAACTGCGGAAACCACCGGAAGTTATGCTGCATGGAGTCTGGATCTCCCGGAAGCTTCACGCCGTTTCACGGCGGATGCGGATGGAGACTCTCATCCGAACGGGTTGGAGTTCTCCCTGGGGCTGTCCGCTCTGGTCCCTCAGGCGGGCCTGAACATGGCGCTGGACAAGGTGGTGCTCGGTTCGGGGCTCCATCCGACGGTCAGCTTCGCGGCCGCGGAGGCGGCGTTCGAGGAGGTGACCCTGCGGCTCGAGGGGAGCGATGACGCGGTGACGTGGGTGCCCGTGGTCACGTTGGTTCCCGGAGCGGGCTGGCAGGGGGACGGGGAGGTGACGATGGATCCGGTGCCCGGCGGAGGGCCGGTGAGGGTCAGGGTCACGGTGCGGGATGGCAGGGATCTGGCCCCCGGCCGGGCCCGGTTTTACCGGTTGAGCGCGGTGATCGACGAGGATGGCGACGGGATGCGGGACGTCTATGAGATCGCCCATGGGCTGAATCCCCGGGTCGACGACGCCGCACTGGATTTGGATGGGGACGGTCTGGACAACGCGACGGAACACCGTTTGGCGACGCGGGCCGATCGACGGGATAGCGACGGGGATGGCCGGTTGGACGGGTTTGAAGTGGCGAAGGGGAGGAACCCGTCTTTGGCGGAGCAGCGGGCAGACCTTTCGGTTCTGCGGTTTGCGGTGTATCTCCCCTTGCGCCGGGAGTCGTGAGGATCAACCGCGTGGGGCGTCGATGAATCCCTCCAACTGCCGGATCCGCGTGGGGTGACGCATTTTCCGCAGGGCCTTGGCCTCGATTTGGCGGATGCGTTCCCGGGTCACTTGGAATTGTTTGCCGACTTCCTCGAGGGTGCGGCTGCAGCCATCGACAAGTCCGAAGCGTTGTTCAAGAACCTGCCGTTCCCGCGGGGTGAGGGTGTCGAGCACATCGCGGATCTTGTCGCGGAGCAAGCTGAACGCGGTGGTATCGCTCGGGTCGCCGGCGGACCTGTCCTCGATGAAATCACCGAAGTTGGTGTCATCGCCATCGCCCACCGGTTGTTGCAAGGAGATGGGATGTTGCGCCATTTTGAGCACGGCGCGGACGCGTTCCACGGGGAGATGGATTTCGTCGGCGATTTCGTCCGGGCTGGGTTCGCGTCCGAATTCCTGGACGAGTTGTTTCTGGACCCGCATCAACTTGTTGATGGTCTCGATCATGTGGACCGGGATGCGGATGGTGCGGGCTTGGTCGGCGATGGATCGGGTGATGGCCTGCCGGATCCACCAGGTGGCGTAAGTGGAGAACTTGTAGCCCCGGCGGTATTCGAATTTTTCGACGGCCTTCATGAGGCCCATGTTTCCTTCCTGGATGAGATCGAGGAAGGAGAGACCGCGGTTGGTGTATTTCTTGGCGATGGAAATGACGAGGCGCAGATTGGCCTCGACCATCTCTCCCTTGGCCTGGCGCGAGTCCGCGAGGGAACGGGTCAGTTCGGCATGGGCGACGCGGAATTCCTCCGGAGTCATCCAGGTGGCTCCCGCGAAATCATGGGGATCGAGTTCGCCGTTGGAAGCGAGCAGGCGATCGTTCCAGGCATCGGCCAGGGCGACGAATTCCTCGACGATTTTTCCGCGGAAGAGCAGTTTGGCGTAGAGGCGTGACAGACCGGCCATCGCCTTCCTAAGTTCGTCTTCGAGCGAGGCGAGGGAGGAGGCCTCGGCGTGGACGAGCCGGGCGCGGATCCCGAGGACTTCCTCACGTTGGGCCGCGAGTTGATCGACCAACTTGGGCAGTCCTTTCAGGTAGCGCTCGCGGCTTTCGAGCTTTTTGTCGACCACGAGGCGGTCGAGCCGTTCGGAGCCGTCGGCCAGCTTGGAAGAGAGCTCGAGGAAAGCTTCTGCAACGAATCCGAAGCGATGGATGACGCGGAGGATGGTGGAATCCGCGATCTCGATGCGTTTGGAAATTTCGACCTCCTGATCCCGGGTCAGAAGGGGCACCTGCCCCATCTGCTTGAGATACATGCGGACGGGATCATCGAGGGTCTCAAGCTTGGATTCCTCCCGGGCTTCCTCGGGATCGTCTTCGGAAGGTTCCGCCGGTTCATCCTTGGGCTCGCCCTTGAGATCCTCGGTCTCCGCGGCATCGACGATCTCGAATTCCATGGCGCGGAGTTGCTCGAGGATTTCCTCGATGACATCCGGGCTGACGACGCCGATGGGAAGGGCCTCGTTGATGTCGTCAAACGTGAGGTAGTCCTGTTCCTTGGCGAGTTTGATCAGGTCCCGCAGCTTGGCTTGGATTTCCTGGCTGATGGTGTCTCCCTTGGCCCCGGCGGAGGGGACGGGCGTGGCGGGAGCCGTGGCGGTTCCACCGGGAGCATCCCCAGATTCACTGAGGGGAGGTTTGGATGAGACTCGACGGGCCATGAGAGTCACCAATGGACGAGGGGGCTGTCAACGAACAACAGGTTTGTAGGAATCGCCTCTTCCCGCACGACCGGGGCCGGGTAGCCGGGTATTATCCCGGTTGACGAGGGTGCAGTCAACTGCTTCTTGAAGCGACTTCGGGCGGGGAGGCGAGGGGGGGACAATGGCGGAGCAGGGGGGCTTTCCATCTGTCGGTCCCCGCTCTGGATTCATTCATTCTGGAGGCCGGAGATCGTTGGCAGGGCGCGCAATTCGGCCCCCAGTTTCATGGAGAGATCGAGCAGGGGGAAGATCTCGTCCGAATCCTCCGGGAGCCGGGAGACGCGTCCCTTGCATTCCGCGATGCGGTTCTCCAGAGATTTGCGGCGGAGGGAGGTCCAACAGGCTTCCGCCAGGAGGATTTCGCCCTCCGGTCCGAGATTTTCCTCGGAGGCGGGACCCGGTTCCACGAGGAGCCTGCCGATGGTGTTTTGTTGATCCTCCGGGAGTTCGGCGAGGAAGGCGGAGACGGACGAGGCGAGCGAGGGGTCGAGATCCGCCATCCAGAGGGTTCGGGCGAGACCGGACTCGGCGATGTCATCGAGCACGGTCGGATCCCCGTTTTGTTGGATCCAGCGGCGGGCGGGCAGGGAGCCGAGCAGGAGCCGGCAGAAGGTCTTCATGACGTGGCTTCCGGGGGCTTCGGCGGGCTGGCTGGCCCTGGCCTTGGCGTGCTGGCGGGTCTGGGTGGCTTGGGCCTCCTTGCGCACGGCGGCGGTGAGGGAGTCCACGGAGACGGCGAGCCGGTTGGAAAGATTCTGAATCAGGACGCCGCGGAGGATGGCGTCGGGGACCAGGGCGGCTTGCCGGGCCAGTTCGGAGGCCAGTTCCACCCGTTGCGCGATGGTGGTGGCGGGCGAGGTGGCGCCGCGGATGCGGATGAGGAAGTCGAAATAATCCTCGGCCTGTTCGACCAGTTGGAGGAAGGCCCCGGCGCCGCCCTTGCGGATCACGGAATCCGGATCCTCCCCGGCGGGCATGGGGACCACGCGGACGGAGAGACCGGCCGGGGCCAGTTTGGCAAAGGCCTTGGAAGTGGCGCTCAGTCCGGCGCGGTCGGCATCGAAGCAAACGAGGACCTCGTTGGTGTGGCGGGCGAGGAGCCGGGCCTGGCCGTCGGTGAACGCGGTGCCGAGCGGGGCCACGATGTTGGTGACCCCGGCCTCGAAGGCGGAGATGAGGTCGAGTTGTCCCTCGCAGAGGATGGCGCGGCCGGCCTTGAGAATGGGTTGTTTGCTGCGGTCGAGCCCGAAGAACATTTTCGATTTCTCGAAAATCATGGTCTCCGGTGAGTTGACGTATTTTCCTCCCGGTTGGTCCGGTGAAAGCACCCGGCCGCTGAAGGCGACGGTTTCCCCGTAGTCATTGTTGATGGGGAACATGAGCCGGTGTTGGAAGTGCGGGTAGATGCCCTTGCCGTCTTTCCTGGGGCGGGCGATCCCTCCGTCGATGAGGACCGAATCGCTGAACTTGTGCGCCTTGGCCCACTGGAAAAAGGCGCGGCGGTTTTCTGGTGCGTAGCCGAGTTTCCAGCGTTTGGCGACCTCGATGCCGATGCCCCGTCCCTTGAGGTAATCCCGGGCGGGGGCGGCCTCCGGGGAGCGGAGGAGGAGGTGATGGAACCAGTCCCGAACGGCGGTTTGGAGGGCGCGCACGATGCGGCGGTGCCGGTCCTTGGCGGCCATTTCGGGGGTGATGGCCTCCTCGTCGACGCGGATGCCGGCCCGGTCGGCGAGCTTTTTGAGGGCCTCGGGAAAGGTCAGGTTTTCATAGAGTTGGAGAAAGCGGAAGACATCCCCGCCCTGTTGGGAGGAGAAGCAATAGAACGCCTGCTTGGAAGGCATGACGTAAAAGGAGGGGGTCCGCTCGGAGGTGAAGGGGCTGAGGGCACGGAACTCCGCCCCGGCCCGGGTGAGTTGCACGTAGGCGCCGATCACGCTGACGATGTCGTTCGCTTCTGCGACTTGACGGATCAGTTCCTTGGAAGCCATGGGATCAAGCGGAGCATTGCGCCGTCGGACAAACGGGGATAGGGTGGGAGCAGATTCCCACTCATCAAAGTGCGGGAGAAACTCCGGTCCGGCAACTGATTCTGCTCATGTCAGATTTTTCCAAACCATGGCGTTGTGCCCGGGCTCTGGCCCTGATCGTGGCGGGGTTGGCCGGGCTGGGGTTGAATCCCGGTCCTGGCGGGGCGAAAGACCGGGTGGTATGGTTAACCGTGCGGCACGAGGACCTCAACGACGGGGTCCGGCTGCGGGCGTTGCGGGTCTTTTTGCGGGAGTTGGACGCTCTTCCGGCGCGCGCCGTGGCCCTGGAGATTTCCGCCCAGCCGGGTTATGACCCCGGGATGGCCGCGTTGTTGCTCGACGATCTCCTCGCCCTCAAGATTCCGCTCCATGCCTACGTGCGGACCTCGGCGCTCGGCATGGGGGCCCTGCTGGCGTCCGGATGCAACACGATTTCCCTGCATCCCGGAGCGGTCATCGGGGGGGCGGCGCCGACGCTGGCGGGGAAGTTGGACGATGCGGAGTCGCGGCAAACCTTGTCGGTCCTGCGGGCCCGGTTGCGGGGTTTGGCGGTGATGAAGGGGCGGGACGCCGGGTTGCTGGAGAGCATGGTGGGCCTTCCGGGCCCGGGCCGGGTCGGAGAAGCGGCGACGCCCTCCACGATGGAAGTCGTCACCCTGACGGCGGCGGAGGCCCGGGAGCGCGGGTTGGCGTCGGGCGTGGCGGACCGGATGGAGACGGCCTTGGCTCAGGCCGGTGTCACCGGGGAACCCATGCGCATCGGGGAAGAAGGTTGGGCCGCCGAAACACCGGCCGCCCCGGGACCGGAGGCCGCCGAGCCGGAGGAACCGGTGCCGGCCGGAGCCCCGGGAGGGGCGGGTTATGCGGGCAAAATCGTGGTGATTGAAGTGGGCTGGGACGATCTCATGGCGAAGGCGCGTTTCCAGTTCATGGAGCGGGTCCTCGCCAAGGCACGCCGGGAGAAACCGGTGGCCCTGATCGTGGAGATGGACACGCCGGGCGGTTATGCAATGGAGACCTCCGCCATCCTCCGCCCCTTCCAGGATCTCTCTTTCCCGACCTACACGTTCGTCAACACGCATGCCGAGTCCGCCGGTTCCTTGATCGCGCTGGCGACGGACCACATTTACATGTATCCCACGAGCACGATCGGCTCCGCGCTTCCGGTGACCGGGCTGGGAGAGGATTTGCCGGGGAATCTGTCGAAGAAAGTGGAGGCGATGACCCGGGCGGAAGTTCGCAACATCGCCATCGCCAAAGGGCACAACCCGGACGTGGCCGAGGCCTTCGTGACCACGGAGAAGGAGTTGAGCCTCGACGGCGTGGTGATCTGCCGCAAAGGGGAGGTGTTGAACCTGAACGCGGTGGAGGCGACCCGGATCTTCCGGGGCAAACCGCTGCTGGCCAAGGGCATGGCGCGTTCGCTCGAGGAGATCGTGGAAAAGGAGGGGCTTTCCGGGGAACTGCTCCGGGTGCGGCCCTCCCCCTTTGAGGCGCTGGCCCAATGGGTGCAACTGGCGTCCGCGGTGCTCATTGCCATCGGTTTGGCTGCGGCCTACACGGAAATGAACACGCCTGGTTTCGGCCTGGCCGGTTTCATCGCGTTGCTGGCGTTCGGCCTGTTTTTCTTTGGCAACAACGTGGCCGGGAACATGGCGGGTTACGAGACCGCCGTGGTCTTCGGTCTGGGGCTGGTCCTGGTGGTCATCGACGTCTTTTTCTTCCCGGGCACCTTTCTGGCCGGAATTGCGGGGTTGACCCTGATGGCCGTCGCGCTCGGGTTCGCGATGATCGACCGGGACGCCTTCGGGGAGTTCACGGCGGGCGGTGCGGGGGCGCCGGGGTTTGCCGGAGTGTTCGGCAGGCCGGCGGTCTCGCTTGCGGCGGGGTTCGGGTTGTCGCTTGGCGCGATCGCCCTCGTGATGCGGTTCCTGCCGGGGCTGCACGCCTTCCAGCGGCTCGTCTTGGCAACGGCGGTGCCGTCCGGAACGGGGTTGGCGGTGGATCCCTTGCTTGGGGCGACGGGGCAGGCGGTGACCGATCTGCGTCCCTCAGGCCGCGTCCGCATCGGGTCCAATCTCGTGGATGTGACGACCGAGGGCGAGTTCGTGGCCCGGGGAACCGAAGTCAGGGTGAGCCGGGTGCAAGGGGACCGGGTCCTCGTGACCGCGGTGGAAACGCCGTGACGGTCAGGGTTGCTTCTTGGCGGGTGTCGGCGGTTTCGGATCGCCCGGGGCCGCGAAATCCGGCGGCGCGTTTTTGTTGAGTTCGCCCACCACGTCGTCGGTCAGGTCGACCATCTTCTTGGTGTTGGCGTAGGCGACGGAAGGGACCCCGTTGACGCCGAAGGTGCGGTTGTGCACCAAATCGATTTGCTTGGCCTCGGCGACCTTGTTGATGGCCTCGTAAATTTCCTGGTGGAGGGCGAGCTGCGCCCGGTTGGCCTCTTGAGAAAGTTCGCTGTTGGCGGCGTTCTGGATGTCGAGGACCTTGCGCTGAAGGTCATTGATCTGTTGGGCGCGCCGCTCCGCGTCCTGGAGAATGGCTTTTTTCTTGTCCTCGCTCAGGGTGGGATCCTGCAAGGTTTTCTGCGCGGCCTGCTGTTCTTCAAGAAGTTTGCGGGCTTGGGAGACCTCGCCCTCGAGCTTTTTCTCCTCCGTCTCACGACGCACTTCCAACGCCTTGCGCTCGACCTCCGTCCGGTAGTAGTGCCGTTGGATGCGGCCGTAGTCGACCACGCCGACCTTGAGTTCCTGGGCGGAGGCGAATCCGGTGAGGCCCGCGCAGAAGAGCAGGGCGGGCGGGAGCAATTTGGAGGAGAGGGAGTGCATGGAAACAACGACGCGGGACAGAGTTTCGGATTGGGTCGCTTTGCAAGGAGTTTTGCAAAACAAGTCTTTCACAAAGACGTTCAGTGCTCTTTTTTTGCAACCAGACTCGCGTTTCCGTCTGGTTTGCTCTAAGGATGGCCCTCGTGAAACGTCGCTTCGGATTCCTCTACCCCGCCCTGATCCTGCCACTCTCCGGCCTGTTGGTTTCCTGCCAGCAGGGGACCGCCTCGAAGAACAGCCAGCCAACCCGGTGGGAGGAGCCGGCCCCGGCGCGCACGGTGGCGGCCGGAGGCGGGGGGACCACCGCTACCGGGCTCCAATATGAAGTGTTGCGGGCGGGGAGCGGGCGCAAGCCGACGCGGCAGGACACGGTCAAGGTGCATTATCACGGGACGTTGCTCAACGGAACGGTTTTCGACAGCAGCGTGCAGCGCGGGCAGCCGGCGGTGTTCGGGCTGACCCAGGTGATTCCGGGGTGGACAGAGGGGCTGCAACTGATGCCGGTGGGGTCGAAGTTCCGCTTCCGGATCCCGCCGCATCTCGGGTATGGGGAACGGGGTTCGCCGCCCAAGATCGGGCCGAACGAGACCCTGGTGTTCGAGGTGGAACTGCTCGAGATCGTGGGCGGGTGACGGGAGAAATCACAAAATTTTGGAAGTTTTGTTGAATATCTATAAATTATAGAAAATATTATATCTATGAAACTTCCGTATGTGTTTGCTGTGGCTCTCGCGGGGTCTTGTCTCATGAGTTGCGAGACCACCTCCCCGTCCAAGGCCAAATTCCTCTCCTCCTACGACGGTTTGGAGCGGGCGCCCGGACTGGACAACGCGCAGGTCTACCGTGGGGATGCCGAGGATCTGGGGACTTACGATCGGGTCTACATCGAGCCGGTGCGGGTGATTGCGAGCGAGAGCGGCACGGGCAAGGCCACGGCGGAGGAGATCCGCACGTTGCGGGCCAAATTCCAGAGCCAGCTCAAGGCGGAGTTGAGCAAGAGCCATCAGGTGGTGGGTCGTCCCGGGCGGCGAACGCTGGCGGTGCGGACCGCCTTGGTGGAATTGCATCCGGGGAACCCGGCTCTCTTCCTCGCTTCGTATGCGCCCTATGGCGGGGTGGTCTCCACCGCGGTGGGAATCGCCACCGGGACCAATCTGGGGGCGAGCGCGGCGGCGGTGCAGGCGGAAGTGGTCGACTCCCGGACGGGCGAGCGATACTTTGCGGTGGTCGATCGCAACCAAGCGGCGAAATGGGCGCCGGGGCAGGGCTTGACCCGTTGGGGCGCCGCGGAGGCTTCGTTCCGCAAGTGGAGCGGGCAGATCCGCAAGGCGATTGCGGCGACGACCAAGAGCCCCAAGGCGGTGAAGGGAGCGCGGAAGACCTCCGGGGCAGGGAATCCGGTCCGGACGGCGCAAGCCGTCGCGAAGCCGGGTGCTTGGGCAAAAGGTTGAGCGTCCCGGCGGGTCGCGGTGAAGAGTGCTTGCCGAGCGCGGTCTTTGAGCCATGATGGGCCGACCGTTTTTCATGGAAGCCTCCTCATCGCGCAAGAAGCCGGAAGAGTTGCGGAGTCATCGATTCTTCGGGGTCGATGACCTTCGCGCGTTCGGGCACCGTTCCCGACTCAAGCAGAACGGGCTCAACACGTCCGAATTCGCGGGCAAACCGGTCATCGCCATCCTCAACACATGGAGCGACCTGATTCCATGCCATGCCCATTTCCGGCAAAGGGCGGACGAGGTGAAGCGCGGGGTGTGGCAGGCGGGCGGGGTGCCGGTGGAAGTTCCGGTGCTGGGGATGAGCGAGACGTTCATGAAGCCCTCGGCGATGACTTACCGCAACTTCCTCGCCATGGAAACGGAGGAGGTGTTGCGGAGCTATCCGATCGATGGGGCGGTGTTGTTGGGCGGGTGCGACAAGACGATGCCCGCCTTGATCATGGGGGCGACGATGGTGGACATCCCGGTGATCTTTTTGCCGGGGGGGCCGATGGGGCGGAGCAGCTGGCACGGGGAAGCGGTGGCCAGCGGAAGTGACGTCTGGCGGTTTTGGGCGGAGCGGAAAGCGGGAAACCTTTCGTGCGAGGCGTGGAACAGTTTCGAGGACCACATCACGGCGGGCCCGGGGCATTGCATGACCATGGGCACGGCTTCGACGATGACGGCGATGATCGACGTCCTCGGCTTGACTTTGCCGGGCGCGTCCTCCATTCCGGCGTTGCATGCGGCCCATGCGCGGATGGCGGCGCGGTGCGGCCTGCGGATTGTGGACATGGTCTGGGAGGACATCCGCCCGAGCCGGTTCCTGACGCCGCAATCCTTTGAGAACGCGATCACCGCGGACATGGCGATGGGAGGTTCAACGAACGCGATCGTGCATTTGTTGGCCATGGCGGGGCGTGCCGGGGTGCCGTTGACGTTGGACCGGTTCGACGAGATCTCGCGCCGGACGCGGGTCCTCGCGGACATCAAGCCTTCGGGCCGTTTCGTGATGGCGGATTTTTTCGATGCGGGCGGTCTGTCCGCCTTGTTGACGCGGATCCGGCATCTGCTGCACCTCGACTGCCCGACGGTGGCGGGGGTGAGCCTGGGCGAGTCCTTGGAAGGGGCGCGGGTCTGGAACGACGAAGTCATCCGGCCATGGGAAAACCCGGTGTTCGGGGAGGGCGGGACGGCGGTGCTGCGGGGCAATCTCGCGCCGGACGGGGCGGTGATCAAGCCGTCCGCGGCGGAAGCGCATCTGCTGGTGCATCGGGGGCCGGCGGTGGTTTTCCGGGATTTGCAGGACATCAAGGCGCGGATTGACGATCCCGCGCTCGGCCTGACGGCGGACCACGTGATCGTGATGCAGAACGGGGGCCCGATCGGGGCGCCGGGCATGCCGGAATCCGGGCAGCTGCCGTTGCCCAAATATCTGCTGGAGCAAGGCGTGCGCGACATGGTGCGGATTTCCGATGCCCGGATGAGCGGGACGAGTTACGGGGCTTGCGTGCTGCACGTGGCTCCGGAAGCGGCCGCGGGCGGTCCGCTGGCCTTGGTCCAGGACGGGGATTGGATCGAGCTGGATGTCCCGGGGCGTCGGCTCCACTGGGAGGTGAGCGAGGAGGAAGCGGCGCGGCGGAGGGCCGAATGGAAAGCGCCGGAGCCTCGTTTTTCCCGCGGCTACGGCAAACTTTTCGCCGAGGAGGTGACGCAGTCCAACCTCGGCTGTGATTTCCGCTTTTTGCACCACGACGGCTCCCGAACTCCCGACCCTGAAATCCACTGACCATCATGCAAACCGTTCCCGTTACCCGACAGCATCTCCTCGGCTCCGTGATTGCGGTGCCGCCCCTGGCGCGCCATGCCGACCTGACCTTGAACCGTGAGGCCAACCGGCGGATCATCCGGCACATCGAGGCGGGGGGCGTGACCACCTTCCTTTACGGTGGCAACGCGAACTTCTACCACATCCGTCCCAGTGAGTTCGGCGCCGCGCTGGATCTTTTGGCGGAGGAAGCGGGGGCCGGTTCCCTCGTGATCCCCTCCGTGGGGCCTTGTTACGGGACCATGATGGACCAGGCCACGATCCTCCGGGGTCATGAATTCCCCACGGTCATGGTGCTGCCGATGCAGGGCGTCCTGACCGACGACGGCGTGGCCACCGGGTTCCGTCATTTCGTGGAAGCCTTCGGGCAGCCCTCCGTACTCTATTTGAAGGACGAAGGCTATTTGCGTCCGGCCACGGCGGCGAAGCTGGTGCGGGACGGTCTGGTCTCGTTCATCAAATACGCGATCGTCCGCGAGGATCCGGCCCGGGATCCCTATCTCAGCGAGCTGCTCGGCTTGATCGGCGGGGATCTCGTGGTGAGCGGGATCGGTGAGCAACCGGCCATCATTCATGTGCGGGACTTCGGTCTCACCGGCTACACGTCCGGTTGCGTTTGCCTTGCTCCGGATCTTTCCCGGCGCATGTTGTTGGCGGTGCAGGCCGGTGCGTGGGAGGAGGCGGAGGGGATTCGCGAGATCTTCCGGCCCTTGGAAGATCTGCGGAACGCGATCCATCCGATCCGGGTCCTGCACGAGGCGGTCGCGCTGGCGGGCATTGCGGACACCGGTGAACTGCTGCCCCTCATGAGCCGGGTGGTGGAAGCGGACCGGGAGCGCATTGCGTCCGCGGCCAAGGCCCTTTTGGCCGCCGGGTCGACGGTCCTGTCTTGAACCCCGGAGGTTTTCGGAGTATCAAGAGAGACATGCGAAACTGCTGGTGGGTGTTCGTCCTCGTATTGTTCGGGGCGGGCTCGATGGCCTCGGGCAAGAAGGGGACCTCGGTCCTCCTCTCCTTTCATTTGGAAACCGGCAAGGACGATTGGCCGAAGAACGCGCAAGCGGTGAAGATGGGTGAACCGGCCCAGCAATATTACTTCAAGCTGATCCCGGTGATCACGGACGGGGAAATCAAGTGGTTCTCCCCGTTCATCTCCGAGGACGGAGTGACTTATGGGTGCGCCTTCAAGCTCTCCCAGCACGGGGCCAACATCCTGCAACAGGTCACTTCCGCCCCGGAGAACCACGGGAAGCTCCTCGCCAGCAACGTGCAGCCCCTCGATCCCGAGAGCGGGCCTTTGCGCAGCTACGTGCAGATCGACCGCCGGGTGGACGACGGCATTCTCGTGGTTTGGGACGGGTTCACGGACCGGCACCTGCGGTTGTTTGCGGAGCGTTTTCCGCATGCCCGGGATGTGGGGGCGCGCTGAAGGGCAGGGAATGAACCGGTTGTTTTCCCTCGCCCTGCTCCTGCCCGCGCTCGCCGCGCTCTTTCCGGCGGATTCCGCGGCGTGGGAACTGCAGTTGCCGACCGTGAACCGGGCCATTTTTTCGGACGATCCCTCCGCCTTCTACATGTATACCGACCGGAATTTCGAGGGAGTGAAAAGCCAGCCGTGGACGGCTGGTCAATACGGGTTCGTGCGGGACCAGAAACGGACCGCCGCCGGGGTGATCCTGACCAAGTTCCACGAGGGGCTGGACATCAAACCGGTGAAACGGGACGGGAAGGGGGTTCCCCTGGACCTGGTGCATCCGATTTCCGCCGGGACGGTGGTGCATGTCTCGACCGAGCCGAACCAGTCCAGTTATGGAAAATATGTGGTGATCCGGCATGATTGGCCGGAAGGTCCCCTTTACAGCCTTTACGCGCACCTCATGGAGACCCGGGTCCGGACCGGGGCGAAGGTGGGGCCGCAAGACCCCGTCGGGCGCTTGGGTTACACGGGGGAGGGGATCGACCGGGTCCGGGCGCATCTCCACCTCGAGCTGAACCTGATGCTCAGTGAGCGCTTCGAGAGCTGGCACGCGTCGCGTTTCCAGACGCCCAACCATCATGGGAACTACAACGGGCTCAACTTGGTGGGTCTGGATCTGGCGCGCCTTTATTTCGAGCTTCGTGAGGATCCCGCGTTGACCCTCGCTTCGTTCCTCGGCCGGGAACGGGTGCATCACAAGGTCAGGGTGCCGGCCGCCGGGAAATTCCCGTTGCTGGCCCGCTATCCGTTTTTGCGGAAGGGGCCGGGGGCGGCGAATCCGGAGTCCTGGGAGATTCATTTCAACCGGTCCGGCGTCCCGCTCGGATTCCATCCTTCCTCCATTCCCACCGGGGAGCCGGTGGTCGTCTGGGTGGAGCCAAGCAAGACCTATCACGCCTACCTGACCCGCGGCCGGTTGAGCGGTTCCGGCTCCACCGCCACGCTCAGTTCCAGCGGGCTGAGTTACCTGAGTCTCGTCACCGGACGATTTTAAGGATTGGTGGAAAACCTTCAGGGGTCCGTGGGAGTTTGTCTCCGCGGACTTTCCCCACCGAAAAAGGTTGCGGCCTGACGTTCCTCCCCCTTTGATGAGGACTCCCAGATGAGAGAACTTCCCCGAATCGAGATCGACGGCCGGACGGTGATGGACGGTGAGGAACCCGTGTTCATTCTCGGGCCCTGTGTCATGGAGTCGGAGGAATTCGTCTGGCGGATGGCTCGGGCCTTGAAGGAGATCGCCAACGAGCTGGGGATCCGGTGGGTCTTCAAGGCCTCTTACGACAAGGCGAACCGGACCTCGCACTCCTCCTTCCGGGGGACGGACTGCCATGAGGGATGTCAGGTTCTCGGGGAAATCGGGAAGCAACTGCAGGTGCCCGTGACCACCGACGTCCATTCCCCGGAAGAGGCGGACATCGCCGCGGAATTCGTCGATATCCTCCAAATTCCGGCCTTCTTGTGCCGGCAGACGGATTTGATCGAGCGGGCCGCGCGCACCGGGCGGGTCGTGAACGTGAAGAAAGGGCAGTTTCTCGCGCCCTGGGACGTGGAGGCGATCGCGGAGAAATTGCGCTATTTCGGGAACGAACGCTTCTTCTTTACGGAACGGGGCGCGTCCTTTGGTTACAACAACCTCGTCGCGGACATGCGCTCGCTTCACTGGATCCGGGAAGCGGGGTCCCGGATTGTCTTTGACGCGACGCACTCCGTGCAACGGCCCGGCGGGGAGGGGACCCGTTCGGGCGGGGACCGCAAGCTGGCCCCGGTGTTGGCCCGGGCGGCGGTGGCGGCCGGCTGTGACGGGGTCTTCATCGAGACCCATTTCAATCCGGACGAGGCGCTTTCGGACGGTCCCAACCAGATTCCCATCGATCAGTTGAAGACGCTGCTGGTGACCCTCGTCGAACTGCACCGGGTGAGCCGGATGTCGGTCCTGAATTCCCTGTGCAGCCTGTGACCACGCTTCTTTCCAGAGATTGGATGTCCCGCGCGGCGGTGCTCACGGGGTTGTGGGCCACGGTGCTGACCGGGGGGGAAGGCCCGCGGGAACAGGGGGCGACCATCACGTTGCCGGGCGGCGGCACCAGGGAGGACGCGGGATTTGATTTGTTTCCGGTGGGCAAACCTTGGAGGGACGTGCGCGTCCCGCGTTACGATGATCAAGATCGGCTGGCATCCATCATGCATTCCGAGACCCTGACGCGGGAGTCGCGTCAGTTGTTGCAGATGGAAGGCCTCACCCTGGCGATGTTCGAGCCGGACCGGACCCTGTCCCTCCGCTTGAAGACGGCCAAGGGAATTTACGATCTGGGGACCAAGGAACTGAAAACGCGGACCAAGACCTTCATCGAGCATCCCCGGTTCGACATGCAGGGGGACAGCTTGGTTTTTGACACCCAATCCGGCAAAGGTAAATTGAACGGAAACGTCGAAATGGTGATCTACGCTTCGTCCCTCGAAAAGTTCCAGCCGCCGGGTGGGCTGTCAGGTCAATGAAACCGGATCGTTCTGCACGGATGAAACGCATCGTCTTCCTCATCGCGGCTCTGGTCGGCTGCCTTTCGCCCGGCCGGGTCGCGGCTCAGAGCGGGGCGGATCGCCGTCCGGTTCCTTCCAACCGTTCGACTCCCTCCGCGCCGCGCAAGCAGCCGGTCCGGCTCAGCAAGTTGTTCGAACGTCAATCCTCCTTGAGCCCGGAGGTGAAGCAGAAGGCGGCGGAGGCCGTTTCCGCCGTGACGGAGGATCCGGAGACCATGAAGGCGCTCGAAGAGGCCGCCAATTCCCTGATCAAGGCGTCCGGCGTCAAGGTGGACACCGCGGCGACCCCGAAAACCGCCGCGCCCGCCACCGCGACCACCCCGCTCACCGCCGTCGCCCCGACCCCTCCGAAACCGGACGCCCCGGTGGCTCCGAAATCCGCGACGCCCGGGCCGGCCAAGATGGAAACCTCCGCCTTGAATCTCGATGCCGAAAGCCTTCTCTCCGGCTTGGACGCGGAGAAAGTCATCTCGGAGGGAGCCAGGATTTTGGACTCCGCCTTGCCTGCGGCCAAGACGGCCAAGGTTGATCTCGGCAAACTGGCCCCGGCGATGGCGGCGGTGGCCCCCGGTTTGCAAGAAGCCGCGGCCCCGGTCCTGCGGCAGGTAATGAAGGATCATCCGATCGCGGCCAGCACGCCTCCGGCCGCTCCGAAGCCGGACAGCGGGGTGCGCCTCCTGCCCTCCGGACCCGCGGTGCCGATTCCGAGCGATCCGTTGCCCAACCGCATTCCCCGGCCTGATGTGGATACCTCGGTGAAGCCGACGCGGATCACCGCGGGCCGGGCGGAGTTCGATGCCAAGACCAACGTGGTCACCTTTGAGGACAACGTGGAGTTGGATCACGTGGAGTTCCGCCTCACCTGTGACATTCTGGTGGCGGAACTGAACAATCCCGACAAGGCGGCCCAAGTCGGAGCCCCGGGGAAGGACGAGAAGAATCCTCAGGCGGCCGCGGCCCGGGTGGCGGCCGGAGGATTGAAATCCGCGACGGCCACCGGGTATGTGGTCATCGAGAAATTGACCCCGGAGGGCAGTCAGGTGGCCAAATCCCGCAAGACGGTTTACGATGTCACCACCGGGATCGTGACCCTCAGCGAGTATCCGGTGCTGGATGACGGGAAGAATCTGGTCCGCGGCAAAGAGGCCTGGACGCGCATCCTCCTGAGTCCGGATGGCAAATACAAAGTGGATGGTCCGGCGACTTTCGAGCTGGTCACTTCCGACAACCAACTCCCCAAACCGGGGCGGAAACCCTGATTTCCCGGCGGCCAAGGAGCGGTCCGGCTTCCGGGCCGTGCCGCCTTGAAAGGGATTCCTCTCCCAGCTCGCGACTCCCATGCCCGACGCGTCTTCTTCTCCCAAGACCCAGAGCGATGTCCTCCTCATGACGGAGGGGCTCGTCAAAGTTTACGACGGCCGGACCGTGGTGAACGGGGTGAACGTTTACGTCCGTCCCGGGGAGATTGTGGGCTTGTTGGGACCGAACGGAGCCGGCAAGACGACGACCTTCTACATGATCGCGGGCATCGTGCAGCCCAACGGCGGACGGGTGAATTTCAACGGGGTGGATGTCACCAAGCGCCCGATGTATCAACGGGCCCGGCTGGGCATGGGGTATCTGCCGCAGGAGGAATCGATTTTCCGGGGATTGACGGTGCGCCAGAACATCATGGCAGTCATGGAAACGCTCGATCTCAAGCGGGAGGAACGCGAGGCCCGGACCGAGGCCCTGCTGCGGCGCTTCGGGATCACCCACATCGCGAACAACGTTTCCATCACCTGTTCCGGAGGGGAAAAACGCCGGCTCTCCATCGCGCGCTCCCTCGTTACCGAACCCAGCTTGCTGATGCTGGACGAACCGTTCAGCGGAGTGGACCCGATCGCGGTGGCGGACGTGCAGCAAATCGTCTTGGATCTCCGTCAGGCAGGCCTCGCCATTCTCATCACGGACCACGCCGTCCGGGAAATGTTGTCGATCGTCGATCGGGCCTATCTCATCTCCGAAGGCAAGGTGGTCCGTGAAGGGGATCGGGAATTTCTCATCAACGACCCGGTGAGCCGCCAACTCTACCTCGGCGAACGCTTCAGCATGTGAGGGCTGGGCCCGGCGGGAGCAATCTGCGGCCCGGCCGCGCAAAGGGTTTGACCCTTGAACCACGGGGTGATTGAATGGGAATGGCTACCCGTCCTCGCGCAGGCAAGCGTGCCCGACAAGCTATCAAGTTTTCTTGATAATGAATGTAACCAAAATTTTTGTTCCGTTGGTTCTCCGCGTCGCGCTTGTGCTCGTGATGTCGGGCGCCGCGGTGCATGGGCAGGATAAGCCGCGTCCCTTCGCCAAGCTGTTCGGGCGCCGGGCTCCCGAAGTGGCTCAGGAAAAAAAGGGAGTCGCCGCCGTGCCCGCGGAGAACGCCCTCTCGGCGGGCGGGGTGTCCGGCTTTCCGGCGCCCGAGGTTCGGGACTTCCGCAAAACGCGCGAGGAGGCGGAGGTGGAGTCGACCATCTCCCGGATTTATTCGGAGTATGAGGGCAAGGTGGCGAACATGTCCGGAGCGGACCTGCAGCTCGATTCGTTGGGTGCCTTGCCTCCGGTCCGGCCCGACTTCGAGGCGGCGTGGTCGGCGGGGGTGCGCCAACCCTTTTGGAGTGAAGGGGGGAAGGTGCGCCAGGACTTGGTGCAGGTTTATGGGAACGCCTTGACCCACTCCAACGCGATCAAGGTCTTCAGCGATCTGCCGTTGATCCGGGAGACCTCCATCCAGGAGGCGGAAGGGGATTTCGACTGGCGTGCCTTCGGGGAGGTGGAACGCGGGCACGTGGACGAGCCGACCCCGAGCCGGTTGACGACGGGATTCACGGGGCGTTTGCTGGAGGATCTGGGGCAGGCGGATTACGGGTTGCGCAAGAAGCTCGGTTCGGGAGCGGAAGTCTCGTTGTCCAACCGGCTGAACCTGCTCGACACCAATTCGAGCTTCGTCTTTCCCAACCCGCAGGCCGGCAGTGAGTTGGTCTTCAGCATCGTGCAGCCGCTGATGCGCGGCGGTGGGTATGCCTACAACCGGGCCCGGCTCAAGGTGGCACAGTTCGATGCCGGGATGGGGACGGCGGAGTATCTGCGCTCCTTGCAGGAGCACCTCATCGAGGTCAACAAAGCGTATTGGGATGTCTATCTGGCGCGGGCCGCCTTTCTGCAGAAGCAGGTCCTCGTGGCGGAAACCAAGGGATTCGTCGAGCAGTTGGAGCAACGGCAGGGGGTCGATGCGGAAGCGACCCGCAGCGAGCTGCTCCGGTCCCGCAGTTCCCTGACCCAACGGCAGGCGGCGTTGATCCGGTCCGAGATGGCGATCCGGAACGCGGAGGAGCGGCTCCGGGCCTTGGTCAACGATCCCGGTTTTGCGATTGGCGGCGGCGGCGAGTTCATCCCGTTGACCCGTCCGGTCCTGACGCGTCCGGAAAGCGACGTCAAGGAGACGGCGCTGGCGGCCCTGTATCACCGGGCGGAAGTGGCGGAAGGATTTTTCCAATTGCAGGCGGCGGGATTGCGCCGGGACATGCAGCGCCAGGATTCCAAGCCCCAACTGAACCTGACCTTGGAGAGCCGGATGGCCGGATTGGCCGGAAGCCGGCAGATTGGCGGCGCGTTCAACGACCAGTTCGCCCACGGAACGGGATGGAACGTGGGCGTCGGCTACGAGCAGAGCCTGGAGCGCAATCTCGAGACGGCCCGGCTCAAGAAACGGGAGTATGAGCTCCGCCAGCAGGTGAGCCAGTTGCGGGCGACGATCGACCAGGTGCTCCTGGATGCGGTGACCACCTACCGGGAGCTGATGACCGCCTACCGGGAGATGCAGGGGCGGTATCAGTCGGTCCTGGCCAGCCGGGAGGAAGTGAAGGGGCTCAAGGAGCGTCTCGACGTGGACAGCAACGTGGAAGGGCAGACCATGGGATACCAGTTGCAACTGATTCTCGATGCCTTGGATCGCAATCAGCAGGCGGAGGAGCAGTTCCTCGTCAGCATGGTACTCTACAATGCCGCTTTCGCCAACGTGGAGCGGGCCAAGGGAACCCTTCTGGAATACTACGACATCGAAGTGAACCGGCAGAGGGAGACGGCATGGAAGCGCCATCGCAAGGCGTTGGAGAGTTTGAGTGCCGGATTCGCGGGCTCGAGCCCCGCCGTCAAGGCGGACACCGCGGACCGGGAGGCTTGGGAACGGCACCGGGCGGCGTTGGAGAAGGTCAAATCCGAGCGCGACCGATGATATTTTGTGTTGGCGGTTGCCGCAAGCGCGGCCTAGACTGCCAACCCGGGCGTTTTGCCGGATGGAGGCTTAGAAGAGCATGATCACTTACCTTGACAAATTACCCGAGTGCCAGGCCAGGATTCGCGTCGAGTTGGAGCCGGAATTGGTGCGTTCCGAGCGCCGTAGGATCGTCGCCAAATTGGCCGGTGAGGCCCGCGTTCCGGGATTCAGACCGGGAAAAGTGCCGGTCGAAGTCATCGAAAAACGCTACCAGAAGTTGATCGAGGAAGAGTTGCGCGACCAGCTGGTGCGCCTCGGTTGCCGGGAGGGCACCGCCAAGGAGAAGATCACGGCGATCATGGTGACGGGTGTCGAGGACGTCGAGCTTCGTGACGACGGTTCGTTCGCGTTCTCGGCTACATTTCAGACGGAACCGGAGGTCGGTCTTCCGGAATACCGGGGCATCCCGGTCACAGTGCCGCGGATCGAAGTGACCGATCACGATGTGGATCATGAGATGGAACACATCCGGTTCAGTTTGGCCGAGATGGTCGAGGTAAGCGATCGGCCGGTGCGAACGGGCGATCACATGCTGGTGGACATCAAAACGGAATTGGATGGGACCCCGGTCGGCGACGTGGTGCCCGAGGCGAAACATTTGAGTTGGGTTCAGGAAACCTGGTTGCCGTTGCAGGAGGATATCGTGCTGCCGGGCTTCGGTTCCCAGCTGGAAGGGCAGGGGATCGGGGAAATCCGTTCCTTCGATCGGCCGGTGCCGTCCGATCACCCGATCGAGGCTCTGCGGGACAAGACGCTGCATTTCACGGTCACTTTGGTGGGGATCAAGGAACGCCACCTTCCCGAATGGACGGATGAACTCGCCGGCCAGCTGCTGGGGGAAGAAGGAGACCTGGCCACCTTGAAGGACAGAATCCGGGACCGTATCCGGATTCGTCAGGAGGAGGAGCGTCGCAGTGACTTGACGACGCAAATCCTCGAGCACCTCGACTCCCAGACGGATTTTGAGCTGCCGGACCGGGTGGTGAAGGAGGAAGTGCAACGGCAGGTGAACCAGATCGTGAGGCGCAGCCACATGCAGGGAGCCAGCGACGACGAGTTGGCGGAGCAGGGGGCAAACATCCTTCGTCACGCCAAGACCCAGGCGGAGGTCAACGTCAAGACCAGCTTCATCCTGCAGCAGATCGCCGAAAAAGAGGGTTTGCAGGCGACTGAAGGGGAAATCTTGCAATACTGCGCCGTCCAAGCCAACAAGGCGGGCATGTCGTTGAAGAAATTCGTCAACCGCCTCAAGAAAGCGGACTTGGTCGGATCGGTGGTGGATACCATCGTGCGGGCCAAGACCCTTGACCTTCTCCGGGACAATGCGACCGTCACGGAGTCGGATCGCGCCCCGCACACCTGTGACCATCCGGCTCACCAAAACGCCTGAACATTTTCACCATGACCACTCGAGATCAACTTCTCACCTCGAATCCGATGTTGCCTTCCCACCTGCAAGACCGGGTGGACAACGCCATGTCCGGCTCTCCCCGGAACGTGACCATTTACGAGAAGGAGGGAGGGCACGTCGTCCAATTCGATCTGGCTTCCCGCCTCATGAAAGATCGGATCATCTTCCTCGGGCAACCGGTGGACGACCCGATCGCGAACTACCTCATCGCGCAGATGCTCTATCTGCAGATGCAGGATCCCAAGAAGGATATCAACCTCTACATCAATTCTCCCGGTGGTTCGGTGACGGCCGGACTGGCCATCTACGACACGATGCAGTTCCTGACCTGTGACGTGAACACCTACTGCGTCGGCATGGCCGCCAGCATGGGGGCGGTGCTCCTCTGCGCCGGGACCAAGGGCAAACGTTTTGCCCTGCCGAACTCCCACGTGATGATCCACCAAGTCTCCGGCGGGGCCCAGGGAACCGCCAGCGATGTCGAGCGGACCGTGGAGTTCATGTATGGGTTGAAGCGGAAGCTGAACCAGATCCTCTCCCTGCATTCCGGCAAGACGGTCGAGCAAGTGTCCCAGGACGCAGACCGGGACAATTACATGAGCGCCGAGGAAGCCTGCCGTTACGGTTTGGTGGACACCGTGCTCCACCGCGCCCAAGAGACGGGCGCCAAGGTCGGTTGACCGGTTTCCGGCTGGCCCGGGGCGGGAGCCGTCCTTCCCCGGTCCGTGCCGTTTTCGGCAATTCCGGGTGGCGCCACCGCCCTATGGATCGTATAGTGGAGCTTCTGCAAGATCCGGCTGAACCTGCATATGGCGAGACCCTCCAATCTGACGATGTGTTCCTTCTGCGGCAAAAGTCACGCGGAGGTGAGAAAACTGATCGCCGGCCCGGGAGTCTACATCTGTGACAGCTGCATCAACGTCTGCAAGGGGATCCTCGACAAGGAATTGGGGGAGACCCCGCTCCGCTCCCATGCGGAGTTGACGGTTCCCAAGCCGCGGGAGATCTGGAACGAACTCAACCAGCACGTCATCGGCCAGGATTTCGCCAAGAAGGTCCTTTCCGTGGCCGTGCACAACCACTACAAGCGGATCAACCAGACCGGTGCCACTTCCGGCCCGTTCAAGGACGTGGAGATCGAGAAGAGCAACATCCTGCTCATCGGCCCGACCGGCTCCGGAAAGACCCTTCTGGCCAAGACCATGGCCCGCGTCCTCAACGTGCCCTTCTGCATCGCGGACGCCACCACGCTCACGGAGGCGGGCTACGTCGGGGAAGACGTGGAGAACATTATCCTCCGCCTCTTGCAGGCCGCCGATTACGATGTGAAGCGCGCCGAACTCGGCATCATCTACATCGATGAGATCGACAAGATCGGTCGCAAGACGGAAAACGTCAGCATCACCCGGGATGTCTCGGGGGAAGGCGTGCAGCAGGCCTTGCTCAAAATCCTCGAGGGCACCATCTGCAACGTGCCCCCGCAGGGCGGGCGCAAGCATCCCCAGCAGGAATACATCCAGGTCAATACCGAGAAAATCCTCTTCATCTGTGGCGGCGCTTTCGTCGGCATGGAGGAAATCATCGGGCGCAGGGTCGGCAAAAAGGTTCTCGGATTCTCCAGCTCCGCCTCCGACGCTTCTTCCAAAGCCAACCGGCCCGTCGATCTCTCCCAAGCCAGTCAGGAGGATCTGCTGGGCTTCGGCTTGATCCCGGAATTCATCGGCCGGTTGCCGGTCATCGCCGCGCTGCAACCGCTCGACCGCCAGCAACTCGTGCACATCCTGACGGAGCCGAAGAACGCCATGTTGAAGCAGTATCGCAAGCTCCTCGCGATGGACGGCGTGGACCTGCACGTGACTCCGGACGGCCTCGAAGCCATGGCCGAGGACGCATTCAAGCGGGGCACCGGAGCGCGGGCCCTCCGTTCCATCTTTGAAAAGCTCATGCTCGAGGTGATGTTCGAGGCCCCGAGCCGCAACGATCTCGTCGGCATCACCGTGGACCGGGACGTCGTCCTCGGACGTTCCGCCCCAAGCCTTCTCCGGCGCGAGGACGCGGCCTGATCCCGGAACCTTCCCGGAGCAACACCTTGGTGAAGGCCTGGGCCTCGCACTCAACCAGGGTAACGGTGTCAGGGAGGCAGCCCTTCCGGGCAGGCCGGGATGGAAGGGGAAATGCTTTGCAGTTTCATGGCAACTCGGGTTCAATCGGCCTCCATGCGGTTCCAATCCTTTGTCCTTGCCCTCATCATCACCCTTCCGCTCGCGGCGGCGGAAGACTTCGGCATGGCTGGGCCGTTTCAGAACGGGGACACCGTCTGCTTCGTCGGCGATAGCATCACCCACGGGGGATCGTATCACTCCATCGTCGCGCTTTACTATGCGACGCGCTTCCCGGACCGCAGGCTGACGACGTGGAATTGCGGGATCGGCGGGGACCGGGCGAGCGGCATCATGTCCGACGAAGCGTATCGGCTGAACGTCGACATCCTCGGTCACCGGCCGACCGCCGCGACGATCATGCTGGGCATGAACGACGTGAGCCATGCCGACTATCGCGGAATCCCGTCAGTCACGCCGGAAGTCGAAGCGCGGCGCCAGGCGGCTCTGGTGACTTACGAGGAAAACATGCGGAAGCTCATCGGCGTGCTGCAAAAATCCGGCGCGCGGGTCACCCTGATCACGCCCTCGATTTACGACGAAGCAACGACGCTCCCGACCGCGAGCCCGAACATCAGCGTCGGCGGGCACGACGCGCTGGGGCGCTTTGCGGAGAAAGTGCGCGGTTGGGCGAAGGAATATGACACCGGCCTGGCCGACTTTGACCGGGTGATGAATGCGATCAACACGCGGGAGCAGAAGAAGGATCCTTCGTTCACCATCGTCGCGGCGGACCGCGTCCATCCCGGCCCGGTCGGACACTTCGTGATGGGGTATGCATTGCTCCGTGCGCAGGGCTTGCCGGGCGAGGTGGCGACCATGGCCATCGACGCCAGGCAGGGCAAGGTTGCCAAGGCGGGGAACTGCACGATCAGCGAGGTGGATGCGGGGCCCTCGAAGGTGAATTTCACGTCCATGGAAAAGGCGCTGCCCTTCGTCGTGCCGGACGAGGCGAAGCCCGCGCTGGCGCTGGTCGGGTTCCAAAAAGAGCTCAACGACGAGCGGCTTGTCGTGAGCGGACTTGAACCCGGGAATTACGAGCTGAAGATCGACGGAGCCGTCGTCGGGGAGTATTCCGCCGAAGCCCTGGAGGTCGGCTTGAATCTGGCGGAGAACGAGAAGACACCGCAGTATCGGCAGTCGGCCGAGGCGACGAAGATCAACCAGCAGCGGCACGCCGTGGGCCTGCAACTCCGCTCCATTGCCGTGGCGCTTTACGGGATGTCGAAGTCGAAAGTGGACGTGAGCGATCCCGTGGCGGTGGAGGCCAAATTCAACGCGCAAATCGCGAGCGCCAACCAAACCATCCGGGCGCGGGCGGGGACTGCATTCGAGGCTTGGAAAAGCCGGGACCAGCTGACGAAAGACCACGCGGATTGGATCGCGAAATTGCACGAGGCCTGTCGGCCGGGGCCGCACCGCTTTGCGCTTGCGAAGAAGTAGCGTTCCGTGCCCGTTTCGTTGTCAGGTCTTCACCTTGCCGAGCCCTCGCCTCAGGCGCGGCGCCTCCTCTGGCACGTCCGTTCGGTCGGCACCGTCTGGCGGGACGAGCCTGAGCATCATGCAGGGGCGGACAAGGCGGGGCTCCACCTCTTCTGGGTGGTGCGCGGTTCCGGGTGCCTGGTGACCGGCGATGTGCGGCACGACGTCGCGCCGGGGAAGAGGGGTTGGCTGGTCGATCTGCGGAAGCCGCGCGGCTATCTTCCGGACGATGGCCGGCGGCTTGAGACGGCGGGCTTCCGTTTTCATGGGCCGGCCCTCGAGTCATGGCGGGAGGCGCTGGGAAATGAAGTGGAGTTTGCCTTTGCAGAGGAGCGCGCGTTCGCCCCCCTGCTCCGGGCCCAACGGCTCTTGCTGAGGATGGTGCGGCAGCGACCGGCGGATTGGGAGTGGCAAGTGCATCAGGCGATCGACGAAGTGTTGGGGCATCTGGCCGAGTCGCGGCGACTTTTTCAGGCGTCGGCGGCCAAGGAACCCGAAGCGGTGCGCCGGGTGCTCGAAATGGTGCTGGCGCAGCCGGATCGCGACTGGCAGGCGGCGGAACTGGCCGCGGTCTCCGGGGTGGGGTATTCGCGCTTGCGGGATTTGCTCAAGGCCTCCCGTTCGGAGACGCTGCACGAGTTCCTGCAACGCACCCGCCTCGACGAGGCCCGGCGTCTTCTGGGCGATTCGCGACTCACGGTGAAGGAGGTCGCCGCGCGGCTCCATTTCTCCAGCGAGTTTTATTTCAGCCACTTCTTCCGCAAGGCCTCCGGCATGAGTCCCACGCAGTTCCGCCGCGAGCCGCGGGGGTGAGCCGAGCGGCGCGGAAGGTGGTGATGGGTCGTTCCCGAGCCCATGGAGAGGACGCAAATCGTGCCTTGATCGTGCAGCAAGACTGTCTAGAGTTTGTTGATTCGCGCGATGAAACTCCTGCCGCTCGTCGCCCTCTTTTTCATCGCCACGCCTGCTCATGCGGCGGAGGCGGAGTATCAGCCGCAGCTCTTCAAGAGCCTCAAACCCGTCTTTGAGGACACCTTCGACGCCGGAACGATCAACACGGATTTTTGGGAGGTGCGTCAAAATACCACTTGGATCGTCAAAGACGGCATTTTGCACGGCAGCGAGTCCTCGCCGGAGTTTCAGGCCAAAAAGAAAGCCAGCAACGATCCCTCGCACGCCGGCCTGAAACCCGTGATCTGGCTGAAAAAGGTGCCGGAGCATTTCGTCTGCGCGATGCGCGTGCGCTACGACGCCAAGGCCTATCAAAAAGGCTTCCCCCTTCTCGATCTCGGCCACCACATCCACACCATCAGCTTCGCGGAAAAGGCCACCACGCTGACGATCAAGAAGGACACGGAAAAACTCGCCGTCCCAACCCCGCTCTTCGCGCTCAACGAGTGGCACGACGTCGTCATCGAGCTGAAAAAAGGCGCGATCCTGCTTCAGATCGATGGCGTGAAGCACGTCTTCGAGCGAGGGGTTTTTGGTGTCAGGCTCGATCCGCGCTGAACATCAGGAACTCACAATGATCTCAGGTCATTTTGCCTGACACCAAACGGGGAAAGCCACGGTTGTTACGTGCAAATTGCCTGACCCTATCAAATCGCGGGATCGGCCATGCCGAATGTCAGGAGCACTGGGCAAAAACCCTTGCCAAGCCCCCGTCCCTGAGTACATCCTTCTTGCAAGCTCCTCCGATGATCCCCTCCATACCCAAACCCACCCTCGAATGGGCGGGGTAACACCCCCAAATTCCACAGTGTTGCCAGTAACATGTTATTGGCAACCGGAGGGAGAATTATACTGTTGGGCAAAAAATCAGAAAACACCAAACAAACACAAAACAATGGCATCTACAAAATACAAATGCATCAAATGCGGAAGCGGGGTATCATCATCTTCACATCCGCTGATCGGAAAGTGCTCCAAGGGAGCTGGACATGAATGG
>JAGWVU010000108.1 GCA_018970725.1 Verrucomicrobiota bacterium
CTTTCCCTGGAGTGTCTCGCCTTGGTCACCGGCCTGGCCTACTGCGGCGATTCCATGACCGACATCGCCAAGCGCCACGGAGTCACCCGGGCGGCAGTTTCGAAACGCTGCGTGGAACTCACCCGCGCCCTCAATCTCAAGCCCAGCCGCGCCATGCGTTCGGTTGAAGCTCGCCAGAGCTATCGCCAAGCCCGGATGCGCCACCTCAGCGGCCAAGATTGACAGGCTCCACATCGCGATGATCGCCCTCACCGACACCCGCAAATTCACCATCAGCCGCACCGGCCTCGAAGTGCATGACCACCTCTCCTTCGAGGAGTGGAGCAGCTTGGCTCCGCTCTTGAACGAAGCGGCCAAGGGCGTGGCCTTTGTGATCGGCGACTGGCTCCTCTACGGCCAGGATCGTTTCGGCCGGGAGGATGCCCGCCAAACCGGAGCCCGGGTGCGGTCGGAGGATTACGAGGCCGCCATCCAGCTCACCGGCCTGGACCGCGCCACTCTCCACACCTACGCCCACGTGAGCCGTAAAGTGCCCCCGGCTTCCCGGAACAAGGACCTGTCCTGGGAACACCACAAGATCGTGGCCAAGCTCCCGGCCGCGGAGCAACAACGCTGGCTCAAGCTGGCGGCCGACAACCAGACCGAAGGCAAACCTGTCTCCACCCGCCGCCTGCGCCGGTCCATCTCCGCCGGTCGCCTCCTGGACTGCGAGGAAGTGAGCGTGCCCGACAACGACAAGGGCATCGAGAACCACATCCCCTTCGTGAATCGCCTCGTCGGCTGGTGGGCGCGGATGCGCGACAAAGGCTGGCGAGATCACGCCACGCCCGAACAACGCGCCGCCCTCAAGCGGGATCTGGAACCAATCATCACTATCTACAACGAACTCTGACCGATCCCATGAACGCCCTCGATTCCGCCCTCAAAGAACAAGCCCTCGATCATCTGCGCGAACTCCTCGACACCCACTGGAAGACCGCCAAAGACTCCGCCGATGACGACGGCCGCTTCGCCATCGGCTTCAAAGTCACCGTGCATGACGGCGTGCCCGCAAAGCTGAAAGTGACCAGCCGGATCTCCACCACAGTGGCGGACGAAATCGAGTCGACTGTGGCCGATCCCGCCCAGCCGGAACTGCTCTGAGCGCGTCCGGGTTGACGCCCCCGCAGCGGCATGGCCCGCCAGCGATTTCGCGATTCAGTTCCTCCGTCCCGTCTCGAAGCCCGTTTCCTCAGCCTCTGGTCTGAGGTGGGAGGGCCGCCTCTGGAACCCGAGTTCCGCTTCCACCCTCGCCGACGCTGGAGAGCCGACTTCGCCCACCTGCCCAGCCGAAGCCTCATTGAGATCGAGGGCGGCATCTGGGTGCTGGGACGTCACAACCGCGCCGCCGGGTTCAACGCGGACCTGGAGAAGTATCTGGAGGCGGGCCTGCTCGGCTGGCGGGTGTTCCGGCTCGGCCCGGACCAGCTCACCTTCCCTCTCGTGGCGCGGCTGGCGGCCATCATTATCCAACCCTCCGGCACCACGGCCACGGTGGAACCGCCCGCTCAGTGATGCAACAA